>DATJRV010000102.1:0-92829 GCA_035504435.1 Solirubrobacteraceae bacterium
GCGGTGCTGGAAGAGGATCCCGCGTGTGATGGGGAAGTGCTTGACGAGGTTGCGCACTTCGATCAGCGGCTTGCCCGCGGCTCCCGCGGGTCCGTTCGGGGCAGCCGCCTGGGCAGCTGCCAGCACGCCGGCGGCGGTGGCGCCGTCGGCGGCGAGCTTCGGCGCCTCGCCGCCCCCGCCCCCGCCCCCCAAGAGCCCGCCGTCCTCGCCGCTCACACCTGCGCTCCGGGCAGTCCGGCGGCGTCGATCGCCTCGTCGGGCGTGGCACCCTCGCGCAGCTCCCCCCACAGGCGTCTGCGCGTCTCGGGGTCGAGCAGGCACGCCACGAAGTGCTCGGGTTCGCCGGCCAGCGGTTCGAGCTGCGGGTCGATGCGCGCGTGGTCCGGCTGTTTGTAGCGGCAGCGCGGATGGAAGTGGCAGCCCGAGGGCGGCCTGATCAGGCTCGGCGGCGTGCCGGGGATCGGCACGAGCTGCTCGACACGCCCGGCCTCCAGGCGTGGGATCGACTTCAGCAGCCCCCACGTGTAGGGGTGCTCGGGCGCGGAGAAGAGTTCGCGCGCTTTCGCCGTCTCGACGATTCGCCCGGCGTACATGACGGCGATGTCGTCGGCCACCTCGGCGACGACCCCGAGGTCGTGCGTGATTATCACGATCGCCATCCCCAGCTCGCGCTGCAGGCGTTCCATCAGCGCGAGGATCTGCGCCTGCACGGTCACGTCCAGCGCCGTCGTCGGCTCGTCGGCGATCAGCAGCTTGGGCTCGTTGGCCAGCGCCATCGCGATCATCGCGCGCTGGCGCATGCCGCCGGAGAACTCGTGCGGGTACTCGTCCACGCGCCTCGCCGGGTCGGGTATGCCCACCAGGGCGAGCAGCTCGATCGCGCGCTCGCGCGCCCGCGCCTTGGGGACGTCGCGATGGGCGCGCACCGCCTCGATCAGCTGCGCCCCGACCTTGTACAGCGGGTGCAGCGAGGACAACGGGTCCTGGAAGATCATCGCGATGTCGTTGCCGCGGATCGCCCGCAGGCGGTCTTCGGGGAGCGTCACCAGGTCCTGGCCGGCGAACAGAATGCGCCCCGAGATGCGCGCCCCCTGGCGGCGGGTGAGCCCGAGCGTGGTCAGCGAGGCGACCGTCTTGCCCGAGCCGGACTCGCCCACGATCCCCAGCGTGCGTCCGGGCAAGACCTGGTAGGTGATCCCGTCGACGGCGTGCACGACGCCATCCTCGGTGGGGAACTCGACGCGCAGCTCCTCCACCCTCAGCAGCGGCTCGCTCGTGCTCGGCGCGCCGGCGAGATCGCGCCGGCTCACGAGTATCTGACCCTGGGGTCGAGATACGCGTAGCCGACGTCCACGACGATGTTCGCGAGGATGATGAACATCGAGCCGAGCAGCACCGTCCCCTGCGTGACGGGGAAGTCCGAGGTCTGGATGGCTTTGTAGAAGAGCTCGCCGATGCCGGGAATGTCGAACACCACTTCCACGAGGATCGCCCCGCCCAGCAGCACGCCGACTTCCAGGCCGAAGAGCGTCACGATCGGGTTGATCGCCGCGCGCACACCCTGGCGGACCACGTCTCGCTCCTTCAGGCCCTTGGCGCGCGCCGTGCGGATGTAGTCCTCGTTCATCGTCTCGCTCAAGCTGCCGCGCATCAGCCGCGCGAAGACCGCGGCCGAGCCCGAGGCGAGCACGATCCACGGCATGATCAGCGAGGTGAACCATTTCCACGGGTCGCTGGTGAGGCCGACATAGCTGCCCGCCCCTGGGAAGACCTTGAATTTCCCGATGTCCGATGCGAACAGGAACAGGAACACCAGGCCCAGCCAGAATTCCGGCGCCGAGATCGCGACGAGGGCGCCGCCCATCAGCGCGCGGTCGAGGAACGAGTGGCGCCGCAGCGCCGAGACGATGCCGACCGACAGGCCGGCGACGATCCACAGCACGGCCGCGCCGACCGTCAACGAGAGGGTCTCCGGCAGGCGTTCCGCGATCAGGCTCCTGACCGACTCCTGGCTGTAATAGCTGTAACCGAAGTCGAAATGCAGGAAGATTTCCTTCAGGTAGTCCCAGCACTGGACCGGCAGCGACTTGTTGAGGCCGAGCACGACTTCGATCTCTTTCACCAGCTTGGGCTGCGGGTCGCGCCCCGCCCGCAACAGCGCGGGGTTGGCCGTCGGCAACACGCGAAACAGGATGAACATCAGCACGGCGAGGACGATCAGCAACACCACGCCCCACAGCAGGCGCCGGATGATGTAGCGGATCATGCTCGCCGCGCCCGCGCTACTTCAGCGAAGTGAAGCTGTAATCCCACGCGCCTTCGTTCCACAGCATCGCCACGCCGTGCACGTCTTTGCCCTCCAGTCGCGGTGTCTTTTCCCAGTCGAACGGAACCGCGGCTGCGTCTTCGACGAGTTCGTCGTCGATTTTCGCCCACGCCTTGCCGCGTGCTTCTTTGCCTTGGACGACTTCCGCGGCCGCGATTGCCTTGTTGATTTTCGGATTGTCTACCTGCCCGTAGTTGACGTTGCCAACGGGTTCGATGGACTTCCCGGCGAACGTTACGTCGAGCACCGTCTGCGGGTCGGCGAAGTCGGCGATCCAGCCGACGTTCGGGCACACGTCGATCTCTTCTTTGGGCACGCCGCAGTACTTCGCGTACATCGTCGAGACTTCCACGAGCGTGAGCTTGGTGTTGAAGCCGAGGTTTTTCAGCGTCTGGTTGACGACTTCTGCGTCTTCCTTTTCCGGCGGGCTGCTCGCGCCGACGACCTGCACCGTCTGCGTGCCGGTGTACTTGCCGCTCGGGTAGCCGGCGAGCTTGATGTACTTTTCGGCGATCGCCATGTCGCCTTCGGGGTGTTCGTTGTAGTCGAACTGCGGACCCGTCGGCCCCTTCAGGCCGCCGGCCTGTTCGAAGCCGTTGATCGTCGGGTAGATGAAGTGCGTGGCCACGGTGGAGACGACTTCGCCGCCGCGCTCCTTGTTCAGCGCCACACGGTCGAGCGCCGCCCACACCGCCTTGCGCAGGTCGATGTTCGCGAACGGCCCGACCTTGTTGTCGAGCGCCACATAGCGATTGCCCCCGCCGGGCGAGATGTCCATCTGGCTTTTGTAGTGTTCAGCGGCAAGCCGCACGCCGGACTGTGGCACCGGCTCGTTTTGCACGACGTTCGTGCCTTCGAGCACCTGGCGGTCGATGACCGGCTCTGAGCCGCCGATCTTGATGTCGATTTCGTTCAGGTACGCGGGGCGGAAGTCGGTCTTGGGATTCCAGTTCGGGTTGCGCACCAAGGTCGCCGACTTGCCGGGCACGTAGCCGATGCCGAGCACCTTGCCTTCCGCGTCGTTCTTCAGCATGTACGGCCCCGTCGCGACCTCGTAGGCGGCGTAGTTCGACGGCTTGTTCTTGTCGTACTTTTCCGCATATTCCTTCGGCACCGCGGCGGTCAGCGGCAGCACCAACGCGTCGGCCACGAGTTGCCCCTTGGGTTCGTCCAGGTGAAGGACGATCTCGTGCTTGTTCGGCGTTTCGATGCCCTTGATCGGGCCTCCGTCGGCTTGTTCGACGCCTTCGAGCGAGTTGAAGTACGTTTTCAGGTAGGGGTTCGCCACGTCCGGATTGGCGCCGCGCTCGATCGCGTAGGCGACGTCTTCGGAGGTCACTTCGCGATTGACCGGCGGGCTGAAGTGGATGCCTTCCTTGATGTGCACCGTGACCGTCTTGTTGTTCGCCGCGATTTCCGGCGGGCCGGCGGCCATGTCGGGGGTGGGTTCGGTCGAGTTCGGCTTGTTGGAGTACAGCGGGCGCTGCGTGGCGAACACGACCGGGTAGTCGAGCGCGGCGTAGGTGATGCCCGGATCGAGGTGTTCGAAGTCGCTTTCCTGGAGCACCTCCAGCGTCCCACCGCGCTTGCCGCCCAGCGACTCGGTGGTCGGGCTCGGATAGCCCGGCGTGCTGATGGCGCTCGCGCTGGTGGCTTTCGTGCTCGAGGTGGTTTCTGACGAGGACGAGCCGCACGCGGCCAGCGCCAGTGCCGTCGAGCCCGCCACGGCGATGGCAAGGATCGTTCTGATGGACCTCATTCGGACGCCTCCTGTGTCGTGTAGCGATGCCCTCATCGGGCGGTCCTCGGGTTCAGGGCGTCCTGCAGCCCGTCGCCCAGCAGATTGAAGGCCAGCACCGTCAGCAGCAGCGCTGCGCCGGGGAAGACCATGTACCACCACGCCGTGTTGAAGATCGGCGTGGCCGCGGCGAGCATCTGCCCCCAGCTCGCGGTCGGGGGACGGATGCCCACACCCAAGTAGGAAAGGCCCGCCTCGAACAGGATGTTCGTGGGTACGAGCAAGCTGGCGTAGACGATGATCGGCGCGGTGAGGTTGGGGAGAATCTCCCTGAACATGATGCGCGCGTCAGACGCGCCCAGGGCGCGCGCGGCCTCGATGAACTCACGCTCGCGCATCGACAGCACAAGACCACGCACGATGCGCGCGACATAGGGCCAGTTGGCGAACGCGATGATGACGATGATGGTCCCCAGGCCAGGCTCGATCAGCCCTTTCAGGCAGCCGCGCACGCTGCACGCGGCGGCGAGCCCCAGGCCGAAGAGCAGCAGCGGCAGCGAGAGCACCACATCCATGGTGCGCGAGAGCACCATGTCGATCGCGCCGCGATAGAAGCCGGCGAGCGTCCCGACCGTCACGCCGATGACGGTCGAGATGAGCGTGCCGATGATGCCCACCTCGAGCGAGACCCGCGTGCCGTAGATGACCCGCGACATCACGTCCTCTCCCAGCGGGTCGACGCCGAACGGGTGCGCGAGGCTCGGCCCCAGCGGCGAGCCGAACGCGTTGGTGAGGCTCAGGTTCTGCACGTTCGGCCCCGGCAGGCCGAGGATGCCGACGACGAGCGGCGCCGCGAGCGCGATGACGATCAAGAACACGATGAACGCGAGCGACGCGAGCGCCACGCGGTCCTGGCGAAAGCGCTGCCAGAACAGCTGCAGCGGCGAGCGCGCGACGTCGCCGCGCGCGTCGAGGAACTCCAGGCCACCGCCTCCCGAGGGCGGGGGGAGCAGCTCAGCGACGCCGGTGCTCACGGTTTGAGCGCTCCCTGGGCGGGATTTCGGGACTGCGGCGTCGCATCGAAGCTACTAGTTCGACAACCCTCGTCCACCGCCTCCAGCGAGAGGTGCCGTGGGATGTCGCTGCACTCGCGATACTACCCCCGGTGGACTCGCTGTTTGACCAGGATGCGGGGCATTTGGACACGTCTGGCCAGGTTGGCGAGTCGCGTGCGCAGGGGCAGGACGATCCGCACGACGGACATTCCCAGCCGCTCGCCGTGCGCGTACGTCCGCGCAGCCTCGACGAGTTCGTGGGACAGTCCCACCTACTCGCAGCCGGCTCGGCCCTGCGCACGGCGATCGAGCAGGGGCACGCGCACTCGATGGTCCTGCATGGCCCGCCGGGGTCGGGCAAGACGACGCTCGCGCGCATCGTCGCCGCGCACGCGGGCGGGGCGTTCGAGGAGCTGAGCGCGGTCGCCGCCGGACGCGCGGAGGTGCGCGCGGTGATCGAGCGCGCGGCGCATCGCCGCGAGCTGAATGGCGGCACCGCCGCCGCAGGCGGTGTTCAAACGGTCCTCTTCCTCGACGAGATCCACCGCTTCAACAAGGCCCAGCAGGACGCGCTGCTGCCGGCGGTCGAGGAGGGCCTGGTGACGCTGATCGGCGCGACCACCGAGAACCCCGCGTTCGAGGTCAACGGCGCGCTGCTCTCGCGCCTGCGCGTGTACGCGCTGCAGGCGTTGAGCGCAGAGGAGGTGCGCGTGGTCCTGGACCGGGCGGCCGCCGCGCTGGCGGTGGGCGGCGGGGCCCCCGGCGAGGGCGCGGAGCGGCTGTCGGTGGAGGACGCCGCGCTGGACTTCCTCGCCGCGCGCAGCGAAGGCGACGCGCGCACCGCGCTGAACGCCCTGGAGCTCGCCGCCGCGACCGCGGCGGCATCGTCCCCGCAGGGGGAGCTCGGCGAGCGGCGCGTGACGCTCGCGCGCGTCGAGGACGCGCTGCAGCGACGCGCGATCCTGTACGACAAAAAGGGCGACCGCCACTACGACTACATCTCCGCGTGGATCAAGGCCACGCGCGGGTCCGACCCGGACGCGTCGCTGTACTACCTGGCGGTGATGCTCGAGGGCGGCGAGGACCCACGCTTCATCGTGCGGCGCATGGTCATCCTCGCCTCCGAGGACATCGGCAACGCCGACCCGAACGCGCTCTCCGTTGCCACCGCCGCGGCGGCCGCCGTCGAGCACGTCGGCCTGCCCGAGGCGCGCTACGCGCTCGCCCAGGCCGCGATCTACCTGTCCCTCGCGCCCAAGTCCAACGCCGCCGGGCGCGCGCTGTCCGCCGCGGAGTCCCACGTGCGCGAGCACGGCGCCGCGCCCGTGCCCGGCTGGCTGCGCTCCGGCCCACGGCCAGGACAAGACCGCGGCGGCTACGACAACCCCCACGTGCACCCCGGCCACGTGAGCGAGCAGGAGCTGGCGCCGGAGGGCGTGGTCGGCGCGCGCTTCTACGCGCCCGACGACGCCGAGGCGGCGCTCGCGGCGCGCCTGGCAGAGGTTCGCCGGGCACGCGCCCGCGGCGAGGGATAATCGCCTCGATGAGCGCGTCCCCGAGCGAGACCTCCATCGACCCGGACGAGCCGGCGGCGAGCGAGGAGCTGGTCGCACGCGACCCCGCGACCGGGGTGAAGCTCGGCAGCGTGCCAGTGACCGCGCCCGAGCAGCTCGACGCGGTGGTGGAGGCGGTCGCCAAGGTCCAGCCGCTGTGGGCGCTGTTGCGCGTCAAGGACCGCGCGCGCTACATGGACCGGATGGCGCAGGCGGTGATCGACGACTTCGACGAGCTGCGCGAGGCGCTCGGCCGCGAGCAGGGGCGCCCGCGCGCGGAGGTCGCGGCGCTCGAGCTGCTCGCGGCGATCGACGCGCTGCGCTGGATCGCGCGCGAGGGGGCGGAGATCCTGAGCGCCCGCCGGGTGGCGGTCAACCGCTCGCTGGCGCTCGCCAAGCGCGCGCGCATCGCGTACGAGCCGTACGGGGTCATCGGCGTGATCGGCGCCGGCAGCGCCCCCTTCGCACAGCCGCTCGGGCAGATCGCCGGCGCGCTGCTGGCGGGCAACGGCGTGGTGTTCAAGCCCGCCGGGCGCGCGTGCCTGGCGGGCGAGCGGATCGCGCGCGTGCTCGCGCGCGCCGGGCTGCCGGAGGGGCTCGTGCGGGTCGTGCACGGCGGCGCCGACGTCGGCGTGGCGCTCGCCAAGGCGCCGGTCGGCAAGGTCCTGTTCACCGGCTCGCCGGCCGTCGGGCGGGTGGTCGCCAGGGCGTGCGTGTCGCGCGAGAAGGAGGTCGCGCTCGAGCTCGGCGGCAAGGACGCGATGCTCGTGCTCACCGATGCGCACCTGCGCCGCGCGGTCGCCGGCGCGCTGTGGGCGGGTTGTGCCGGCGCCGGGCAGGCGCGCGGGTCGGTCGAGCGCGTGTACGTCGCGCGCGAGCTCTACGAGCGCTTCCTCGCGGGACTCGTGCGCGGGGCGCAGGCGCTCACCGTGGGCGACCCCAGCGACCCGCGCGTCCAGGTCGGTCCGCTCGCCTCCGCGCGCCGCGCCGCGCACATCGACGAGCTCGTGCAGGAGGCGCTCGCCGCCGGCGCGCGGGTGCACTGCGGCGGTCCCGTCCGCCCGGCGGGCTGCGCGGCCGGCTGCTTTTACGCGCCGAGCGTGATCACCGACGCGCGCGCCGAGCTGCGGATCATGCGCGAGCCGATCGACGGGCCTGTGCTGGTGCTCACGGCGGTCGACTCGATCGACGAGGCGATCTCCGCTGCCAACGGCGGCGCCTACAGCCTCGGCGCGTCGATCTGGACGGCGGATCGCTACCAGGGCCTGCGCATCGCGCGCGAGCTGCACGCGGGCATGGTGTGGCTGAACGACCACCTGCCGGGGCCGACCGTCTCGCGTGGGCCGTGGGGCGCGGCGGTGGGCGGCGGGCTCGGGCGCACGCTCGGGGCGGCCGGGCTGCGCGCGTGCGCGCAGGAGAAGCTCATCACCTGGGACCCCCCCGGCATGCGCGGCCTGTGGTGGGGACCGTACGACGCCACCTCCGCCCGCGCGATGCGCGCCGTCGCCAAGCTGCGCTCGACGCGCGACTCCGACCACGAGCGCGCGTGGCGCGAGGGGGCGATCGCGCTCGCGCGGGTCGGCGCCCGCGCCTTCGGCCGCGGATTGCCGCGCTAGCTGCCGCGCGGCGGCCGAGCACCGTCGGCGGCCGGGGTGCCGGCCAGCGACGCGGGCCGTCCACCGGCGACGCCGGGGCGCCGGGCGGGGCGCGGCCCTGCACTACTCTGTGAGGCGATGCCCGCTCAAGCGTATGCAGGCAAGGAGTGCGTGTGCCAGCTGCGCAAGGGCGTGTGCGACCAGAGCTGCGTGCAGGGGATGCTCGACACCCCCTTCTACATCGCCTGCCTGCGGCTCGTGGGCCGGCGCTGCGTGGTGATCGGCGGGGGAGAGGTGGGCCTGGAGAAGGTCGAGGGCCTGCTCGCGTGCGACGGCCAGGTCACGCTGATCGCGCCGGACGCCGAGCCGGCGCTCGCAAGCTACGCGGCCGAGGGCTCCATCCGCTGGGAGCGCCGGCGGTACGCCGGTGCTGGCGATCTCGAGGGCGCGTTCCTGGCGATCGCCGCCAGCGACGACACCGACGTGAACATCGCCGTGTACGAGGACGCCGAGCGGCGCGCGATGCTCGTGAACGTCGTCGACGTGCCGCCGCTGTGCAACTTCATCCTGCCGGCGATCGTGCGCAGCGGGCCGTTGGCGATCGCCATCTCGACCGCCGGCGCTTCGCCGGCGCTCGCCAAGCGCATGAAGCGCGAGATCGAAGCGCAGTTCGGCGAGCCCTACGCGCGGCTGGCCGTGTTGCTCAACGAGGTCCGCGGCTGGGCGAAGGGCACGCTGCCGACATACCAAGGGCGCAAGGAGTTCTTCGAGGGGATCGTCGGCGGGCAGCCGGACCCGATCGCGCTCTTGCAGGACGGGGAGCGGGCGTCCGGCGAGCAGGCCGTGCGCGAGCTGATCGCGCGGGCGCAGGACGCCCACGCGATACAGGTGTAGCTCGCGCTACTGGTTCTGGGCCACGATGCTTCCCCACGCTGCGCACAGAAGTTCGCCCAACAGGTCGTCGCGCTGTTCTTCGGTGCTTTCGTCCAGGGCGTCGATCGTGCGCACCACGAGCGCGGCGGTCGACATGCGTTCAAGTGACCAGTCTGTGGGTTCCATTACGCGACTCCCTCACATCGCTGTTAGACGAAATGCACAACCGCAGCCTCGCCGTGAGAACCCGCATGAACGCCTCGCAGTTGCGGTGCTTTGCCACGATCAACGTCCAAAAACGGCCGCGTCGCTTAGCCGATTCGGCCTATCGACACAACGCGTGCGTTGACCGCTGCACTGGAGCTGGAGGGACTGACACGCCGCTACGGCGAGCGCGAGGCGCTGAGCGACGTGTGGCTGTCGTTGGCGGCGGGGCAGACGCTCGTCGTGTTCGGCCCCAACGGCGCCGGCAAGACGACGCTGCTGCGCGTGCTCGCGACGCTGCTGCGTCCGCACGCCGGTCGCGTGCGCGTGCTCGACTGTGAGCTGCCGGCGCAGGCGTGGGCGGTGCGCGGGCGCGTCGGCGTGCTCGCGCACGAGCCGCTGCTCTATCGCGAGTTGAGCGCGCGCGAGAACCTGCGCTTCCACGCGCGCCTGCACGGCGTGCGGGCGGCGCGCGTGGAGGAGCTGCTCGACGCGGTGGCGATGCGCGAGCGTGCGCGCGAGCCGCTGCGCACGCTCTCGCGCGGCATGGTCCAGCGGGTGGCGATCGCGCGCTGCGTGCTGCACGACCCCGAACTGCTGCTGCTCGATGAGCCCTATGCGAACCTCGATCCCGCGGCCGTCGAGCTGGTGCAGCCGCTGATCGGGGCGCGGGCGGGTGGGCATCCATGCACGCGCGTGGTCTGCAGCCACGACCCGAGCGGCGGGCTGGCGCAGGCCGACGTCGTGCTCGGTCTCCAGGCGGGACGGCCGGTGCTGGCGCGCGCGGCCAGCGAGGTGGCGCCCGAGGAGATCGCGGGGCTGTACCGGTGAGCGCCACCCGTGAGCTGGAGCGCCCGGCGGCAGCCGCGCCCGCCGCGGGCGTCAAGCGCCAGACGCCGCTGTGGCAGACCGTCGGCGCGCTGCTGCGCAAGGAGCTGCTCGTGGAGCTGCGCACGCTCGAGTCGGTCCCCGGCATGTCGCTGTTCGCGCTCAGCACGTTCGTCGTCTTCCACTTCGCGCTGGACCGCGCGAGCGTCGAAGGCGAGGAGGCGGCGGGGATCCTGTGGGTGACGCTGCTGTTCGCCGCGCTCCTCGGCGTCAACCGCCTGTTCGTCGCCGACGCCGACCAGGGGGGGTTCGACGGCTTCCTGCTCGCCCCCGTGGAGCGCAGCGCGCTGTTCCTCGCCAAGGCGCTGACGCTGCTCGCCTACCTGCTCGTGCTCGAGCTCGTCGCCGTGCCCGCCTTCGCGCTGCTGCTGCTGGGGCCGGCGCCGTGGCCGGCGTTGCCGGGGCTGATCGCCACGCTCGCGCTCGCCGACGTCGGCGTGGCGGTCATCGGCACGCTCGTCGGCGCGCTCGCCGTGCACACCCGCGCGCGCGACCTGCTCGGGCCGCTGCTCGCGCTGCCGCTGCTCGTGCCGATCGTCATCGGCGCCTCGCGCGCCACCGCGCCGTTGCTCGTGGAAGCGCATGGAAGCGCCCCGGCAAGCAAATGGCTGCTGACGCTTGGGCTCTATGATCTGGTGTTCGGGCTGATCGCCTACGCTGTTTTCGACTTCCTCCTGGAGGACTGACCGACCCGTGGAACGCTCCACACCGACCGCCTCGCGGCCGCTTGCGTACGGCAGGGGCTTGCGTGCGTTGAGCATCGCCACGGTCATCGCCGTGACGCTCGCGCTGGCGCTCGTGTTCTTCTACGCGCCGCTGGAAGAAGAACAGGGCTTCCTGCAGAAGATCTTCTACGTGCACGTGCCGCTGGCGACGATCGCGCTGTGCGGGTTCGTGCTCGGTGGCCTGCTGGCGATCCAGTACCTGCGCACGCGCGACGCGCGCTGGGACATGCGCTCGTATGTGGTCATCCACATGAGCCTGATCTTCGCGCTCGGCACGCTCGTCACCGGCTCGATCTGGGCGAAGGGCTCGTGGGGGCACTGGTGGGTGTGGAGCGAGCCGACGCTCGTGTCGTTCCTGATCATCTTTCTGCTGTACGCCACCTACCAGCCGCTGCGCTTTGCGATCGAGGACCCCGAGCGCCAGGCGCGCTACGCGTCGGTGTTCGCGATCACCGCCGGCGCGTTCGTGCCGCTGAACTACCTCGCCGTCAACGAGACCACCGCGTACCTGCACCCGCGCGTGTTCTCCAGCACCTCCAACCTGCCGGCGTCGATGGCCTTCACGCTGCTCGTCTCGCTGGTGGCGATGGCGCTGCTGTTCGCCACGCTGTGCAAGTACGAGCTGACCGCCAAGCACGCGCGCGCGCAGGTGCGCGCGCTGCGCCGGCGGCTGGCGGGCGAGGCGCCGAGCACGGGCGCGCGCTCGCGCAGCGCGGCGCCGGCGCTTCACCATGTGGGCTCCGCGCCGGCAGCCGGCAGGTCGGGGGCGTGATGGCGCCCGCGCCGCTCGCGACCCTCCCGGCGCTGCCGCTGCACACCGCCGGCAAGTACGTGGCCGGCGCGTACATCGTGCTGTTCGCGCTCGTGCTTGTGTACGTGTCGATCATGGCGATCCGCATGAGCCGCATCGAGCGCGAGCTCGGGGAGCTGCTGGACGTCCAGGCTGCACGCGAACGCGCTGACGAGCACACGCTCGACCAACGGGAGGCGACGCCCGCGTACCCCGTGAAGGGACGCCCGTGAGCGAGCTGCTGGCGCTCGGCGTCTCGCACAAGACGGCGCCGGTCGCGCTGCGCGAACGCCTGGCGTTCACCGACGCGGAGGCGAGCGAGTTCATGCGCGAGGCCACCGCCACGGCGCAGGTGCGCGAGGCGGTGGTGATCTGCACGTGCAACCGCACGGAGGTGTACCTGGTCGTGGGCGGGGCGGGCGGGGATCTGGTCCAGGCGGAGTCCGACGTGCTCGGCCTGCTCGCCCGCCGCGCGGCGATCCGTCCCACGGAGCTCGCCGAGGCGATCTACTCGCCGCGCAACTGCGACGCCGCGCGCCAGCTCTACCGGGTGACCGCGGGACTGGAGTCGATGATCATCGGCGAGGCCGAGATCCAAGGGCAGGTCCGGCGCGCGCACGAGGCGGCCATGCACGCCGGCTGCACCGGACCGCTCTCCAACCGCCTGTTCGCCGCGGCGCTCACCACCGGCAAGCGCGTGCGCTCGGAGACGGGGATCGGCGCCAGCCGCGTGAGCGTGCCGTCGGTGGCCGTCGATCTCGCGCTCAGCCTGCTGGGGGAGCTGAAGGATCGCCACGTCGTGATCCTCGGCGCGGGCGAGACGAGCGAGCTGACCGCGCGCGCGCTCGCCGAGCAGGGCGCCGGGACGATCTTCGTCGCCAACCGCCACGCCGACCGCGCGCTGAGCCTCGCCGAACGCTTCGGCGGGTCGGTGGTCGGCCTGGACAAACTGCCCGATCAGCTGGTGCACGCCGACATCGTCGTCTCCTCCACCGCCTCCCCGCACCCGATCGTCGGACGCGAGGAGCTCGAGCTGGTGATGGCCCAACGCGCGCGCCGCGGCGAGGGGCACGGCGGGCGGGTTCCGCTGCTGTTGATCGACATCGCCGTGCCGCGCGACATCGACCCGGCGTGCGCGGAGCTCGAAGGCGTGAGCTTGTACGACATCGACGATCTGCAGGCCGTGATCGCGCGCAACCTCGGCGCGCGCGCCGAGGAGGTGCCGCGGGCGCTGGAGATCGTCGAGCAGGAGATCCACCGCTTCGCCCGCTGGCTCGGCCAGCTCGACGCGCTGCCCACGATCGGCGCGCTGCGCGCACATGGCGATGACATCGTCGAGCAGGTGCTGGGGGAGAACGCGGGCCGCTGGGACTCGGCCTCGCCGCGCGACCTCGCGCGCGTGGAGGCGATCGCGCGCGCGGTCATGAGCCGCCTGCTGCACGAGCCGACGATCCGCCTGCGCAGCCTCGGCGAAGACCGCGGGCACGCGAGCCTGGAGCTCGTGCGCGAGCTGTTCGCGCTGCATGATGACGCCTCCGCGCGCGAGCGCCCGGCGAACGAGCTCGCGCAGGTCCACGATCTGCATGAGCCCGTGGAGGCCCGCAAGCGCCGACGGGCCGCCGGGCCGCCGCCACAGGATTGACCGCTCGGCGCGCGCGGGCGATGCGGATCGGCACGCGCGCCAGCGCGCTCGCGCTCGCGCAGACGCAGCTGGTGGCGCGCGGCCTGGAAGGCGCCGGGCAGGCGTGCGAGATCGTGCCCATCCGGACCAGCGGCGATCGCGCCGACGCCGACACGCGCGCATCGTCCCCGCAGGGGGACAAGTCGCGCTGGGTAGCCGAGCTCGAGCGCGCGCTCCAGGGCGGCGCGATCGACCTGGCGGTGCACTCCGCCAAGGACGTCCCCGGTGAGCTTGCCGACGGGCTGGCCCTGTACGGCGCGCCCGCGCGAGCGGCCGGCGAGGACGTCCTGTGCGGCGCAGGCGCGATCGAGGAGCTGCGGCCCGGCGCGCGCGTGGGCACCAGCAGCGTGCGGCGCATCGCCCAGTTGCGTGCGGTGCGTGAGGACCTCGATGTGGTGACGATCCGCGGCAACGTGGACACGCGCCTGCGCAAGCTCGCCGACCCTGGGGAACGGCTCGACGCGATCGTGCTCGCACGCGCAGGGTTGCAGCGGCTGGGGCGCGAGTCCGAGGCCGGCGGCACGCTCGACCCCGAGCGCTTCGTGCCCGCGCCCGGCCAGGGCACCCTCGCGCTGGAGGGTCGCGTCGACGATCGGCACGCGCGCGCGGCCGCGCAGGCGATCGCCGACAACGATGCCTTCGCATGCCTGCGCGCCGAGCGCGCGCTCGCGCGCGAGCTGGGCGCGAGCTGCCACACGCCGCTCGGCGCCTACGCCGTGCCCGCCGGCTGCGGCTGCCTGCACCTGCGCGCGTGGGTGGGGCTGCCCGACGGATCGGAGTGGATCGGCGACGAGCTGCTCGGCGGCTTCTACGACCCCGAGGCGCTCGGGCGGCGGGCGGCGGAGCGGCTGCTGGCGGTGGGCGCAGGGGAGCTGCTGGCGCGGGCCGCGGAGATGGCGAGCCTGGCGTGAGCGGACCCCTCAGACCGGGTTCCCAGTGTGTGCTACGTTGTGGCCATGCGATTGCACATAAGCCTCGATGACGAGCTCGTCGAACAGCTCGACAAGCGCGTGGGCAGACGCCGTCGCAGCACTTTCATCGCCGACACCCTGCGCCGCGCGCTCGACGACGCACGGCGCCGCGAAGACATCGAATCTGGTTTCGGGGTCCTCACCGATGACGGTCGCGATTGGGACGCCGATCCTGCTGCTTGGGTCCACGACCAACGCTTCAGCGACCCGCGCCGTGTCGGCTGACGATTGCCGCTGCTGCTCGACACGACCGTTCTGATCGACGCGTTGCGCCAGCGTCCCGCCACGCAGCGGATACAACAATCGCTGGACGCCGGAGAAGTCCCGTGGACATGCGCTGTCAACGTGGACGAGGTGTTGCGAGGCACGAACGTCGAGCAAGAGGCGCGCGTCCTGCGATTCCTGCGCGGACTCCATCTTGCGCCCCTCGGTCGGGTCGAGGGCGAACGTGCTGGGCGCTGGCGACGGGACTTCGCCAGCCGGGGAATCACGCTCAGCCAAGCTGATTGCCTGGTCGCAGCAGCCGCAATGGCAATCGGAGCGCGGCTCGCAACGGGCAATCCAAAGCACTTCCCCATGCCCGAGCTCAACCTGGAGCACTGGCCGGTCGGATCGTGAGCGGGCGGGTCTACCTCGTCGGCGCCGGCCCCGGCGACCCCGGCCTGTTGACCGCCCGTGCGCTGGAGCTGATCGCGGCGGCGGACGTGATCCTCCATGACCGGCTGATCCCCGACGCCGCGCTCGACGGCGCGCGCGCGGACGCCGAGCTGCTGTTCGTGGGCAAGGAGGGCGGCGGGCCGTCGGTGGCACAGGAGCACACGCAGGCGCTGCTGATCGAGCGGGCGCGCAGCGGGCGGACTGTCGTGCGCCTGAAGGGCGGCGACCCGTTCGTGTTCGGGCGCGGCGGCGAGGAGGCGCTCGCGCTGCGCGCGGCGGGTATCCCCTTCGAGGTCGTCCCCGGCGTGACGGCGGGCATCGCGGCAAGCGCATACGCGGGCATCCCCGTCACCCACCGCGGGCGCGCGCGGGCGGTCGCGCTGGTCACCGGCCAAACACGCGCGGACGGCGCCGAGGAGGCGATCGACTGGCCCGCGCTGGCCGCGTTCCCCGGCACGCTCGTGCTGTACATGGGGGTGCGCCGGCTGGCGGAGATCGCGGCGGCCCTGATCGACGCGGGGCGTCCGCGAGCGCAGCCGGCGGCGGTGGTGGAAGCGGGCACGCTGCCGCGCCAGCGCACGGTCACGGGAACGCTGGAGACGATCGCGCAGGCCGCGGCGGAGGCACAGATCCGTGCCCCTTCGATCACCGTCATTGGCCCCGTTGCAGCGCTCGCCGAGGAGCTCGCCTGGCTGCCCACACGGCCGCTGCGGGGGCTGACGGTGGCGGTGACGCGTGCCCGCGCGCAGGCGAGCGCGCTCGCCGGACGCCTGGAAGCGCTCGGCGCGAGCGTGGTGCAGGCGCCGGTCATCCGCACGCAGACGATCCTCGATCCCGCCCACCCCACGATCGACCCTTCCCCCTACGACCTCATCTGCCTGACGAGCGCCAACGGCGTACGGGCGCTGTTCGCGCGCTTGCACGATGGCGTCCACCCACCGGGCGACGCGCGTGCGCTCGCCGGAACACGCATGGCTGCGATCGGCGCGGGCACCGCCCGCGCGCTGGCCGAGCGCGGCATCGTCGCCGACGTCATCCCAGAGCGCGCCGTCGCCGAGTCGCTCGTGGAGGCGCTGTCGGGGGTGACGGTCGAGCGGGCGTTGGTCGCCACGGCGCGCGACGCGCGCGAGGCGCTCCCGCAGGCGCTGCGCGCGCGCGGTGCCGAGGTGGACGTGCTGGCGCTGTATGAGACGGTCGCCGAGCCGCTGCCGGCCGAGCGGCTGGAGGCGGTGCGGACGGCGGACTACGTGACGTTCACCTCCTCCTCGACCGTCCGCTTCCTGCTGGCGGCGGCTGGCGGGGACGCACGCTTGTCCGCAGGCACACGTATCGTCTCGATCGGTCCTGTGACCAGCGAAACGCTGTGCGAGCACGGACTCTCACCCGATGTCAAGGCCGAGCGCCATGATGTCGATGGCATGGTCGAAGCGCTGCTAGCCGACGTGCAACTACGAGCGAGCGATGTTCAACGATAGAGAGCTCCCACCCGTCATCACCTTCCTCTCGGACTACGGGCTGGTGGACGAGTTCGTTGGCGTCTGCCACGGGGTGATCGCCAGGCGCTGCCCGAGCGCACGCGTGATCGACCTCACCCACTCGGTGCCGCGCCACGACGTTCGCGCCGGCGCGATCGTGCTGCGCTCGGCGATCCCGTTCATGCCCGCCGGCGTCCACCTCGCGGTCGTGGACCCAGGCGTGAGCGCCGTCGGCAGGCACGCGCGACGCTCGGTCGCGCTGCGCACGTTCGACCAGGGACGCACGCTCGTGGGACCGGACAACGGCCTGTTGATACCAACGGCCGAAGCCCTGGGCGGGGTGATCGAGGCGGTCGACATCGGCCACTCGCCCGAGCGCCTGGAGCCCGTGTCGCGCACCTTTCACGGCCGCGACATCTTCGCCCCCGTCGCCGCGGCGCTCGCCGCCGGCGAACCCCTGGAAGCCGTCGGCGAGCCGCTGGAGGTCGAGCAGCTGCGCCGCTTCGGCCTGCCCACCGCCCATCTCAGCGACGACACGCTGACCGTGCACGTGCTGCGCAGCGACACGTTCGGCAACCTGATCCTCGACGCCGCCCACGAGCAGCTCACGGCGCTCGGCGCGCGGCTCGGCGACACGCTCACCATCAGCCACGAAGGCGCCGCGCGCACAGCCAAATACGCCGCCACGTTCGCCGAGGTGACTCCAGGGGAGCTGTTGATCTACGAGGACGCCACCCGCATGGTTGCGCTCGCCGTCAACCGCGGCTCCGCCGCCAAGCTCCTCGGCGCAGGCGCCGACGACGAGCTGACGGTCCGCGCGGTGTGAGCGGAGCACCGACGCGAACGCCAACCGCCGCCGCCGACCGCGACGCCCCCCACCTCGGCAGCCCGCGCGTGCACCTGCGCCGCACGCGCTCCACCAACGACCGCGCCCGCGAGCTGGCGCTGGCGGGCGCGCCGTCCGGGACGCTCGTCACCGCCGGCGAGCAAACCGCCGGGCGCGGACGCCAGGGCAGGCGCTGGCTGGCGCCGGCCAACAGCGCGCTGCTGATGTCGCTGCTCCTGCGCTGGGCGGCCCCGGAGCGTACGCCGCCCCTGCTGCCGCTGATCGCCGCCGTGGCCGTGTGCGACGCCGCCGACGCATCGTCCTCGAAGGGGGAGCAGGCGCAGATCAAGTGGCCGAACGACGTCGTGATCGCAGCGTCCCCCGCGGGGAAGGGTGGGGATGCGCCGCGCGGCGCCGACGCCGGCGGGCGCGGCAGCCTGGCGAAGCTCGCCGGCATCCTCGTGGAGGGGCGTCCCCAGCAGGGGTGGGCGGTCATCGGCGTCGGCTTGAACGTCGCCGTGCGCCTGCAGGAGCTCGAGCCCGAGCTGCGCGCCGCGGCGGTCGCTCAGGGCGGTGAGCCCACCGCCGGGCTGCCGGCGGCGACGCTGGGCCTTCCCCAGAGCGCGATCGAGCCGACGCTCGCGCGGCTGCTGGCGGCCCTGGAGCAGCGGCTGGGCGAGCCGGCGCACGCGACGCTCGGGGCGTGGCGCAGCCGCGACGCGCTGCTCGGCCGCGAGATCGCCTGGGCGTCGGGACGGGGACGCGCCGAGGGCATCGACGGGGCCGGGCGCCTGGTGGTCGCACTGGACGGCGGCGGGCGCACGACGCTCGACGCCGGCGAGGTGCACCTGCGGACGCCCGCCTAAGAGCCGAGCTCGGCGGCGGCGGGCTCGGGGGGCGCCACCACGCCCTCGGCGAGCGCGCCGTTGTTCGCCCCCTTGCGCTTGCGCCGGGCGTTGCGCGCGCGACGTTTGGGGAAGTTGCGCAGCAGCTCGCGCGCCAGCGCCGGCGGCTTGCGCGCCATGCGCGTGCGCGCGCCGCGCAGCGCCTCCTCGGCCTCCGGCGTGTGCGCCAGCGCCGCGGCCAGCAGCGCGGCCGCCAGCCGGCGGTCCTGCTTGCGCGCCGCGTGGATCAGCCGGCGCGCGTTGCGCGCGTGCGCGCCGCCCGCCGAGTTCACCAGCAGCCCCAGCAGGCGCTTGGTCTCCGGCCAGCGCTGCACCGCGTACTCCTCGTGCACGTCGCGCGTGTACTCCGCCAGGCGCCAGATCCACGCGTTCGCCTGGTCGCGGCGGCCGATCCGCCGCTCGACCAGCGCCCGCAGCATGATCTTCGTCGCCTCCTTGCGCTCTTCGCGCGGCCAGCCGCCGATGATGTCGATCGCCTCGTCGAACGCGTCCGCGTCGCGCAGCGCCGCGATGTCCGTCAGCGCGCGCAGGCGCAGCTGCGGGTTCTTGTTGCGCTTGACCGCCGTGATCAGGAAGCGGCTCTTCAGCTCGCCCGTGCGGTCGAAGTGCAGCATCGCCCGCGCCCTGCGCCACCCGGTTGGGGCGACGCGCGCACCGGCGAGCGCCGCCCACAGGTGCTGCTCGCCGTAGTCCAGGTGCTCGACCGCGATCCGCCACAGCTCACGCTCGAAGACCTGAAAGCGGCGCTCCTCCTCCGCGCACACCGGCAGCACGCGGCGCTCCACGCGCATCCTGCGCCCGCGCCCACGCCGCACCGGTCCCACCACGATCGCTCCACCTCTATAAACATCTCTGTCCAGCAGCGAGTGCAGCGTCACCACCGGGTCATCGTGCTTGGTCGCGGGGTGTACGAAGTCCACCACCAGCCCCGCCTCCTTGCCAGGGTGCCGGCGGGTGACGCGGCCCACGCGTTGCTGGTAGATGCGCTTGGAGGCCGTCGGCGCGAGGTGCACGCACACCGTCGCCCGCGGGCTGTTCCAGCCCTCGGCCAGCAGCTGCGCGTTGATCAGCACGTCGATGTCGCCGCGCTCGTAGCGCGCGAGGATGCCCACCAGCTCGCGCTTGGGCGTCTCGCCGGAGACCGCCATCGCCTTGATGCCCTCCGCGCGGAACGCTTCCGCGAGGTTGTACGCGTGGCGCACGCCCGCCGCGTACACCACGCCGGGAACGCCGTTGAAGCGCGTCTTGTACAGGTTCGCCACCGCCAGGTTGAACGGCTGCTGGTCGAGCAGCTTCGCCAGCTCGTCCTGGTCGAACTCCGTGTCCACCTCTCCCCGGCGCAACGGCACCTTGGCGATCGTGCGCACGCCCACGCCGGGGGAGATGCGCACGCAGCGCAGCGGCGCGATCACGCCCCTGCGCGCCGCCTGCGCGAGGTCGAAGCGCGAGGTCTGCGTGGGGAACAGGTCGGTCACGTGGCGCGCGATCAGCGCCCCCGTGGCCGTCATGCCGATGAAGATCGGCCCCGTCCATTCGCGGATCGCGCCGCTCGTCTTCTCGCCCAGCGCCGTGTGCGCCTCGTCGCAGATCACGATCGTGTACGCGCTGGAGATCTTGCCCGCGTTGCGCACGAACCACTGGTAGGTCTCGACCGTCACCGGGCCCTTGACCGAGTCCTCGCCTTTCAGCAGCGGACGGCTGATGCGCGTCGAGTAGCCGCGGTCGCGCAGCTCGCCCAGGAACTGGTCCACGAGGTTGCGCCGGTGGGTGAGGATCAGCACGCCACCCGTGTGCGACGCCTCCACGAAGCCCAGCGCCGCGACCGTCTTGCCGGCGCCGGTCGCGTGCTCGAACCAGAAGCGCTTGGCCGCATTCGGGTCCTCCGGCTGTTCGGCCAGCGACTCCTCCTCGTCCTCTTCCTCCCAGTCGCGCGGCTCCTCATCGGACTCCGACTCGCCCTGCAGCTCCTCTTCCTCTTCCTCGTCCTCTGCCTCCTCGAGCTCCTCCTCTTCCTCTTCCTCCTCGTCCTCCTCCTCGTCGGGCGCCGCACGCTGCACCGGGCCCAGCTCCTCGTCCTCCTCGTCCTCCTCGTCCTCTTCCTCGTCCTCCTCGTCGTCCTCGTCCTCCGCCGCCTCCGCGTCCCGCACGGCCGCCCCGTTGGACGGCGGCTCGCCAGCGTTGGCTGCGTCGTCCCTGGAGGGGGAGCTGGCGCCCGCGGGACCAAGGATGTCCGCCGAGGCGAGCAGCTCCGGCGAGGCCGACGCGGCCGTGCGGCCGTTGGCGCCGTTCGCGCTGCGCTGCGCCTCGGCGAGCAGCGCGGTCAGCGTCCCCGACAACGCGTCCACCTGGTGGGCGGACAGGACCGTGCCGTCGGCGAGCTTGGGCTCCTCGTCGGAGAGCAGCCGCTCGAGCCCCAGCAGCAGCGAGAACTCGCGCCGCCAGGCGGTCGACGGGCTCTTGGCCTTGGGGTCCTCCGCGAGCTCCGCCAGCGCTTGGTCGAGCGCGCGCCTGCGCGGTGTGCCAGCCGCGAGCGCCAGCTGGGCGTCCTCGCCCTCGTGCACGAAACGCTCGCGCACGAACTTTTCCGCGCGAGCTATGTCGGCGGAGCTTGGAATGGTCGTGGCCGCGAGGGCCACTGAGGTGGACTCGGCCATTGAGGCTGTGGACTTCTAGACAGGGCCGGCGTCGAAGCTGCGCTTCGGCTTGGCTTGGAGGTAGCGCCCCACGGCGCTGTTCGTCGGGCGCCCTTATGCGACCCGACTCCGATGTGCTTGCAGGATATAACACGCGCAGGCGCGATTGAAGCGAGCGCCATCTGACACCCTTACGCCGATGACGCTCAAGCGCCTGTCCATGACCGCCGCAGCGGTTGCCGTGCTCGCGCTGCTGGTGGTCGGCCTGGTGCAGCTCAGCGCCACTTCCTCGAGCCCGCCAGCGGTCAAGCTGACCGCCGCGCAGATCCGCGCGCGCCTGTCCGGCGGGCCGGAACCGCTGGCGGCGCTGCACGCGCAAGCCGATCAGATCCTCCCCGGCGGGCTGCCAGCGCTGCGCGCGCGCCTGGCGGCGCTGCGCGGGACGCCGCTGGTGATCGACAAGTGGGCCTCAGACTGCGAACCGTGCCGCGACGAGGCCCCGATCTTTCAGCACGTCTCTGTCTCCCGCGGTCGCGAAGTAGCCTTCCTGGGCATCGACTCGAACGACGCCAGCCGCAGCGAAGCGCGCGCGTTCCTGCGCTCCTTCCCGGTCGGCTACCCGAGCTACTACGACCAAAGCGGCCAGGCGGGGATCGCGATCACCGACTCCGTGTTCACGCCCGCCACCGTGTTCTACAACCGCAGCGGCAAGCAGTTCATCCACCTGGGTCCGTTCGCCAGCGTGGCCAAGCTCGAACAGGCGATCAGGCGCTACGCGCTGGACGGTTGAGCTTGCAGGAGGTGCGCATCGACCCGTTGAGCGGGCACCGGACGATCGTCGCCGGCGAGCGCTCGCTGCGCCCCGGCGGCGAGCCGCGCTGCGCACCGCCCGACGCGATCGACCCGGAGAGCGACCCGTTCGCCGAGGGGCACGAGCAGCGCACGCCCCCCGAGCTGTATGCCGTGCGCCCCGCCGGCGGGCCGGCGGACTCGCCCGGCTGGACCGTGCGCGTCGTCCCCAACCTGTTCCCCGCGCTCGTCAGCGCGAACGGCGCGCGCGGGGAGGGCGGGGCCGACAGTGGCGCGGCGAGCGGGGGTGACGCGGCGGGCGCCGCGCGGGCGGGCGCCCGGGCGGGCGGGCTCCTCGCCCGCGCGGGGCGCGGGGCGCCGGACCTGTTCGAGTCGCTGCCGGCGAGCGGCGCGCACGAGGTGATCGTCAACGGCCCGCAGCCGGTGCTCTCGCTGGCGCAGCTGCCGGTGGAGCAGGTGGTGAGCGCGGTGGAGGTGTGGCGCGAGCGCATGCGCGCGCACGCCGGCAGCGCCTACCTGCAGCTGATCGTCAACGAGCGCCGTGAGGCGGGCGCCTCGCTGCCGCACACGCACGCGCAGCTGTACGCGCTCGACTTCGTGCCTGCGACCGTCGCCCGCGAGCGTGAGCGCGCGGGCGCGTACACCACGCGCACGATGGGCCAGAGCCTGCTCGGCGACCTGGTCGCCGAGGAGGTGCGCCGGCGCGAGCGGATCGTGGCGATCGACGAGGAGGCCGTGCTGATGGCCCCCTACGCCTCACGCCTGCCCTTCCAGCTGATGCTCGCCCCGCGCACCCCGCGCGCGCGCTTCGAGGACGACGGCCCGTCCGGCGCCGCGCTGCTGCACGACGGCCTGTGCCGGCTGGCGCGCTACCTCGGGTCGAGCCCGCCGCTGAACCTGTGGGTGCGCACCGCACCGCGCGGCGCCGAGGACTTCTGTTGGCGCATCGACATCGTGCCGCGGCTCACGCATCTGGCGGGCCTCGAGCTGTCAACCGACGTGAACCTCAACATCGTCGAGCCCGAGCGTGCCGCCGCCGTGCTACGGGCGGCGTGAGCCGGCTACGCTGCCGGGCGACGATGGCCCCCGAAGAACGCTTCGTGCCCCGCTTCGCCGCCGAGCCCCCGCAGGAGGAGCTGCCGTACGGGCGCTGGGCGGAGCGCCTGCAGGAGGAGTTCCTCAGCGCCGCGCTGCGCTTGGAAGGCGAGAACGACATCGGCGATCCCGGGCCCATCAGCTGGTATCCCGACCGCACCTGGCACGGGCACACCTACCTGCCGGGGACCGCGCTCACGTCCGCGGGGTACGAGCTGTTCGGCTACGTGCGCTTCCTGCCCGGCCTCGACGACGAGGAGCCGAGCGAGTTCTCCGCGTACGTCGACTTCACCGACGAGACCGCCGAGCGCAACCCGGACTGGACGCTCGACCTGTGCGACGAGGTGATCGGCTCGTGGCGCGGCGAGCACGGCGCGGTCGCCGCCATGACGCTCGTGTGGGGACGGCCGCTGATTGAAGGCGGGGAGATCGTCACCGCCGAGCTGGCAGACCTGACGGTCGACCAGTGCCCGCTGATCGACGAGCGCTTCACGCTGATCGCCCCCGACGACTACCGCCAAGACCTGCTGGAGATCAAGCTGTTCGACGGCAAGGCGCGCGAGCTCACGCGGGAGTCGCTGTACGCGGGCGAGGAGGAGGAGGAGGAGGAGGAGGAGGAGGAGCCCTCCTGACCGTCACCGGCCCTCCTGACCGTCACCGGGCCCTCCTGACCGTCACCGGGCCCTCCTGACCGTCACCGGCTCCTAACGATCCGCCGCCGCGGTCGTTGGCTTGGTGGCGACCAGATGGAGGGACATGCCGTCGACGTACGTCTTCCACGCGAGGTAGGAGCTGCGCAGGCGCCGGTAGTGGCGGACGGTGTGCGTGAGGGCGACCTTGAAGCCGTCGAAGGCGCTCATCCGCGTGCTGATGCCAAGCGTCCCCGCGTCGAACGCTCCCAGCCGGGATGGGCCGAACAGCTCGATCTCGAAGCCGGCCGCACGCACCGCCTGCAGGTAGCTGTGGCGCAGGTAGGCGTGCTCGTGACCCTCGAACTCGGCGACGTCTTGACCTGGGTGCAGCTTCGGTGAGCGCAGCGCGCGCACGGGCTCGTTGACGATGATCAGCTTCCCTCCCGGCTTGAGCAGGCGGAAGAGCTCGCCCAGCGTGCGGTGCAGGTTCGCGCGGTGGTTGTGATGCAGCACCTCGCTGCACCAGACCAGATCGAAGGCCAGGGAGGCCAACGCGGGCGCGAACATCACGCTGAGCACACGCTCGAAGTACACGTCGTTGGCGTCAAACCACCAGTCGGCGGTGCGCAACCCCTGCATCTCGTGCGCGGCGATGTCGAGCGCGACGACCTCCAGGCCACGCCGCGCGAACATCGCGCTCGCCCAGCACGTGTTCGAGCCTACGTCGAGAATCCGTTGCCCTGGGCTGAGGTCGAGCCCGGGCGCACGACCCTCCAGCACGTCGAGCATCGACGTGGCCTGCGCGTACCAGTAGCCGAGCTGCACATAGGGGAGTTCCAGCACCCGCTCGCGGTCCCAGCCGTCGGCGCGCATGCGCTCGGCGAAGCGCTGCAGCCCGGCGGCCTCACGGGTGACGAAGTCGGGCGGGGCCTGCAGGAGATCGACGATGCCGTCCTGCACCGCGCGCGCTGCGCCGCAGCTTGCGCACGTCAAGCTGGCCTCGCGGATCTCGCGCTCGTCGCGGTGCGCGACCTGGAGATCCCACTGCCCGTCCTGCCCGCAGGACGGGCACCGCAATATCGGGATCAGCGTCTCGCGCAAGGCCGAGCGCCACCCTATCCAACGACTAGAAGATCTTGACGCCGATCCGCTGTGTGAAGGCTTTCCCGGACACGATGGCGGTCAACGTCGTCGTCACCCCGTCGTCGCGACGGATCAACCCCAAGAGCGAGGGCACGACCCGGATCGGCACGTGGCCGGTGGTGTTGCCGGGGACGGTGAACTGGCCGCTGCCGATGCTGACCCGTTTGCCGCCAAAGGCCAGCGCCACCGAGCCCTGGCAGTCGGGCATCTGCCTGCAGTACACCGCGACTGCGACGACCCGCGCGCGGTTGATGCCGTCCGTCTGGGGGTGAACGTCGATCGGCGGCAACACCGGGGGCGCTTCCTTGCTGCCACCGGGGCACACGTAGCGCGCGTCGGGGCCCGTCCCGAGCGTCACGCGCAACATCAGCTCCTCGTTGGCGTTCGACGCGAAGCCTTCGTTGGCTGCGGTTTCGCCGGCAGACATCGTGTCGCCGTTGTCCGTGCCGTTGGCGCGGATGAAGGAGTCCATCGTGGACCCCGACACTCCCCTGATCACCTGGTAGGCGACGCCGCTGCGGTAGATGAACGGGACGTATCCGCCCTCGTCGTTGAAGGCCACGTAGTCGCCCTGGTTCACGCAGAGGTTGATCGGTTCGTAAGTCGTGATCGTGCTGCCGCCGGCGCCTTTCTGTCCGCACACCGGGATTTCAAACGGTTGCGAGGTGAGGTTCACCCGCGCGCCACCGCCGGGCAGCGGCGTGATGTCCTGGAAGTGGATCTGGGTCAGCGGCGACGGCCCGCCCGGCGCGGGCTGGGCACAGCCCTCGAGGCTCACCTTCACCGCCTGGCCGCTCGCCGGCGCGCTGGGGCTGCCGTTTGGCAGCGCCACGTTCCACAGCGCGGTGTCGGTCCCCCAGTGGTTGGTGTGGAACACCCCCGTCGGCGCTTCGGGGCTGACCGGCACTTCCGTGTACGTGCCCACGTAGTCGAGGTTGGCGGTGGTGTTCAGCGTCGCGGGCCAAGCCAGCGTGCTGCCGAACGTCGAGAGCGCCGCCTGGCTGCTTGCGGGGACCAGTGCCACCAGGAAGCCGGCGAGCAGGGCCGCCGAGCTCAGTGCCCGTCGAGTCAGCGACGGGCGAAGGGTCCGCTTGCTCACCGCGCGAATCATCGCCCAGGTGATCGGACGGGGGCGCCGGTTGCTTGAGCACGAGGTGGCGGTTTTCGGCGCGTGATGGGGTCGGGCAAACGGTCAAGGAGCCTCGCCCGAGAGTGCTGCCCAAACGGCAAAGCACGATGCCACGGCTTACTCGATCAGGCTGCGGCCAGCGCCTCCGCAAGGGTGTCCGGGCTGACGGCGACGTGCTCGGGGACCGTGACGTTGATGACGTGGTCCAGCTCTCCGCGCTCGTGGAGGATGTGTTGGCGCTCGGCGCCTGCTACGCGGCGACGGCGACGCCGGCAGGTACGTAGTGCTCGACCGTCAGGTCGTCGCGCTCAAGCGCGAAGCGCACGCCCTCCTCGGCGAGCTGGTGCGCCTCGGCATAGGTGTCCGCCACCACGGTCCAGCGCGGCACGTCGGGCGATGAGGCGACCCATGTGTCCTGGTCTTGTCGGTGGAGCACACGGACGGTCATGGCTATCTCAGAGTAGCGCCAACGCCTCTTGCTCGGCAAGACCGACCTGATTGCAGAGGATGTCCTTCACGGTCCCTGGGCGAATCGTCTGGTTGTCGTGGAAGGCGAACGTGATCGGCGGATGGTTCGGCGCTTCCAGCTTGCGATGCGATCCCTTCTGGCGGACGACGCGATAGCCGAGCATGCCCCCGCCAGGAGTCGAACCTGGATTTACCGCTTTAGCGCTCGGCAGGCTGCGGCTCGTCAAGGTCCATGTACCGCCGCATAAAGCGATCGAACTGTGGGACGGTGAACTTTGCGTAGCCGTAGCGTGGGGTGTAGAGCAAGCCCTTGCTGATTAGCCGGGCACGTAGCGGCGCGATCTGCTCTGACGCTTTCCCTAGAACCTCAGCAACGTCCGACGCCTTCTGCTCGGTCGATCCCAACTCAGCCATCGCCCTCATGTAGCGTCGCTCCTCTGCGGTAGACCGCTGGATCCGTGCTCGGAAGAAGCTTTCGTCTAGCTCACTCTCAACGACCCCTTGAGCGCTCGTGGCGTCCTCAAACGTGATCGTGGGTCCCTCGGCGATATCCCACACCGCACGTCCGAACTCCTGAATGAAGTAGGGATACCCCTCCGTGTAAGTGATGATCGCGTCAACGGCTCGCCGGTCGAAGTCCACCTGCTCCAGTCGGGCCGGCTCGACGAGCGCTTCGCGGGCTGCACTACCAATCAGTTCGCCGATCATCGGGAACTTGAATAGGCGCTCCGCATACGACTTCGCGTCACCAGCGAGGCCCGGGAGCTGCGGAAGGCCGGCACCCGCGAACGTCAGGGGCAATTGGTATTGCACCACGCGATGGACTGCGCCCACTAGGGCCTCCAGTTCTGCCTTCTTTAGAAACTGGATCTCATCAAAGAGAAAGACGACACCCTGTCCGTGATCTTGAGCGGCGCGACCGATTGCGACGAAAACATCTGCGAGGTCGTCGTTAAGGTCGCCGCTGTCGGCACGCCCATGCGCCGCCTCCATGTCAAGCCCTGCGGTAAGCGAGCCGTCAGGCCTGACTGTCAGTGAGAACGACTTGAGTGTCGCGCCAGCCTCCCGCGCTCGCGCGGTCCAGCGCGCCTTCGGCGACACCTGGAACAGCGCACGTCGGGCGAGGTTCGCGATCTGGGGTCCAAACTCCGCGTTCTTCGAGACCTCGGCTTTGATCGGAACCCACGACTCCTCGTTCGCGATCTTCTCGTACTCGCCAAGCAGCACGGTCTTGCCCACACCCCGCAGGCCGGTGACGATCTTTGACTGCTCCGTGTAGCCGGCGGCCATCCGGCGCAGCAAGACGCGAAAATCATCGACCTCCGTCGCACGGCCGGCAAGGTACGCCGGGGGCGCCCCAGCGTTTGGTGTGTACGGGTTGCGTGAGCGGTCGATGGTTTAGCAAGCTTAGCGTACTTTATCGTGATGCGATAAACTGTGCTAAACCTGAAAAGACCACGAGCTGTCGGGGTTGCATCTGGCAGTGGCGGCCACTCAGCGTGCTGGCGGCTCGATTGGCAGCCGCGCTGTACGCGACCCGGAACCAGCGTCGTAGCACGGATTTCTCCGCATGCCCCCGCCGGGAGTCGAACCTGGATTTACCGCTTAGGAGGCTGGCCAGGCGGCCACCAGAAAGGCAGTATCTGGGCGCAATTGCAAGCGTTTTGGGCTATCTGCGACGGCCTTGGATCAGGCGGGATTGGGCTCGATTCGGCGGGGTTTGGGCAGCGGAATCGGGCTGCTGCCCAAACGAATAGAGGATCGCAGGACGCGAGTAGTCTGCCGCCTGATGCCCTCGATCAATTCAGTCGCCGATCCCCTCGGGCGCACTGTCCACCTGACCGACGAGCGGTGGGAGCACATCATTGACGGTCACCCCTACATGGCCGCGCACCAAGCCGACGTGCTCCGCGCCATCCGAGAACCATCGGAGCGAATCGAGCAGGCACGCCCAGGCCAAGACTGGTTCTACCTGGAGGGCGCAGGCCCCAGTCGCTGGCTCAAGGTCGTAGTAGCCTTTGACGAGGACTCAACTGGGAGAGTTCGCACGGCGTTTCCCAGGAGAAGCAAGCCATGAGCGTCCAGATCGGCCCATACACCTTTGATCGCGTCCGCTACGACGCCGAGGCCGACGTGCTGTATCTCGCTACCGGCGATCCCAGACGCGCCGTGGACTTCGATGAGACGCCCGAGGGCCACGCCGTTAGCTACGACGCCGATGGCGCGCTGGTCGGCCTGACGCTCGTCGATGTGCGCCGTCTGCTTGAGAAGGCAGACGGGGGAAAGCTGACGATCGAGCTGCCGACCGTGGCGGACTCTGCCGAGCTGAAGCTGGCCGTAGCCTGATGCTCTCGCAAGTCGTCTGATCCAGCTCGTTCGGGAAAGAGGCTGCTGCCCAAACGGAGGCCGCGAGCGTTTCGATTTGGCCAACAGGCTCCGGTGCGAGAATCGAGCCATGCACCTGTTTGGCCTTGACGGCGGGCATGATCGTCTCCGAATCCGCTGCCCACGAACATCACGCCGGACATGGCCGAGCAAATGCTGCTGGGGACTCACGAAGCGATCTCCGACCTACACGCGCGCACCAAGGCCGACGCATTGAGCTAAAGCCCTGCGAGTAGGTCGCCGGCGGGGACGCCGAGTGCTTTGGCGAGTTTGATGGTCGTGAGTAGGCCGGGGTTGCGTCGGACGCGCTCGATGCGGTTGACCTCGGTGGGGTGGAAGTCGGCCCGGTGGCCTTCGCGTATATCGCCACGGGGCCGTCTCGCCGCGAATCCCGCATAGACACGGGCGATTCTCGCCCAGTGCCCCCGCCAGGAGTCGAACCTGGATTTACCGCTTAGGAGGCGGTCGTCTTATCCATTGGACTACGAGGGCGTGCCACCGCGCGCTGCCGTCGCGATGCCGTCAGCGAAGGCTACCGGCGTTGGCTGCCCGAATCTCCCGCCGCAGCCTCCCCCGCCAGCCGCGCGAGCGGCGCGCCGATCAGCCGGTGCGTGATCCACTCGTCCAGCGTGTCGGCGCCGAGGCTGCGGTAGAAGCCGAGCGCCAGCTCGTTCCAGTCGAGCGCCGCCCACTCCAGGCGCCCGCCGCCGCGCTCGTGCACGCGCGCCGCGACCGCCGCCAGCAGCGCCCGGCCGACGCCCGCGCGCCGGTGCGCCGGGCGCACGAACAGGTCCTCCAGCCAGATGCCGGGCTTGGCGATGAAGCTGGAGAAGGTGGGAAAGAACAGCGCGTAGCCGGCGACCGCGCCGTCGTGCTCGCCGATCAGCGCCTCGGCGACCGGGCGCTCGCCGAACAGCGCGGGCGCGAGCAGCTCCGCGGTGGCGTGCAGCTCGTGCGTGAGGTGCTCGTACTCGGCGAGCTCCGCGAACAGCGCGAGCAGCAGCGGCACGTCGGCCGGGCCTGCGGCGCGCACGACGACGCCCGGCGGCTGCCCGCCGCCGCCCGCCATCAGCCTGTCGCCCTGTCGGGACGCTCGGGATAGACGTCGTCGATGGTGCTCAGCGCGCGGTACGGCGCGCCCGCCGCCCGTTCGATCGCAGCGCCTCCCCCGGCCAGCCGGTCGAGCACGCTGAGCACGCCGCAGATGTGCCGGCCGTCGTGCTGCAGCGCCTCGATCGCCGCGAGCGTCGAGCCACCGGTGGTGACAACGTCCTCGACGATCACGCAGCGGTCCCTGTCCTCCAACGGCGGCCCCTCGATGCGCCGCTGCAGCCCGTGGGTCTTGGCGTCCTTGCGCACGAAGAAGGCCGTCACGCGGGCGCTGCCGGCGAGCGCCGCGCAGGCGACGGCGTCGGCGCCCATGGTCATCCCGCCGACGGCCGTGCCGCCCCACTCGCGCACCTGCGCCGCGAGCAGCGCCGCGAGCGCCGCAAACCCGTCGGGGCGCAGGATCGCGCGCTTGGCGTCCACGTAGTACTGCGCGCGCGCGCCGCTGGTCAGCGTCACCTCGCCGAGCACGAGCGCGTGCCGGCGCAGCTCGGCCACCAGCCGCTCGCGCGCGGCGTCGAGGTCGCCCTGATACTCGCCGATCGCATCCACGCAGGCCCGTAATCTAGCGTTGTGCGCGATCGTGCAGGGTGCCGCTGGCCCCGGCCGCCCGACGCATCTGCGAGCCCCGGCTACCCCGGGGGCGCGAGCCCCGGCTCGGGCGTGATCAGGCCGACGCGCTTGCACGCGAGGACCACGCCGGCGATGCCCAGGAACGCGGCGACGATCAGCAGGGGGATCTGCCAGCTCCAGTTCTCCAGGCCGGAGAACGCCAGCGAGTTGTTCAGCGAGTGCGCGGCCATGCACGCGTACAGCGAGCCGGTGTAGCGATACAGCAGGCACAGGCCGAAGCCGAGCACCCCGAGCGGCACGAGGTCGAGCGCGGGCGCCGAGCCGTAGTGCACGCCGCCGAAGATCACCCCGGTGATCAGCGCCGCCGGCAGCGTCCCGCGCCAGTTGCGCAGCGCGGTGAAGATGAAGCCGCGGAACAGGAACTCCTCGCAGATCGGCGCGACCACGCAGGTGAGCCCCGCGCTCAGCACCAGCAGCGCGGTGCCTTCGTTGGAGCCGAGCGTTTCCAGGAGTTTGGTGTCTTCTTCGGGGTGCACGAGCGCCGACCAGATGGCGCTGAGCACGATGAAGGCGACGATCAACCCCACCACCAGCAGCGCGGCCGTGCGCCAGCCTGCGCGTGGGCGGCGCAGGCCGAACTGCCACGCGCTCACCGTGCGGCCCCCCAACTGGGCGAAGAACACGGCGGCCAGCACGAACCCGACGTCCTGGACCACGGTGTCGGCGAGCGACAGGCCGGGCGGCGTGTGCGAGCTGGTTATCTTCGCGCCCAGCGCGAGCGCGGGCAGGTCCACGATCAGCGCGCCCACCGCGGCCAGCACGAGCCCGACGAGCAACGCCGCGGGCCCGCTCCACGGTGGCCATTCGGTGTCCGGCGAGCGCGTGCCCCCATCCGGCGGCTGCGCCTCGAAGGTGATGTGCGCGAACGGCTCTTCCATGTGCCCGCTAGGCCACCCAGTGCCAGGTGGCGAACTCGGCTGTGAACACGGCCAGCGCCAGCGTTGAGAGGACCAGCAGCGGACGCTGCGCGCGTGGCCGGCGCGCCAGCCACGACGCCAGCCAGATCCCCAGCGGGAACAGCACGAGCGTGAAGCGCGGCAGCGACTGCAGCGGTTCTGAGCGCACGGGGTCAGACAGCGGCAGGGCGAGCGCGAGCACGACGTACACGCCGTAGGCGAGCGGCAGCGTGCGCAGCACGCCCACGCACGCCACCACCGCGCACGCGAGGAACGCGAGCATCAGCAGGTTGTGCTCGGCGCCCACGATCGGGCTGCCTTGGCCCGCGGCGAAGTACACGTGCTGTGTTTGCGCCGACAGCAGCTGGCGCGCGCCGTCGAACGCCGCGCCCACCCCATCCCACAGGCCGGCCAGCGGGACGGTCAGGTGCCTGCCCCACACCCCCTCCGCGTGCAGGAACCCCAGCGGGTTGCCGCCCGCGAGCCCCAGATAGACGCCGAACGACGCCGCCCCCAACGGGAACGCGAGCAGCCACAGCGCCTCGCGTCCCACGCGGTAGCGCGGGCGCACCATCTCAGGCAGGGACAGGCGCGCGCGGCGCCCAGGCGCCGTCTGCTGTGCGCGATCCTCGCGCGGACCGTATAGATAAATGATGAGGGCCGGTACGAGCAGCACCAGCCCCGTGTTGCGAGTCGCGGTGGCCAGCGCACCGAGCGCGCCGACGCACGCCCAGCGTCCGTGACGTGCGCTCCAGAAGACACCGACCGACAGCGCCATGTACAGCGACTCCGAGTACACGGCGGAGAAGAAGAACGCCATCGGCGCGAACGCCGTCACGAGCACCGCCAGGCGCGCGGCATCTTCCGGGGACCCACCCGCCGCGCCGGCGAGCGCGTGCCGGCGCGCGCCGGCGAGCTCGAGCGTGGTCAGGCGGTGGATGCCGTACAGGGCGAGCGCGAACGCGACCAGCGACAGCAGCACGCCGGCTAGCACCAGCGGGGCGCCCAGCCACGCGAGCGCCCGCATGGCGAGCGGGTACAGGGGGAAGTACGCGTCCCTGGACGCGGTCGCGGCGCCGAGACCGGGGCGGTAGCCGACGCGCGCGATCTCCAGATACCAGGCGGAGTCCCAGCGCGCGACCGGCGCCGCCAACGCGTTCCCCAGCCAGCCGAAGCCGCCCGTCAGGCCGGGCGGGTCAAACGCCTTGCGCGTGGGGCCGAAGCCGAGCAGCGCAACCGTGCCGATCCCCGCCGCCGCCACCAGCGCGCGCGAGCGCCACAGCGCCCGCCAGCTGTCGCGCACCGCTGCCATGCGCGCGCGGTCGGCGCGCAGCCGCTCGAGCCAGGCAAGCCGCCCAGCAGAGACGCTTGCCGGAAGCGGCCAGCGCGCGGGCGCGGGGCGGGCGAGCTGGGTGTCTGAGTTCATGGGGTTGGCATCGAGCGTAGAGGCCGCCGCGCGTGCAGGCGGCAGGAAAGCACAACGCGGCACGGTAATCTCGATTGCCTGCCATGTCCGTGCAAGCGAGAAAGCGCCGCCGCGCCCGCCGCGGCACGCGGTTCGTGCTCGGTGCGGGCGGCGTGCTCGCAGCGACGCTGGTCGTCGGGGTGATCGCGGCCGTCGCCTACGTGGCGCACGTCGCCGACTCGGCGCCCTCGACCGCCAAGCTGAAGCCGCGCCTGAGTGGCGGCAGCTCGGAGGTGTTCGCCGCGGACGGCACGCCGCTGGGCGTCATTCAATCGGACGAACCGCGCACCCCCGTCGGCTGGAGCCAAATCCCGGCCGCGCTGAAGAACGCGACGGTGGCGATCGAGGACCAGCGCTTCTACAAGAACAACGGCGTCGACTTGACCGGGATCTTCCGGGCGGCCGTCAAGGACCTGCTCCACGGCGCCGCGCTGCAGGGCGCCTCGACGATCACCATGCAGCTGATGCGCAACCTGTACCTCGGCGGCGACGACCACACGCTGCGCCAGAAGATCATCGAGGCGGCGATGGCGATCGAATACACCAAGGAACACAGCAAGAAGTCGATCCTCACCAGCTACCTCAACAGCGTCGCCTACGGCACCGTCGCAGGCCAGACGGCGATCGGCGTGCAGGCGGCCTCGCGCATGTTCTTCGACAAGCCCGTCTCCCAGCTGGACCTCGAGCAGTGCGCGCTGCTCGCGGGCCTGCCGCAGGCGCCCTCGCAGTACAACCCCTTCTTCGACCCGGCGCAGGCCAGGGAACGGCGCAACGAGGTGCTCGCGAAGATGGCCGAACTGCACTACATCAGCGCCGCCCAGGCGAAGGCCACGGAGGCGGCGCCGCTGGAGGTCCACCACGGGGACTTCTACTCGCAGCGCATCGAACGCTTCTTCTTCGAATACGTGCACCAGGAGCTCGTCGAACGCTACGGCGCGAAGACCGTCGAACAGGGCGGGCTGAAGGTGTACACGACGATCGACCTGAACAAGCAGCGGCTGGCGCGCAAAGCGATCAGCGAAGTGCTCTACGAACGCGGCGACCCGGCCGCGGCAGTCGTCACGCTCGACCCCCACAACGGCGACATCGAAGCGATGGCGGAGTCTGAGAGCTATGAACAGTCGCAGTACAACCTCGCCGCCGACGGGCACCGCCAGCCCGGCTCGACGTTCAAGGCCATCGACCTCGCCGACGCGCTGTCGCGCGGGATCGATCCGAACACCACCTACTACTTCTCGCACACGCTGCAGAAGGGCTGGCTGGCAAGCGAACCGAACTACGAAGTCCACACGTTCGAGAACACCTCGCTGAACAAGTCGATCAACCTGGTGCAGGCGACGCTCACCTCCGACAACACCGTCTACGCCCAGCTCGCGGCCGACCTCGGCGAGGAAACGATCACCCAGACCGCGTACGCGATGGGCGTCAAAGAGCACCTGATCGGCAACCCCGCACAGGCGCTCGGCGGCCTGGAAGTCGGCGTGACGCCGCTGGAAATGGCGGTCGTGTACGCGACGCTCGCCGACGGCGGCTACCGCAACACGCCGATCGCCGTCACCAAGGTCGTGTTCCCGGACGGGCAGGTCGACGAAAACTGGGGCAAGCCCCACCGCGTGAAGGTGCTCAGCGAAGCGGTCACCGCCGAGGAGACGAGCATCCTGCACGAGAACGTGCTCGAGGGAACCGCCGTCAGGTCCGCGATCGACTGCCCGACCGCCGCCAAGACGGGGACGACCAGCGAACTCGTGGACGCGTGGCTGGACGGCTACACGCCGAACTACACGACGGTCGTGTGGATGGGCTACCCGAACAAGGACGTGCCGATGGACGACGTGCAGGGCGAACCGCAGCAGGGTGGCGCGCTGCCGGCGGCGATCTGGAAAACGTACATGAGCGCCGTCACCGAAGGTCAGCCGTGCGTGGAATTCCAGCCCTCCAAGGAAGCGATCTCCTACAAGCCGTTCTACGGGCACTTCGCCACCACCGGCGAGGCGCTCGCCAGCCAGGCGCTCGAAAGCGCACCCGCGCAGCCCGCCGTCAAACGCCCCGCCCACGGCGGTGGCGGCGCCAAGCGCCAGAGCGAACGGCCGGTCCTGGAAGTGCAGGAAACGCCGGCGCCCACCGCTGAAACCCCGCCCGCTACCCAGCCACAGAGCCAGCCGCAGACCCAGCCGCAGACGCCGTCGAGCAACGAACCTGTCAAGCCGCCGACGCCGAGCGGGCCTTCCGCGCCGGGCGGCACAGGCGGCGCCGCTCCGCCGTGAGCGCGCCACATTGGTAGTTTGATCGCTGTGGCCAAGGAGGACAAGGTTGAATTCGAGGGCGAGGTGATCGAGGCGCTGCCGAACGCGATGTTCCGCGTGAAGCTCGACAACGATCACATCGTCCTCGGGCACGTCGCCGGCAAGATGCGCCGTTTCCGCATCCGCATCCTGCCGGGCGACCGCGTTCGCTGCGAGCTCTCGCCCTACGACCTGGATCGCGCGCGGATCGTCTACCGGCATCGCTGAGCGCGCCCTGATCGAGGCCATCGCCGCCGAGCTGGCCAGCCCCCGCTCGGCCGCGCGGGTGCTGCAGGGCGGCGGCGACGACGCGGCGGTGGTGCGCGCGCGGCCGGTGTGCGTGACCTCCGTCGACGCGATGGTCGAGGGCGTGCACTTCCGTCTCGCGGACGGCTGGGCGACGCCCGCCGAGGTCGGCCACCGGGCGCTAGCGGGCGCCCTGTCCGACCTCGCGGCGATGGGCGCGGATGCCGGCGAGGCCTACCTGGTGCTGGGCCTGCCGCGCGGCTTTGAGCAGGAGCGGGCGCTGGCGCTCGTGCGCGCCGCTGACGTGCTGGCGCTGCGCACGGGCACGGCGATCCTCGGCGGCGACGTGGTCGGCGCGCCCGTGCTGAGCGTGTCGGTGACCGCCGTCGGCTGGGCCGAGCGCCCCGAGCAGCTCGTGCTGCGCAGCGGCGCGCGCAGCGGCGACCTGGTCGGCGTGACCGGACGACTGGGCGCGCCGGCGGCCGCGCTGGCGGTGCTCGAGGGACGCGCCGCGCGCGGCGCCGAGAGCGAGGCCGCGCTCGCGCTCGCGCGCGCGCCGCTGCCGCGCCTGGCCGAGGGACGGGCGCTGGCGGCAGCTGGGGTGCACGCGATGATCGACCTGTCCGACGGGCTCGCCGCGGACGCCGCCCACATCGGCCGCGCGAGCGGCGTGCAGCTGCGCGTGCAGCTCGCGTCGCTGCCGCTGCACGCGGGCGTCGCGCAGGTGGCCGGTGAGCTCGGCGTGCCCGCCTGGCAGCTGGCCGCGGGGGGCGGCGAAGACTATGAGCTGTGCTTCTGCGCCGCCGCCGGCGATCGTCAGCGCGTCGAGCAGGCGCTCGCCGCGCTCGGCACGGCGCGGGTCAGCTGGGTCGGCGAGGTGCAGGCGGGTGCGCCGGGGGCGCTGCTGCTAGACGAGCGGGGCGACGCGGTGCGGGTCGAGGGATACGAGCATCTGCGGTAGCGCCCGCCGGCGCACGTGTTTGCCCGCCCGCGGGTGCAGCGGCGTCTCGATCGCCCTGGGGACGGCGTCGCCGGGCAATACGCGCGCCGCGCCAACGGGCACGGTGCGCGTGAGTCGCGCGTACACCAGCAGACGTTTTTCGGCGGTGAACACGGGTGTGCACGCCGACAGCACGAGGCGGCTGTAGCCGACCTGCGCGACCGCTGCGCGCACGTCCGTCGGCGCGACCACGCGCTGGCCGGTGACCGTGTAGGTGAAGTGCGCGTAGGGCATGTTGAGCAGGATGTGGTTGCCCGGTTTGAGGAAGTTGATTTCCCGAAACGGCGCCAGGTAGGTCGTGCGGTGCCCGGCGATCGCCGTCGTCCCCGGCTCTCCGGGAAAGCGCGTTTCGGAATAGACGCCGGGGCCGCTGATCAGATCGGCGGTGTCCGTGCCCTTGACGACCACGTAGTCGGCGCCCACGCGGGGGATCAGGATGCGCCCGACAGCCGCCCCGTTGCCGGTGTGGCGTTCGAGCGCGCGCGCGAGGTAGGCGATCCGCGCGCGCTCGTCGGCGAGGCTGGCGAGCGTTCGGCGCTCCAGCGGCGTGGGCGCCGCGCGTTCGATCTTGCGCAGCGATCCGCGCAGGCTGTCCTGCCTGATGCTCGCGTACAGCGCCGACAGCGGCTCCTGCCAGACGAGCGTGACCACCGCGTCGAGCAGCACGAGCGAGCCGAGGACGATCAGCCCGATCGCGAGCACGTGCAGCGCCCGTCCGCCGGCGAGCTTTCCCGCGTGCGCCGTGGCTGGGGGCGATTCGGGCACGCTCCCTATCGTCGCAGAGCGGACTCCGTGCCACCGAGCGATCCCGGCCCCGCGTAGGAGAGCGGACCGCGGATCGTCACCTCGATGCCGTCGTCGAGCAGCGCGGCGCCGCCGGAGAACGGCGGCCTGGCGGCGAACAGCGCGGTCGCGGCCACGCAGCCGAGGGCGACGCTCCAGACGAGCACGCCCGCCACCCCGACGTGACCGCTGGCGATCAGCTGCACGCCCATCCACATCGCCGCGCCCGCCCCCAGCCCGAGCTGGTGCGCGTAGAAGGCGAGCAACAGGGCGGTGGGGAGCAGGCCGAGCGCAGCCAGCGCCAGCGCGAGCGAACGTCGCAGCCGCAGCTGCGGTTCGGCGAGCGCCAGCCACGCGTGCAGCGCCGGCAGCGTGAGTAGAGCCGCGAAGGGGTTGGCGAGCCAGGCGATCACGCCCACGCAGGTTGCCACGAGCACCGTGCCCAGCCCCGCGGCGTCGGCGTCGGCGTCCGCGTCGGGGCGCAGGCTCCACCGCAGCCGCCGCAGCAGCACCGTCCACAGCAGCCACGCCAGCGCGCACATCAGCGCGATGGCAGCCAGCGAGGTGATCGCGCGCGTGCCGAGCGCCGTCGCACCGGCCGGCACCGGCTCGCCGGGCATCGCCCCGAGCACCCCGAGCCAGCCCAGCACGTGCACGAACACCGCGCAGCCAAGGAACGGCAGCGCACAGCTGAGCGTCCACAGCGCCCAGCGTCCGACGGGCAGGCGCCGGCGGCGCGCGCGCGCGAGCCCGTCGACGCCGGTCAGCAGCGGCGGGAGCAGCAGCGTCGCCACCAGCAGCTCGAGCGTCCACGCGGGCACGCTCTTGTGCGCCAGCACCAGCGACGTCTGCATCTGCTCGGGAACGTCGGGCGCCGAGTCCAGGGCGTCCACCGCGACGAGCGCGGCGCGGCCGAAGACTTCCAGGCGTTCCGCGCTCACGCGCTCGCCCGCGCGCGGCGGGTCTTCGCCTGAGACTTGCATCAGCACCGCCGGGATGCCGCCGGCGTTCAGCACGCCCTGTTCGCCGACCGTCAGCGGGAACGCCAGATGCGCGAGCTGGCCGAACGTGCTCGGCACGCCGCCCTGCACGCTGGTCTCCTGGCTGATCGCCGCGTCGACCGTGCGCTGCAGCTCCAGTGCAGCCGAGCCGAGGCCGTCGGAGTACGGCACGACCATCGGCTCGCGCGTGCGCTCGCCGGCGAGGTCCCCGAGCACGATCGCCGCGTCGAACGGCCCGTGCAGCCCGAACGCCGACGGGTCCGACGCCAGGCGCGCGGCGCCCGCATCGCCGCCGCTGCCGCCGCTGGTGGACGCCAGCACGATCGTGCGCTTGGTCGCGCGCGTGGAGAACACCTGCGCCAGCTCCAGCAGCGCCGCCGTCGCCGACAGTTCCGCCTGCGCCCCCCGCCCGGCGGCGTCGCGGTGCGCGACGATCAGGATCGGCGTGGCATCCGTCGAGCCGGGCCGTTGCGCGACGACCGTGCTCAGCTGGCGTTCGCCGTCGATCGTCTGCGCGTCGAAGCGGTAGGTGCGCACCGAGAAACCGCCGCCGGCCGGGCCGCCGAGGCGTTCGAGCTTGTCCGCCACGGCGCTCGCCAGCGCATCGTCGCCGGCGCTGCCGGGTGCTCGCAGCGGGTACTCGCCGGCCAGCCTCTGCAGTTCTGCGAACGCGCTCGCGCCTTCGAACGCGTCGGGGGCAAGCGTCGAGGTGTCGGGCTGCGGGCTGGCCTGCAGCGAGAACGCGCTGACGGCAAGCGCGACCAGGAAGGGCACGAATGCCGCTCGGTACAGACGCCCGTTGAGCATGCCCGTAGACCATAACCCGCCCGTCGGCTCGTGCGCGCGCCCGCCCGTCGGCTCGTGCGCGCGCAAGGAGCACAGGGTCGGCGCCGCAGGCCAGGCGATGCGCACGGGGGGTGGCGGTCGCGCTATCGTGCCGGCGCGTGCTGCAGCCAGTCGCCGTCGCCAACAAGACGCTCGCCGACTACACGCACATCTGCGGGCGGGAGCTGATCGCCGAGATCCGTGAGTTGGCGGAGCCGCTACAGGGCAAGCGCGTGGTGCACGTCTCGGCGACCGCGTTCGGAGGCGGCGTGTCGGAGATCCTGTACACGCTCGTGCCGCTGATGCGCGACGTCGGCCTGGACTGCGAGTGGCAGGTGATCTACGGACGCGAAGAGTTCTTCAACGCGACCAAGCTGATGCACAACGCCCTGCAGGGCGCCCCGCAGGACCTCGACAGCGAGCAGTGGGCGACGTGGCGGCACTTCAACGAGATCAACGCGCGCGAGCTCACCGGCGGCTGGGACGTGTGCCTGGTGCACGACCCGCAGCCGGCGGCGCTGTGCCAGCTCGTGCCGGAGAAGGCCAAGGGCTGGGTGTGGCGCTGCCACATCGACCTCTCGACCCCGAATCCCGACACGATCACCGAGCTGCTGCCGTATCTCGAGCACTACCCGCAGTCGCTGTTTCACATGCGCGAGTACGTGCCCGCGGGCATGGACGGCCACGTCAACGTGGTGCCGCCGGCGATCGATCCGCTGACGCCGAAGAACATGGCGCTCTCGCCGGAGGACGGCGCGTTCGTGTGCGGGCAGTTCGGGATCGACGTCGATCGCCCGCTGATCTGTCAGGTCTCGCGGTTTGACCCGTGGAAGGACCCGCTGGGCGTGATCGACGCCTACCGGCAGGTCAAGGAGGCGGTGCCCGAGGTGCAGCTCGCGCTGGTCGGCTCGATGGCCAGCGACGACCCCGAGGGCTGGGACTTCTTCAACTCGACGATCGCGCACGCGGACGGCGACCCCGACATACACATCCTCAACAACTTCAACAACGTCGGCGCGATCGAGGTCAACGCGTTCCAGTCGCACGCCGACGTGCTGATCCAGAAGTCCACGCGCGAGGGCTTCGGCCTGACGGTCTCGGAGGCGATCTGGAAGGCGCGCCCGTTCGTCGGCGGCGACGTCGGCGGCATCCCGCTGCAGATCGAGGACGGCGTGACCGGCTACCTGGTCTCCAGCGTCGAGCAGTGCGCACAGCGCACGCTCGAGTTCCTGCGCGACCCGGAGCTGGGGCGCACGCTCGGGCGCCGGGGCAAGGAGCACGTGCGCCAGCATTTCCTCACGCCGCGCTATCTGCGCGACTACTTGAAGATCTTCAACGAGCTGCTCCAGGCATGAGCGCGAAACCGGCGCAGCGGACTCCGCTGGTGCTGGTGAGCAACCGCGGCCCCGTCACGTTTCACGCGCACGGAGAGGTGCAGCGCGGCTCGGGTGGGTTGGTGACCGCGCTCAGCGGGCTGGCCTCGCACCGCGAAGCGATCTGGATCGCCTCGGCGATGTCCGAGCACGACATCGCGGTCTCGCGCAAGCACCGAGAACGTGCGTTCGCCGTGCGTTCGCCCGCCGGCGGCGAGTACAAAGTGCGCCTGGTGGTCAGCGACCCGGACGCGTACGACCGCTTCTACAACGTGTTCGCCAACCCCATGCTGTGGTTCATCCAGCACTACCTGTGGGACCTGTCCAACGCGCCGGACATCCGCCGCGAGGAGATCGAAGCGTTCGAGTTCGGCTACAACGTCGTCAACGAGGACCTCGCGCGTGCGGTGGTGGAGCAGCTGGAGGGGGCGAGCGAACCGGTGGTGATGGTCCACGACTACCACCTGTACACGCTGCCCGATCTCGTGCGCCGCGCGCGCCCGGACGTGTTCCTGCACCACTTCATCCACATCCCCTGGACGCAACCGGACGCCTGGCGGGTGCTGCCCACGCGCATCCGCGAGGAGATCTTCACGGGCTTGTTGGCGAACGACATCATCGGCTTTCACACGCGCTCCTACCGCCTGAACTTCCTGCAGTGCTGCCGTGATCTGATGGACCTCGAGGTGGACTTCGAGCGCGGCGTGGTGATCGCGCCGGCGGGGGGCGCCGGCGGAGGCGGCGGTCGGGAGGTGTGGGTGCGCGCCTACCCGCTGCCGATCGACCACCGCGCCACGCGCGAGATCGCGCAGAGCACGCGAGTGCGCGAGTTCGAGGAGCAGCTGCTGCGCCGCCGCCGCGACCACCTGATCCTGCGCGTCGACCGCGCGGACTTGAGCAAGAACGTGCTGCGTGGGTTCTCCGCCTTCGACCTGTTCCTGGAGGAGCATCCCGAGTTCACCGAGCGCGTGACGTTCATGGCGCAGCTGATGCCTTCGCGCACCGACGTGCCGCAGTACGCCGAGTACCTGGAGCGCATCGAGGCGCTGGTGGCGGTCGTCAACCACCGCCACGGCACCCCCGACTGGATGCCGATCCAGTTGAAGCTGCGCGACGACCTGGAGGAGGCGATGGCTGCCTACAAGCACTACGACGTGCTGCTCGTCAACGCGATGTTCGACGGCATGAATCTGGTCGCCAAGGAGGGCCCGCTGGTGAACGAGCGCGAGGGCGTGTCCATCCTGTCGGAGAACACGGGCGCGCACGAGGAGCTCGGTGAGTACGCGCTGTCGGTCAACCCGTTCGACATCCAAGAGCTCGCCAACTCGATCTACGCCGCGCTCACGATGGACCCAAAGGAGCGCCGCCGCCGCGCGCAGGGGCTCACGCGGATCGTCACCCAGCGCGACCCCGGCGACTGGATCGACGAGCAGCTCGCGGACATCCGCGCCAAGGGGTTAGGCGCGCGATAGACGGCGCGAGGCTGCGTCCTCGCTCGCTCGCGTGCTACATCGCACGCCACGCTCACTGCGTTCTTGCCTCGCTTGCCTCTCGCACGTCTAACCAGCTAACAACCCGCTACCCTGTGCGGCTCAACTGCATGACGCGATCTGCGCCCACATACGATCTCGTGCTGCTGCTGGACCCGCAGGTGGACGAGGCCGTGCGCGCGAAGATCGTCGCGGACACGCGCGCCGCCGTGGAGGCCCAGGGCGAGCTGTTGCGCCACGACGAGTGGGGCGAGCGCCCGCTCGCCTACCCGATTGCGCGCAAGGCGAGCGCCGAGTACCACCTGTTCCAGTTCCACGCCGTGACCGCCGAGCTGCTCGACGGGCTCGCGCGCACGCTGCGCATCACCGACGGCGTGCTGCGCTTTCGCTTGATCAAGCTGAAGGCGGGCGTGCCCGAGGCGCCCGACATGCGCTCGAGCTCAGCCTCCCCGCGCCGTTCCGCATCGTCGGCGGAGGGGGAGGGCGAGCGAGCGGAGCTCGGTCAGCACGCCGCGCCGAGCGGCGAGGGCGCAGCCGAGGCGCAGCTGGTGGCGTAATAACATCGACGCATGGCCGGGGCTGAGGCGGAGAGGAAGGCGAGCGAGCCTCCGATCAAACGGAGCGATGTGTTGCGCGCCTCGCCGCCGATGTTCGACTCGCGCGTGCTCGACGCCCTCTCGCGCGTGCACCCAGCGGTCCCGGCGATCATCTTCGCGCCGGCGATCGTGGCGCTGAGCGCGTGGGCGCTCGCGGACGTGAGCGTGGGCGTGGCCGTGGGCCTGGCGGCAGGCGGCTATGCGCTGTGGACGCTGTTCGAGTATTGGCTGCACCGCGTGGTGTTCCACTTCGAGCCGGCGGACGGGCTCGGCGCGCGCCTGCACTGGATCATCCACGGCGTCCACCACGACCATCCCAACGACCCCATGCGCCTGGTGATGCCTCCGGCCGTCAGCGTGCCGCTGGCAGCGGGCGTGTTCGCCCTGCTGTACCTCGCGTTCGGCGCGCGCTACGCGCCGGCGATCGCCGCGGGCTTCTACTCCGGCTACCTGATCTACGACATGATGCACTACTACCTGCACCACTTCGTGCCCAGAGGGCCGCTGGGCAGGATGCTGCGCGAGCGCCACATGCGCCACCACTTCCAGGACGACACGAAGGGCTTCGGCATCAGCGCCCCGTACTGGGATGAGGTCTTTCGCACCTCCTCGCGGGCGCGGCGTTCCCCGCAATGAGCGGCATCGGCGCCCGCACGCACCAAAATTGCGCCGCCGGCCCGCTCTACACTCGATAGCTGAGCTCGCCGGCCGCCGACCGTGCGCCGCCGCGAGCAGTGAGCAACCAGCTGAAAGGAAACCGAGAAGTGGCCGCCACCAACATCAACCGGGTCGTGCTGACCGGAAACCTGACCGCCGACCCGGAGCTGCGCTCGCTGCCCAGCGGCAGCTCGGTGTGCAGCCTGCGCGTCGCCTGCAACACGCGCCGCAAGAACAACAGCACCGGCGAATGGGAGGACAAGCCCAACTACTTCAACGTCACCGTGTGGGGCGCCCAGGGCGAGAATGCGGCGCGCTTCCTGTCCAAGGGACGCCCGGTGGCGATCGATGGGCGCCTGGAGTGGCGCGAGTGGGAGGCGCAGGACGGCACGAAACGCCAGGCAATCGATATCATTGCCGACTCGGTGCAGTTCCTGGGCTCGCGCGACGAAGCCACGGGTGGCGGTGGTTTCTCCGGCAACGGGGCCGCCAGGGGCAGCGATGTACCCCTCGACGAAGGGGACTTCCAGCCCGCACCGGTCGCCGGCGGCGCCGGCGACGACGACATTCCGTTCTAGCCATCGATCAGAGGAACCACGTGCAGCGAGGTAGCCGAGTGCTCTCAACCGCAGTGAAGCCCCACGAACGTGCCGCCCGCGGCGGAGGACGCTGATGGCGAAGTCACGCGGTCGCGGCAAGCCGGTGCGCCGGCGCGACAAGAAGGGCGGCCCGGGCAGCGGGCGGCGCAAACCGTGCCAGCACTGCCGCGACAAGGTCGAGCAGGTCGACTACAAGGATGTGGCCTCGCTGCGCAAGTTCATCTCCGAGAAGGGCAAGATCCGCTCGCGGCGCATCACCGGCTCCTGCCGGCGCCATCAGGTGCAGATCGCGCGTGCGGTCAAGCGCGCGCGCGAGCTCGCGCTGCTGCCGTACGTCAACGAGGGCGGGCGCGACGACAGCCCACGCGGCGGGCGCGACCGCGGCGAACGGGAACGCTAGGCGGCGACGCAGGTGCCTGAGGCGATCCTCCTGCAGGACGTGGACACGCTCGGCGAGCAGGGCAAGGTCGTGGAGGTGTCCAAGGGCTACCTGCGCAACTACCTGATCCCGCGCAAGCTCGCCCAGCCGGCGACCAAGGGCGCGATCGAAACGGTGCGCCAGCGCCAGGCGGCGCTCGAGCGCGCCGAGCGCGAGGCGGTGGAGCGCGCGCAGGAGAACGTCAACCTGCTGAACCGCACCGTGCTCACGATCCCGCAGCAGGCCGGTGCGGACGGACGCCTGTTCGGGTCGGTCACCGCACAGGACATCGCCACCGCGATCCGCGAAGCGCGCGGCCTGCGCATCGACAAGCGGGCCGTGCACCTGCCCGAGCCGATCAAGAACGTCGGCACCTACATGGTGGTGGTCGAGGTGGTCGAGAGCGTGACCGCCACGATCAAGACGATGGTCGTCGCCAAGAAATAGCGCGTCCGTCTCGCGCGCCTGCGAACATGTGTTCGTGGGGCGTGAAATCTTCCGAGATAGCGGGGAGCCGTGGCGGCAGCCCGCCCAGACCGGCCTAGACTCGGCACGGCCATGAGCGCAGTCGCGCCAGCCAACGGCCGGGCGAGCGCCCAGCAGAGCGGGATGACCCCGCCACACAACCTCGACGCCGAGCAGTCGGTGCTGGGCGCGATCCTGCTGTCCGATCGCTCGCTGTACGCGCTGGTGATCGAAGAGGGGCTGCGCCCCGAGGACTTCTATCGCGAGCGCCACGGCACGGTCTACGAAGCGATGCTCGCGCTGTACAACGAAAGCGAGCCGGTGGACGTGCTGACGGTCACCGACCGCCTGCGCCAGATGGGCAAGCTCGAGCAGATCGGCGGCCCGGCGGCGGTGGACGAGCTGACGGGCGTCGTGCCGGCGGCCGGGCACGCGCGCCGCTACGCGCAGATCGTGCGCGAGAACGCGCTGTTGCGCCGCCTGCTGCAGAGCACGTATGAGATCCAGGAGAGCGTGCTCGGCCACGAGGCGCCGCCGCGCGAGCTGGTGGAGCAGGCCGAGAAGGCGATGCTCGAGGTCGCGCGCGACGATCGCCAGCAGGACTTCCGGGCGATCGAAGACGTGCTGCACGAGGAGCTCGACAAGCTGCATCGCCTCTCGCGCGAGGGCACGTCGCTGACGGGCACGCCGTCGGGCTTCAAGGACCTGGACGAGATCACCGGCGGCTTTCAGCGGGGCAACCTGATCATCATCGCCGCGCGCCCGGCGATGGGCAAGAGCGCGCTGGTGTGCAACATCGCCGAGAACGCGTCGGTGGAGCACGGCAGGCCGGTCGCGCTGTTCTCGCTGGAGATGGCCGAGGCCGAGCTCGCGCAACGCTTCGTGGCCTCCCAGGCCAGGATCAAGGGCGAGGAGCTGCGCAAGGGACGCGTGGCGGAGCAGCGCTGGCCGAAGATCCTCAAGGCCAGCGAGCGCCTGTCGCGCGCGCCGCTGTGGGTGGACGACTCCAGCGATGTGGGCATGCTCGAGATACGCGCGAAGGCCCGGCGCCTGCACAGCCAGTGCGAGGGCGGCCTGGGGCTGATCATCATCGACTACCTGCAGCTGATGCGCACCGACAGCCGCTACGACAGCCGTGTGACGGCCGTGGGCGAGCTCTCGCGCGGGCTGAAGATCCTCGCGCGCGAGCTGGGCGTGCCGGTGATCGCGCTCTCGCAGCTCAGCCGCGCGGTGGAGCAGCGCCCGGACAAGAAGCCGCAGCTCTCAGACCTGCGCGAGAGCGGCAACCTCGAGCAGGACTCGGACCTGGTGATGTTCATCTACCGCGACGAGTACTACGACGAGGAGTCCGAGCGCCCCGGCGAGGCCGACCTGATCATCGCCAAGCACCGCAACGGCGCGGTGGGCAAGGTGACGCTCACCTTCCAGAAGGAGTACCCGAAGTTCATGAACTACGCCGGCGAGCGCTACGCCCAATGATCCTGGGCACGTATGGCGGCGCCGTACGGCGTCCTCCCTCGCTCGCGTGCAAAGCACGCCACGCTCACTGCGTCCTTGTCCGACTTGCCCTACGTGCCCAGGATGGGCGCGTGGCAGGAGTCAGGCGCTACGCCCAATGAGCGAAGGGGAGGAGATCGATCCGCTGCAGGCGCTCGTGACGCGCGCGCGCGGCGCCGGCGCGTGTCCCTTCGGCCTGTGCGACGGCAACGGCTTTGTGATCGACGAGGCGACGAACACCGCCCGCGACTGCCGCTGCCGCGCGGCGCTGATCGCCAGGCGGCGTACGCGCAAGCTCGAGGCGCGCATCCCCAGGCGCTACCGCGAGGTGTCCTTCGAGCAGCTCGCGGGCAGCGACCTGGTGGCGTTTCCCGAGCAGATTCGCATGGCGCGACGCTTCGCGGCGGACATCGAGGGACAGCTCGAGCGGGGCCGGGGAATGTGGATCATGGGAGACATCGGCACGGGCAAGACGATGCTCGCGATGCTGATCTCCAAAGCGGCGCTGGACGCGGGACGCACGGTCGCGATCTACTCGCTGCCGCGACTGCTGAACCTGATCCGCGACTCGATCGAGGACGCGGACGGCATGCTCGGGTTCCTCGACCGTCTGGCGGGCGTGGACCTGCTGCACATGGACGACGTGGGCGCGGAGAATCGCACCGATTGGGCGCTCGAGCAGCTGTACTCGATCGTCAACACCCGCTATGAGGAGGAGCGCTCGATCGTCGTCACCACCAACCTGCAGCCGGACGAGCTCGCCGAGCAGATCGGCGCGCGCACGGTCTCGCGCCTGATTGAGATGTGCGGCGACCCCCTGCCGCTGTTCGGCGAGGACCGGCGACGCGAGTACCGCGCGCTGCGCGCACAGCCGTCCGGACCCGCGCCTTGAGCACCGGGCTCGCCTGTTCCCTGGGCCGCAGAGCACCCCTCCGTACACTTGACTGCGCATGCCAGGCATCGTGATAGTTGGCGCCCAGTGGGGCGATGAGGGCAAGGGCAAGATCACCGACCTGCTCGCCGAGCACGGCGACGCGGTGGTGCGCTTCCAGGGCGGCAACAACGCCGGGCACACGATCGTGCGCGGCGAGCAGGAGTGGAAGCTGCACCTGATCCCTTCGGGCATCCTGTACGCGGGCAAGCGCTGCATGATCGGCAACGGCGTGGTGATCGACCCGAAGGTGCTGATCGACGAGCTCGACGCGCTGCGCGCGCGGCGCGTGGACGTGAGCGGCCTGCGCATCTCGGCCAACGCGCACCTGATCATGCCCTACCACCTGTTGCTGGACTCCGCCGGCGAGGCGCGCCTGGGCAGCCTGCAGATCGGCACCACGCGGCGCGGCATCGGCCCGTGCTATGCGGACAAGGCCGCGCGGTTGGGCATCCGCGTGCAGGATCTGCTCGACGAGAAGATCTTGAAGAAGAAGATCGTCGCCGCGATGGAGCCCAAGCGCCTGTCGCTGCGCCCGTTCGAGAAGGACCCGGCGCTCGACCTGCACACGATGACCGAGGAGTACCTGGTCTACGGCCACCGCCTGGAGCAGCACATCGCCGACACCTCCAAGCTGCTGTGGGAGATGCTCGCGCAGCAGAAGACGATCATCCTCGAGGGCGCGCAGGGGGCGATGCTGGACATCGACCACGGCACCTACCCGTTCGTGACCTCGTCGAACCCGCTGGCCGGCGCCGCGTGCGTGGGCAGCGGGATCGGCCCGAAGGCGATCGACGAAGTGTGGGGCATCTCCAAGGCGTACACCACGCGCGTGGGCGCCGGACCGTTCCCGAGCGAGCTGCACGACGAGATGGGCGAGACGATTCGCGTGCGCGGCGGCGAGTTCGGCACGACCACCGGGCGCCCACGACGGACCGGCTGGCTGGATCTGGTCGCCCTGCGCTACGCGGCACGGTTGAACACGTTGACCGCGCTGGTGATCACCAAGTTGGACGTCCTGTCGGGCCTGGACCGCATCCAGGTGTGCACGAGCTATCGCGGCGCGGACGGCGCGGAGTTCGAGGACTTCCCCTACCACCAGACGGTGCTGCACCACACGGTCGCCGAGCTCACCGAGCTGCGTGGGTGGAAGGAGGACCTCGGCGAGTGCCGCACGGTCGCCGACCTGCCGGACGGCGCGCGCGAGTACCTGGACTTCATCGCCGAGCACGTGGGCGCGCCGGTGGCGATGATCGGCGTCGGCCCTGGGCGCGAGCAGGTCGTGTGGACGGACGCCGGGCGCGCGACGCACGTCGCCGCCAACGGGAGCGGGCCGTCTTCCTAGCTGTCTCTCAGGCTTTGCCTACACGCGCTTAACTCGCGCGGGTCATGCTTTTGCCCATGCGCCACGCGCCACGCATCCGCCGGCCGGTCGCGCGGTTCGCGCTGGCCGGCTGCTGCGCGCTGGCGGGCTGCGCGCTGACGAGCGCAGCGGCGGTCGCTGCGCGCGGCGCCGACGCGGCGTCCTCCTCGACGCCGGCGTCCGGAGGCGCCGGGCAGGCGAGCGTGAGCACCAACTGGGCCGGCTATGTCGCCACGCGGGCCGGCGGCGTGGGCTTCACCAGCGTGTCGGGTAGCTGGCGCGAGCCGAGCGCCACGTGCGGCCGCGGGCACGAAACCGACTCCGCGGTGTGGGTCGGGCTGGGCGGCTACAGCGAAGCCTCGCGCGGGCTCGAGCAGATCGGCACCGACGACGACTGCACGCGCGCGGGCGCCGCCGTGTACAAAAGCTGGTTCGAGCTGCTGCCGGCAGAACCGGTCGATCTGCCGCTCGCCGTGCACCCCGGCGATGAGATCGACGCGTCGGTGACGATCAGAGGCGACGGCGTGACCCTGCGCATCCGCGATGACGCCACCGGCGCCCACCGCTCGCTCACCAGGCGCTCGCGCCACATCGACGGCTCATCGGCGGAGTGGATCGTGGAGGCGCCGTCGGCGTGCGTGAACGAACACAGCTGCCAGGTGCTGGCGCTCACGGACTTCGGCCAGGTCGCGTTCTCCAGCGCCACCGCCGTGGCGCGGGCACACACCGGCGGGGTGATCGACGACGCGTGGTCGGCGACGGCGCTCGAACTGCAGCAGCGCGGCCTCGCCAGCGCGGGCGCCAGCGCAGGCGCGCGCGTGCTGCCCACGCACACCCTCACCGAGGCCACGCCGTCGGCGATCGCCAGCCCAGACGGGGCCTTCTCGGTGCTCTGGCGCCAGCTGACGGCCCAGCCCGAACAGCCGGGCCCGGCGGCGCAGCCGGGCTTCGGTGGCGGCGCGCCGTAGGGCGCGCGCAGGGCCGGCACCCCCTCCCTCCGTTCGCTTTGCGCCGCTGCGGAGCGACCCCTGCGCTGCGTGTAGGGTCAGCGCATCGACACCGGGTACGCGCAGATCGCGGGGAGCTGCGACGCACGCTTCGCGGGGGTGAGGGATGCGGTCGGCGAGAACCTCGCGCAGCGCGAGGAGCTCGGCGCGGCGGTCGCGGTGATCGTCGATGGCAGGCCGGTCGTGGATCTGTGGTGCGGGTGGGCCGACGAGGCCCGCACGCGCCCGTGGCGCGAGCGGACGCTCGTGAACACGTTCTCCGTGGGCAAGGCGTTCACGGGTCTATGCGCGCTGATGCTCGTCTCGCGCGGCGAGCTCTCGCTGGATGAGCAGGTGTCGCAGCGCTGGCCGCAGTTCGCGCTCGCGGGCAAGGAGGCGATCACGGTGCGTGAGCTGCTCAGCCACCGCGCGGGGCTGGCGGCGATCGACAGCGAGCTGCCCGAGGGGGCGCTGTATGACTGGGAGCTGATGACTGCGGCGCTCGCCGAGCAGGCGCCGTGGTGGACGCCCGGCAGCGCCCACGGCTACCACGTGCACACGTTCGGCTACCTGGTGGGGGAGCTCGTGCGGCGCGTGGCGGGCGAGCCGATCGGCGCGTTCCTGCGCCGCGAGATCGCCAACCCGCTCGGCGTCGAGCTGAGCTTTGGGCTGGAGCGCGCCAAGCGCGCCCGACGCGCCGAGTACGTGTTCGACCTGTCGATGCGCTCACGCATCGCGCATGCGGCAGGCGTCCCCGCGGGCGGGCGCCTGCGCGAGCGCGCCTACCTGAATCCGCCGGGCGCGATGGGACTCGGCACGGTGAACACGCCGGCGTGGCAGGATGCACAGCTGCCCTCGGCGAACCTGCACGCGGACGCGCGCGGCATCGCACGCGCCTACCAGGCGCTGCTCGACGCAAGCCACCCGCTGCTCGACGGCGAGCTGCTGCGCGAGGCGCGCACGCAGGCGTCCGCCGGAGAGGACCTCGTGCTCGGCCGCCCGTCGCGCTTCGGGCTGGGCTTCCAGCTCACCCAACCGGAGCGCCCGCTCGGCCCGAACGCGGACAGCTTCGGACACTTCGGCGCGGGCGGCTCGGTTGGCTTCGCCGATCCGCAGGCGGGGGTGGCGTTCGCGTACGTGATGAACCGCGGCGGCGGGCAGTGGCAAGACCCGCGCAACCGAGCCCTGATCGAGGCCACCTACGAGGCGCTAGGCTGCGCTGGTGAGCCTGCACCCACTGGCTGAGGGCTTTGCGTCGGTTGCCGATTCCTACGACCGCGGGCGCCCCGACTACACGCCTGCGGCGATCGGCGCGCTGATGGCCGAGCTGCGCCTGCAGCCGGGGTCGGCGGTGCTCGACCTGGCCGCCGGGACGGGCAAGCTGACCCGCGCGCTGCTGGCCGCCGACCTGGACGTGCTTGCGGTCGAGCCGCAGGGGCCGCTGCGCGATCGGCTGGTCGCGAACGTCGGCCCCGAGCGGGTGCGGGAGGGGCTCGCCGAGGCGATCCCGCTGCCCAGCGCGGCAGTCGACGCGGTGACGGTGGCCGACGCGTTTCACTGGTTCGACCAGGCGGCCGCGCTGGCGGAGATCGCCCGCGTGCTCGTGCCGGGCGGCGGGCTGGCTGTGATCGCCACCGTCCCCGACTGGAGCGGCGCCTCGTGGGCGCACGAGGTCGGCTCGCTGCTGGCGGAACTGCGCCCCGAGCATCCGAGCTTCGACGGGCGTCCGTGGCAGGATGCGGTGCGCGCGAGCAACCGCTGGAGCGAGCCGCGCGAGCTGCACGTGACGAGCACGCAGCCGGCGAGTCCCGAGCGCGTGCTCGATCACGTGGCGTCGATCAGCTGGATGGCCGCACTGCCCGAGGACGAGCGGGCTGACGCGATCGCGCAGGTCCGCGTGCTGGTGGAGGAGGGGCAAACGCCGTCTGAGCTGTCTGTCCACTTCGTGCTCGGGTTGACCGAGCTCGCGTAGCGCGACGCTACTCGCGGATCAGGCGAAACGCCCGTTCGCCGTGGTCCCAGAAGCCGGTGAACGGCCCCACGGGGGCGATGCCGCGACCGACGTATTCGTTGACTTCCCCCGGCGCGACTTCGAGCGTGAAGCGGACGGCGCCTTGGTGGTAGCTCCAGCTCCCCGAGGCGCCGTGTTGGTCGTGCAGCTCGCCGCCCGCTTCGGTGGTGAGCGCGTCGAAGAAGATCGGTTCGAGTTCCTTGGAGAAGCTGTATTCGAGCAGCCAGGGTCCCGGCGCGAGGGCGGTGCGCGAGCCGTTGATCTTGACCACGTAGCTACGCCGACCGACGGCTTCGCGACCGGATGAGCTCGCCACGACTTTGAGCCGCAGCACCCCCGGTTCTTCGGGGATGCCGCTGATCAGGCCGGTTTCCGACAGCGTCAGCCCCTGCTCCGCGGACGGGATGGGGGTGAAGAAGACGAACGTGTACGGCGCGAGGCCGCCGAACGCTTCGATGCCCACCCCGGCGCCGCCCGGACCGTAGGGCACCCCCACTTCGCCCGGCGGCAGGCGTTCTGGCCCGAGCGCCAGGGCGATGGTGAGCGTGTACTTGCGCGTGCCCGAGGCTGCTGGATCGGACGCGTCGGTGGCGGTGATCTGGAGCTTGAACTCGCCGGCTTCACTAGGCGTGCCGGCGAGCTCGCCGGATTCGCTCAGCTGCAGGCCCTGCGGGAGCACGCCGGCGGCGAGCGTGTAGCGGTAGGGCGGCGCGCCGCCTTCGCTTGACAGCCGATCGGCATACTGCTCACCGGCCGTGCCCTTGGGCAGCTTGCCCAGCAGGCGGATCTGCCCGGCGTGGCTGCCCGCGGTCTTGGCGGCGGCAGGGATCGCGCCCATGAGCGGGCCCATCGCGAGGTAGCCGATGACGATGCACCACGCCAATATCGCTGTGCGTCGAAGCTGCACCTGGTGAAGCCCCCAATCTCCTCTGCGCGCGTCCTTGCGCGCAGAGAGCATCATACTTGGCCAATTGGCATGCGTAGACACGCATCGGCAGTCGTGTCCTGTCATTCTTCGCTGCCCGGCGTGGCATCCTCGATCGGGCGCTCTGGGCGCACGGTGCTTCCAACACGCCATGTAGCGTTTCGTCCGAAGCGAGTCGTAGAGTCGAACATATGTTCCCGTCAACCATGACCCCGGAGGCCGAGCTCGAGCGACTCAACCCGCGCGAGCGACGCTATGAGATGGGACAGTTCTTCACGCCGGAGCCGATAGCCGAGCTGATGGCCGATGCCGTCCGCGAGATCGAGCCCGCTACGGTTCTCGATCCGGGGATCGGCGGCGGCGTTCTCTTGCGCGCGGTCGGGGAGGGTCCGCGGCTCTTCGGCCTCGACATCGACACGGCGGCTGTGGAGCTCTCAGCCCGGTCCACGCCGGGCGAGCACGAGATCGCGGTGGGCGACTTCCTCGACGCCGAACGCTGGCCGCTCAGCGAGGCGAGCTTCGACGCGGTGATCGCCAACCCACCCTACGTCCGCCACCACAACCTCTCGGCCGAGCACAAGCTGCTCGCGCGCCACTACTCGGGTCGGTTCGGCCTGAAGGTCTCGAGCCTGTCGGGCAGCTACGTCTACTTCTTCCTGGAGGCGCTTCTGCGGCTCAACGACGGTGGCCGGCTGGTGTTCGTCACGCCGACGGAGTTCCTCGACGTGCGCTACGGGCAGGCAGTCAAGCAAGCGCTGCTAGATCACTGTGAGATCGACGAGATCCTGGTATTGGAGATGGACGAGCTCGCGTTCGAAGGCGTATTGACAACCTCGGCCATCACAATCGCGACCAAGCGCGAGGCTCCATCCCGACGCTTCCGCCTCGTGGAGGGCAGACTCAACGGCTCGATCGAGAAAGGTCGAGAGATCGAGCTTGCCGCCGAGGGCGCTCCGGCCGCGCTGCCGTGGACCTCGTTGTTGCCGTCGCGCGTCGAGCGCATCGCCCCCCTTCTTCGGGGACGCACGGCAAAACTCGGCGACTACTGCCGGGTGCGGCGCGGGATCGCAACGGGCGACAACTCGTTCTTCGCCATGACACGTGCCGACATCGAGCAATGGGGCATCGAGCTGGAGTTCCTAGTCCCGGTCGTTCTCGGGTCAAAGGATCTCCCCCACAAGGGGGCACTGGACGCTGACTTCCACGCTTCGCGCATCGCGGAAGGCGCACGTGGCCTGCTCTTCTTCTGCCATCAACCGATCGACGCCCTGCGTGGGACGAATGCGCTGCGCTACATCGAACATGGGCGTGAGCTCGGCCTGCATGAGCGCTTCAACTGTCGTACCCGCAACCCGTGGTACGGGGTTGAGCCAGTCCCGCCAGCGGACTTCTTTACGACCTACATGTCGCGCAGCCGGGCCCGCATAGTGCGAAACCTGATCGGCGCGCGCTGCATGACCTCCCTGCTCAACGTGTGGGCGCGGCCCGACGTCGATCCCGAGGCCCTGCGACCGTCGCTCGAAGATCCCACCAACGCACAGCTCCTACGCGAGTTCGGGCGAACATACGGCGGCGGCCTGGGAAAGATCGAGCCAGGCGACCTGGTCGCCCTGCCGATCCGTCCCCCGGCCGGCGTCGAGCCTCCTGGACAGAGATCGTTGCTCTGAGGGCTCTCATTCGATCCCGAAATACGGCGCGAGATCGCCGAGCCGGTGATCCCACGCCCAGTCGATCCCTACCGCAGCCTCGAAGCCGAGGTAGGAACGGTTGAAGTAGCCGGAGAGCTGGAGCAGGAAAACGGCGTCGTCGCCGTGCGCTCGCTTGAGCGCGTCGTGCTTGTCGGACTCCTCCTTACGCCGCTTGTTGACGTTCGTAAAGTCGCCGGCCGACTTCAGCTCGACGCAGGCCAGCGGCAGCTGCGCATCGAGCGGAGACACGACGCAGTCCACCGGGAGGTTCTGCGGCTCACCATCCTCGCGTACCACCCGCACGTTTCGGCCGAAGCCGAACGTGCCGGGCGGCATCTCAAATGGCGGATTGCGAGACTCTTCGAATGCTTCTCCTTCGAGGTAGGCCCGCAGCAACTCCTTCTGCCTCGCCTCCTGCACGTTCCGAAGCGCCGGCAGGTAGAAGGCGCTCGCCAGTCGCTCGCCGATCACCAGGTGAGCCTTGCCTCGCTCCTCGGCGGTAGGCGCACGGTCATTCTCAAGCCAGCAGAAGAGCCCTGGATCGAGCAGCGGTCGGAGGAAATCGCACATCACCTGTAGCTGCATTCCGAGCCGGCGGGTCCTGGCCGGTATGGCTCCTTCCCGCTCCATCGCCGTGACGAGGCTCTTGTTCGCCCCGGAGAAGCCGACGAAGCGATCCCTGGCCATCGGAGGGGAGACACACATGCGCGCAACGAAGAGCGTCCCCGGCCGGGCGATCAGCGCATCCGGGCCAAACATGCGGAAGTCGTCAGTCGCCAGCATGGCCTCCTCGACCTCGACGACGGCACGCTCTCTCGCCTGCGCGAACATACGCGGCGACTCGGCAAGATACCACTCGTCGTACTCAGCGACGCTTCGGTCGATGTCCGGCTGCCACTCCGCCGGATTCTTCAGTCGGTTGGCCATCGGGGCCATATTCGCTCAACGACGCCCCGGCCCTGCGAGCCGCAGCCGGTCGACAAGGGTTACGCGAGGTCAGAAAAATGGGCCGTGCAGGAATCGAACCTGCAACCTTGGGCTTAAGAGGCCCCTGCTCTGCCGGTTGAGCTAACGGCCCTCGAGTGGGCGCCGGCGAGGCGGCCGGCTCTACGTGCGATTCTATCCCAGGCACCTGCCCACCGCCGCGCGAGACCGGTATCCGGAGTGCTGTGGCGGTCGCGGCGCGGTGCTATTTCTTGGTGGTGGAGGACGACGCCGGCGTGGTTTTGACTTCGTGGGCGTTGAGTTCGCCTTTGGAGTTCAGCTTGCCGGTGTAGGTTTTGCCGTTGGTGGTGGTCGTGTAGGTCTTTTCGCCAGAGGGGTTGGCCTTGACTTCAGCGAGCTCGGTCTTGAGTTTCGCCCGTTCGGTGGCCGGCGCGAGCGCGACCGCCTTTTCGGAGGCGAGGTCGCCCTCGCGAGTGTTGTTGGCCTTGTAGGCGTACTCGGCGAGATACCTGTACCACGTCGCCGAGGTGGGTTCGGCGGCGACAATAACCTGCAGCACTTCCACGGCCTTGGACCATTCTTCGAGACCTTCGCCGTACACGGTTACCATCTGCTTGGCGAGTTCGAGGCTCGGCTTGGGAGGGTTCAGCGCGATGTAGCCGGCCCACGCGGCGGACACCTGCTTGAACAGTTCTTTGCCCTTGCCCGTGACTTCACCGGCGCTCGTCGTATACGGTTCCTGTCCGCCCTCGTGGTAGAGAGTCTTGGCCAGGTTTTCCCACGCGCTGACGTCCTGGGGCTTCTTTTCGGTGAGCTTGCGGTACTTGCTCACCTCGCTGGAGTAGCTGGTGCCCCCAGCGCCGCCGCCTTCGCCGCTCAGGCTGGAGAGGATGCCCGTGCCGCCGAAGCCGCCGACCCCGAACAGGACCAGGCCCGAGCCGAACAGCACGGCCAGTCCGCCGTAGATCACGCGCGTGGCGCGGCGGCGCCCGCGGCCTCTGAGGTCGAACAGCATCGGCCCTACTGTCCTATCTGTCCGACAGCCTTGGGTCGGTGTGGTCGATTAGGTCCTGCACGGTTGGCTCCGCTTGGCGCTCCGGTTCGGGCGGCGCCGGATCACCTTGGGGATACCGTACGCCTGCAGTGGCTGCGCTTCCCTCGTCGGGCTGAACACGGTGTGCTCTGCCGACAAGCGCTGCTATCAGGATACTCACCTCGTAGAGCAAATACAGGGGCACGGTCTCCAGCAGCAGCGTGAGCAGGTCGCCGGGCAGGAACGCGGCGACCGCCGCGCAGGCGGCGAACGCGAACGGCCGCCCGCGCCGCAGCTGGCGCGGCGTGACCAAGCCGAGGCGCGTCGCGCCGAGCACGACGACGGGGACCTGGAAGACCGCCCCCATCGCAAGCAGGATCGTGGCGGCGAAGCCGTAGTAAGGGCTGGCTTGCACGAGCACGTTGAACTCGTTGGAGTTGAAGTTCGCGAAGAAGCGCACGGCGGCGGGCAGCACCACGAAGTAGCCGAAGGCGACGCCGGCCGCGAACAAGAAGGGGACGGCGCCCAGCAGCGGCATCGCTATACGCCGCTCGTGCGGCTCGAGCGCGGGCAGGATGAAGCCGTAGAGCTCGAACAGGATCACCGGCAGCGAGACGATCAGGGCGAAGTACAGCGTCACGGTGATCGTCGTGGTGAACGGCTCGGCGATCCCGATCGTCACCGGGGCGATGCCCGAGGGGCTGCGCGGGAGCTTGGACACGTCGGCTTTCAGCGCGTCTGAGAGCGGGCGCACCTGCGCGCGTGCGTGCGCGGACAGACCGCTGCCGGGCGCCGCGAGCGCCCCCACCAGCGCCTGCATGTCTTCGGCCGTTTTCAGCAGCCCCTCCTGGGCCAGCGTCGCCTGCCCGATCGTGCCGGCGCCGTTGGCAACCTGCTTTTTTGTCTCCGTTTGCAGAGGTTTGTTGATGACTCGCAGCAGTTCGTGGTTCTGCCACAGGCAGATGCCGAAAGCCACCGCCAGCACGGCCAGGCTGACAATCAGCCGGGTACGGAGCTCTTCCAGGTGATCCACGAGGGTGAGCTGGTCCTCGTGGCCGATCATGCGAATAGCTGTGGCCATCCGCTAAGCAACCTACCACCGAGCCATTGCGGTCCACCACGCTAAAGCAGCCGGCTCGACGGGTCGATGACGACCCAGAGCCGAATGGACAGCGAGAAGAAACCAGAGACAAAGCGCCGTGCGCAGCAGCCCGACCGCCACTCGGCGGGCAAGCCGGTAGGCGCCGTGTACGGCGCGCAAGGCCACGCCGGCGAGGCCGCCTGTGCGCCCGCTCAGCTGCACATCTGCTTTCACTGCGCCGGCGAGCTCGTCTACCCGCTGGACTGGTCCGAGGAGGGCCCGCGTCACTGGCGCATCGTGCTGCGCTGCCCCGAGTGCGAGTCGCGCCGGGAAGGCGTATTCGACCAGACGGCCGTGGAACGGCTCGACGACGAGCTCGACCGCGGGTCGAGCGCGCTGCTGGGCGACCTGCGGCGCATGACGCACGCGAACATGTCCGAGGAAATCGAGTTCTTCGCGCGTGCCCTCGACGCCGACCTGATCCTCCCAAGCGACTTCTGAAGCCGGAACCAGTAGCGGCTCGTAGGCCAAGCGAGCCAAGGACGCAGGGAGCGTGGTGTGCGCGCAGCACACGAGCGACCGAGGACGCCGGCTCGCGCCGGCATGCGAGCCGCTAGCGATAGCGCTCGACGACCGCGTCGGCGACCAGTGACAGCAGCGCCGAGCGCCCATCGGGGAGGATCGCCGGGAGCGCGGCCTTGGCTTCGGCGACTACCGCCAACGCCCGCGCGCGCGCCTCTTGCAGCGCACCGGTGGCGGCGATCCGCTCGCACAGCTCCTCCGTCAGGCGCGCGCTGTGCGCCCCGTGTGCCTCGCGCAGCGTCGCGAGGTCGAAGGCCGCCAGCTCGGGGTCGCGTTCACGCGCGAGGATCAGGGGAAGCGTGACGGTGCCGTCGAGCAGATCGGTGCCGCGCGACTTGCCGGTGCGCTCGACCGGTCCGGAGACGTCGAGCACGTCGTCGAGCATCTGAAAGGCCAGGCCGACGCGGCGCGCGAAGGCGCCCAGGGCGTCGGCCAGCGCGGGTGAGCCCTGCGCTGCGGTGAGCGCCCCGAGCCGGCACGCGGCCTCGAACAGCGCGGCGGTCTTCAGCTCGCAGCGCAGCAGGTAGCGCTCGACCGCCACGTGCGGGGCGTACGCGTCCTCGCGTTGCAGCAGCTCGCCCTGGGCAAGCGCCGAGCTGGCCTGCGAGAGCGCACACAGCTGCGCCGGGTCCTCGTTGCACGCGAGCTCGGCGAAGGCACGTGAGAACAGCAGATCGCCGGTGGCCACCGCCATCCGCCGTCCGGCTCGCGCCGCAACCGTGGGCTGGCCGCGGCGCAGCGGCGCGCCGTCGATGAGATCGTCGTGGACGAGCGTCGCCGAGTGCACCAGCTCGACGGCGACGGCCGCGCGCACGAGGCGCGCTTCACCGTCCCCGGTGTCCGGCGGACCGCCCGCGGACTCCGCGGCGAGCACGACGAGCAGCGGGCGCAGGCGCTTGCCCCCGGCGACCACGGTGGCATTCGCGTGGGCGGCGAGCGGCGTGCCGGCCTGCGCGGTCACGCCCTCCAGGTGGCGCTCGACGCGCTGCATCCTGCGCCGCAGGCCGGCGCCCCCGCGGCGCATGATCGCCTCGAGCCCGTCGACTCCCCCTACCGGGGCACTGACCGCCGTGCTGCCCACCGCGCTCATGATGACCCACCGCCGCCCTCGGCTGCGGTGCCGGCGGCAACGCCCCCTGCGACGGTGCCGGCGTGGATGGCCACGATGCCACCGGCCGTGAGCACGTAGCTGATCTGCGAGAGGCCCGCGCGCGCGAGCTCGCCGGCGAGCGCGCGCGGCCCTGGGAAGCGCTTGACCGAGCTCGGCAGGTAGCTGTAGGCGTCCGCGATCGAGCCGCCGCGCGCGGTGTCGCCAGCGCCACGTAGCACCGCGAGCGCGCCTGTGAGCCGGCCGAGCAGCGGGACGACCCGATCGAACCACAGCGCGAAGAACACCGACAGCGGCGGGCGCGTCGGCGCGGTCATCTCGAGCACCACCACGCGACCTCCGGGTCGCACCACGCGGACCATCTCCGCCAGCCCCGCAGCCAGATCCTCGAAGTTGCGCACCCCGAAGCCGACGGTCGCAGCGTCGAAGCGGTCGTCTGGGTAGGGGAGCGCGAGCGCGTCAGCCCATTCGAAGCGCGGGCGCACGCCGTCGGTGACGCGCAGCGCGGCGGCCTTGCGCCGCGCGCGGTCGAGCATCGCCTCGGAGAAGTCAGCGCCGAGCACCTCGCCGCCGGGCGCGACGTGGCGGGCGAGCTCGATCGCCAGATCGCCGGTGCCGGTGGCGACGTCCAGCACGCGGCTGCCCGGCCCAACACGCGCGAGCTCGGCTGCGCGCCGGCGCCAACGGTGATGCAGTCCGGCGGTCATGGCGCTGTTGAGCACGTCGTAGACCCCGGCGATGCGGTCGAACATCGCGCGAACTTCGCCAGCCTGCAAGCGGCCCGCGCTGACGTCCGGTGGTCCGCCCACGCGCACGCCCGCGGACTATTTCAGTGACGAGAGGAAGTAGACGATCGCTTCGAACTTCTTCGCCGGCAGGTTCTTGAACGTCGGCATCGGCGCGGTGGGGTTCACGAGCGTCCGCGCGATCGCGCCCCGCGGCAACCGCGAGGCGATGTGCGTGAGGTTGGGGCCGGGGCCGGGGTTGCCGTTGTCGCCGATCGTGTGACAGGCCTCGCAGCCGGACTGCGCGATCGCGAGCCGCCCTTCGTTCCATTTCTTGACCGCCGCGGGACCGTTTTCGCGGACCGCCGCCGGCGTGGCGAATTCGAGCGCATCGGGCGTGCCGGCGTGCGCGCCCCCGTAGGTGAGGTAGGCCATCGCGCAGATCGTCACGATGCCTGCGGTGGTGGCGATCGGGCGGCGCTCGGGGCGGCGCTCCGGACCGCGGTCGTAGAACGGCAGCAGGAACAGCAGGATCATGCACAGCGTGGGGATGCCGATCGTCGCGAGCTGGATGATGCTCGGCGTCCTGATGATGCGCAGGACGTCGAAGAGGAAGAAGAAGTACCAGTCGGGGCGCGCGTCGTAGCTGGTCGACGCAGCGTTGACCTTGGACCCGAGCTCGTCTCCGAACACGAGCGACATCGCGATGATCACCGCCATCACCACGCACGCCATCGCGCCGTCCTTGGCGACGGCGTACGGGAAGAACGGCTTGCCCTGGGCCTTCAGGACCGAGTACTCGCGGAGGTACTCCTCCTTCTCGCGCTGGTTCACAGCGCGGCCCCTGTGTGGCGGGCGCGGGCGGCGGTTGCGCGCGTCGTCACGCTACACCTCGGTCTCGCGCAGCTCATGGCGCGTTTCTGCTTTCTGCCACGGCGGGGCGGTGGTGCCGAGCTTGGTCACCAGGTACAGGTGCGCGCCGATCAGCGCCACGATCAGGCCGGGGATGATCAGCATGTGGATGGCGTAGAAGCGCGACAGCGTGGTGGCGTTGAATTCGGCGCCGCCGTAGAGGAAGTCGCTGAGGTACGGGCCGAGCAGCGGCCCGGTGCCGTTGATGTTGACGCCGACCGTCGTCGCCCAGAAGGCGCGCTGGTCGAACGGCAGCAGGTAGCCGGTGAAGCCCATCGCCATCGTCAGGATCAGCAGCACCACGCCGATCACCCAGTTGAGCTCGCGCGGGTACTTGTAGGCGCCGAAGAAGAAGGTGCGGCCCATGTGCAAGAACACCAGCACCACCATCACCGTGGCGCCCCACTTGTGCATGCTGCGCACGAACTGGCCCAGGAACACGTCGTTGGTGACGTAGCGGATCGATTCGTAGGCGCCGCCGGAGGGTTCGGGCCGGTAGTACATCGCCAGGAACACGCCGGTGACGGCCTGGTTGAGGAAGGCAAACAGGGTGGCCGAGCCGAGCGTGTAGAACCAGTTGGTGCCCTTGGGCACCTTGCGGAACATCAACCAGCGCGCCGCGCCGCTCAGCGAGGTGCGCTCGTCGACCCAGTCGACGACGCTGATGCCGGCGTTCATCGCGTCCTCCAGCGGCCCCTCCTTGCCGTTGCCGCTGCCGGGGCGCGGCGGCGGCGTCTTCAGCGGGGCGGGGAGCGGTGGGGCGGGGAGCTTGGGCAAGGGGATCAGTGGCGGGTCGTGGTCCTACAGTTTTTTCGCGCCTGGGGTCGACGGGTACAGGTACTGCCCGATGCCGTCGAGCGGCTCGCCGGGCAGGCGGGGGGAGAAGCGCCGCAACAGGCTGTTGACGCTGAAGCGCGGCCCCAGTTCCACGTTTTCACCCGTGACGCGTGAGTAGAAGCGGTCGAGCGGCCGCACCGGGGGACCGCTCACGCGGCGGCCAAGCAGGTCGTAGACACCACCGTGGCAGGGGCACACGAAGCGCTCGGAGGCGTCCACCCAGCGCACGGGACAGCCGAGGTGCGCGCAGCGGTCGGAGATCGCGATGTAGGGGGTGCCTTTGTCATAGGGGTCGGTGTCGATCGCCGGGTTGAACTTGCGCACGTAGGCGGTGGTCTTGCCCGCGTTGCCGATGCCGGGGGTGAGCGTGAGCACGACCGGGACGTAGTTGTTGTCCGGGAACTCGTCGACGGTGCCGACGACTTCCCAGCGGTGCGGCGTGCTTTTGAAGATCGGGCCGAGGGCGAAGCCGAGGGCGGGCAGCGTGAAGGCGGCCGCGGCGACCGCGCCGGCGCCGTGCGCGGTGCCGGTCATGAAGCGTCGCCGCGTGATCGTCTCGCCCTCGAACGCGCCGGGCATGCCGCGGTCGAGCGTGTATTTGGAGGTTTGCTTGGAGCGCCGGTCTGCCACGGGAGGCTGAACAATACCGAGGCGCGTTTCAGGACGGCGCGGAAAGCGCTTCAGTGCTTGTGCGCATCGCCTCGATCGCGCCGGGGGCGCCGCGCACGACGAGCTCCTTGGCGCGCGCATGGGGCTCGCTGGAGCCCCAGCCGACGGCACGCGCGCCCGCCTGCCACACGGCCTCGGCGAGCTCCAGCTCGCCGGCGCCCTGGGCGAGCGCGCTGAGCGTGATCGTGTCCGCGAGCTCCGCCACCGCGAGCGTGTCGCCGAGCGCCACCAGGCGCGCGAGCCCGATCGCGTACAGCTCGTCGCCGGCGAGCAGGCTGAGGTCGGCCTCTGGCACGCACACCACGCGTGGCGTGCCGTAGTGCAGCAGATAGCCCTCGTAGATGGCCTCCATCAGCAGCTCGTACTCCGCGCTCGCTCGGGCGGCGCGTGGGCCGCTCGCGGCGATGCGCGCAGCCACCGACGCCTTGGCACCGGCGCCGTTGGCGGTGAGGAGCGTGGCCATCAGGCCGCCTTCGCTTTGCAGCAGTGCGCGCAGGCTGGCGAGCGCGTTCATGTGCTGCGCTCCGGCGCGGGCAGACAAGCGAACGCGGCGGACGCGGCGTCGAGCGTGCGTTGGATGTGCTCGGCAGTATGCGCGAGCGAGGGAAACCACGCCTCGAACTGGGACGGTGGTGGATAGATGCCGCGCGCGAGCAGCTCCCGACACCAGCTCGCGTAGGCGTTCAGGTCGCACGCCTGGGCGTCCGCGAAGCTCCTGACGGGGCGCTCGCTGAAGAACACGGTCAGCAGTCCGGGTGCGGAGGCGATGTGCACGGGGTGGGCGCCGCCAGCGGCGCTCGCGGCAGCCTCGCGCAGGCCGTCGGCGAGCTGCTGGGTGGTGCTCGCCAGACGCAGGTAGGCGGTCTCGTCGAGCAGCTCGAGCGTGGCCAGGCCGGCGGCCACCGCCATGGGGTTGCCGGACAACGTGCCCGCCTGGTAGACCTCGCCGGCCGGCGCGAGCATGCGCATCAGCTGCGCGCGTCCGCCGAGCGCCGCCGCGGGAAGACCGCCGCCGAGCACCTTGCCGAGCACCACCAGGTCGCCGTTCACCCCGGCGAGTTCTTGCGCGCCGCCGTGCGCCACGCGAAAGCCGCTGATCACCTCGTCGAGGATCAACAGCGCCCCGTTCTCATCCGCACGCTCGCGCAGCAGCGACAGGAATCCGTCACGCGCGGGCACGACCCCCATGTTGGCCGGCAGCGGCTCGGCGAGGATCGCGGCGAGCGCGTGGCGGCCGGTCGCGGCACGCAGTGCATCGGGGTCGTTCCACGGCAGCACGATCGTCGCCGCCGCGGTGGCTGCCGGCACGCCCGGGCTCGTGGGCAGCCCCTGCGTGGCGAGCCCTGAGCCGGCCTGCGCGAGCAGCGCGTCGCAGTGGCCGTGGTAGGCGCCGGCGAACTTCACGATCTTCTCCCGTCCGGTGGCCGCGCGCGCGAGGCGGATGGCCGTCATCGCGGCCTCGGTGCCGGAGGAGGTCATGCGCAGCATCTCCACCGCCTGCATCCGGCGGGCCACCTCCGCGGCGAGCTCCACCTCGGCGGCGGTGGGGGCACCGAAGCTGGTGCCGCGCCCGGCGGCGTCCACGACCGCCTCGATCACCCGCGGATGGACATGGCCGTGGATCAAAGGCCCCCATGAGCAGACGTAGTCGATGAAGCGGTTGCCGTCCACGTCCACCACTTCCGCGCCGTCGCCGCGGGCGATGAAGATCGGCTCGCGCCCGATCGCGCGCATGGCGCGCACGGGCGAGTTCACCCCGCCGGGGATCAGCTCGAGCGCGCGCCGGTAGAGCTCGGCGGAGCGTGTGTCGGTGAGCGAGGCGGTCAAGTAGCTCGCGCGCCCGCGTTGCAAATACGATGGCGCACGCTGCGCGAGGACGATGACATGGCGTGAGCCGACGCGCAGCGCGCTCAGGCGCCGCCGTGCGCGCGCTCCCAGTGCTTGAACTCGTCGGTGAAGTACAACAGGCGGACCTTCTTGAACTCGGTGGAGGAGTACAGCGTGGCGCGCTCGTGGATGCCCGTGCGCTCGGCGATCGCGTCGAGCACCGCGTCGCACTCCTCCTTGGAGCGTCCGTGCGCCATCGTGAACACCGAGTAGGGCCAGTCCGCGTAGGTGGGGCGCTGATAGCAGTGCGAGACGCCGCGCACCGCGGCCATCTGGCAGCCGACCGCGTGGATCTGCTCGTCGGGCACCTTCCACACGCCCATGCCGTTGGCGGAGAAGCCGGCGCGGCGGTGGTAGAGGATGGCGGCCACGCGGCGCAACAGGCCGCGCTCCTGCATCCCGGCGAGGTGCGCGAGCAGGCGCTGCTGGCCGATGCCGAGCTCCTGCGCGGCCGCGGCATAGGGCTCCTCGACGACGGCCATGTCGCCCTGCAGCGCGCGGATCACGGCGACGTCGAGCTCGTCGTAGGGTTGCGGGTCGAGCTCGACCGGCGCGGCGACCTCGGCGGCGCTGGCGAGCGCCTGGGTGTCGCCCTCCATCTCCAAGTCCATGCGGATCTTGAACAGCTTCAGCGTGGGCAGCTGGCGCACGGACTCGGCGCCGGCCTCGCGCGCCAGCACCTGCAGCGTGCCCTCGAGGCCGAGCTCGGAGTCGGGCTCGGTGGCGATTGTGAACCACAGGTTGAATTCGTGGTTGCGCAGGTAGTTGTGGGACACGCCGGGGTGGGCGTTGATCACCTGCGCGGCGCGGTGCGGGTGCTCGGGGTCGACCTTGGCGGCGACGAGCATCGAGGAGTAGCCGAGCGCGCGCGTGTCGAAGATCGGCGTGATCTGGCGGACGATGCGCTTGTCGAGCAGGCGCTGCACGCGCCTCATGACCTCCGCCGGCGCCACGCCGGCGAGCGAGGCGACGTGCGCGAAGGGACGCGGCGCGATCGGGAAGCTGCCCTGCATGAGGTTGAGCAGCTTGCGGTCGAGCTCGTCGAGCGGGATCGCGGCCCCTTGCTTGCGCTCGCGGGTCTTGAATCCCGCTCGCCCAGGCGCCGGCGCCCCCGTGGGGTCGGCCACCTCGGCCAGGGGCACGCCGGTGGCGGGCTCACCGGCGGTGCGTTCGCTCAACTCTGCTCGGCTAGCCATCGGGCGGCGTCCTTTGCGTGGTAGGTGATGATCGTGTCGGCGCCGGCGCGGCGCAGCGAGGTGAGGATCTCGAGCACGGTGGCGCGCTCGTCGAGGTAGCCGGCGGCGGCGGCAGCCTTGACCATCGCGTACTCGCCGCTGACGTTGTAGGCGGCGACGGGCAGGCGCGTGGCGCGCTTGACCGCGCTGATCAGGTCGCCGTAGGCGAGCCCGGGCTTGACCATCACCATGTCCGCCCCCTCCTGCACGTCGAGCAGCGCCTCGCGTACCGCCTCGCGTCCGTTGGCCGGGTCCAGCTGGTAGCTGCGCCGATCGCCGAACGCGGGGGCGGAGTCGGCGGCTTCGCGGAAGGGCCCGTAGAAGGCGGAGGCGAACTTGGCGGAGTAGGCGAGGATGGGCGTCTCGGCGAGGCCCTCGCCGTCGAGCTCCTCGCGGATCGCGCGCACCCGCCCGTCCATCATGTCCGAAGGCGCGACGATGTCCGCGCCCGCGCGCGCCTGGGAGACGGCCGTGCGCGCCAGCAGCTCCACCGAGGCGTCGTTGTCCACGCTGCCGTCCTCGCGCACCACGCCGCAGTGTCCGTGATCGGTGTACTCGCACAGGCACACGTCGGCGATCACGAGCAGGTCGGGCACCGCCTGCTTGATCGCGCGCGTGGCGAGCTGCACGACGCCCTCCTCGTCGTAGGCGCCCGAGCCGTGCGCGTCCTTCTCGGCGGGCAGCCCGAACAGGAGCACCGCGGCGATCCCCAGCGCGCCAGCCGCCTGCGCCTCCTCCACGGCCGCCGCCAGCGACAGTCGCTCGACGCCGGGCATGGCGGCGATCGGCTCGCGTCGCCCTCCGTCATCGCCGTGGGCGGCCTCGGCGACGAACAGCGGCAGCACGAGCTGCCCGGCGCGTAGGTCGGTCTCGCGCACGAGGCCGCGCAGGCCGGCGGTGGCCCGCAGCCTGCGCATGCGCGTCTGTGGGAAGGCCATCGTCACCGAGGATACCCGCAGACAATCGCCGAGGCGAGCGGCCTGCGATGCCGCGCGCCGCTGGAGCCCCGCCGCGCGCCGCTACTCGGCTGTCCTCAGCCCCAGCCGGGCGAGTGCCCCGAACGCCACGGTCAGCAGCGCGAGGTGCGCCAGCGAGAGCCCGATCGCGGGCGAGGACCCGTTGACGGCCGTGTCGAGCGCCTCGAGCGCCGCCTTGAAGGGAAACACGAAGGAGACGGCGGTGATCACCGCGTCGAGGCCTCCGGACACCGAGGCGCTGGGGACGAGCGCGAGGAAGGCGAGCGGAAGCGTGGTCAAGAGCGCGAGCAGCGACGCCGCACGGACCTCGCGCGCGAGCGCGCCGATGGCGACGCCGAGCGCACTGAGCGCGAGCGCGCCGAAGGCGAGCGCGAGCAGCCACAGTGCGACGCGGCTCCAGTCGAGCGCGACGAACGCGCCGATCCCGGCGAGCATCGCGAAGGCGATCACGAAAGCGCTCGCGCCGGCCAGCAGCGTCTTCTCGGCGAGCAGGCCCTCGCGCGTGATCAGCGCGGCGCCCGCGGCGTCGGCGCCGCCACCGTCACGGTCTGCCCTGCGCCCGCGCAGCAGCCGTGCGAGCGTGTGCTCTTCGCGCTCCAGCGCGACGCCACCGGCGGCGAGCAGCACGCACAGCAGCATCATCGACAGGCTGACGGCGACCACCACCGCGAAGTCGTCCAGCGGCGTGCGCCGGCCGTGCAGCAGCACGCTGTTGATGCGGATCGGCTGGCCGATGGTGGCGAGCACGCGGCTGGCGAGCGTCAGGTTCTGGGCGGCAAAGCCGGCGAACGCGCCGATCTGTTCGAGCTGCCTGCGCGTTGCGCCCGGCGGCTGGCGGCTGGCGATGGCGCCGAGCGTCGTGGGGATGCTTTCCAGGCCGGGGAGCTGCTCACCGCTGAAGCTCGACAGCTTGCCGCCGCTGAGCAGCGTCGCGATCACCTTCCTGGCGGCCGTCTGGATCTGCGCGGAGAAGTTGAGGTTGGCCTGGGCGAGCGCGGATTCGATCGTCGAGCGCGCAAGGGACTGCTCGAGCGCGTTGCCGTTGTAGAGCACTTCCAGCTGCGCCTGGCTCTCGTTCGACGACAACCGCGCGGCCAGCCCCGCCGGCAGCACCACGGCGGCGAGGACGGCGCCTGAGTCGACCTGTTCGATCGCCTGCGCGCGCGAGGAGACGCGCTGGGACTGGACCTCGTCGAGCAGCTGGCGCACATACGCCCCGACGGGCACCCGGCGCGTGCCGAGCGTGAGCGTTTCCCCCGCTGTCGTTTCGTCGACGATCGCCACGCGCGGACGCGAGGGGCCGCGGGAGAGGGCAAAGCCGAGCAGCAGCGCGATCAGCACCGGGTAGACGATCAGCACGGCGAGCAGCAGGCGCGAGCGGCCGAGGATCAGCAGGTCCTTGGCGAGCAGCCACCTCACGGCGCGCCCCCGGCGGCTGCGCGTGTGGCCAGGAAGCTCACGAGCGCCCGCTCGAGATCGCCGCGCGCCTCCTGCCCGCGGAGCTCGCCCTCCGCAGACGATGCGAGCAACGCCGCGGGCGTCCCGTCGAACAGCAGCAGCCCGCCGCTGAGCACGAGCACGCGGGTGGCGTAGCGCTGCGCCTCGCTGACGTTGTGCGTGGAGAACAGCACCGTGGTGCCGGCGGCGACGCGCGCGACGATGAACTGCCACAGGCGCTCGCGCTGGGAGGGGTCAAGCGCCGACGAGGGCTCGTCGAGCGCCAGCACGGGCGGGTCGGCGATCAGCCCGAGCGCCACGTTCACGCGCTGGCGGTTGCCGCCGGAGAGGCGGGACACGGGCTCGCGCGCGCGGGCGCGCAGGCCCGTCTGCTCGAGCATGCGCGCGGCGGCCGCGCGCGGATCGGGCAGGCGCTCCAGGCGCGCGAACAGCTCGAGGTTCTCGGCGGCCGAGAGCTTGGAGTACAGCGCGGGGGTCTGTGGCACCCAGCCGACGGCCCACGAGCCGCGCGCGGTTGGCTCGTTCTCCGTCGCTTGGGCGCTGGCACGCACGACGCTGCCGGCGCTCGAAGCCTGCACCCCGGCGAGGATCGACAGCAGGGTTGTCTTGCCGGCGCCGTTGGGACCGACGAGCGCGACCAGTTCGCCGGCGGCGAGCGAGAAGCTCACCCCGTCGAGCGCCTGGCGGGCGGCGTGCGCGCGCCCGCCTCCGTAGCGCTTGGATAGCGCGTGGACGCCGAGGACGGTGCTCACAGCAGCGGGTTGTCGCTGCGCTTCCAGGATTCGAGCACGAGATGCCGGCTCAGGTAGACGGCGGTCTCGCGCAGCACCGCCAGGATCGGCAGGGCGATGAGCGCGCCGATGATCCCGTGCAGCTGCAGGCCGAGCAGCAGCGCGAAGATCACCAGCAGCGGGTTGATCCGCAGCGTGTGACCGAAGATCTGCGGCGCGACGATGTGGCCCTCGAGCTGCTGCAGGCCGACGAACACGAGCGTCACCCACAGGGCGGAGATGGGGTCGGTGAACAACGCGACGATTACCGCCGGCAGCGCGCCGATGATCGGGCCGACGTAGGGGACGAGCTCGGCGATGCCGTAGATGACGCCGAACACGATCGCGTATTTGCGCCCGTCGGGGAAGATCCCGAGCACGCCGACCAGATACAGCGCGAGGCCGGTGGTGGCGCCCATGACCACGCTGAACAGCAGCTGGCCGCCGACGTAGCGGGCGACCGCGTGCTGTACGAGCGTGGGGTAGTCGTCGGCCGGCGTGCCGTCGCCGTCGGGCATGCAGCGGCGGATCAGCGCGCCGATGCGCTGGCCGTAGAGGAGCATGTACACGGACAGCACGAACGTGAGGATCACGTCGAAGCCCGCGCTGACGGCTTCGCTGAGCACGCTGCCGGCGTGGGAGACGATCGTGCTGGAGGCCTTGACGAGCTTGTCCTTGAAGGTCTCCAAAGCCGTCTCGCCCTGCTTGATGAAGTGCACGTGGACGCCGTGGCGGTTGAGCGAGCGCTGCAGGTTGAGGAGGGTTTTGTTGGCTTCTGCGACGAGGTGCGGCAGGCTGTGGCTGAACGCTTCCACCTGGTTGGAGATAGGGTTGGCGAGCAACAGGCCGATGCCGGTGAGGATGAGGAAGAACGCTATGTACACGGCCAGCACGGCCAGGCCGCGCGGGATGCGCCGACGCTGGATGAACGCTACGGCCGGGTTGAGGATCAGCGCGATGAGCGCAGCGACGATGAAGATCACAAGCACTTTGCCGGCGGCTTTGGCGAGCGCGTACAGCGCGAGCACGCTCAGCGGCAGCAGCACCAGCTGCACCCAGCGCGGCACGACCGTGCGTGGCGGCGGCGGAGCTGGAGCGCCGTCTGGCGGGGCGAGCTCCTGCTCGTGCTCGCGCGGCGGCTGCGCCGGCTCTTTGGCGTCCTCGTGCGGGGACGCTGCACCGTGCTCCGCGGAGACGCCCCTCACCTGCATCTCACCATTCCCAGAGTATGGCTGAGGGTCAGGCGCGCATCCTGTTCGTGGGCGACGTCGTCGGCGGGCTGGGGCGGCGCACGCTGCTGGACTGCCTGCCGGTCCTGCGCGCGCGCTACGCGCCGACGTTCGTGGTCGTCAACGGCGAGAACGCGGCGGGGGGGCTGGGGATCACGCCGAAGATCGCCGAGCAGATGTTCGCGGCGGGCGTGGACGTGATCACGTTGGGCAACCACACCTACCATCGCCGCGAGGTCTACGAGTACCTGGAGCGCAACGAGCGGATTCTGCGCCCGGCGAACTTCCTGCGCAGCCAGCCGGGCCGGGGTGCGTGCGTGGTCGAGCGCGACGGCGTGCGTCTCGGCGTCGTCAACCTCAGCGGCAACCTGTACCTGCGTGCGGGCCGCTCGGCGTTCACGGAGGTCGAGGTGGCGCTGGGCGAAGTCGCCGAGGCAGAGCACGTGCTCGTGGACATGCACGCGGAGGCGACCTCCGAGAAGGTGGCGATGGGCTGGCATCTGGACGGTCGGGTGACGGCGGTGGTGGGTACGCACACGCACGTGCCGACCGCGGATGCGCGAATCCTTCCGGGAGGCACCGCTTACATCACCGACGTGGGCATGACCGGGCCGCGCGGCGGCGTGATCGGCGTCAAGCGCGAGCAGGCGATCGAGTCCTTGCTCACGCAGATGCCGGTGCGCTTTGAGACCTCCGAAGAGGATCCGTGGCTGATGGGCGTGCTGATCAGCTGCTCAGCGCCGCGGCGGGCTGACGCGATCGAGCAGGTGTTGATGGCGCGACCGCAGGTGGCGGCCCAGGCAGAGGGTCGGTGAGCGCTCCGAACAGCGCGAGCATCACCGGCGGGAAGAACCACGGGATGTACAGGTAGAACCAGTGTTCGATCCCGAGTTGCTCGGCGATCAGCACGACGGCGCACGCGGCGGCGAGGCCGACGAGGTCGCCGCGGCGGGGTAGGAACGCGAGCGCGATGGCAAGCAGGACCGCCAGCAGCTCGACCGCCTGCTCGGGGCCGTGCAGCCCGTACAGGCCCCACACCGAGAAGGGCGATCCGCGGTTGGACTGGTAGACGAGCGTGCGCTCGTAGACTTCGTGCAGGGAGTTGTGGTCGAGGGCGGGGATGCAGACGAGCGCGGCGGTGGCTGCGAACGCGAGCGTGAACAGCGCGAGCAGTGCGGCGCGCTGCGCGCGGGAGCGTCCCTGCAGGCCGTGCGTGGCGAGCAGCGGCGCGAGCGCGAGCGGAGCGAGCTTGGCAAGGCCCGCCAGCGCGCTGAGCGCGCCGCGCCCGGCAGCCGCAAGCGCCGGGCGGTAGCTGGCGAGCAGGAGCGCAGCCAGCACGAGCACGGCGACGAGCGAGTCGTTGGAGTTGCTCTCGAGCGTGAACAGCGTGAACGGGTAGGACGCCCATGCGTAGGCGAGCATCACGCCGAGCGTGGGGCCGCGCAGGCGCAGCCCGAGCAGGAACATGAGCGCGAGGGCGAGCAGGTCGAAGAAGATCGCCGCGGCGTGCGCGGCGGGGAGGTCATCCCACGTGCCACTCCAGCCGAAGAGCTGCTCGAAGGGCACGTACACCTCGTAGTTGACCGGGCCGTAGGTGTCGCCGTGTTCGTTGTCCGACGGGAAGTGGCCGTACAGCGCTTCGTCGTGGACGATCTTGCTGGCGCCGATCACGCCCGCGTAGCCGACGTCGATGACGTTCGAGTCGGTGACGTTGAGCGCTACGCGGAAGCCGACCAAGAAGACGATCCCCAGCGCGAGCCAGGGGACGGGGACGAGCAGGCGCGGTGGCGGTGGGCGCCGCCGGCGGCCCGATCCGCGCACCCCGAAGGGCATGCGCAGCAGCGCGAGCATGCGTGCGAGCAGGTACAGCAGCGGCGGGTAGGCGAGCGGGACGGACGCGTAGATGTGCGCGTGGTTGAAGAACGCGAGCGAGACGGAGAACGACAGCAGGACCAGCAGGTCGAGGTGCAGGAGCTGCAGCGGACGGCGGAAGTCGAAGAACGGCGCGAAGAACAGCACGCACAGCGGCAGCCACACGTACAGCGCGTTGACGTGCCTGCCGAACGCGCCGGGGTAGCCGCGCGCCATCGACCACGCGACCTGGAAGCCCGTCCACTGTTCGGTGACGCGCTTCGACAGATCGTCGATGACGACCAGCCCGATCTCCTTCTTGCCGTTCTTGGTGAAGTAGCTGACCTGCCACTGAAAGCCGCCCTTCAGGTACGGGTCGGCGAACGAGCCGCGGTATTCGTGGGCGAGCGCGCGCATCTTGGGCAGGCGCGCGGCGATCGCCAGCACCTGATCGGAGGACAGCCTGTGCCCGGCCGGCGGCACCGTCGAGCGCGCGACCGGAATCGGCGTTTCGGAGCTGGTGGAGCTCGTGGAGGTGGTGGTCTTGGTGGCGTGCGCGAGCGCCGCCTGGGCGCCGGCGCCAAACAGGCAGGCTGCCGCCGCGAGCGCCGCGATGGTTGCGCTGAGAACGCGCATGCAGGCGAGGGTAACGCGCGCTCAGCGCGCGTTGTCGCATGCTCCCGGTGGCGGAAGCCCGAAGTGGCGCAGCACGACGGAGGCGACGTCGTGAATCGCCCACTGCGCCGGCTCCCCCGCGGGGGACGACGCGTGCCCGCCCAGCTCGACGCCGTGCAGCACGAGCGCGCCGAGCGAGTCGCTGGCGTGCAGCGAGCCGTGGCTGCCGCCGCCGACGTGCGCTTGGCGGCCCCAGTCGATGAACTCGAAGCCGTCGGCCGCCGACAGCAGCACGTCGCCGCAGTTGGGGCACGTGAGCGCCGCCCACACGCGTGCCAGCGCGTCGGGGTAGGCGCCGCTCAGCAGGCGCTCGCCCTCGACGGCGGCGGCGAGCACGCCGAGCTCGCCCTCGACGCTCCACGGACGCGCGCGCACGTCGAGCAGCGGCCCGCCGGGCGCGAAGCGCAGCTCGCCGCGCTCGGGGCTGGCGATGACGCCCTCGCGCGGCGCGTCGTGCGCGTCGCGCTCGAGCCACATCACCAGGTCGACGCCCGCGATGGACAGCGCGCGCGCGACCACCGACGCGCGCATGGCGTCGCGTTCTGAGTCGTGCAGGGCGTACACCATCGCGGCGCGCTGCGACGGGCAGACGGCGATGCGCGCGTCATCGGCGCTCGCGCCCTCGCCGGAGCGCCCCGCGCGAGGTGCGGGACGCGGGGGCGCGAGCACGCCTAGCTCGGCGAGCTCGTCCTGGAGGGCGATGGACGCGCTCACGGGCACCTGCGAGTGGTCGGCCATGACGATCACGGCGTGCTCGGCCAAGAACTCCTCCACGCCGCCGGCCGCGTTCATCACGCGCGCTAGCTGCAGGTCGGCCTGGCCGATGGAGTGGACCTGCCCCTCCACGCCGCGCTTGTGCGAATACCAGTCGTTGTCGGGCAGCGACAGCAGCAGGAAGTCGAACAGGTCGTGCTCGACCAGATAGGCGGACACGCAGCCCGAGTGGCGGTCGCGCACGCCGGGCATGCCGAGATTGGAACGGCAGCCGGTTTGGCGCGAGGCGAACACGTCGGCGTAGAACAGCTCGCGCGGGCCCATCACCGCGTGGCGCATGAATGCGGCGGCGATCCGCGTGAGCGTGGTGTCCCGCTGGGGCTCGTGCCGGTAGCGCCCGCGATACATCAGATAGGTGGTGCCGGCGGTGCGCGCAGCGGCGTCGTCGAGCGTCTCGAACAACGTGGGCGTGGCCGCCGACAGGTGCGCGCCGTTCATGTTGTAGACGAGATCGGTCAGCTGGCGTCCGAGGCCGAAGCGCTGCGAGGCGCGGAAGCTCGAGCCGTACTCCACGTAGCGGCGCTCCTCGCGGTGAAACCAGTTCATGCCGGGGATCGCGTGCGCGTCCTGGCGCACGCCGGTGACGATCGACGCGGCACACACGGGCGTCACGGAGGGAAACGCGGCCACGCACGCCGGCACGTAGCGGCCGCCGGCGAGCAGGCGCTCGAGCACGGGCGCGCCACCGGCCGCGATCGCCTGCTCGAGCATCGCCGGTGCCATCGCGTCGATCACGCACAGGACGAGCTTCCCCCTGCGGGGACGATGCGGCGACGGGGAGGAGCTCACGGGCGGGGCACTCTCAGCGGCGCAGGATGCGCAGCCCCGCGTACTTTTCATCGCCCCGCGCGCGTCCGCGCCACGCAAACCACGCGAGCCCCGCGACGGCTACGTAGCCAAGCGGATGCAGCACGGCGACGAGCACTGCGAGCAGCAGCGCGCAGGCATCGAGATACACGGTCAGCGCTTCGCGCGCGCCGCGGTCGGGCAGGCGCGTGCGCGCGCGGACGATCACCGGCCACGCGGCGCGCTGGGCGAGCCCGGCGAGGAAGAAGCCACCGACGAGCCCCGGCCACCAGGCGTCGTGGTGCGCGGCGAGCGTCCCGGCGAACAGCACGGCGCCCGCGCCCAGCCCGAGCCCTGCGAGCGAGGCGCTGAGCGGGTCGACTGAGCGTCCACGCTCGGAGGGGTCGATCGTGGGCGCGAGCCTGAGCAGGATCTGCAGCGCGTAGGAGAGCACCAGCGCGATGGTCGCCGCGAGCAGCCACCAGTCGGCCTGCAGGAAGTGAAAGGAGTGCACGGCGAAGCTCACGCCGAGCACCTTCGCGGAGGCGAGCGCGCCGGCGAGCAGGGCTGGCAGGAACGGCCGCAGCCCGCAGGCGGCTGCGAGCCCGGCGCCGAGACCGATGTAGAAGACGATGCCGTTCATGCGAAATGCGCGCAACGGGTGCGCTACCGTGCGCTCATGCGCACCCTAAAGGGCACCCTCCCTCCGCGAGGATCTTGCCTCCGGGGGGACGAGCAGGCAGGCGGGCATGGACGATAGACGACGCGGGCGCGCAGCCGCGCACGAGTTGGCGCGCTACGAGGCGCTGTTCGCGGCGCGCACGCTGGGGATGAAGAGCTCGGCGATGCGCGAGATGATGGCGCTGACCGAGCGCCCCGACGTGATCTCGCTGGCCGGTGGGCTGCCCGATACGAGCACGTTCCCGCCGGAGCTGTACGCGAAGCTGATGGCGCAGGTCGCCGCGGACTCGACGGCGCGCGCGCTCCAGTACGGCCCGACGGAAGGGATGGCTTCGACGGTGCAGTGCATCGTCGAAGTGATGGCCGCCGAGCAGACGTTCGTGGACCCCGCGGAAGTGATCGTGACCACCGGCGGCCAGCAGGTGATCGACCTGGTGTGCAAGGCGTTGATCGACCCCGGCGACGTGATCGTCGCCGAGGCCCCCACCTACCCTGGGGCCGTACCGACCTTCACCGCCTACCAGGCGGAGGTGGAGCAGATCGAGATCGATGCCGACGGGATGCCGATCGACGTGCTGGAGCAGACGTTGGATCGCCTGCAGGCGCAGGGTCGGCGACCGAAGTTCATCTACGTGATCCCCAACTTCCAAAACCCCGGCGGCGTGACGATGTCGCTGGCCCGCCGGCGGCGGCTCGTGGAGGTGGCGCGCGAGCGCGAGCTGTTGGTGCTCGAGGACAACCCGTACGGCCTACTGCGCTACGAGGGTGAGCCGTTGCCCACGCTGTACTCGCTCGACGCCCAGGCTGCGGGGCGCGGCGGTGCCGCGGACATGGTCATCTACCTGGGGACGTTCTCGAAGATCCTCTCGCCGGGCGTGCGTCTGGGCTGGGCGGTGGCACCGCACCCGGTGTTGGAGAAGCTGAACCTCGGCAAGCAGGGCGCCGACCTGTGCACCTCGTCGGTCACGCAGACGTTCGTGGCCGAGTATTTCGCCGAGCGCGATGCGCGCGGTCAGCCGGCGTGGCTCGACTACGTGCAAAGGCTCAAGGACGTGTACCGAGCGCGCAGGGATGTGATGTTCGAGGCGCTGGGCGAGCACCTGGGCGGCCGCGCGCGCTGGACGACGCCGGAAGGCGGCCTGTTCGTGTGGGCGACGCTCGAAGGCGGCGTGGACACGACCGACCTGCTCGCGCGCAGCCAGGGGGTGGCGTTTGTGCCCGGACGCGCCGCCTACGTGGACGGGCGTAGCGGCTCGGCCTCGATGCGCCTGAACTTCGCCGGCTCCTGTGACGCTGAGATCCGTGAGGGTGTGCGGCGGATCGCCAGGGCGATCGCCCCGGACACGAGCCTGCTGGGCGCGCTCACGGGAGCCGACCACGCGCACGCGGACACCCCGGCGAGCGAGAGCGCGAAGGCGGCGCAGCCGGCCGCGCCGGGCAGCGGGGACGCGGAGCTGGCTGACGTCATCGAGCTGCCTCGCCTGCCGGGTGCCAACCCGCCTGCGCCGCGCCGCCGGCGCGATCGATGAGCCTCCCCGCGGGCGGACACCCTGAGGGGCGCACCCCCGTTGTGGGCATGGGCGAGCGGACGGGCAAGCGGGTCGCCGTGCTCCAGGGCGGGGGCTCGCTCGAGCGCACGGTGTCGCTGCGCTCGGGCGCACGGGCGCAGAGCGCGCTGCGGGCGCTTGGTCACGAGGTGGCGGCGATCGACGTGGGGCCGGAGCTCGTGACGCAGCTGCTGGACAGCGGGCCGGACGCGGCGTTCGTGGCCTTGCACGGCAGCGACGGCGAGGACGGCACGGTGCAGGGGCTGCTGGAGGCGATCGGCGTCCCCTACACGGGGTCAGGGCCGGCGGCATGCATGCGCTGCACCGACAAGGCGCTGGCGAAGTACACGCTGCGCGAGGCGGGCATCCCGACGCCCGACTTCGCGGCGTTCAAGGAGAGTGCGATCAAAGACCTGGGGGTCGCCGCGGCGCTCCCAGGGCTCGAGCGCGGCATCGGCTTTCCCATGGTTGTCAAGCCCGCCAGCCAGGGGTCCGCGCTGGGCATCAAGTTCGCCCGCGCGAGCGAGGAGCTCCCGGGCGCGATCGTGGGGGCGCTCTCCTACGACCGCAAGGTGCTGCTCGAGCGCTACGTGCGCGGGCGCGACCTGGCGGTGTCGGTGCTCGACGCACAGGCCTCGGACGGGCAGGCGCCGGCGAGCGCCCCGGTGGCGCTGCCGGTCGTGGAGGCGATCCCGCGCGAAGAGGAGTTCTACAACTACGAGTCTCGCTATGAGATCGGCATGACCACGTTCGTGTGCCCCGCGGAGCTGCCGGCGGCCACTACCGAGCGAGCGCAGGACCTGGCGCTGAAAGCGTATGCGCTGCTCGGCTGCCACGGTTTCGCGCGCGTGGACCTGATGCTCGAGCACGACACCGGCGAGCTGTGGGTGCTCGAGGCGAACGTCGTGCCCGGCCTGACCGAAACCAGCCTGCTGCCGCTGGCCGCCGACGCCGCCGGCATCGGCTTCGACGAGCTGATCGAGCGCATCCTCCAAAGCGCGTTCACGCGCTAGGAGCGCCGCTCAGGAGTCGCCTGCCGCAAAGTCCTCAGGGGAGACTTGGTCTAGAAACTCCTTGAACTTCTCGACGACGTCCTCGGACTCCTCGACGTCGTGCTCGAACTCGATGGCCGACTCGGAGATGACCTCCTCGGCGGCGAAGATGGGCGCGCCGGAGCGCACGGCCAGCGCGATCGCGTCGCTGGGTCGCGAGTCGATCTCCAGCTCGCGCCCGTTGACGCTGAGGGTGATGGAGGCGAAGAACGTGTTCTCGCGCAGCTCGGTGACGGACACCTGCGTGCATTTGACGTCGAGCTCGCCGAGAATGTCGCACAGCAGATCGTGCGTCATGGGCCGCGGCGTGCCGGCCCCTTGCAGCTTCATCAGGATCGACGCCGCCTCCGGGTGCCCGATCCAGATTGGCAGGAACTTGTTGCCGTCAACGGTCTTCAGAAGCACGATCGGCTGCTTGCCGACCATGTCGAAGCTGACGCCGTAGATCACCATCTCCTGCACGAAGATCCTCCGGGAGGGGGGAAGTCAGAGTATAGGTAGCGATACATGGCGCTGGCTCGCGGCCAAGTCGCACGCGAGGCCGCTCAAGGGAGCGGGCGGCCGAGGCGCTTCAGCGGAAGCTCCAGAGCTTGTTTCCGAGGAAGTTGAGCGGCATCGAGGCGAGCACCGCCATCGCCTGCGCCGCCACCTTGTCAATGCCGGCGTCCTGCACGAACAGCGTCAGCAGCAGCAGGCTGAATCCCTCGGCGACGAGACTGACGACGAGGAAGCGCGGCGCCTGAAAGCGTGCGAGACCTCCGCGTGCTTCGAAGGTCCAGTGGCGGTTGAGCACGAAGTTGTTGGCCACCGCCACCAGCCACGCGGCCACGGAGGCGGCGCGGAAGTCGACGCCGGCGGGGTGTACGAGCACCGTGTAGACCGCCAGGTTCACGACGAATCCCGCGCCCCCGACGATGCCGAAGCGCACCAGCTGCAGCCAGTTGGCGGGCCGGCGCATGCCGTGCAGCAACCGTGCGTGGGGCCGGAGCTCGACGGCGGTGGCGTCCTCGCGCATCGCATCAGGGTAGCGACCACCTCCGGCGGACATCGTCGCTAGCCTAGAAGGCGATGAGTCTTGCTGCCAGGGCAACGGGGGCGTTCGGCTGCCTGGTGGCCGTTGCCACGTTGGCTGGATGCGGCGAAGCGACCGTCGGCGCGGGTGCCAAGTCGGGCACGGCCGCCGCGCAGGCCAGCACCAAGGACGTCGACCCCGCGCCCGGCGCGGTGGCCGTGCACACGGCCGCCGCCAGCGCCGCGGGGACTGCCAAGGAGGTCGCCGACCCGCTGGAAGCGGAGAGCTATCCGGCCCCGGCGTCGGTCAGGCACGCGAGTGCTGCGACGCCGACGAAGGCGAGCGAATCGATCGTCGCCGCCGGCGCGCCGTCGAACGCTGAAATCCGCAGCGAGCTGCGCGAGATGCAGGCGGTGCAGCGCAGCGAACGCCAGACGCACGAGCTCGACCTCACGCCGGTCCCAGGTGGCGAGTCGATCGGCGGCAACGGCACGATCCCGATCCCCAGCAACGTCCCCGAAGTCGTGCAGAAGGTGATCGCCGGCGCCAACGAGATCGCGGACTTCCCGTACGTGTATGGCGGCGGGCATGCGTCGTTCGTGGACAACGCGTACGACTGCTCGGGGTCGGTCAGCTATGCGCTGGCAGCCGGCGGCCTGCTGAGCGCGCCGGAGACCTCCGGCCAGCTGGAGAGCTGGGGCGTGCCTGGGCCGGGCAGGTACATCACCGTGTACGCCAACGCCGGGCACACCTACATGTATGTCGACGGCATCCTCTACGACACCGCGGGGCGCAGTGGCGAGTTCGCCTCACGCTGGCAGGTGCAGCCGACGGACAACGAAGGCTACGTGGTGCGTCACTGGCCCGGCCTGTAGCGAGCTGAAGCCCGTCAGCCGCTGAGCGTGGCGCTGGCCAGCGCCGTCGCCGAGACGGCGGCTGCGTTGCGCACCACCAGCCGCAGCATCAAGGGAAGCTTGTGCGTGTGGGTGAGGCGCGCGGCGGTGCGCTTGGAGAAGTCGATGTGCACCACGCTGCGCCCACCCTTGGTCGTCACGAGGATCGCTTTCGCGATCACGAGCTCCGGCGGGACACCGGCGGCCAGCCCGGTGGCCGGTGTGCCGCTGATGTGCAGCTTGCGTGCGAGCGCGCGGCCGAGCAGCACTTCGAAGTGCCCCGCCACCTGCTCGTTGACCGAGTAGCTGACCGCGAGGCCCTTGCGCAGCGCCGTGCGCAGGCTCTGCGGCACGATCACCGCGGCGGCGAGGGGCGTCGGCAGGCCGGGGTGCGCGGTGGCTCCGGCGCCGGAGCCGGAGCCGGCGCCGCCCGTGCTGCCGGAGCCGGGCCGCGACGGACCGGAGACGTTGACGATGTGCGTGACGCTGGCGATGTCGCCTGCCACGTCGCGCACGCTCAGCGTGACTTCGTAGCTGCCGCCGTATTCGTAGCTGTGAAAGACGCTGCCCGCGCAGGGGTTGACGTAGCGCGAGCCTTCTTCGCTGCAGGGCGGGGTTCCAGGCGCCCACCCGGTGACGGTGGGCGTGCCGTCGCCGAAGTTCCACGTGTAGGTCGCGTAGTTGGCCTGCGGCGATCCACTCGGCGAGTAGTTGATCCCGGCGTTCAGCGTGATGTCTGACCCCATGCCGTTGAAGGCCACGACTTCACCTGTGTTCACCGGGCTTGGAGCCGTGAATTCAGGGGCCAGCGCCGTATCGTGCAGGCACGCTATCCCGGGGAAGTTGAGCAGCTCCCCCGCGAGATTGAATGCGTTGTTCAAGTAGTAGAGGCCGCCGTTGAGCTCCTGGTTGTAGAGCGTGCCCGCGTCGGTTTCCGGGTTTGCCGTGCCCGAGCCGCCGAGGGGCGGTCCGAAGAAGAAGCGGCACTCGTCAGTGTCCTCATAGCCGTTCGGATCCTTCCACGAGGTGAGCAGCGGGTCGGTGACGATGTTCTGCTGCTCGACGCTGATCTGGTTGACGATCAGGTCGGCGAGCCCGTAGTCGCAGCCGCCGTCCTCGGTCGGGCACGGCTGCTGGTTGGGCTCCTGCTCGTGCGGCCCTTCCAGCGTCTTGGCTTCCAGCTCTTCCGCTTTTTCTTTTTCGTTCTTCGCTTCGAATTCCGTTTTTTCTTTTGCGCTGAGGGTACGTTCTTTCTCGTACAGCTCACCTTTTTTGCTGGATTCCCAGCCGCCGTCCTGGCATTCCCAGCCGGGGTACTGGGTGCTGACCAGCACTTCGGATCCGCCGAATTTCTCATATACCGGGAAGTAGTCTGGATCCTTGTAGGTGCCGGCGCTCCACGGGATGACCCCGTAGAGGATCGTGCCGGACCCTCCCGAGGGGCCGTCGGGGTTGATGTCCCCGTGATAGCTGCAGAAGCTGTTGCGGTAGCTTTCGGTTTCTTCGATGTACCACGGGACCGGCCCGGTGCCTTCCCACTGGTAATCCGAGCAATGCCCACTGGGGCCGCCTGAGTCGAGGCAGACGGTCACGCCAGGAGGGGTGAGCAGGTAGTAGATGTTGCTCATGCCCGTCGGCAGGTTGTGCGCCTTGATGAAGCTTTCCAGCTGGTTGGCGACCTGCACGCTCGTCAGGCACGTGGTTGGCGGAACGCGACCCGTTTTGATCAGGTTCGGCGGCAGCGGCTGGGGGTCTTCGCATCCGGATTGCGGGTACGGGACGGTGTCTTCAGCGCCGCCGCGGTAGACCTGTCTGTAGGTAGCCGGCTGGTCGGAGTGATCGGTGTACTGCGCGTCGAGGCTGAATACGGTGTTCAGCGAGCCGCTGGCGGTGGCGGCGTTCGACATGTAGGTTTCGATCAGGTGCTGCCAGTCGCCGTGGTAGAACTCTTCTTTCGGGTCCCAGAAGATGATCCACGTGTTGCTGCCGTGGACCACCGGATTGCCTTCGGGGTTTGCGTATTTGCCTGGCTCGGGGCCCTTGAGGTAGTTGACGGGGGACAGTGAAGCGTTTTCGAAGGCGCCCTCGAGGCCATAGCGGGCCTGGATCCGCGGTTGGAGCCCGACCGGAGTGAGGACGTTTTCGCTCACCACGACCGCCCCCGCGCTCGGTGCCTGCGTGAGGGCAGCCGCGGCGCACGCCGTCAGCAGCCCTGCTGCGAGGACCAGGCGCCGGACGGCCGCGGAGCAGATCGCAGCCTTCGTCGAGACGCCGCGCCGGGATGGCGTGGTCGGGCGGGCGAAGATGGTCACGAGGCCCTCATCGGCAGCGGCCGGCGAATGCATTAGCGGGGTGGACAGCCGTTGCATGCCGTCCACGCGCAGAGCTTTCAGGCCATCCTGGGGGTGGCTGGCGCGCCGGTCGTGGCCGCGTGGAAGCTGCGCTGGAAGAACGCTTCCACGGCCTGCGGGTCGAGCGGACGCGCGAACAGGAACCCCTGCCCGTGATCGCACGCCTCGTCCTTGAGCAGCGCCAGCTCCTGCTGCTGCTCGATGCCCTCGGCGAACGTCTCGATCGAGAGCGCCTTGCCGAGTTGCACCAAGGTGCGGATGAACGTCTCGCCCTCCTTGTTGTCGCGCAGCCCGGAGATGAACGAGCGGTCGATCTTCAGCGCGTCGACGGGAAACTGCTGCAGGTGCGCCAGCGAGGAGTAGCCGGTGCCGAAGTCGTCGATCGCGATGCGCACGCCGAGCCCCTTGATCTGATCCAGCCGCCGCACCGTCTCATCGATGTTGCGCATCAGCGTGGTCTCGGTGATCTCGATCGTCAGCGCTGCTGCATCCAGCCCGCTGGCGGTGAGCGCGCGCTCGATGTCGCCGAGCAGCTCGTCGGTGTCGAGCTGGCGCGCGGACACGTTGACGGCGATCGCGATCGGGTAGCCCGCCCACCGCCATGCGGAGGCCTGGCGACACGCCTCGCGCAGCACCCAGCTGCCGACCTCGGTGATCATTCCCGTCTCCTCCAGCAACGGGATGAAGGCGTCCGGCTGGACCACCCCGCGCGTGGGGTGGCGCCAGCGCAACAGCGCCTCCACGCCGGTGGGCGTCATGTCGCTGAGCGCGAACGTGGGCTGGTAGGCGAGGAAGAACTCGCCCTTCTCGAGCGCGTCGCGTAGGTCCATGTCGAGCTCCATGCGGCTTTGCACGGTGTCCTGCATGCCGTCCTCGAACACGGCATAGCGGTTCTTGCCGTCCCACTTCGCCCGGTACATGGCGATGTCGGCGTCGCGCAGCAGCTCGTCGGCCGAGGCGCGAAACCCCGCCGCGATGCCAATGCTGGCGGTGACGGTGACGCGCAGCTCGCCGTCGACGCCGAGGCGAAATGGGTGCTTGAGCGCATCGATCAGGCGCTCGGCCACGAGCTCGGGCCCGGCGGCCAGCGAGAGCTCCTCGGCGATCACCACGAACTCGTCGCCGCCGAGACGTCCGAGCGCATCCACCTGGCGCACCACGCTTTCCAGGCGCGCGGCGACGGCGCGCAGGAGCTCGTCGCCGATGCCGTGGCCGAGCGTGTCGTTGATCGTCTTGAAGTTGTCGACGTCGATGAACAGCGCCGCAACCGGCGCCTGGCTGCGCGACGAGCGGGCGAGCATCTGCTCGACGCGGTCGAGGATCAGCGTGCGGTTGGGCAGCCCCGTGAGGGGGTCGTGGGTGGCCAGGAAGGCGAGCTCCTCCTCGCGTCGCGTGAGCTCCTCATCGACGCGATGGCGCTCGGCCTCGAAGGACTCGCACATCCGCAGCAGGCTGAACTCGACGCTGAGTTGCACCATGTTCAGCGCCTCCGAGAGCGCCGCGGCGGAGACGTCGAGCTCCTCGGCGCATTCGCGCAGCGCGTCGGCCATCACGTTGCGCCACCACAGCGAGCGCCGCGTGACCTCGTTCAGCGACGCCGCGCGATGGGCGGCGAGCTCGCCGAAGATCTTCGATGCCTCGCGCGCCGCGTCGTTGGTGACCTCGAGGCCCTCGCCGGCAATCCAACGCGCGACCGCCGTCGTGGAGCCGACGCAGATGCGCTCGAAGCGGCTCTGCACGAGCGCATCGACGATCTCGCCCGAGCCGATCGTGCGGGCGACGGTCTCCTTGAGGATGTCGTCCGCGCGGGCCTTCAGCGCCTCGCCGAGCACGTGCAGCTCGGCGACGGGCTGCTCGGAGAGCGCGCTCGGTGGCGCCGGCACCCGTACTTCGCGCCGCGCTCGGCTGGTGCTTTCGGCTCGCATGTCGGCTCATCACATCGGCCGCGGCCGTGGCCGCCTAAAGCTATGAACGCGTTGGCGCATACGGCATTCCTGCACCTCGTTTACATCGTGAAGATCTCGTGACTGCTGGCCGTTGTCGGGCGCGCGACTGGTAGAAGGCGCGTGTTCATCAAGAGATCGGAGACCCCGTGCACCGCATCACCGCCCGGCTGCGCCTTGCCTTCCTGCTCGTATGCGCGAGCGCCGCCACGATCGCCCTGACGCCCGCCGCCGGCGCCTCGGCGACGCTCAGCACCTACACGCCTGAAACCCCGATCGTGGACGAAGTCTCCGGCGGCCCGTGGAACACCTCGCAGGGCGACCCCTCGGCGGGTGCCAGCTATCCGTTCTCCGATCTGCTGCCAGCGTTCACGCCGGGGGGAAGCGAAACGACGCTCGGCGGAGTGAACGAGCCCAACGTCGCGGTCTATCCGAGCGCGGAAGAACCGAAAGTGCCGCCGTACCCGAGCGGCGCGGCGGGAACGCCCGGCCCGCTCGACGGCTACTGCTCGAGCCTTGGCCCCAACCCCGAGACGGGCACGCCCGTATCCCAGCCCGCGGGCTCGCTGCCGATGTCCCCTTACTACTTCCCGGACGTCGTGCGCAACAGCGACGGCTCGCTGACGGGCTACTTCGACTATCGCCCGAAGGACGCCGACGAGGCGATCACCGTCGCCCGCTCGACCGACGAAGGCAAGAGCTGGACCACCGAGGGCGAGGCGCTCGAGCAGAACCCCGGCTACTGCCCCACCGCCGACACCAACGACGACGGCCAGGGCCACCCGGACGTGGCGTCGATCGGCGGTTCGAGCAAGCTGTACACGCTGAACCGGCCCGCCGGCGACTACGAAGGCGTGGGCCTGCTCGTCCACGACATCGAACCGTCCGCCGCCGATCCGCTGGGGGCGCTGCCGTCCAGCGAACCGGTGGGCATCGACCCCAACACGTACGCCACCTCCGCGGTGGAAGTGCCCACCAGCGGCGCCGGCGCGAGCATCCCCGTCTCGACGCTCGGCAGCGAAGGCTCGCCCGAGCACATCGTCGCCGGGCCCTACGAGGACTACGACGCGGCCTCGCCGTCGAGCACGATCATCACCTGCAAAGGCACCAGCGCGACGCCCACGCCGGAACTCACGGAATGCACCGTGTCCGGCTCGAGCCCGCTGAGCGTCGGCGAAAAAGACGATCTCGTGCAGGTCATCGCCACCGCCAACCCGGAAGCGCTGGGGACGAAAACGGTCGTGCCGGGCGCGACCTACACGATCCCCAAGGGGCCGAACACACCCAGCGGCGAAGGCGGCCTGGCGGAAGTGAGGATCCTGGACGGGAACCCCACCGTCTCGCCGTTCACGACCTTCATCCTCAATGAAAACGCGCCCAACCGCCTGTACATCGACGGTGTGGCCGTGTACTGCGCGCAGGCGAACGCCAACCCGACGACGAAGGTCGAGGACTGCACGGCCGACAGCAGCTCGTCGCTGACGGTCCATCAGGGTGACGCGATCACCGCCGACCCGATCATCCCGCCCAGCGCGACGGTCACCACCGGCCTGAAAGCGCCGGACGGCATCGTCGGCACCCTGCCAACGTATCCCGGCGCGCCCGCCGGCTCGACGGTCGTGCTGTACACCGAAAAGCAGCTCGCGTACTTCATCGTCGGCACCACCGACGGCCTGGCGAGCGGCACGAAATTCACAGCCGGAGCCGTGAAGCTGCCGCTGGCGGCGGGGTCGGACATCACCTACGCCCCATCCGTGCACCCGAGCGAGTCGCTGCCGACGAGCGGCTCATTCAAAATCTATCTCGGCACGACCGCGAGCGAACCGATCCAGCAGGTGACGTGCACAGGTGTCACCCCGGCTACGCAGACCGGCGTGCCGGCCGGCAGCGAGAACCTGACGGGCTGCACCGGCGGCACGGGGTCGGTCGCCGAAGGCAACTGGGTTGGCGGCCCCAACGCCGCCATCGTCCCATTCTCGACGCTCAACAAGATCGGCGAGGGCAAGGACGGCAAATCGAAGGGGCCGGAGAAGCTGTTCAACAACAACGAGGACCTGACGGTGCTGCGGGCGGCGTACACGTTCAACGGCGTCAACTTCACCGACCTCGGCCCGATCAGCGGCACGGCGTCGGAAGCCGGCAACGACACGGGCTCCTACAACGACATCTCCAACCCCTTCCAGCAGACGAGCCCATCGGAAACCAGCCCGACGAACCTCAAACCCGGTGAAGTGGACACGACCGAGCTGCGCTTCGTCGGCTCGCGCGGGACGATCATCACCAACCCGAACGGCAGCGACGGAATGTTCCTGTCGGGTTCGTGGGCGACCGACGGCGACAGCGACGCGTTCAACCAGATCTTCTACAGCGAATCGATGAACGGCAAGGAATGGTCGGTGCCGCGGGTGGTGCTGAGCACCGAATACGAATTCGCTGCCTCGGCCGCCCAGGACAGGGCGCTCGAAGAAGGCAAGGACGAACGGTTGGGGATCAGCGGCTACTACTCGGGCCGCGCATACGGTCCGGCAGTCGTGCAAAACCCGGGCGGCTCTTTGACGATGGTGTTCTCGGGCTACCGCCTGCCCAAACCAATCGAGCCGGTGGGCACGAAAGTGGGCATCGGCTCCACGCAGTACACGGTTGGCGCGAAGGACCCGGCGCTGTACCGGAACATCCTCACGATGCGCCTCGCCTCATCCACCTCACCGGGGGTGCCCACAACAACCTCCGTCGCCTCCTCAGACGAAGGCTTGGGAACGGTGAACTCGCCGGTCACCTACACGGCGACCGTGGCGCCGGTCGCGCCGGGTACGGGCACGCCGACCGGCACGGTGTCGTTCGCCACCGCTTCCGGACCGATCCCAGGGTGCACCACCCAGTCGTTGAACCTCAGCGCGCCCGATACCGCAACGTGCGAAACCACGCACGCGAGCGCTGGCGGTAGCGAAGAAGTCACGGCTACGTACGCGGGCGACCCGAACTACGCCCAATCGTCGGGGTCCCTCAGCGAGATGGTGGACGAAGCGCCGGCCATCACCTCGGCAAATGAAGCCACGTTCACCAAGGACAGCGAAGGCAGCTTCCGGGTGTTGGCGACGGGCACGCCCACGCCGGTGATCATGGAGAGCGGCACTCTCCCCGACGGCGTGAGGTTCGAAACGGCGAGCGACGAACTCGTCGGCACGCCGAGCGAAGCCGGCCTGTTCCCGATCGCGTTCACTGCGCTCAACGGCGTTGGTAGCGAAGCTACCCAGAGCTTCGTGCTTACGGTGCTCGGATTCCATGTGACGACGACGGCGCTCCCCGCGGCAACGCCCGGCGCTCCTTACTCCGCGCAGCTGGAAGCGGCCGGGGCCGTCCCACCGTTCAGGTGGCGGAAAGTGTCGGGGGCGCTGCCCAAGGGCGTGCAGCTGAGCGAGGGTGGGCTCCTGTCGGGCACTGTGAACAGAAAGCTCGGCGCGGGCTCGGACACGTTCACGGTCGCGGCAAAGACGACGCAAAAGCCACACGAACACGCGGTGAGCACGCTCACGGTGGAAGTCCGCTAGCCGGGGGCGCTCGGCCAGCGAAGGGCGAGGGGCGGCTCGGGCGTTCGGAGCGGCGCCTCGCGGCGCCACGCTCGGCGGCGCTAAGCGCCGTGCGCGTCGCCGCCGTCGGCGTGCTCGGCCGGGTCGGCCGCCAGGCGGAAGATGAAGGTCAGTGCGGCGGCGCCGACGGCGATCACGGAGAGCACGGCGAACACGAGCACGACCGTGCTGTCTTCGATGCACGCCCACGCGATGAGCCCCACGGGGATGGCGACAGCGACGATCCCTGCCATCAACGGGTAGGTCTCGAGGGCACCCGAGGGGTGCTCGAGCTCCGTGTGATCATCGGTCAACGCAACCTCCTGGGACGGCGTTTGGGGGCGGGGCCGCTAGATTACCGGAGTGGCTACGAAGACCGGGATGATCCGGCTGGTCTTCGCTTGGTAGTCCGCGTAGCTGGGGTAGGCCGCGACGGCGCGCTCCCACCACAGCGCTCGCTCGTCGCCGTGGACCTCGCGTGCGACGAAGTCGTGTGGCTCGGCGCCGTCCTGGATCATCAGGGCGGTCGGGTCGGCGGTCAGGTTGCCGTACCAGGTCGGGTTGGCCGGAGCGCCTCCCAACGAGGCGACGAGCGCGTACTCGCCGTCGTGCTCTACGCGCATGAGCGGGAACTTGCGGATCTTGCCGCTCCTTCGCCCTCGCGTGGTGATGATGACCACAGGAAGGCCCGTGTCCCGGAGAGTGCTGGCACGCTGGCCGTTGCTCGCCTCGTACTCTTCGACCTGCTCGCGCACCCAATCCCACGGGCTTGGCTCGTACTCACCTTGTAGCGGCATTTCCACTCCTTAGAGGATTCGCTCTCGCACAGCGTAGTCTGCTGCGAGGCCGCGGCGTGCCAGACCGGAGAAAGCAGCCTGGCGCTGCAAGCGTCGCCTGCTAAAACGCCGATGACCCGAGCCGCGCACTCCCGCCGGCTCGTGACGCTGGATGGTGATTGCTGATGCGCCAAGGCCCACTCGCCGGTCGGTACGCCGCGGTCGCGGCCATGGTGATGTTCGCGCTGATTCCTTACCTGGCGTTGTCTGCTGCGCTCGAGCCGCTAACGCCGATCATCGCCAAGCAGCTGCACATGAGCTTGCAGGCGATGAGCCTCAGCTCCGGCCTCGCCAACGCCGCCTACGCGGCCGGCACCGTGCTGGCGGTCCAGCTGGCCCAGCACCTGCCCCAGCGACGGATGCTGATCGTGTATGCCACGGTGCTCGTGATCGGATCGGCGCTGGCGGCCACGGCGCAGGACCCGGGCATGTACATCGCGGGCCACGTGCTCCAGGGCCTGTGCACGAGCTTGCTGCTCATCTCTGCCGTGCCGCCGCTGGCGATCGGCTATCCAGCGAGCAAGCTGCGCACCACGGCGATGATCATGAACCTGTGCATCTTCGGGGCGGTTGCGCTAGGCCCGGCGATCGGCGGGCTCCAGGCCCAGTCGCATGCCTGGCGTCCGTTGTTCTGGGTGATCGCCGCGATCGCGCTGAGCGCCTTGGTCCTGGCCGTGCTCACGTTCGACGACGCGCCGCCTGCCGATCCTGACTCGCCGCGCGATCCAGCAGCGCTCGTGCTGGCAGCCGTCGGCTGCGCGGCTGCGTTCTTCGGCGCCTCGGAGCTGCTGACCCACCCGTTCCTCGACGGCCTGGCGATCGCGCCGCTACTCGCAGGCCTCGCGACGATCGTCGTCTTGATCGTCTACCAGTTTCGTGCCAAGCGACCGCTGTTGACGATCCGCTCGATGTTGACGAGCACAATGCCGGTGGCGGGCATCGTGGTGGCGCTGTGCGCGGCGGCGGCGTCGGTGTCGGCGACCGCACTGACGGCGGGGGTGCTGGCCGGGCGCCTCAGGCCGTTGCATCTGGGCCTGCTCTACCTGCCGGAGGTCGCCGGCGCGGTGATCACCGCGATTGTGCTCGGCGCGATCATCACGCGGCGCGCGATCCACTACCTCCCGTTGGCCGGCATGATGTTCCTCGCGGCGGGGATTGCGGTGTTCCGCATCGACGTGCCGTCGGGCGAAGCGGCCACGCTGGTCGGCTCGGGCCTGACCGGGATCGGCCTCGGCGCGACCGTCGCGCCCGCGCTGTTCGTCGCCGGCTTCTCGCTGCCCTCCGCCAGCCTCCAGCGCGTGTTCGCGATCGTGGAGCTGATGCGCGCGGTGGCGGCGTTCATGATCGCGCCGATCTTCGCCCACTTCGCCGCGACCGCCGGCGCGAACCTCGACGCCGGCACCGGCACCGCGCTGTGGATCGGCCTGGGGATCGCGCTCGGCGGCGCTGTGATCGGCGTCGCCATCTACGCGCTCGGCGGCGCGCGCCCGCAGACGCCCGACATCGAGCGCTTCGTGGCGGGGGAATGTCCCGCGTGGTACTCGCCGCCGCTGCTGGCGAGAGTTCGCCCCGGCCTGATCGCCGCACAGCCCGCCACGGAAAGCGCCAACTGACATGGCAGCGGCCGGCGCACATGCCACCGCGCCTGCCGCGCCCACCGGCCCGGTGGTCTTCGCCTACGACGGCTCCGAGCTCGCGGCGCTCGCGATCGAACGTGCGGGCCACCAACTTGCGCGCGGGAGCGACGCGCTGGTGGTGTGCGTTTGGCAGCCGAACGATGTCGGATTTCTGCCGATCGGCGAGCGACGCTTGAATGCCGCCGAGGCCACCGAGGTACGGAAGGCCGCGGAGCAGACCGCCGCACACGGAGCATCTCTGGCAGAGAGCGCTGGATTCCGAGCGCGGAGCATCGCGATCGAGGCAGCGCCGACCTGGGAGGGGATCGTTGACATCGCCAACGAGCACCAGGCGAGCCTGATCGTGCTTGGCTCCCACCGCCGTCGCGGGCTCGTGGGACATCTGCTCGGCAGCGTCGCCGCCGCCGTGGTGAAGCACTCGGCGTCCTCCGTGCTGGTCGTGCGTTCCTGACGGTCGCCACCGGCCGGCGGTTCGGCGGCGGGCGTTCCAGGAAGGGCAGAAGGATTGATTGTGCGTCGCGCGATCGAGTAGGCTCGTCCCGTGCCCACGGTGCTCGCCACCTACACCTTCGGGGACGCGCTGCTAACGGTCCTCGAGTTCGCGATCTTGTTCTTGTGGCTGTGGGTCGCGGTCACCGTTGTGTTCGACATCTTTCGCAGCCGCGATCTGTCCAACTGGGGCAAGGCGCTGTGGATGCTGTTCATCATCATCATCCCGTACATCGGCGTGCTCGCGTACCTGATCGTTCGTGGCCACACGATGCACGAACATCGCGAGCAAGACCGCAGCCAGGTTGAAGCCTTCCAGCGCTTCGAGGCGAGTGGGGGCGCGTCGCGCAGCCCCGTGGACGAGCTCGCCAAGCTCGCCGCGCTGCACGACCGAGGCAAGCTGAGCGACGCGGAGTTCGAGCAGGCGAAGGCCAGGCTGCTCGCCTAAGGGCTCTCCGGCCCGCGGGCGAGCAAGCCGCCGCTGCGGATGCTGGCGCTGACCAGCCGATTGCGAGGTGTGGATGCAGGGGTTCTTCGAGTGGTCAGGTCGACCTCGAGCCGTTCGGCCAGCAGGTCGCTCGCGAGCACCGCATCGGCGCCGGTGTCGATCAGTCCTTCAAGCAGCGTCGTGCTCTGCGCGCCACAGGCGAGCGACACGTACACGAATGGCCTGAAAACCGGATCGCCCAGCCGCACGGACTGTGGGTCCTCCCGGCATGGATAGAGCCAGGGAAGCGGCTGCGGCTCAGCCAAGACCGACGTGGACCGGCTCGTCGGCGTACGGGACGCGACCGCGCACCGCGACGTGGTCACGACCCTTGGCCTCTTCGAGCACCACGCGCGGGTCCTCGTCGGCGATCACGATCTTGCCGGTGCGCGCGTCGATCGCGACGTACTTGCCCTCATAGCCTTTGAAGTCGGTGCGAATCGGCTGCATGAATAGTCTCCAGTGTCAGTGTACCGGCCGCCTGCCGCTGTGGCACACAGCCTCGCCGGATGTCGGCCCCGATGTGTCATAGCTTCTATGCTACGATCCGCTCTCCCCAAGCTGAGGTTGGCCGAGCTATGCACAAGTCCAAGGAAAGCGCCGCCTTCGCCGAACTGCTCGCCGAGAGCTTCCCGACCACCGAGGACCGCGCCGCTCACGAGCGCGAGGTCGCAAGGCTGGTCGCGTTCGCCGAGCTGCTGATCGCGCTGGACGAGGTTCGTGCGGGCAGCAAGATCTCCAAGGCCGAGCTGGCACGTCGAGTCGGCGTCAAGCCCTCCGTGATCTCGCGGCTACTGGACGGCAAGGGCCGCAACGTGCAGTTGGACACCGTCGCCGACGTCGCCGACGCGCTCGGCGTCTACATCGAGATGCGCGTCCGTCCGCAGCCGAAGGGCAAGCGGGCGCGACACGCCCCGATCGAGATCCTGGCCGCGTAGCTGGGGCTTTCTCGGTTGGCTCTGGCCGCAGGCGCACGCGGACCCGCACGCTCGGTGCCTCCTGCCACAGGCCCAGGGAGTAGGGCGTCGCGATCGGCACTTCCCGGCCGTCGAGCAGGAGTCCGCGGAACGAGATGTCGGCCGTGAACTGCCAGGCCTGGTCGGCGAGCACGATGTTGGTGAAGACGGCGTCGAAGCGGATCGGCTCGATCTGCACCAGGGTCTCGCGTCGGTCGGTGGCTCTCGCAGCGCCTCAAGCTCCTCCCGCGACAACCCGCCGCTGGACACATAACAACGTTCGCGACCCGGCCGCTACCCCCTGCCACGACCTGAACGGTCACACGCGATTCCCGCGATGGGCGATCCTGGACTCGAACCAGGGACCTCTTCCTTATCAGGCGACGCGCCGCTTGCGCCGAAATGCCCGGATCGCCTGTGTTCGTCGGGGATTCCGGCCTCTTGACTGCGCCGCGGATATGGCGGGATTCGGGGCGATTCGGCAGGGTTTGGGCAGCGGAATCGAGCTGCTGCCCAAACGCTACGCGGCGACTGCTTCCTTAGTGTCCGCCGGCTCGACCTCGATGGCGCGCGGGTACAGCGCCCCGAGATCGGTCGCGTGCAGGGCACGGGAGACTGCGCCCGAGGCGATCTCGGCCGCGGCGGCGGCGTCCTCGGCGTCGGTGGCGACGGTGATGCGCGCGGTCGTGCTGTCGTCCCACGAGATCACGGGGCCGAGGTTCCCGTGGTTGTGCTCAAGCCAGCCGATCAGGCGCTCCCACGAAGCCTCGTCGGCGAGCGCTATGCCGGGAATCTGGACGAAGATGCGGTACTCCATGCTCACTGCTTATACCCCTTCCGCTTGAGATCGGCAAGGAGGTTGCTCCAAGTGCGCTGTGAGGAGGGGGTACCAGGCATCCGCGCAGGAGCAGTCGAGCCGTCCGGCGGGAAGAGCAGCCAGTACTCCTTGCGCTTCTCGACGCGCCAACCCTGGCGCTCCAGGTCCCGGCGCAGCTTCTTAGCGTCTCCCTGGTAGCTCACTGCGGCCGGAGGCTACCCGATGCCGCTGCGCAGGCCCGCTGGCGGCCAGCCTGGGAGAGGATGGCTCCCGACCCCGCGCGTCAGCTCGGACACGGAGGCGAAGCCGACGCCTCCGGTGCACGTAGCGGCGGCCACCCGGCCGCGACAACCCTCGCCGTTCGGGGTGCCCGTAGTCCTCGCGCGCCCTCGACCACCGACTCGCGCGTCCCCTCGGTGCCGCTTTTCCGTTCGCGTCGCGTTCGGCGATCAACGAGCCCACTCGTCCGGCGGGGCGCCGGGCTGCCATGCCCGCGTGACGCCGCCGCCTTCCTGGCGAAGTTCTCGGCTGTAGTCGGCGAGCTGCACGTGGAAGGCCAGCTCGTACCGTGGGTCGTCCGCCACTTGGTCGATCCAGTCGCGCCAGACCACGAGCGCGCACAGCGTCTCGAGGTGCGATGAGTCCTCCCACCAGCCGTCTTTCAGGTGCTCCAGCTCCCGCGGGTAGCGGCCGTAGAGGGCCACGATCGAGCCCCACATGTGGGTCCGCCATTCCGGGTCGCCGAGAACGGGCTCGATCCAGGGGGCGTGGCGGTCCGAGTCGGGGGCCTCTGTCGGCGGCGAGGCCGTGATAGAGCCGGTATCACGGCGGGTGTCCTTGCCCTCGGCAAGCTCGGTACTCACGATCTGCGCCGCGATGCGCGATGCCGGTTCTCCGCGCTGTTCGGCGAGGGCTTCGAGCTGGGCCACTGTTGGGTCCGGCAGGGTGATCTTCATGCGGTAGCTCATCGGGCTCGACCTCCGTGTGATTGACGATCGCGCTGTTCGCGCCTCTTTGGTTATCGACCGTGAGATCGCCAAAACGGCCAAGCAGTTTGGGACCCACGTGGGTCCCGCTCGGTCCCGTGCATCTACGGATGAAAAGTCAAGGGCTTGCGCTCTGGTTTTCTTCGGAAGGAGCGGCCGGTGTGGTGCTCGTGGTGGTGGGGAGCCGGGGTCAAGGCCGGCCGGAGGCCGCCCCGGAAGGGGCTTGGCCTTGACGCCGGCGGCGGTGG
>DATJRV010000103.1:0-14240 GCA_035504435.1 Solirubrobacteraceae bacterium
CGGCCCCGCCACCGTCGCGGCCGCCGAGCCGGTGGTGACGGCGGTGGCGCGCGTCGATCCGCTGTGCGCGAAGTGGCGCAGCTCGCCGAGCACGAGCAGCGGCAGGCGGACGGCGAGGACGAACGTGATCAGCGCGGCGAACGCGGCCGCGAACACCGACGGCAACCCGCCCGTGCCGGCGGTGAAGTCGGTCGCGTCCAGGGTGAGCGCGCCGGCGGTCGCGAACAGGATCGTCCAGCCCAGTGGCACGATCGAGATCCCGACCAGCACGTGAAACCAGGTGCGCGAGAGGTGCGCGGTCTCGGGCAGCACCGCGAGCGCGATGAGCGGCGGTCCGGCGACGAAGAGGACCGCGAACATCAACATCACCAACACCTGTGCGGCAAACAGGGCCGCGGCGAAGACGACGCCGACGATCACCAGGATTGCGCCGAACACGCCGCCTGCCCCGGTGAGCAGCGCGCCGCCGAACATCACGCCGACCATCCGCGCCAGGCCGTCCGAGACGGCCGGGAAGCCGAGGATTGCGTGCGTGAGCACGTTCACCAGCGCGACCAGCTGCCGCACCCCCCACGGGTAGAGGACCAACGCGCCGACCACCGCGACCGCTCGCACGAGCGCGTTGAGCGGGTGCGCGGCGCCGCCGAAGCCCAGCGCCCAGTAGCGCAGCACCGCGACGGTCAGCATTACCGGCAGCAGCGAGACGGCGAGGTAGATCATGTCGCCGACCAGGCGGCCGACGTTCGGCCATGCGGCTGGGTCGGGGACCGCGACGAGGTGCTGGATCACCGAGACCGTCGCGTGGCGCAGGAACCCCGGCACGAGCGCGTTGGCGAGCGTGCCGAAGAACAGGTTGACGATCGCCTTGACGATGTCCCCGACCGACGGGATATGAATTCCGATGTGAATCCCGAGGATCGACAGCCCCAACGGGGGCGTGCTGAACATCGCGGCGTTCGCGGCCGGCGCCAGCACCAGGGCCACAGCAACCGCGAGGAACGTCGCGAGTGCGAGCCGCCGCCCCCTCCGTGGCGATGACCGTGGAGTTAGGCGACGATGCCGCCGACGGAGGCGATGATCGCGAGGCCCACGATCGTCTTGATCGCGTAGTCCTGAGCACGCGAGTGGCCAGCCATGAACAACAGGCCCACGACGACCACCACCAAGGCCATCACGGTACCGCCAAGCCAGACGAGGTTGCCCTTGAGGCTGTTGATGAAGTTCTCCACGCCCGTGATCGGCGTTCCCTGAAACGCCCCGGCCGCCTCCAACGCGTGCACGCACCCTTGCGACGCGAGCGCCGTCGCGACGACCGCGACGGCACCCAGCAGCACGCCGGCTCGAAGCCGCCGCGCAACGGTCCGCACCCGACCCTGCGTTTGGGTTCTGATCAGCATTGCTGCCACCTCCGTCGTCTCGTTGGAATCGCGTCAAGGTCATGGCGAGAACGGCCCACCCGGGATCTGGCCGTCGATCGCTACGGGCGAGCTCGACGTCGCCGATGGCGCCACCCGTGTGGTCGGCACCTGCGCGCTCGACGTCATCGGCGCCGCGGAGGGCGGTTGGACACCAGCGCTATCGGCTGCTCGCGTTGGTGCCTGTGCCGCCAGGGCTGGGCCTTTCGGGGGCCGCGTCGGGGCGCGCGAGCGTGCGAGCCGGGGGCGTGCTCTGCTTGTTCGCGTCCCGCGTGCGCGGCGAGTGTGTCCGCGCGAGTGGCGTGCCCGCGAGACCGACGGGCCCGCCGGCGGACGCCGTGCGACCGCGTGACCGACGCTTGTAGGCGGGGTGGCGGCCGCGCGGGGCCTGGAGGGGGTGCCGTGACCGGCCAGCGCGATCGCGGCTACCCCGAGCGCGCAGACCAGGCTGCACGCGATCGCAATCCGCGTGCGCCCCGATAAGCGCCGCCACCAGTTGGCCGTCAGGGGCCGGGGGACGCCGTGCAGCGGCGTGAGCAGGAGGCCCGCCTCCAGCGGCGCCACGTTCGGTCGCGTCGTCTCGGAGGTTGCGCGCTCCGCGGCAGCGCGGGCCATCTCATCCTGATCTATTCGCTGCTGGGTTGACGCGATCTCGGGCGGCGCCTCCCAAGGCGCGCTGTCGCCCTCGTCCAGACCAGTGTCGCGTTCCCAGTCGCTGTCCACCCCATCGACGACGAAGCGAGGTTCCTGGTCGACACGCTGGGTGTGGGACCGGTTGGGTTTGCGCCGGCGTCTTTGACCTGGCGTCGACGGCGACACTCCGGCGGGCTGCGGGACGCTCGCTGGTGTGCGTGCTACCGCGCCGACATAGAGGGTGATGATGGTGTTGCGTGGCGTGTCCGTTCCGGCGGGTGGGTCTTGGGCGAGGATCGTTCCGAGCTCCGCGGAGTTGACGGCGTCGACGCGCTGTACACCCGGACGCAGCCCCAGCCGGCGCAACTCGTCGGCGACGGTGGCCGCGCCGCGGCCGCTGTAGTCGCCGAGCACGAGCGTCTGCGAACGCTTGCCGGCTTGCGGGGAGGCGGATGCACGCTGGGTCTCCATGTACCGCCTATGACCCCAACTCAGCGTTCGCGGCCAGCGACTTGCGCTGGCCTGTCATTAACGGCCAGCCGAGGGAGGCTGGTGGTGGTGGGTGAAGCGTGGGTCTTCGAACCAGCCGGGGGCGCGAACCGTGGCGGGCGGCAAGTCGCGATAGATGAGCAGTGCGCGGCCGCGCTGGATCTGGCGCAGCCACGGCATGCTCGCGACCGGTCGCTGGGTGACGCTGAGCGTGCCGGGGCCGCCGCCGCGTTGGCGTGACTGTTGCGCGACCGGCTCCTCGCCGAGCAGCGTGTTCAGGTAGCCGGTCGTGGTGGGGTCGGCGAGCGGCGGCAGGAACAGTTGCGCGGTTGCGGCGGCGAGGATCGCGTCGCGCGTCGCGCGGCCGTAGCGGTGGTCGATCTGTGCGATCGACTGCCAGATCGTCGCGACCACGATGCCGTGGTCGCCGCATTGCGAAAGCCACGCCGCCAGATCGCGCAGCGGCGCGATGTTTGCCGCCTCATCCAGCAACAAGAACAGCCGCGGGTTGAGCGGTCCGGATCGACGCGCTTTGTCGATCGCGCCTTGGTAGATCGCGCTAACCAGGGCGAGGATCGCGGGTTGCAGCAGGCGCTGGTCGTTCTCGCTAGCGATCACGTAGATCGTGTTCGCCCGGCCGTCGAGGAATGCGGCGGGGGTGATCGCGGCGTGGGCGTGGCGGCTGACCTGCGGGTAGCGGTAGGCGCGCAGCAGGCTCAGGGCCGACATCACGGTCGTCTCGCGGTTGCGCGGGTCGCGGCTGATGACGCCATTGAGGAGCTCCCACGCCTCGCGCACCCCCGCCTCGAGCAGTGTCCCCTTCGCGGCTTCGAAGTTGCGGGTGTCAAGCCAGGCGAGCACGCGGTCGACCGGCTCGCCCGCCAGGGCGGCGGCGTGCAGCAGCGGCGCGAGCAGCGTCGCGGCTTCCTGGTCCCACCACCGGCTTGCCGCGCTGGTCTCCTCTGCGTGCGCCGCGCCGGCAAGTGCGTCGCCGGTGCGCAGCGCGTCACTCCACGACCGCGCCGCGCTCAGCGGCGTGAACCCGTCGCTTCGGCTCGTGCCGAACGGGTCGTAGACCCAGACGTGGCCAAGCCGTTCGCGGTGGCTGACGGTGGCGTCGTAGACGTCGCGCTTGGTTGAGAGCACGAGCGCGGGGCCTTCGTGGTCAAACAGCCACGGGATCACGAACCCGGTCGACTTGCCGGCCCGTGGCGGCGCCACCACCAACGGCTGCACCTCGACCTCCGCCGCCAGCAACCTGGCCGTCGTCCGCCCCGTCCAGCCCAGGTAGGGGCGCCCCGACACTGCGCCCGGGACCCAGAGGCGGCGCAGATCGTCAGCGCGGGCCCATGTCCGCGAGCGCACCCAGCCGCGCTCAAGCGCGCGCCGCCGAATCCCGGTCTGCTCGAGTCCCAACGGTGACCCGACGCCCCACCGGCGCACCCGCCGAGCCACCCTCCAGGCCAACCACACCACGCCAACCACAACCAGCGCGGCGGCGACGATGAACGCCGGCGCGCCAGGCAACCGGCCGCGGATCGCGGGCCCGTAGGCGCCGGCGGGGTCACCCCAGCCGCCCCTGCCAATCAGCCGCCACGTCGCCGCGCGCGCCAACCCTAGCGACACGCCGGTTGGGCCGCGCAGGCTCAACAGTAACGCGGCCTGCGTCCAGCACCACATCGCCGTGCCGCTGCAAACAGCGGCGAGCACGGCGAGCAGGACGAGCAGCAGGCCGCGGCGGGCGTGGTGTGCGCGTTGCGTTCTCACCTCGAGACCTCCCACTGCCGTGGCCAGCAATCGGGCTTCACAGCTGCTGACCCCAACCCGGTGCTCGCGGCCAACGAATCGCGCGCCCTGGGTTCTATTCCCCGGCTGGTCTGTCTCGGCCGCCGCAATCCGCTGGCCGTCTGAGCCCGGTCGGGGTCAGAAGCGCTAGAGCGCAGCGATCGGAATGCGGCCAGCGATCACAGATGCCAACTCGCCAGCAACCCCGCCACCACGTCGCCGTGAGAGCGCTCGGGTGTCCGTGTCGTCGTCGTTGGCCGGGCGCGCGCACTCCGAGCGGCGTTCTCTGGTGGCGTGGGTTGCGTGTTGTCTGCGTCACGGTGGCAGGCGCGGGGGCTGGCACTGCAAGGCCCTGGTCGGGCTCGCTGCGCTCGGCCTTTCCGTGCGCCCCCGTCGCCTGCTTTCCCGGACGCACAACAGCAACCCACCCTCAAAGGAGGAACCCCACATGAGCACTAGCGCGCCCAACGTCAACCAGGTCACCCTCGTCGGCCATCTCACCGCCGACCCGGTCCTGCGCTCGCTGCCTGACGGCCGCTCGGTCTGTGACATGCGCCTGGCGGTCAACGACCAACGCGACCAGCCGCCGCTGTTCATCGACGTCGCCAGTTTCGGGGCGAGCGCCGACGCGTGCGCCAAGTACCTGGCGAAGGGCCGCGCGATCGCCGTCACCGGCCGCCTGGTCTATCGCGAGTGGGAAGCCGACGACGGCAGCAAGCGCTCCAAGCACCAGGTGATCGGCCGCGTCCGCTTCGGCGGCCGCCCCGACAGCGACACCGACGCCACCACGGGCGAGGAGGAGAGCGAGATCGAGTTCTAACCGCGGGAAGGGTGCCGGCGACAGCCCTGTCGCCGGCACCCGATCCCCATTCTTCCCCGAGTCACGGAGGACGCTCGTGAACACCAATACCACCGCTACGGTCGACGACGTCGGCAGCAGCGACTGCGCGACGCTCGTCTACGTCGCCGCCGTGCACGTCGAGGTCGACCTCGAGGCCGGCACGGTGACCGCCGTGTTCGTCGACGACGAGCGCGTCGTCTTGCTCGACGACCGACGCACGCTCGACGCGCGTGACCGCGCCGCGCTCGGGGTCGCCGAGCGCGAAAGCTGGCCGAGATGGCGCATCGGCTTCTAACCCCGCCGCACACCACCGCCGCCGACCGGCAGGCCGACGGCGATCGTGCGCTCGCCGCCTACCTGCGGCTGCTCGCCGGCGCCCACCCCACTGACCGGTTCTTTGAGATCCGGGCGATCGGGCGTGGCCAGGTTCGCCGCTCGTTCGTCCTCGCCGCCCGGCCAGGAGCCGCAGCCGCGCGAGTCCGCGAGTCGGCCGACTGCCGCGACGTCTATCTCGGGGTCGCGCTGCGCACCACCAACCAGTTCGGCGGCAAGCGGGCCATCAATGGCTCGCACCTCGTGTGGATCGAGTGCGACAGTCCCAGCGCCGCCGCCACGCTCGCACAGTTCGAACACCCGCCGACGATGGTCATCGCGTCCGGCACGCCTGGGCATGTGCATGTCTATTGGCAGCTGCGCCACAGCTACCGCAACGAGCAGATCGAGCGCGCGAACCGCCAACTCGCCCACCACCTCGGCGGCGACCCCGCCAGCGTCGACATCGCCCGCGTGCTCCGACCGCCCGGCAGCACCAACCACAAACACCACCCGCCCACGCCAGTCGAGCTGGTCGCGCACAGGCCCGCCGCCCGCTACACCCTCCCCCAGCTCACCCAGCGGCTGCCCGATCCCGAGCCGCGCAACGCCGGCGGCACGCTGGCTCGAGTATGGGTCGGCGACGTCCTCGACGCGCGGCTGCGCGCGATCCCCGCCGCCGATTACGTGCGCGTGCTTGCGGATCGTGTGCCAGACCGCGCCGGAAAGATCAGCTGCCCGTTCCACGAGGACGACACGCCCAGCCTGCAGCTCTACCCGGACGGCACGTTCTTCTGCTTTGGCTGCCGCCGCGGCGGCTCGATCTACGACTTCGCCTCCGCCTTGTGGTCATCCGAGCGATCTGCGGGCGTGCCCTTGCGGGGGAGGCACTTCGTCGAGCTTCGCCAGCGTCTCATTGCAATGTTCTTCGCCGACCCGGGCGGCACCTGAAGCGTCCGCCCGTGCGTGGTCCGGGTCGAGGCCAGCGCCTTGCCGCGCAGCGCGAGAAACCACGCGTGCTCGCCGCGCCGCGGTCTCCCCGGCGGTCACCAACCCCAAGACCCGTCGTGCCCGGAACGCGACTTCCGCGGCGCCGCGGCAGCGCGGATAGTTGCGAGCGGACGCTGCTGGTCATGGTTGGTTGAGTGCGTTCGCGCAGGCGGTGAGGTCGGCGTGGAGGCGCTGTCGTTGTTGGGGGTCGAGGGGGGTGAGCATGCGTTCTTGGACGGCCGCGACGGCTGCGGAGGCGCCTGCGAGGCGGCGTGCGCCGTCGCTTGTGAGGGTGAAGCGCTCGTGGCGGCCGCCGCCGTCGCCGTGGACGAGGCCGGTGCTCCTGAGTGTGGCGAGGAGTTGGTGCATGGCCTGGCGGGAGACGAAGGTGCCGCGGGCGAGCTCGGCGTTGGTGAGCCCGGGCCTGTGGGCGAGCTGCTCCAGGCACGAGTACTGCGGAACGGTCAGGTCGTGCTCGCGCAGGGCGGTGTCCATCGCGGCGCGCAGGGCGACGGTGGCGCGTTTGAGCACGTAGCCGACGGCGGTGTCGAGGTCCACTTGACTCACGTCAATATCTTGACATATACTGGATGTCAATACATTGACAAAGTCATAGGAGTGCTGCTGATGCCCGTTGGTCCCGACTTCATCTCCCTTCAGGTCCGTGATCTCGACGCCGCCGCCGCGTTCTACGAGGAGCGTGTCGGGCTGCGCCGCGCGCCCTTTTCACCGCCCCACGCGGTGGTCTTCGCGACCGAGCCGATCGCGTTCGCCATTCGCGACCTTCTGCCGACCACCGATCTCGACGCCGGCCAGCCCGGTCTCGGAATCGCGGTCTGGGTCAAGATCGATGCCGTGCAGGCGCTTCACGACCAGCTCGCCAAAGACGGCGTCACGATCGTGACCGCCCCGTTTGACGGCCCGTTCGGCCGCACCTTCGCGTTCGCCGACCCCGACGGCTACGTGATCACGCTCCATGACGGCGGATAGATGACGATCACCCTGCGTCCCCGCGGCCCGTTCTCACTCACCGCGGCAGCCATCTACATCGAGGGCTTCCCCGGCACCCAGGCCGATCGAACGCCGGCGGCGCTGCGCTACGCATGGGCCGCCGACGGAGACTGGCACACCGTGCAGGCGACACTGCGCCAAGACAAGGAGACAGTCCACATCGAACTCGCCGGCCGGCCCGCCACCCAGCTGCGCCAGCGGGCCGCCCGCGACCTCGAACAGATGCTCTGCCTCGACGTCGACGGGACCGGTTTCGTCGCGAACGGCTGAGCGCGATGTCGGCAGTGCCATCCTCCTGGAAAGGTGATCTGCGGAGTGTTTGATTGATGTGCAGGCGATGTATCGGGCGCTCGACGCCCAGCGGGTGGAGCGCGACCTGACTTGGCCGGGGGTCGCGCGGGAGTTGTGGGAGATGTCGTCGGAGCTGGCCACGCGCCGAGGCGAGGATCATCCGATCGCGGCGAGCACGCTGACGAGTGTCGCCAGGCGCGGCGATACGTCATGTCAGCACGCGCTTTTCATGCTGCGCTGGCTCGCCCGTGATCCCGAGGACTTCGTTCCCGGTGCCTTGCCGGCGACGCGTGCACCGCTCCCCACTGCTGGCCCGGATCGGCGGTTGCGCTGGCATCTCCACGCGACTGCCCGGCGTGATGTCCCGGGTCTGTACGAGGCGCTTGACCAGGGTCGGCGCGATCACCAACTCGCTTGGCCCGAGCTCGCGCGTGAGCTCGGATGCGGGCCGAGCCAGCTCACCGGCCTGCGCACGGCGCGCTTTGCGGTGAGGATGACGCTCGCGATGGCGATCACGCAGTGGCTACAGCGGCCAGCGGCAGACTTCGTTTACGCGGCACAGTGGTAGCCGCGACAGGGCCACGCAAACGCGGTGCGGTGAGGGCTCGAGCAACCCAACCGCCGGCGCGCTGACACGCCGCCGCAGGTTGGGCGGGGTGGGTTGTGCCTGGGGGGTCGGGCGCGAACGGGGCGGGGTGCGGGTCCCGTCCTCTCCCCGAGTGTCGCACCCTGCGGGTGCGCGGGGGTCGAGGAACGGGCCCGCACCCCGCCGGCCCCCGACTCCAGTTGGAGGACAACATGGCAGAAGCCAACGTGGCAACGACCGGCGACGCGCGTGATCAGCTGCGCACGGTGTCGTTGAGCGCGATCAACGTCAGGGACGGGTTCAACCCGCGCGAGCGCTTCGATCAGCGCGAGCTCGATCGGCTCGCTGCGTCGATCAAGAACCGCGGGCTGCTGCAGCCCCTCGTCGTGACCGAAACCACCGAGGGCAGGTACGAGCTGGTGGCGGGCGAGCGCCGCTACCGCGCGTGCTTCGCGATCGGGCTGACCGAGGTGCCGGTCCTGATCCGCTGCTCCGCACACGACTCCGATGGGCTGCTGGTCGATGCGATCGTCGAAAACCTGCATCGCAGTGACCACACCCCGCTCGAGGAGGCCGCCGCATTCAAGCGGCTGTTGGACGCGGGCCTGACCCGCAAGGGGATCTGCGAACAGCTTTCAGTCACCCCACAGCGCGTGCGCGACCGTCTCGAGCTGCTGAAGGTCCCCGCTGAGCTGCACGCGGCGATCGACGCGGGTGAGGTCCCGCTCGCCGCCGTCCCGGCGCTCGTCGAGCTCGCGGCGATCGACCCCGCCCTGCCCGCGTGCGCGTACCGCCGCGTCACGAGCGAGCCGCAGCAATCGTGGCAGCGGCCGCTGGAGTGGGCCGACGTGATCGCCGACCCGATCGGTGCCGTCACCTGCCGCTACAGCAGCGATACGCCAGACCTACCCGACGGCCTCTTCGAGGCCGGCATCTCGTACCCGCTCGCGACGTTCGCGCTGGCGGAGAAGGCGCAGCGCGACCTGGAGCGCCTCGCCCAACTCGACCCGGTCTGGGCCGGCGAAGGGCCGCAGCTGATGATCACCTGGGAGATGGTCGAGCACGCCCGCACCATCGGCGCCGCGCACGTCTCACCGCACGGGCGCTCCGCACTGATCGTCGGCAACGACGTCGCCGGCGAACTCGTGGGCGGTGTGATTGCCCGTCACCTGCGCGAGGAACGCGCGCGCCTGCGCCGCGAACGCGACCACGCCGCCAGCGTGCTCGCCACCGCCGCCGACAACGGCGAACCGGTCAGCGACGAAGAGCTGCAGCGCGCGCACGAGCAGGCGCGTCAGGCCGAGCGCGACGCGCAGCGACAGGCACGCACGGACGCCGAGGCCTACAACGACCGTCTCGGCGCCGCGATCGTCAAAGCGCTCTCCACGGTCAAGATCGACGAACGCGTGATCAAGATCGTCGCGGCCGTCGACCTGCACGGCGAGCTCGACGGCCTCGCGATGCGCGGCGCCCGCTACGGCTTCCCCGACTGGGTCACCACCGAGACCACCAAGAGCGGAAAGCCCAAGCGCGTCTACCTCGAACGCCCCGCCGCGCTCACGAAGGCCCGCGCCTACCTCGCCGGCGCCCACCGCCCCGGCGAGATCGCAGGCCGCTGCCTGGCGCTGATCGCGATGGCCGCGCTCGCCGACGAGGAGTGCGTCGCGCGGTCAAACCGATCCGGCCACAACCTCTACCGCTACCGCACCACCCACTACAGCCACGACATCGGCTCGCCATCAGGCCTCCAGTGGACACCCAGTGTCGTCTCACTCGTCGAGGAGATCTGCCTCGAGCAGCTCCCCACCGCCGCGACGGAACGCCTGCGCGCACGCCGCGAACGCGAGCAGGCCGACTGCGCGCAGGCCGACGCGGACGACCACGCTGCCCACGCCGCCTACACCAAACTCATGGCGCAGCTCGACACCCTCACCCCCGACGAACGCGAGGCCGCGATCGCTCGCTTCGACCTCGAGCACCCTGCAGGCGACTTCCTCGGCGAACAGCTACAGGCACGCCACGAGGAACTCGCCGCGGTGGCCGACGTCGAGGAGCCGACGCTTGACGCGAAGGCGGTCGACGCGTAGCCGCTGCTCGCTCGTGTTCGGGTCGCGGGCGAGTCGCCCGCGACCCAACACCCGGCCCTCCGGATCCGATGACCCACCAGCATCCGCCGCTGCCGCGTCCAATCACATCTCGCCGACGCGGCTTCAGCTGAGTTGGCCTGGTTGGGGCCTGGGCCTGTCGCCGTTGGCGAGCTCGCGCCGCGCTACTGACCCGGCTGCATCGCGGCCTCGCGTAGCCTCGTGCCACTCGTCCCTCTCCACGGACGGACGAAGCCGCGCTCAGGGTCGATCCGCAGTGAGCTGCGCAACTCGCCGTCACCCGGCCGTGTAACGGCGCTGTGGTGGTCGTCTATGGCGGGACGCGGCTCGCCGGCGACCAGCGTCCTTTGAAGGGTGCACGCGCCCGCTCTGCGTGGACGGTGGGCTCGGCACAGGTCATCGCGATACGCACGACAACGGGCCGCGGTGCCCGTGGGGCCGGCGTCTGATTTTCGCACCCTGCGGGTGCGGTTGGGACGGCCTGTGGCCCGCAACGGGCGGGCCTTCACCCAGATGGGAGATCGTCATGTGTAATCGCCGGATCAGCGAAAGTGAGCGCGCGCAGCGCCGTGAGCGCGATCGTCAACGTCTCAGCCAAGCCGCCGAGCAGCTGCTGCACTCGGACGGCTGGCGGCGCTGGGTCACGGTGCGTTCCAAGAACGGCCTCGCGCGTTATTCGCTCAACAACCAGCTCCTGATCGCCCTCACCCGACCCGACGCCACGTTCGTCGCCGGGTTCCGGGCCTGGCTCGATCTCGGCTATCGGGTAAATAAAGGTGAAAAGGCCATCTGGATCCTCGCCCCGATGTCAGTCAAAGACCGCGACGAGGTGAACGGCGCCTCACGGCACGACAGCGACGCAGCAGCGCGGACCCGGACATTCTTCCGTGCCGTGCCCGTGTTCGACCGTGCCCAGGTCACGGCTGGTGAGAAGGCGCTGCCGCTCGAGCCGCCGCGTGCGCCGCTGACCGGCGACTCGCACGCGCACCTCCTCGCCCCGCTGCGCGCCTTCGCCGGCACGCTCGGCTACACCGTCTCCTTCGAGGAGATCCCGGGCGAGGCGGGCGGGTGGTGCGACGCGCGCCGTCGACGGATCGTCGTCGACACGGACGCGCCAATGAACGCGCAGGTGCGGATCCTCGTCCACGAGCTCGCGCACGCTCTCGGCGTCGACTACCAGCGCTACACCCGCCATCAGGCCGAGGTGATCGTCGACACCGTCACCTATATCGTCACCGCCAGCGCAGGGCTCGACGTCGCCGGCGAAACGATCCCCTACATCGCCGGCTGGGGCGAAGACGGCGCGCTCGAGGCCGTCAACAAGTTCGCCGCGACGATCGACACGATCGCCCGCCAACTCGAAACCGCCCTCGCCGCCGATCAGCAGATCAGTCCCGAGACCGACGATGCCATCGCCGGCGGTCGAGTCGAGACCCCGACGTGTGAGCCGCTGGGTGAGGATCGCTTCGCCTCTGGGAAGCCGGTAGCGGGCGCATAGCTCGATCAGGCTCTCCGCGCCCGCCCGCTTCCTGCCGTGCTGTCGAGCGGCCAACGAAGCGAGCGCGAGGTTCGCATGGGCTCGCGCGACGGGCTGCTCAAGCGTCAGTCGAGCAACCCACCGCGCGGCCGCGCGCGGAACGAGCCGGGCTCCTGGGCGAGGAGGACGAGGCAGACCGCGAACGCGTCATCGAGTTCACCACCGCCAGCTCGGCCGCTGGGGCGCGCACCATCGGCGGCGGGCCGTCCTCCCGCGCGCGCCCCTGCGACGTCACGACCAGTTCTCGCCCACGCAGTCCACTACGAACCTGTGTTCGCACGACCCGCAAGGCAAGGCGGATGCTCCCCTGGGTTGGGGGCGAGTGCCGGTGAGCCCAGCGCGCCGTCCCGGCTGCGTCAAGGGCCGCGCTACGCGTCGCCTGCGGCGATCCCTGACGGGACAGCACCTTGACCCAGCCCGTCCGTCGCGCTCACGGGCTCGGCATCTCGCAACCCCAACCACAGGGAGAACGACATGCCACCCAGCAGCACCGCTCGACCGAGCGCGAAGCAGCTCGCCTACCTCAAAGCCCTCGCCGACAGGACCGCGACGAGCTTCGCCTACCCCCACGACCGCGACCAGGCGAGCCGGGAGATTGAACGCCTCCGCCAACTGCCGGCCGCCGAACGCAGCGACCGCCGCGATGACCGTGACCGAGCCGGCTACGGCACCGCTCCGCAACCGGACGAGATCGTCGGCTACGGCTCCTCCGCGAGGTGGCGCACGCACGGAGGCCGGCGATGAACGCGCCAACAACCACCACCCCGCAGCCGCCCGCCACGGTCGGCGAGCGTGTCGAGCTCGCCCGCTACACCGTCGCCGCCGGCGAACGCGTCCTCTACGGACAACGCGTCGGCGGTGTCGTCCGCGTCACCGACCGACCCGCCACCAACGGCGGCGGCCGGTCGTACCTCGTCGAGCGAGAGCTCGAACAGGAGGGCCCCGGCGCGTACGCCGCGCTGCAGGCCCTGATCGCCGACTACCTCGACCAAGCACGCCTGCTCCGCCAGGTGCCGATGGCCTGCTCGCTCGTGCGCCACTACCTCCACCAACTCGAGCTGGCGTCATGAACCCCCGCGACCAGGTCGACCTCATCGCGATCGCCGCCGCCACCAATTGGACCCGACTCCTCCGCATCCATCGCCACCGCCTCCCCGCGGCCGAGCTCGAGGACTGCCTCAGCCAGGCCCTGCTCGAACTACTCACCGCTGCCGAGCAAGGCCGCACCCGCTTCGCCGACCGCGCGGCCGCGCTGGCCGCGTTCGACCGACGCTTGCAGTCGCGGATCACCGATCGCCACCGCGCCATCAACGGGCGCAGCCCGATCGCTGCCGCCCTCCGACAGGCACGAACGCTCGACCTCATCACTGACACGACCCCGACCGCAGTCGGCGATCCGCTCCAGCGGACGCTCGACCGCGAGATGCTCGCGCAGCTCACGCGGGCCGTCGCTGAGCTCACCCCGGACCAGCGGCTCGCGCTCCTCGCCGAACTGCACGGCGAGCGAGCGGGCGAGTTCTGCGCCCGCCACAACTGGAGCGCCGCGAAATACCGCAAGACGCTCCAGCGCGCCCGCACCCGACTACGCCTGCTGCTGCGCTAACAGCGCAGCGACCAGCGCCTCGCCCGCACCGCGTCCCGCAGCATCCTCGAGCTCCAGCCACACCAGCCCCCGCCGCGAGCGGTCGGCGCCGGCTCCCAAGGCGCCGGCCAACGCCACACACTCCTCCCGCGTCGAGCGTAGCGCGATCGTGCCGCGCTCCCGCACGCGCGCAAACAGGCGCACGTCGCTCGCCACGACCGCGGCACGCAACATCAGATCGACCGCACGATCCTCAACCACACCGCCATCCCCACCAGCACCAGCACTCCACCCGGCGAGCGCGGTCGCCGCGACCGCCGCATCCACCAGGCGACCGGAGCACAACCCTCGCTTCCACTGAGCCAACAGCGCCTGAGCAACAGCCCCCTCCGCGCACCCACACGCTCCCACCTCTCGCAGCAACTCGCAGCCACGACTCGCAACGACGAGCGCGAGCCCGGAGCGTCGCACCCACGTCACCGGCCGCGATCCAAGCCACCCCACAAGCTCCTCGGCCAGACCACGCTCGCGCACATCGCCTCATCCGACCACGCCGCCACAACGGGACACACGGACGACCGACCTGCCCACCCGACGGTCGCGCCCACGGAACGAGCGACGCTCGCCACGACGGCGTTCGTCAGCGCGCCCACCAGAGCCGGC
>DATJRV010000104.1:0-1243 GCA_035504435.1 Solirubrobacteraceae bacterium
AATCCGCTATCTCGCCCGGCGCGATGCCGCGTTCTTTTGCCGCGGCGAGGATCGCTGCCGCGAGCGGATGCTCGCTGGCGCGTTCCAGTGTCGCGGCAACGCGAAGAACCTGAGCTTCGTTGCTGCCGGGCGCTGCGATCAAGGAAGTGACGCGCGGCCGACCTTCCGTTAGCGTGCCCGTCTTGTCGACGACGAGCGTATCCACCTTCTCCAGAATCTCGAGCGCCTCGGCGTTTTTCACCAGCACGCCGGCCAGCGCGCCTCGGCCCGTGCCGACCATGATCGACATCGGCGTAGCCAGTCCAAGGGCGCACGGGCACGCGATGATCAGCACCGCGACAGCATTGAGCAGCGCGTGCGCCATTCGCGGCTGCGGGCCGAGGACAGCCCACGCGACAAACGTGAGCGTCGCCGCGAGCACCACCGCCGGGACAAAGTATGACGCCACACGGTCAGCCAGCTGCTGCACGGGTGCGCGGCTGCGCTGGGCCGCGCTCACCATGCGAACGATCTGCGCGAGCAGAGTTCCGCTGCCCACGCGCTCCGCTCGCATCACGAAGCTGCCCGTGCCGTTCACCGTGCCGCCGGTCACGCGGCTGCCCGTGATTTTCTCGACCGGTATCGGCTCGCCCGTCACCAGCGATTCGTCGATTGCGCTCGACCCATCGGTCAGCACGCCGTCGACCGGCACACGCTCGCCCGGGCGCACGCGGAGCGTGTCGCCCGGCGCGATGTGCTCGACGGGCACATCGATTTCGGTGCCGTCCGCGCGAACGAGGCGCGCCGTTTTCGGCGATAGCTTCAGCAGCGAGCGAATCGCGGCGGACGTGCGGCTGCGCGCGCGCAGCTCCAGCACCTGCCCGAGCAAAACGAGCGCGGTGATCATCGCGGCAGCCTCAAAGTAGACCGGCACTTGGCCGCCGCCGCTGCGAAACGACGCGGGGAATATCGATGGCGCCATTACGGCGATCACGCTGTAGACGTAAGCCGTCCCGGTGCCGAGCGCGATCAGCGTAAACATATTCAGGCTGCGGTTCACGAGCGACGCCCAGCCGCGCGCGAAGAGCGGCCAACCGCACCAAAGCACGGCCGGCGTCGCCAGCACGAGTTCAGCCCATTCGATGGGGCGGCGCGATCCGACGGCCACGCCGTTCTTTACCCACGCCACCTCAAAGCTGGACATGCCGAGCGCGAGTACGGGAAGCGCCAGCGCCACGCTGATCCAGAATCGCCGGGTCATCGA
>DATJRV010000105.1:0-1301 GCA_035504435.1 Solirubrobacteraceae bacterium
AGCACGAACATCGCGGCGCCCGTGGCGACCAGCGTGTTGGTGCGCAGCCCGGCGCCGCGGCTTCGCCATTGACGCTCGAGACCGATGAGCGCGCCGGCGAGAACGGCGGCGCCGAGCCGCAGTACGAAGTCCCCGGAGCTGATCATCCGAGGCTGATGAGGACGAGCTTGACGATCACGAGCACGATCGCTAGGGCGAGGTAGGCGCGTAGGGTGATCAGCCCGAGCTTGCGCTGGGTGGAGAGCGCGGGCCGTGCGAGCAGCTCGAGCGCCGGCATCCGCCAGGTCGCGCGCCCGGCCAGCTCGCGCTCCCAGGACGTGAACGTGGGATGCCCGCCGTGGGGCACGCCGAGCATCCGCTCGCCGAGCGCGGTCTTGCGGTAGCCGTGGTAGCGGACGAGCAGATAGACACCCGCCGCTGACCCGAGCAGCGCGCCGCCGGCGAGGATCGCGATGATCATGCTGCCGCTGATCGCGGGGAACACGACGCTGGCGGTGAGAATGACCGAGAGCAGCACGAGAATCCAGACCACGATGCTGGTGAACACGTTCGTCTTGAGCGTGTTGACCCACGGGCCGAGGACGGCCTTGTCGTTGCACAGCAGCAGTAGGAACACGGTCGCTGAGGGCAGCAGTACCCCAGCGAGCGTTTGCACCCCTGTCGTCAGCGTCCCCAGCGGCACGCCGGGCGTGAGGACCAGCGCGGCGGCGATCGCGATCAGTCCGGCGTAGCAGGCGTAGAACCCCTTGGCCTGGGTGACCGGGCGGTGCAGGGAGTGGTTGGTGCTGAGCACGTCGCTGGTGGCGTAGGCGGTGGCCAGCCCGACTGCGGCGGCGCCGATCACGCTCGCGTCGATCAGCGCGATCGCGAACAGCACTCCGGCGGTGTGCGAGACGTAGCTTCCCAGGCCGGCGGCGGTCCCGGCGGCGTCGGTGAAGTGCCCGAACTGGGGGTGGCCGGCGAACGTCGCGGCGCTGAAGCCGATCATCGCGCCAGCGCCGAGGATCACGATCACGATCCCGATCCACAGGTCGGCCTTCTCATAGCGGATGAACCGCGGGGTGATCCGCTTATCCACGATGTAGGACTGCTGAAAGAACAGCTGCCACGGCGCGACGGTGGTGCCCACGATCGCGATGATCAACAGCATCACGTCGGAGAGCTTCGCGCCGTGCGGCAGGCCCGGGATCACGAAGTCATGAACCATCTGGGCGGCCGGCGGGTGCACGAGCAGGTAGACCGGGACCAGCACCAGCGACCCGGCGACGAGCAGCAGGCAGAGCCGCTCGAACCGGCGGAAG
>DATJRV010000106.1:0-94510 GCA_035504435.1 Solirubrobacteraceae bacterium
CTGGAGATCAGGGCGGAGCACACGACCTGAGGGCGCGCCGCGGCGGCGAGCTTGCGCGAAGGTGCGCGGCTCGTCGCGGCGGGCGAGCGCATGGCGCGCATGCCCCGGCCCGCTCGCACGGGTCGCCGTGGACGCGTTCGACGCTCGCGGCGGACAGCCGCGTGAGCGAACATCTGTTCGCCCGCGTATCATGCAGATGGATGGCGCAGAGCAACGAGATCGCGATCGCGGGCGCGCGCGAGCACAACCTGAAGGACATCTCCCTGGCGCTGCCGCGCGAGGCGCTGGTCGTGATCACCGGGCTGTCGGGCTCGGGCAAGTCGAGCCTGGCGTTCGACACGATCTACGCGGAGGGCCGGCGCCGCTACGTGGAGTCGCTGTCGGCGTACGCGCGCCAGTTCCTGGGACAGATGGACAAGCCGGACGTGGACTCGATCGAGGGCCTGTCGCCGGCGATCTCGATCGACCAGAAGACGACCTCGCGCAACCCGCGCTCGACGGTGGGCACGGTGACGGAGATCTACGACTACCTGCGCCTTTTGTGGGCACGCGTGGGCAAGCCCCACTGCCCGATCTGCGGCCGCCCGATCGTGGGCCAGTCGGCGGAGCAGATCATCGACCAGGTGATGGAGCTGGCGGAGGGCACGCGCTTCATGGTGCTGGCGCCGGTGGTGCGCGGGCGCAAGGGCGAGTACGGCAAGCTGCTGGAGGAGCTGCGCGCGGACGGCTTCGCGCGCGTGAAGATCGACGATCGCGTGCGCATGCTCGAGGAGTCGATCGTGCTGGACAAGCGCTACAAGCACGACATCTCGGTGGTGATCGACCGCCTGGTGATGCGCCACGACGTGCGCAAGCGGCTGGCGGACTCGATCGAGACGGCGGTGGGGCTGGCGGACGGGCTGGTGGAGGTGGAGATAGTGGGCTCCGGCCTGTCGGCCTCCGCTCGCGGGTCGGCCGCGGCGCAAGCGGGCGGCGCTGGACGCGCGACGGCCGCGCACAACGGTCGCGCGGGGGGCGACGGGGACGAGGCCGTCGCCGATGCAGGCCCGCCCACCCGCAAAGGCGCGAAGGGCGCAAAGGGCGCGCGCGCGGCCAGCGCGCAGATCACCCCCGGCATGGAACCGCCAGAGGGCGCGATGTTCACGTTCTCGGAGCGCTTCGCGTGCCCCGAGCACGGCCCGTCGCTGGTGGAGCTGGAGCCGAGGATCTTCTCGTTCAACTCCCCGCACGGGGCGTGCGAGCGCTGCACGGGCCTGGGCTCGCAGATGGAGATCGACCCCGAGCTGGTGGTGCCGGACCCGTCGCTGTCGATCGCGGAGGGCGCGCTCGCGCCGTGGGCGGGCAGCGCGTCCAACTACTACGAGCAGATGACCGAGGCGATCGCGGAGATGTACGACATCGACCTGGACACGCCGTGGGAAGACCTGCACGAGGAGCAGCGCGACGTGTTCCTGTACGGCACGAACGGCGAGCCGGTGCAGGTGACGTACCGCAACCGCTTCGGGCGCCGGCGCTCGTACGCGGCGCGCTTTGAGGGCATCGTGAAGAACCTGGAACGCCGCTACCGCGAGACGGACTCGGAGTGGACGCGGGAGAAGATCGAGGAGTACATGTCGCTGCGCCCGTGCCCGGTGTGCGGCGGCGCGCGCCTGCGCGCGGAGTCGCGCGCGGTGCTGGTGGCGGGCACGCGCATCGAGGACTTCACCGCGCTCTCAGCGCGCAGGGCGCTGGAGTGGGTGGAGCAGATCGAGCTGTCGGAGACGGACAGGCATGTGGCGCGGCTGATCCTGCGCGAGATCTCCGAGCGGCTGCGCTTCCTGGAGAACGTGGGCATCGGCTACCTGTCGATGGACCGCGCGGCCTCGACGCTGTCGGGCGGGGAGGCGCAGCGCATCCGCCTGGCGACGCAGATCGGCTCGTCGCTGGTGGGCGTGCTGTACATCCTGGACGAGCCGTCGATCGGCCTGCACCAGCGCGACAACTCGAAGCTGATCGCGACGCTGGAGCGCCTGCGCGAGCTGGGCAACACGGTGATCGTGGTGGAGCACGACGAGCAGACGATGCGCGCGGCCGACCACCTGGTGGACCTGGGGCCGGGCGCGGGCGAGCACGGCGGGCGGATCGTGGCGCAGGGCACGGCGGCGCAAGTGGAACGGGTGAAGGAGTCGTTGACGGGGCAGTTCCTGTCGGGCGCGCGCACGATCCCGGTGCCCAAGCGCCGGCGCACGCCGAGCGGCTACATGGAGATCGTGGGCGCGAGCGAGCACAACCTGCGGGACATCGACGTGCACTTCCCGTTGGGCGTGCTGACGTGCGTGACGGGCGTGTCGGGCTCGGGCAAGTCGACGCTGGTGAACGACGTGCTGTACAAGGCGGTGGCCAACCGGCTGCACCGCGCGCGCCGGCGGCCGGGGGCGTTCCGGGCGATCCACGGGGTGGAGCAGCTGGACAAGATCATCGCGGTGGACCAGTCGCCGATCGGGCGCACGCCGCGCTCGAACCCGGCGACGTACACGGGCCTGTTCGACGTGATCCGCGACCTGTTCTCCAAGACCCAGGAGGCGCGCGCGCGCGGCTACAAGCCGGGACGCTTCTCGTTCAACGTGAAGGGCGGGCGCTGCGAGGTGTGCCGCGGCGACGGGCAGATCAAGATCGAGATGCACTTCCTGCCGGACGTGTACGTGCCGTGCGAGCAGTGCCAGGGCAGGCGCTACAACCGCGAGACGCTGGAGGTGCGCTTCAAGGGCAAGAACATCGCGGAGGTGCTGGAGATGCCGGTGGAGGAGGCGCTGAAGTTCTTCGAGCACATCCCCAAGATCCGCCGGCGCCTGGAGACGCTGAACGCGGTGGGCCTCGGCTACGTGCGCCTGGGCCAGCCGGCGACGACGCTGTCGGGCGGCGAGGCGCAGCGCGTGAAGCTGGCGACGGAGCTCTCGAAGGTGGCGACCGGCCGCACGCTGTACGTGCTGGACGAGCCGACGACGGGCCTGCACTTCGCGGACGTGGAGCGCCTGCTGGACGTGCTCCAGCGCCTGGTGGACGCGGGCAACAGCGTGGTGGTGATCGAGCACAACCTGGACGTGATCAAGAGCGCGGACAGGATCATCGACATGGGCCCGGAGGGCGGGGAGGAGGGCGGCATGGCGATCGCGGTGGGCACCCCCGAGGAGGTGGCCGCGGAGCCGCAGTCGCACACCGGCCAGTTCCTCGCGGAGCTGCTGACGCCGGCGGTCCGCCGGCGCACGACCAACACCGGCAAGGCAGCCGCGGGCAAACGCCGCGCGAAGGTCACCGCGTAGCCACGACGATGGCCGGCGCGGCGAGCAGCGACGGCCGCGCCGAGACCGGCGACGCGCCGGCTGCCGCCGCGCCCGCTGCTGGCGCCCCCGGCGACGCCGCGGAGCTCGCGCGCCGGGCGCGGCTGTGGGCGCGGAAGTGGCGCTGGTACGAGCGCAACACGCTGCCGTGGAACCGCGCGCGCATCCACTGGGAGCTGCTGCGCCGCGAAGCGTTCGTGCGCTGGCCGGTGCACGGCAACGTGCTGGAGGCCCTGCGTGAGGGGCGCCTGGAGATCGGCGCGGGCGCGCTGCTGGAGCCGGGCGTGTGGATCACCGCGCCGGGCGACGCGCGCGTGCGCATCGGCGCGGGGACGTTCCTGAACAAAGGCGTGATGGTGGCCGCGCAGGAGCTGGTGGAGATCGGCGATCACTGCATGCTCGCCAACGGCTGCTTCGTCTCGGACGCCTCGCACCGCTACGACGACCTCGAGCAGCCGATCACCTGGCAGGGCTTTGAGAGCAAGGGGCCGACGCGCATCGGCGAGAACTGCTGGCTGGGCGCGAACGTGGTGGTGACGAGCGGCGTGCAGGTCGGCGAGCGCTGCGTGATCGGGGCGAACAGCGTGGTGACGCACGAGATCCCCGCGTTCTCGATCGCCGCGGGGGCGCCGGCGCGGGTGATCCGGCATATCGACCGGGCAAGGGCGAAAGATGCAACTAAAGTAGCTGGAGCATCCAGATAGGGAGGAGTATCCGCGAAACCGGATATACTGCTGCTGGTGGCTCACTCCATTGACGTGGACGACGACGTTTTCGAGCTGCTCAAGCAGCATGCCGAGCCGCTCGTGGACACACCGAACACGGTGCTGCGTCGTCTGTTGGGCATCGCGCAGTCCGCGGTTCGAGCGCGATCGAGCAGCGCGAACAAGCACGCATCCTCGGACGATGTGCGGGCTATCCCCGGGACGCTCTTGTCCGAGCGTGAGTACGAGTTGCCGATTCTGCGCTACCTCGACCGCTGCGGTGGACGAGCGCCGAGTCGCGAGGTCGTCGAAGCGGTCGGCGAGGAGTTGGCTGACAGACTCACTGAGCTCGATCGACGTCCACTGAAATCCGGCGGAATCCGCTGGGAGAAGCGCGCCGCGTTCGTGCGTCTCCGCCTGATCGAACGCGGTGAGCTTGCGAACGACTCACCGCGAGGCACATGGGAGATCAGCGACAAGGGGAACGAGCGGTTGGAAGCCGCCCGATGACCGATCGGCTCGCGTGTCTGGAGCTCATCGACAGTTATCTATCTGATGCCAGGCTTGCGCACTGGTATGCCTTCCGTCTGCACAGGGCGCTGGTGGGGATGGTCGCCGACGACGATCACACGCGCGGCCTACTTCGCGAGTCAGCGGCGCTGGCACTTGTTCGGGCACCGGGACTCGCCCAGAGTCTGCGGGGCCTCGAACGCGAATGGGGTGCACAGGACTTGCTCGACCCGCCGGCCGCGAGCCACACCGCCAAGAGGCTGGAATCGCACGTTGCGGGGCTTGTACCCGAGTTCGAGGCGCTGAGCGAGCGCCACGAACAGATCGTCGCTGAGCTACTCGATCTCGTCAACGGCGCTCGCTGATGCGGCTGCTGCCTTGTCCGGTGTGCGCACGGCTGCTGCCTGCTCACAACGGTCCGCGAGCGCCAGGGCGGCATCGCGCATTCCCTTGAGATCGGTTTGCTCGGCCTCGGCGCGGAGCTCGCGCGCGTGCACGCGGAGTTCCTCGGCGCTTTGCGTGCTCTCGCGTAGCTCGCGTTCGATCGCCTCAGGCAGCCAACGAGCCCGCTCATTCAGTGCAGGCCACGGTCGAGTTTCCATCGCTTAAGTGTAGTCACCGTGTACCAGGTAGCGGCTAGCCTTCTCGCGATGGATCTTGTCGAGGCCATGCGCTGCGCGCCCACCACGCGGCGCTTCGAGCCGGATCCCGTGCCGGCAGACGCGCTGGTGCGCGTCCTCGACAACGCACGCTTCGCCCCCAGCGGCGGCAACCGCCAGGGCTGGCGGGTGGTGGTCGTGCAGGACCCTGAGCTGCGTGTCGCGCTGCGCGAGTTGTACCTGCCGGGCTGGCGCGCCTACATGGAGAGCACAGGAGGCGCCGCGGTGCTCGCCGACCCCCAGGCGTTCGACCGGGCGATCGTCCGCCGCGTGCAGGGCGCCAACGAATACGCCGAGCGCCTGCACGAGGTGCCCGTCCACCTGGTGGTCGGTGTGCAGCTGAGCGATCTGGCGGTCACAGACGCGCGGCTGCCGCGCCAGAGCATCGTCGGCGGCGCGTCGGTGTACCCCTTCGTCCAGAACCTGCTGCTGGCGCTGCGCGCCGAGGGCCTGGGCGCCGCGCTGACGACGCTGCTCGTGCCGGCCGAGGCGGAGGTGCGGCGCCTGCTTGGAATTCCCGAGGAGATCGCGCTGGCCGCGCACATCGGCGTCGGCTACCGCGCAGACCCGTGGCCCGCGCGCCTCGCGCGCCGGCCCGTGTCGGAGTTCGCCTTCCGCGAGCGCTGGGGCGAGCCGCTCACGGACCCGAGTTAGACGCCGAGCGGGACAACCTCCGGACACTCCTCGTCCGCATACGGTCTCGCGCTAGGCGCCGGGCTGGACACCTGGCTCGTCCGCCGGGCGTAGCATTTTGGGGGTGAGCCACGGCGCGTACCTGCGTGCGGCAAGCCAGCTGCAGGCACTGTCGTTCACCGTCCACATACCGCTGGTGGCGTTTGGAATCGCGTTCCCGACCATGATCGCGTTCGTCGAGCTGCTGTACCTGCGCAGCGGCGACGAGCTGTATCGCACGCTCGCGCGGCGCTGGACGCGGATCATGGCGGCGCTGTTCGCGGTTGGCGTGATCACGGGCACGATCCTCAGCTTCGAGATGGGGGCGCTGTGGCCGGGCTTCATGTCCACGTTCGGCGGCGTGTTCGGGCTCGGCTTCGCGATCGAGGGCTTCTCGTTCTTCCTGGAGGCGATCTTCATCGGCATCTACGCGTACGGCTGGAAGCGCCTGTCGCCGCGTGTGCACCTGCTGTGTGCGGTGCCGATCATCGTCGCGGGCTTCACCGGCTCGCTGATGGTGATCTCCGTGAACGCGTGGATGCAGCACCCCTCGGGCTTCAAGCTGGTGCGCACCCTGAAGGGCGCACCCTCTGGGGCACAGGCAGGCTGGCGCACCGTCGACGTGCACCCGCTGGCGGCGCTGTTCGGCAACAGCTTCCTGTGGAACGAGCTGATCCACATGTACATCGCCGCGTTCATCGTCACCGGCTTCGTGCTTGCGGCGCCGTACGCGATCGGCCGCCTGCGCGGGCGCTGGGGCCGCTACGAGCGCACCGCGTTCGCGGTCCCGATCACGGTGGCCGCGGTCGCCTCGCCGGTCGAGGTGCTGATCGGCGATTGGGTGGCGCGCGACGTGGCGAGCCAGCAGCCCACCAAGCTGGCGGCGATCGAGGGGCTCGCGCACACCACGCGCGGCGCCGCCGAGCACCTGCTCGGGTGGTACACCGGCGGCCACGTCGAGTTCGGCATCGCGATCCCCAAACTGCTGTCGCTGCTGGCCTTTCACAACCCGAACGCCACGGTGCAGGGGCTCGACGCGGTGCCCCTGTGGCAGCGCCCGCCGGTGAACATCGAGCGCATCTCGTTCCAGCTGATGGTGCTCATCGGCACCGCGCTGGCGCTGCTCGGAGTGGTGTTCCTGTTCGAGCGCTGCCGCCGCCGGCGGCTGCCGGCGCAGCGGTGGTTCTATCTGGCGGTGGCCGCCGCCGCGCCGTTGGCCGTGGTCGCCTTGGTCGCCGGCTGGATCGTCACAGAGGTGGGACGCCAGCCGTGGGTGGTCTACCACGTGATGACCACCACCGAAGCGGTCACCCGCGCACGCGACGTGCCCGTCGGCTATGCCGTGCTGGCTGCCGCCTACGTGCTCGTCGGCTGCGGGCTGGTGTGGGTGCTGCGGCGCCTGGCGCGGGCGCCGCTCGACGGAGCGGGCGATCCGTTGAGCGAGGGCGGCGCCGGCGCGGTGGAGCCGGCAGGGGCCTGAGGCGGGGAGGGGGCTGTGCACCTTTACGACCTGCCGCTGATCTGTGTGCTGATCGGCCTCGCCCTGTACGTGATCCTCGGCGGCGCTGACTTCGGCGCGGGGCTGTGGCAGCTCGCGACGATCGTCTGGCCGGGCCGCACGCCGGAGAAGCACGAGCGGGCGAGGAGCATCCGGGAGTACGCGCATCACGCGATGGGACCCGTGTGGGAGGCGAACCACGTGTGGCTGATCTTCGTGTTGACCGTCACGTGGACGGCCTACCCGGGCGCGTTCGGCGCGATCGCCGCGACGCTCGTCGTGCCGCTGTTCCTGGCGGGCCTCGGCGTGGTGTTCCGCGGCGCCGCGTACGCGCTGCGCGCAGGCACCGCCAAGGCCTCGGAGCTCGGCTTGATCGACACCATCTTCTCGCTCTCCTCGATCCTCACCCCGTTTGCGCTCGGCACGATCATCGGCGCGATCGCCGCGCAGCGCGTCGCCGGTGGCGAGACCTCGGGGGCCGTGCTGTCGAGCTGGCTGAGCCCGCTGTCGGTGCTGATCGGCGTGCTCGCGGTGTCCGTGTCCGCGTACCTGGCGGCGGTGTACCTCGCGGCCGACGCCGCGCGCGACGGCGAGCGCCAGCTGGTCGAGCAGTTCCGTCTCCGCGCGCTCGTCGCCGGCGTGCTCGCGGGCGTCGTGGCGCTCGCCGGGCTGCCGGTCCTGCACGCCGAAGCGCACCGCGTCTACACGCGGCTGACCGACGGCCCCGGCCTGGTGGGCCTGGTGGTGTCCGCGCTGGCGGGCGTGGGCACGCTCGTGCTCGTGACGCGGCGCCGCTTCGAGGCCGCCCGCGTGTCTGCGGCGCTGGCCGTCGCCGGCGTGATCCTCGGCTGGGCGCTCGCGCAACAGCCGATCCTGCTCGCACACCTGACCGTCGCGCAGGCCGCCGCGGGCCACGAAACGATCATCGCGCTGCTCGCCGCGATCGCGGTCGGCGGGGCGATCCTGTTCCCGTCGCTTGGGCTGCTGTTCGGCCTGCTCCTGCGCGGACGCTTCGACCACGCCGAGGGGCGGCCCGAGGCCGACGCCCCGCTCGCCGCGCGCGAGCTGCTCGCGCGCCTGTCCGACGGCCTGTGCGCACGGCTGGCGCTCGCGGGGCTGCTCGGCGGTCTCGGCCTGCTGACCGTCGCCGAAGCGCCGTGGGCGCACGGCATCGGCGTGGCGTGCCTGTTCGCGTGCATGATCTTCGCGTTCCTGGCCGTGGAACCAGGGCAGCTGGCGGCGCACGCGCAGGACAGCGAGCCGACGCGCCTGCGGCTGCCGCGGCGCGGTCGCCGGCGAGGCTAGCGGGACCCGGAAAGTCCCGCTAGCGTTCAGCCGCCGCGGTCGCGAGCTGACGCGTCTGCGGCTGCCGCGACGCGGCCACCGGCGACGCTAGCGTGCGTCCGCTGCCGCGCGCGCCTGCGTCTTGCTCGCGTCGGCTGCTGCCAGCCGCTCGCGCAGCTCGCCCAGCTCCGCGGGGTCGATCGAGTACGTGTGCTCCGGACCGGGATAGCGGCGCGCGCGCACGTCCTCGGCGTAGGCGGCCACGCCGTCGTTCATCTCCTGCTGGAGGTTGGCGTAGCGCTTGACGAAGCGCGCGCCGAGCCCGTCGCGGATGCCGAGCAGGTCGTGGAAGACGAGCACCTGCCCGTCGGTGGCGGGGCCGGCGCCGATGCCGATCACCGGTATCTCCAGGGCCGGCATCAGCTCCGCGGTGACCGCCGCGGGGATCGCCTCGAACACGAGCGCGAAGCAGCCGGCGTCCTGCAGCGCGCGCGCCTCCTGCGCGATGCGCGCGGCGGCGCTCGCCGTGCGGCCCTGCGCCTTCCAGCCGCCGAGCGCGGTGGCCGTCTGCGGGGTGAGGCCCACGTGGCCCATCACGGGGATGCCGGCGCTGACGATCGCCCGCGCGCGCCGGGCTGAGGTCTCGCCGCCGCCCTCGAGCTTGACCGCGTCGCAGCCGGCCTCCTTGACCATGCGCATGGCGGTGGTGATCGCCTGCTCGTCTGAGACCTCATAGGAGCCGAACGGCAGATCGCCGATCAACAGCGGCGTGCGCAGGCCGCGGCGGGCGGCGCGCGCGAGCACCAGCATGTCCTCCAGCCCCACGGGCGTGGTGGCGTTGTAGCCGAGCACGGTGGTGGCGGCGGAGTCGCCGACGAGCACGAGGTCCACGCCGGCGGCCTCCGCGGCGCGGGCGCTCGGGTAGTCGTATGCGGTGACCATCACGATCGGGTCGCCGAGGCGCTTTTTCTCCATCAGCAGCGGCAGGGTCATCGGCAGCCGCTCGGCGGGTGGGACGGCGCTCAGCGAGCGTGCCGTCTGGAGCGCGTGGTCGGGGATGCTGGACATGGCTTGGTTTCCTCTCTGCGGGCCGGTTGACGCGCGCTCTCTAAGAGAGCAGGGTCGCCACCTGCTCGTCGATCGTGATGATGCGGTTGGTGTTGGCCTGCACGTGCACCACGCGCGGCTCGTAGCGCTCCATGTCGGCGCGGTCATAGGAGCCGTAGGAGATGACGATGATCGTGTCGCCGCGGTGCACCAGGCGGGCGGCGGCGCCGTTCACGCGCATGTCGCCCGACCCGCGCTCGCCGGGGATGGTGTACGTCTCAAAGCGCGCGCCGTTGTCTACGTCCACGACGTGCACCTGCTCGTACTCGAGGATGTCCGCCGCCTCGAGCAGCTCCGGGTCGATCGTGATCGAGCCCACGTAGTGCAGATCGCAATCGGTGACCGTCGCCCGGTGGATCTTGGACTTGAGCATCACGCGCTGCATGTGGCCATCGCCTTTCCCTCTCGTTGGTCGCCGGTCTGCGCTGTGGTGGGTGAAAGCATCGTGTTGTCGATCAGGCGCACCGCGCCCACGCGTGCCGCCAGCGCGAGCAGCGCCTCGCCGGCGCATCGTCCCCGGAGGGGGAGCTCCTGCAGCGGCGCGAACGTGTCGGGCTCGACGAGCGCGACGTACTCGGCCTCCACGCCGAACGCGCGCATCGCCGTGCGCGCCGCGTCGCACAGCGCCGTCGCCGAGCGCTCGCCGCGGGCGGCCAGCGCGCGCGCGGCGTCGAGCCCCGCGGGCAGTGCCAGCGCACGCGCGCGCATGTCGGCGCTCAGCAGCGCGTTGCGGCTGGACATCGCCAGGCCGTCGGGCTCGCGCACCGTCGGCAGTGCCTCGACGCGCACCGGCAGGTTCAGGTCGCGCACCAGGCGGCGGATGAGCACGAGCTGCTGGGCATCCTTCTGGCCGAAGTAGGCGACGTCGGGGATGCTCATGCACAACAGCTTCGTGACCACCGTGGCGACGCCGCGGAAGTGCTCGGCCCCACGCGCCGCGCCCTCGAAGCGCTCGCTCACGCCGCGCACTTCCACGCTGGTGGCGAAGCCGGGCGGGTAGACCTCCTCTGCCGAGGGAGCGAACAGCAGATCCGCGCCGGCGCGCTCTGCCAGCTGCGCGTCGCGGTGCTCGTCGCGCGGGTAGCGCTCGAGGTCGCCACGCTCGTTGAACTGCGCGGGGTTGACGAACAGCGACACGACCACCACCTCGCAGTGCTCGCGCGCGCGAGCGATCAGCGACAGGTGTCCCTGGTGCAGCGCGCCCATCGTCGGCACCAGCCCAATCGAAAGGCCGCTGCGACGCGCTGGCGCGAGCCCCGCGCGGAGCTCCGCGACGGTACGCACGATCCTCATGCGCACAGCGAGGTTCGGGGGTGTGAGCTCATTGGCTTCGGTCCAGTTCCCTGCGGATACCGGCGCGACTACAGATGTCAGGCGGGTGCAGCGTCAGGTCCACCACGAGCGCTGCTCGTTGACGGCCTGTGAGGAATGATACAGATGGCGATGGCGGTGGACGACGCGGCGCCGCTGTGTGCGCAATCTCACACTCTCACCACGCGTCCACGTGCGGGCGCTTCTTCCCCGGCCGCTCCCACCACCTTCCGCTGTGGGCGTCGAACAGCGTGGCGATCCAGCGCCGCGAGTCGGCGGGGTCGATCACGTCGTCGATCTCGCCGTAGGCGGCCATGTTCAGGCCGCGGCCGTGCTCGTAGGCGGCGGCGACCAGCTGCGTGAACGTGCGCTCGCGCTCGGCCTCGTCCTCGATCGCGTCGAGCTCGCGGCGCATGCCCAGGCGCACGGCGCCCTCCAGGCCCATGCCGCCGAACTCGGACGTCGGCCAGGCGACGGTGAACAGCGGCGCCTTGAAGCCGCCGCCGGCCATCGCCTGTGCGCCGAGGCCGTAGCCCTTGCGCAGCACGATCGTGCCCGTGGGCACGCTCAGGTTGGCGCCCACGAGGAACATGCGCGCGAAGTGGCGCACGGTCGCCGTGCGCTCGGCCTCCGGCCCGACCATGAACCCTGGCGTGTCGCACAGGAACAGCACGGGCAGCTCGAACGCGTCGCACAGCTGCAGGAAGCGCGCGGCCTTGTCGGCGCCGTCGGCGTCGATCGCCCCGCCCAGGTGGCGCGGGTTGTTCGCCACCACGCCCAGCGCCCGGCCGTCGACGCGCGCGAGCGCGGTCAGCATGCCAGCTCCGAAGCCGTCGCGCAGCTCCAGCACAGAGCCCTGGTCGAACAGCCGCTCGATCACGCGGCGCACGTCGTACACGCGCTTTCGCTGCTCGGGGATCAGCTCGCGCAGCTGCTGCTGGTCGGCGACGGACGCCGCCTCGCCGTCCGGGGACGATGCGCCGTCGCCCGCGCCGTCGAGGAAGTAGGACAGGTAGCGCTTGCCGAGCGCCACGGCCTGAGCGTCGTCTTGGGCGCGCAGATCGACGACGCCGTTTGTGAACTGGACGTCGATCGGGCCCACCTCGCCCGGCGCGTAGACGCCGAGCCCGCCGCCCTCGATCATCGCCGGTCCGCCCATGCCGATGCTCGAGTCCTCGGTCGCGATCACCACGTCGCAGCACCCGAGCAGGGCGGCGTTGCCGGCGAAGCAGTAGCCGGAGGCGATGCCCACGAGCGGCACCAGGCCGCTCAGGCGCGCGAACAGCTCGAACGCCCGGCAGTCGAGGCCGGCGACGATCGGCATGTCCACGTCGCCGGGGCGCCCGCCGCCGCCCTCCGCGAACAGCACCACCGGCAGGCGCCGGCGCTCGGCGAGCTCGAACAGGCGGTCCTTCTTGGCGTGGTTGCGCATGCCCTGCGTGCCGGCCAGGACGGTGTAGTCGTACGACAGCGCCACGCACGGACGGCCGTCGAGCCGTCCCACGCCGCCGACGAGGCCGTCGGCCGGGGTGCGAGCGATCAGCTCCTCGCGCGGGCGCCGGCGCTCCTGGGCGGCGAACAGCAGCGGGCCGTACTCGACGAAGCTGTCGGCGTCGAGCAGCTCGGCGAGGTTCTCGCGCGCCGTGCGCCGCCCGCGCTCACGGCGCGCGGCGACCGCCTCCGGGCGCGCGGCGTCCAGCCCGACCGCGTGGCGTTCGTGCACGGCGCGCAGGTCCGCGCGCTCGTCCTCGCCCTGCGCGCCCGCCACCGGGGGCGCGCCGCCGGCCCCGTCGCCGTCGGCGGGGGCGAGCGTCGCCAGCAGCTGACCCTCCTGCACCGCGTCGCCCACCGCCACCGCCAGCTCGCTGAGCACGCCGTCGACGTCCGCCGGCACCTCGTGCTCCATCTTCATCGCCTCGATCACCACCAGCGTGCTGCCCAGCCCGACGCGCTCGGCGCGCGCGTGCGGGATCGCTACCACCACGCCGGCGAACGGCGCCGTCACGCGATGAACGGAAGCTGGCGTCACGCTGCGGATCATCGCGCACCGGCGTTCGCGCCGGCCGGCCGCTGCGTGCGTCTTGCGGTGACCTGCGGTCATGCGAGCTTTCACCGGCAGCGATTAGCATCCGCCGCATGGACCCCGAGCAGCGCCCGGCGGCACCCGCACCACGCGAGCGATCGGCGACAGAGCGGCGCGACGCCCTCAAGGAAGTCCTTGCACAAGCGCGCAGCTGCACGCGCTGCCCGGAGCTGGCGGCCACGCGCAAAACCGTCGTCTTCGGCGCGGGCAACGCCGACGCGGAGCTGATGTTCGTGGGCGAGGCGCCGGGGGCGAGCGAGGACGAGCAGGGGCTGCCGTTCGTCGGGCGGGCGGGGCAGCTGCTGAACACGCTGCTCGGGGAGATTGGGTTGGCGCGCGAGGACGTCTTCATCGCCAACACGCTCAAGTGTCTCAGGTACACCGCCCGTGTCCAGCTCGGCGACGGGACATGGGAGCGGATAGGGCGGCTCGTGCGTTCTCGCTATGACGGCGAGGTGATGTCGGTGGACGAGAATGGTGCCCTTGTCAAGCGACGGGTCACGGGCTGGCATGCCACACCGCTAGCAGGCCGGCGCGTCTACCGCATGACTTGTCGGTCGTGCAAGCACGCGGGTGCACGTCGCGTCGGGATTCAACTGACGGGCGACCACCCCGTGCTGAGTGAGCGTGGGTATGTACCGGTGGAGGATCTCAGAGCGGACGACCGCATAGCCTCCGGTCAGGGCTTGAGCGAGCTGGAGTGGGATGTCGTGTGCGGAAGCGTTCTCGGCGACGGCTGCCTGCAGGCCGCGTCCTCATGTCTCACGCTGTCGCATTCCCGAAGCCAGCTCGAGTACGCACGCTTCAAGGCCGAATTGCTCTCGCGGCTGGGCGTTCATGTGCGCGAGCGCGAAGTCGCAGCGGTCGCCGGTGGTGAGCACACCTACGCCGTCGTGCACGTGCGCACGCTCGCAGATCGCGCGCTTCGGGTGCTGCGAGGGGACTTCTATCGCCCCCACAAGGTCGTCCCGCCGTGGCTTGCTGACGGCCTCAACTCACGCATGCTCGCCTTCTGGTTCATGGATGATGGCTACACCCGCATTCGTGAGGGTGGGCGCAGGCCGCTGGCCGAGATCGCCACGAACGCATTCTCCGATGCGGACCGCCAGATATTGATCGCCGGCCTGGCGCAACTCGGCCTGCCGGCAAAGGCCACGAGGAGGCGGCTGTACTTCGACGTCGAGGCCACCGAGCGCCTCTGCGAGTTGATCGCTCCCTGTGTTCCGCCTTCGATGCGCTACAAGCTCCATCCGGGCGTCGAGACACGGGTGCCGTTCGATTGCGCTCGGTTTGATCATGGACCCACGAGGGTCTTGTATGACGAGGTCGAGGTGGAGGATGTGACCGATCGACAGCGCGGCGACACCACCTTCTTCTGTCTTGATGTGGCCGATACGCATAACTTCGTGACAGCGGGCGGTGTTGTGCACAACTGCCGCCCACCCGGCAACCGCGACCCGCAGCCGATCGAGCTGGAGAACTGCCAGGAGTACCTGTTGCGCCAGGTGGAGCTGATCGAGCCGACGGTGATCTGCACGCTGGGCAACTTCTCGACCAAGCTCCTGCGCGGCGACCCGACGGGGATCACGCGCCTGCACGGGCAGCCGGAGGTGATGGTGCTCGGCGTGCGCGCGGTGCGCCTGTACCCGATCTACCATCCGGCCGCCGCGCTGTACACGCCGCGGATGCTCGAAACGCTGCGCACCGACTTCCACCGGCTGCCCGAGCTGCTCGCGCTCGGCCCGCCGGAGCAGCCGTCGATCGAAGACGTGCCCGAGCTCGAGCCAGACCCCGAGCCAGCTGAGCCTGCCGCCCAGCTCGGTGGCGAGGACACGGTCGCGGGGCGCGAACAGGCCGACCAGCTCGGCTTGTTCTAGCGCGCCTGGACGCCTGTACGAGCCGGCCGTCCACGCAATTTTCCCTGCAAATGCGGGCTTTCCGTGGGCGGTGTCGAAGAAAGTCGCTCAGGGTCTAAAGTCACAGGGCACGGTTGCCGATGAAGGTCCTGTCTCCATCCCTCCAGGAGTAAACGACCGGCCCGCGCATCATTCTCCCGCGGGCCGGTCTTTTTTGTTGCTCGCACGCTTCGCGCCGGTGGGTGCTCGATTGCATCTAGAGTTTCCGGGTGGTCGTGCGCAGCGTCGAAACCACCGGTCCCGAGGAGACCGAATCGCTGGGCGCCGAGCTGGCGGGAGTGCTCGGCGATGGGGACGTGGTGCTCGTGCGCGGCGAGCTCGGCGCGGGCAAGACGACGCTCGTGCGCGGGGCGGCGCGCGCGCTTGGCGTCAGCGACCCCGTCACCAGCCCCACGTTCAGCATCGGTCACCGCTACAGGGCGAGCGGCGTGACCGTCTCGCACCTCGACCTGTATCGCCTCGCCGGCCTCGAGCGCGAGGACCCGGCGCTGCTCGCCGACTACCTGGGAGCGGGACGGATCGCGTTCGTCGAGTGGCCACCGGATGCCGAGCGGGAGCTGGCCGGCGCCCGCCTGTGCGTGACGCTCTCCCACGGCGGCGGCGACCGCCGGCAGATCGAGGTGCGCGAGCCGCACGCGCGCGCCGGGGGCGCACAACGATGATCGTGCTCGGCTTCGACACCTCCACCTCCGCCACCGCCGTCGCGCTGCGCCTGGCCGACGGATCGACCACGCACGCGCGTGACGATCCCCCCGCGGGCGCGCACCCAGGGCACGCGACCAGGCTGCTGTCGATGACCCACGAGCTGCTCGTGGGCGCCGGCGTCGCGTGGAGCGCCGTCGAGCGCATCGCCGTGGGGGTCGGCCCCGGCACGTTCACCGGCCTGCGCGTCGGCGTGGCGAGCGCCCGCGGGCTCGCGCAGTCGCTGTCCGCGGAGCTCGTCGGCGTCTCCTCCCTGCAGGCGCTCGCCGCCGCTGCGCTCGCCGCACAGCCCGCGCCGGCGGACACACGCGCCGCCGTGCTCGCCGTGATCGACGCGCGCCGCGGCGAGGTGTTCGCGGCCGCCTACGCCGACACGCCGGGCGGGGTGCCCACGGAGCTGACGAGCCCGGCAGCGCTCGCGCCGCACGAGCTCGCGGCCGTCCTCGCCGGCGCCGAGGCTGGCGCGGGAGCCGGCGCCGAGGCTGGCGCGGGAGCCGGCGCCGATGCTGGCGCGGGAGCCGGCACCGAGGCTGGCGCGGGAGCCGGCGCCGGCGGGGCCCACTGGAGCTGGCTGGCCGTCGGCGATGGCGCGCTGCTCTACCGCGAGCAGCTCCAGGCGGCCGGCATCCCCACGCCGCCCGCGCACTCACCGCTTCACCTGGTGGACGCGGCGGCGATCTGCGAGCTCGCCGTGCACGCGTCGCCCACGAGCCTCGACGCGCTCGCTCCCGACTACCGTCGCCGCCCGGACGCGGAGCTAGCCTTGGTTACCGCGGGCGCAGCCGACGGCCCCGTCACATGACCGAACCAACCGCCCCCGAGCACCCACTCACGAACGCTCCAGCCACGGAAATCCGCCGGCTCAGCTACCCGGATCTGCCGCAGGTGATCGCGATCGAGCGGCGCGTGTTCCCGACGCCGTGGTCGATTGCCATGTTCGTGCTCGAGCTCTCCAAGCAGTCCGGCATCTGCCTGGCCGCGCTGCGCGAAGGCCGCCTGGTGGGCTATCTGATCTGCTCGCGCTACGACACCGTCTGGCACGTGATGAACGTGGCGGTGGACAGCGCCTACCAGCGTCGCGGGCTGGCCTCCGCGCTGCTGGCGGAGCTGTATGCGTGCGTGGACGACGACCAGGCGCGCTTCACGCTCGAGGTACGCCGCTCCAACGGCGTTGCCATCCACCTGTACGAACGCGAGGGCTTTCGCGCCGCCGGCATGCGCCGGCGCTACTACCAGGACAACGGCGAGGACGCGCTGGTGATGTGGCGCACCCCCGCCACGCTCGCCGGCTCGCTCGGCGACGTGCCCAATCCCGGACCGGCATGAGCGCGCGCGCTGAGGTGCGATGGGCGTGAGCATCCTCGCGCTCGAGACCAGCTGCGACGACACCTGCGCGGCCGTGCTCGACGCGCGCGGGGTGCTGCGCGCGAACGTGATCTCCTCGCAGGAGGCGCACGCGCGCTTCGGTGGCGTCGTCCCCGAGATCGCCTCGCGCCACCACCTCGAGCTGGTCAACCTGATCGTCGAGCAGGCGCTCGCGCGCGCGCAGGTGACGCTCGACGAGGTCGAGCTGGTCGCCGCCACGCAGGGACCGGGACTCGTGGGCGCGCTGCTCGTCGGGCTGTCCACCGCCAAGGCGCTCGCCGCCGCCCGCGAGCTCCCGTTCGCGCCCGTCGATCACCTGCAGGGGCACGTGGCCGCGAACTTCCTCGCGCCCGAGCCGCCGCCGGACGACGAGCCGCCGCCGGACGGCGCCGGCGGCGCCGCACACGCGGGCGCCTCGGTGGTCCAGGGCGCGGCGGCGAGCGCGAGCGCGGGCGCCTTCGAGCCGCCGTTCGTGTGCCTGATCGCCAGCGGCGGGCACACGCTGCTCGCACGCGTCACCGAGCACGACGGCTACGAGGTGCTCGGCCGCACGCTCGACGACGCCGCCGGCGAGGCGTTCGACAAGGGCGCGCGGATGCTCGGGCTAGGCTATCCCGGCGGCGCCGCGCTGGAGCGGCTCGCCGCCGACGGCGACGCCCAGGCGTTCACCTTCCCCGGCTCCCCCGGCGAGCGCGGGCGTGCTGGCCGCGGCGAGCGCCGTCAGCGCTTCGAGCACAGCCTCGACTTCTCCTTCGCGGGCGTCAAGACCGCGCTGCTGTACACGCTGCGCGAGCTCGGCGAGCAGACGGCGCGCGAGCGCGCCGCCGACCTCGCCGCCTCCTACCAGGCGGCGATCGTCGAGCGCCTCGTCGCGCGCGCCAGCCAGGCGCTCGCCCACACCGGGCTCACGCGCCTGGCGGTCGGCGGCGGCGTGGCCGCCAACGGCCTGCTGCGCGAACGGCTGCGCGCGCTCGACGCGAGCGTCCACGTGCCGGCGCGCGCACTGTGCACCGACAACGCCGCGATGATCGCCAGCGCCGCGCGCTTTCGCGCACCGCTCGCCTACCCCAGCTACCTCACGCTCGACGCGTACGCCACCGGCGAAGCGCGGCGCTGAGCCCGCACGGGCAGCCACCGGCCGGCAGATGCGCCCACGGGCGCGCGGGCCGCCCCCCGACCCGCCGGCGGGTCGAGGGTCGGCGGCGCTACGTCAGCTCGCCGATGGGGACAGAAGCGAGCCGTCGCGGACCCTAATTTTAGACATATAATTAGTAAAGACGCAAATCCCGACCGGGCGGGCAGCGCGCTAGGCTCGCACGGCACGCGCGATGGCGAGGATCACCGTCTACTCCAAGCCCGACTGCCATCTGTGCGAGCAGGCGATGAGCGTGCTGCGTGCGCTGCAGGCAGATCTGTCCTTTGAGCTCCAGGAGCTCGACATCACCCTCGACGACGGCTTGCACCGCGCGTACTTCGAGCGCATTCCCGTGGTCGTGCTCGACGGCGAGGAGCTGTGCGAATACCACGTCTCGCAGGAGCTGGTGCGCGAGCGTCTAGAGTCCCGCCGATGAGCTATGCAGAACCCGGTCGGGCGTCCACGCCGGCGACGCCGGGCAGCCGCGAGATGGCCGAGCGGCTGTCGCTGGGCGTCGCCGCGCGCCTGTCGCGCTACCTGCAGGTGCTCACCCAGGCCAAGAAGATGGGCAAGGAGACGATCTCCTCGCAGGAGCTCTCCGACTACACGCACGTCAACTCCACGCAGATTCGCCGCGACCTGTCCGGATTCGGCAAGTTCGGCAAGCGCGGGGTGGGATACAACGTCGAGGCGCTCGTCTCGCAGATCCGCAAGATCCTGCGCACGGCCGGGCAGCACAACATCGGGCTGATCGGCGCGGGACATCTTGGTCAGGCGATCGCCTCCTCGGAAATCTTCGCCGACCACGGCTTTCGCGTGGTGGCCATCTTCGACAGCGACCAGCACAAGGTCGGCAGCCAGGTTGGCAGCCAGGCGGTGCGCGACATCGCCGAGCTGCGCCAGGTGGTCGAAGACGAGGACATCGTCGTCGGCGTGCTCGCGGTGCCCGCGGAGGCCGCCCAGGGGCTCGCGGACGAGCTGGTGGACGCGGGCGTGAAGATCATCTTCAACTACAGCGAGTCGCTGCTGGACGTGCCCCCGGAGGTGACCGTGCACACCTCCAGCCCGGCTGTCGATCTGCTGTACGCGCTGTACTTCTATCTGACCTGACAGCACGCGCCGCCGGGCCGCCCGGCGGGGTACGTCAAACTGGACGTGCGAGCGCCCCGACCACCACATCCCTCGTACAGCCAACGGATGAACAGCCTCGATCTAGATCGCGTCGCCGAGACGTTCGCCGTCGCCGCCGACCTCACTGTCGGCGTCGAGGAGGAGTTCTCGCTGCTCGACCCGCGCACGCTCGAACTGGTTCCCCGCTTCGAGCACATGCGCGCGGCCTCCGCGGGCGACCCGCTGCTGCACGAGAGCATCGCCGGTGAGCTGATCTCCTCCGAGCTGGAGATCATCTCCGGGGTCGGCGCCGACCTGCACGACGCGCTCGCCCGCCAGCGCGAGCGCCGCCGGCGCCTGTTTGCACTCGCCGACGCGCAGGGCGTCGCGCTGGGCGCCACCGGCACGCACCCGTGGGCCGACTACCGCGAGCAGCCGATCATCGACACCGAGCACTACCGCCGCGTCGAGGAGGGCCTCAAATACGTCGCCTGGCGCAACAACACCTTCAGCCTGCACGTGCACGTGGGCGTCAACGACATCGAGCGGGCGGTGCGTGCGTGCGACCGCCTGCGTCCGCTTTTGCCGGTGCTGCTCGCGATCTCCGCCAACTCCCCGTTCCTCGACGGGCGCGACAGCGGGCTGCACTCGGCGCGCACGCAGAGCTTCACCAAGAGCTTCCCGCGCTGCGGCGTGCCCGACGCGTTCGGCTCGTGGCGGGCCTACCGCGACTACATCGAGTTCCTGCGCAAGACCAACTCGATCGTCGAGTTCACGCAAGTGTGGTGGTCGGTGCGCCCGCACTTCAGCTTCGGCACCGTCGAGGTGCGCATCTGCGACGCGCAGGCCACCGCGCGAGAGTCCGAGGCGCTTGCCGGCCTGATGGTCGCGTGCATCGCGCAGGCGCTGCGCGACCTCGACGAGGGCGTGCCCTTCACGGACCCCGCGCCGCGGCTGATCGAGGAGAACATGTGGCGCGCGATCCGTTTCGGGCTCGACGGCAAGCTGATCGACCTGCAGCGAGCAGAGGAGTACCCGGCGCGTGCGGCGATCGATCGCCTGCTCGCGTGGAGCGCCCCCGTGCGCGCGGAGCTGGCGATCGAGCCGGCGTTCCCCGAGCGCAACGGCGCCCAGCGCCAGCGCCGGCTGATCGACGCGGGGGCCACCCGCGAGGAGGTGTTCGCGGCCAGCGTCAACGAGACACGAGCAAGCTATCCGGAGGAGGTGACCGTATGAACGCAGCTGGAGAGGGTCCGGCCGGCGGCGAGGGCGCGGCCGGCGGCGGAGGCGCCGCGGGCGGCGGAGGCGCCGCGGGCGGCGGAGGCGCGGCCGGCAGCGGCGCGGCCGGCTGGGGCGGGGCCGACGCCGCCCAGCCGAGCGAAGAGCAGCTTCGCGCCGCCTACGAAGAGGAACTGCGCCGCATCAACGCGACCGACATGATCGCCCAGGCGACGGTGTCGCTGTTGAACATCGGCGCCAGCCGGCTGGCGCCGGCGGCCGGCGATCAGCCAGCGGCCGGCGCGGGCGGCGCGGCAGCCGCGGGCGGCGCGGCAGCCCAGGAAGGCGGGCGCGACCTGGAGCAGGCGCGTGACGCGATCGACGCGGTGCGCGCGCTGCTGGAGATCCTCGAGCGCCGCATCCCGCGGGAGCTCGCTCCACTGCGCGACGCGCTCTCGCGCCTGCAGATGGCCTACGCCCGCGAGCGCACCACCGCCCAGGGCGAAGCCGCGTCCGCGCCGGCTTCCCCGCCCGGCGCCCAGTCTTCATCTGGCGCTCAGCCCGCGCCCGGCGCTCAGCCTGCGCCCGGCGCACCGTCCGCGCCCGGCGCTCCGCCCGCCGGTGAGCAGCCGCCGACGAGCGGCGAGCAGACGCCCGCGGACGCCGAGCGCCAGCAGCGCCCCGGACCGGCGGAGGCGAGCGGCAGGCTGTGGGTGCCGGGCCGTTGAGCAGTTCCGCCCAGGGCAGCTGAGCTGAGCGCCTGCACGCGGCGTGCGAGCACGCCAAGCGGCACCCATCCGCGCGGCACGATACACTGCGCCCGCGTTTGCGCCGGTGAGCGCCCGTCCCTGGGCGACCCGGCCGTGGAACGTGCGCGCGATACATCCTCGCGCGGCACGCAATCAAGACCGCGGAGGATTTCTGTTGAGCAGCTTTCTGACGAACCACGGGGTCGTCGTCGCCCTCGTATGTGCCGCCTGTGCCGTGGCATACGGCGTGCTGACCACACGCGCCCTGCTGGCGCTCTCGCCGGGCAACGAGCGCATGCAGTCGATCTCGCTGGCCGTCCAGCAGGGCGCGCGCGCGTACCTGACCCGTCAGTACACGACCATCGCCGCCGTCGGCGTGGTGCTGTTCGTGGCGCTGATCTTCGTGCAGAACATCGCCGTGGCATGCGGGTTTGCGATCGGGGGCACGCTGTCGGGCTCGGCGGGCTTCATCGGCATGAACGTGTCGGTGCGCGCGAACGCCCGTGTCGCCGAGGCGGCGCGCGGCGGCGTCTCGCCCGCGCTGACGGTGGCCTTCCGCGGCGGCGCGATCACCGGCCTGCTGGTCGCAGGCCTCGCGTTGCTCGGGCTCTCCGGCTACTACGGCCTGCTGACGGCGGTGTTCAACGACAGCCAGAAGACGGCCGTCGACGCGCTCATCGGGCTCGGCTTCGGTGGCTCGCTGATCTCGGTGTTCGCGCGACTCGGCGGCGGCATCTTCACCAAGGCGGCCGACGTGGGCGCGGACATCGTGGGCAAGATCGAGGCGGGCATCCCCGAGGACGACCCGCGCAACCCGGCGGTGATCGCCGACAACGTGGGCGACAACGTCGGCGACTGCGCGGGGATGGCGGCGGACCTGTTCGAGACCTACGCGGTCACGGCGGTCGCGGTGATGCTGCTCGGCGTGCTGACCTTCCACGAGGCCACGCGCGTGGCGCTGTACCCGCTCGTGCTCGGCGGCGTCGCGGTGATCGCGTCGATCATCGGCACGTTCGCCGTGCGCTCGAAGGCCGGCAACGTCGAGCGCGCGCTCTACCAGGGCCTGGTCCTCTCCGGCGTGATCGCGGCGGCGGCGTTCGCGCCGATCACCTACTGGTTGATGCGCAACCTCAGCTTCAGCCAGGTCGGCAGCGCGGTCAACACGCCCACGTGGGGCAAGTTCTACCTGTGCTCGCTGATCGGCATCGCGGTGACGGCGTGCCTGTTCGTGATCACCGACTACTACACCTCGACGCGCTTCTCGCCGGTGAAGAAGACCGCGCGCGCGTCGATCACCGGGCACGCCACCAACATCATCCAGGGCTTCGGCTCCGGGCTGCAGGCGACGGCGCTGCCGGCGCTCGTGCTCGTGCTGGGGATCTTCGGCGCGTGGAAGCTCGCCGGCGGCGGCACCACCGGGATCTACGGCATCGGCGTGGCGGTCATGGGCCAGCTGTCGCTGACGGGGCTGATCGTGGCGCTCGACGCGTTCGGCCCGATCACCGACAACGCCGGTGGGATCGCCGAGATGGCCGAGCTGCCCGAGGAGGTGCGCAACGTCACCGACCCGCTGGACGCGGTCGGCAACACCACGAAGGCGGTCACCAAGGGCTACGCGATCGGCTCGGCGGTGCTCGCGGCGATCGTGCTGTTTGCCGGCTTCCGCCAGGAACTCGCCAACCACGAACACCGCCCGATCGAAGCGCTGGTGTTCTCGATCAACGAACCGCCGGTGCTGATCGGGCTGCTGCTGGGAGGGCTGATGGTGTGCCTGTTCGCGTCGCTGTCGATCGAGGCGGTCGGGCGCGCCGGCGGCGCGGTCGTGGAGGAGGTGCGCCGCCAGTTCCGCGAGCACCCGGGGATCATGGAGGGCACCGAAGACCCCGACTACGCCACCTGCGTGGACATCGTCACCAAGACCGCGCAGCGCGAGATGATCATCCCCTCGATGCTGCCGATCCTCTTGCCGCTGATCGTCGGCCTGATCGACACCAAAGCGCTCGGCGGCCTGTTGATCGGGGTGATCGTCGTGGGCTTCTTCTTCGCCGTGCTGATGACGGCCGGCGGCGGCGCGTGGGACAACGCGAAGAAGCTGATCGAGGACGGCGCGTTCGGCGGCAAGGGCTCGGACGCGCACGCCGCGTCGGTCACCGGGGACACGGTCGGCGACCCCTTCAAGGACACCGCCGGGCCGGCGATCAACCCGATGATCAAGGTCGCCAACATCGTCGCCATCCTGATCATCCCGCTGATCACCTGATGACAAGCAGGGCCGCGCCCCACGGCCCTAAGCTCCAACGAGGATGAACGGACGGCAGCTGCACCGCATGGGCACGTTCGTGCTGTCGCTCGCGATGGCGGCGATCGGCGTGGCGCTGCTGATCGAGGCGCTGCTCGAGCGCTCCGGGTCGATCACCGCCCGCCTGCTGTTGGGCGCGCTGTTCATCGCCGCCGGCTGCGCGCGCTGGTACGTGGAGATCCGCAGGAGTCGCGGCGCGTGAGCACCCCGCCGGGCATGCCCGCACCGGGGCACCCTGAGGGGCACGAGCAGGCGGACGGCCACGACGGACACCCCTCGGAGCTGGCGACGCGCTCGCGCCAGGTCGCCCGGCGCAGCATCGGCTCGCCGATCCTGTTCACGATCGTCTACTCCTCGCTGGCCAGCGCCATCTACTTCTCGCTCGGCGTGATCGCCGGGCACGCGCTCGGGCTGACGCCGCTCGTGTTCCTGGTCGCGGCGGTGATGTACGCGGTCACCGCCATGACCTACGTCGAGGGCGCTTCGCTGCACCAGGACCGCGGCGGCTCGACGGTGTTCGCGCGCTACGCGTTCAACGAGCTCGTCAGCTTCATCGCCGGCTGGGCGATCCTGCTCGACTACACGATCCTGATCGCCGTCACCACCTTCTCGGCCACCCAGTACCTGAAGGTCTTCTGGCACCCGCTCGGCGACCGCCTGCCGGCGCTCGCGCTGTCGCTGGCGTTCATCGCGCTGGTCGTGCTCACCAACATTCGCGGCACCGGCGCGCGCCGCGCGCGGCGCGTGGGCATGCTGCTCGGCGCCGACCTCGCGCTGCAGGCGTTCATCGTCGTGCTCGGGCTGGTGCTGTTCTTCAGCCCGCACACGCTCCTGCACCCGATCCACCTCGGCAGCGCCCCCACGTGGCCGCGTCTGATCTTCGCGCTGACCGTCGCGGTGATCGCCTTCACGAGCCTCGAGTCGGCCTCCGGCCTGGCGGGCGACGTGCGCATCAGCCGCGCGGGGCTCAAGCGCCTGGTGGGCTCCACCACTGCGACGGTCGCCTTCCTGTACGTGGGCATCGCGCTCGTGGCTGTGACCGCGCTGCCGGTGCACGACGGGCACACCGAGCTCGCCGGGCGCTACCTTGCCGCGCCGATGATCGGCGTCGTCAGCCGCGTGCATCCCCACTGGGTGGGGCAGGCGCTGACGTACCTGGTGGGGGCCACCGCCGCCGTCACGCTCGTCGCGGCAGCCAACTCGGCGATGCTCGGGCTCTCGCGCCTGGCCTACTCGCTGTCCACCAACCGCCAGATCCCCAGCGGCCTCGGGCGCCTGCACCCGGTGCGCTCCACGCCGTACGTGTTGATCGTGCTCGCCGGCGTGCTCGCCGCGGCGCTGGCCGCGCCCGAGGACCTCGACTTCCTGGTCGGCATCTACGCGGTCGGCGCCACGCTCGCGTTCACCATCGCGCACCTGTCGATCTGCCGCCTGCGCTACAGCGAGCCCGACCGCGACCGCCCGTACCGCATCCCGCTGTCCGTCGGCGTGCGCGGCGGGCGGCTGCCGCTGCCGGCTGTGTTCGGTGCGCTCGCATCGCTCGCCGGCCTGGTGACGCTGCTGATCCTGCACGAAGCCGCGCGCTACGTCGGCCTCGGCTGGATGGTGGTGGGCATCGCCATGTACGTGATCTACCGGCGTGCCGATGAGACCTCGCTGTTGCGGCGGGTGACCGTCGCGCCGCAGGTGCTGCGCGCCGAGCACGCGCCCGAGCGCGAGTACGGCTCGGTGCTCGTGCCGCTGTTCGGCACCGACCTCGACGACGACATCGTGCAGACGGCGGCGCTGCTGGTCTCACCCGAGCACACCGACGAGGCGGCGATCGACACGGCGACGATCGAGGCCGTGTGGATGTTCGTGATCCCCATGTCGCTGCCGCTGGACGCGCGGCTCCCCGACGCGCAGATCAAGCACGCCCGCCAGGTGCTCGCGCGCGCGAAGGCGGTCGGCGAGGAGTACAACGGCGTGCAGGTCGCCACCGCCACCGTGCGCACCAGGCGCGCCGGCTACGCGATCGTCGACGAGGCGCGCCGGCGTGGGGTGGAGGCGATCGTGCTCGGCGCGGAGGAACCGTCGGCGATCCGCGGCGGCTCGCGCCTGGGCGGACGCGGCGGCCCGCTGGAAGGCTATGTGGGAGACGTCACCAAGTACGTCGTGCGCAAGGCCGGCTGCCGCGTGATCGTCACCGCGCCCGCCGCCCGCGACTCGCCGATCGAGCTGGCCCGCCGCGCCCACCGTGACCGCGCGTCGATCGTCTAATCTGCGGAGTATGCATCTCTCCCCGGCATGTTCGTCCTGATCGTCGGCGCCGGACGCGTCGGCGCGGCAGTCGCCAAGTCGGCACTCGCGGCGGGGCACGAGGTGTCGGTGCTCGACGAGGACCCGCTCTCGCACGAGCGCCTCGACGCCGGCCAGAGCGTCAGCTGGGAGGACGCCGGTGGACAGTTCACCGTCGGCACCGCGCTCGAGTTCGACGCGCTGGTCCAGGCGGGCATCGAACGCGCCGACGTGTTCATCGCCTCCACCGCCGGCGACAACACCAACCTGGTGATCGCGCAGGTCGCCCAGAAGCGCTTTGGCGTGGAGAAGGCGATCGTGCGCGTGATGGACCCCGCGCGCGCTGACTGGTACGGCGAGCAGGGCCTGGAGACGATCTCGCCGACCAAGCACGCGATCGACATGTTCGAGCGCGCGCTCGAGCCGCAGGCGGCGGCCTGATGGCGTGCCTGGCACACACGCGGACGGAGGGCTAGCGCGTGTACGCGATCATCGCCGGCGCCGGCAAGGTCGGGCGCAACCTCGCCCGCGAATTGATCTCCAAGGATCACGAAGTCACGCTGATCGAGTCCTCGCGCAGCTGCTACCTGGCCAGCGAGGAGGAGTTCGAGCACGCGATCCAGTACGGTGATGCGACCGAGCTGTGGGTGCTCGAGCGCGCCGGCATCCAGCGCGCTGATCTGGTGATTGCGGTCACCGGCGACGACGAGGACAACATCCTCGTCTGCCAGGTCGCCAAGGAGAAGTACCTGTGCGAACGCGTGATCGCGCGCGTCAACAACCCCCGCAACCACGACCACTTCCGGCTGCTCGGCATCCAGCCGGCGGTCTCCGCCACCGACTTGATCCTGCGCCTGATCGAGCACGAGGTGCCCCGCTACGGCCTCGTGCACCTGCTCGCGCTCGAAGAGGAGCGCCTGGAGATCATCGAGCTGGAGGTCGCCCCCGACGCCCCGACCGTGGGCGAGAAAGTCAGCGACATCGCGCTGCCCGAGGGCAGCCTGATCATCTCCGTGCTACGCGAAGGCAGCGGCTTCGTGCCCAAGGCCGACACCGTCATCGAGGCCGGCGACGAGGTCCTGCTCGTGCTCGACCCCGGCCTCGAGGAGTCGATCACCGCGTACTTCGCGCCCAACGGGCAGCACGCGGCGTACTGAGCCCCTCCGCCGACGGCCACGCGTGACGGCCGGCTATCCTTGGACCCTCGATCCGGGATGGTGTAATTGGCAACACGCGACACTCTGGATGTCGAATTTGGGGTTCGAGTCCCTGTCCCGGAGTGGCAATTCGGCCCGTGGCGACCGGGCGTCCGCGTTCGATGGATCGCTTCAGCCGCGTGCAGCGTCTAGGGTGTGCGCCTGTGACGAGCGCCCAGCGATCGAGCGTGTCCGCGTCGAGTCCCGCCGGCAGGCCGCGTTTGGTCCGGCGGGCGGAGCTTCGCGAGCTGTACGGCAGGCACTTCGCCGCCAACCGCCGCAAGGAGCGCCAACTGTTCTCGAGCGGCGCGTTCTTCGTCACGTTCGCGACCGTGCGTGGCATCACCCACGCGATCCGCGCTGAACGCGGCCCCTTCCGCAACATCACGCCGGGCGGACGCCACATCCACCACATGACCTTCGGCATCGCCGGGCTGCTCGCCGTCGGCTACCTCTGGATGCTGGAGATCGGCATCAACGAGCAACACCGATCCTCGACGGTGACCGCCGCCGCCTATGGCAGCGGCGCGGCCCTGACGCTCGACGAGTTCGCCCTGTGGCTGAACCTGGAAGACCTCTACTGGGCCAAGCAGGGCAGGGAGAGCGTCGACGCGGTCGTCCTGTTCGGCTCCCTGCTGATGACGAGCGTCCTCGGCAGGGGCTTCCTCGCAGACGTGGCCCGCGCCGCACGTCTGCTCTAGCGGGACCCGCTAGGACACGCGCGCCGCGGGGCAGACTGTGCGCCGCGAGCGAGTGTGACGCTACGCCGCCGCCTGCGCCGGCGCCGGCTCAGGCGGCGTCGGCCTGCGCGGACCAGTCGCGATACAGCTCGTAGTAGCGCCCCTCGGCGGCGATCAGCTCCGCGTGCGTGCCCTGCTCGACGATGTGCCCGTGCTCGAGCACCACGATCCGCCCGGCCTGGCGGATCGTGGACAGCCGGTGGGCGATCACGATCGCGGTGCGCCCCGCGAGCAGCCTGCGCATCGCCGCTTCGATGCGCCCCTCGGTGTGCAGATCCACGTTGGAGGTGGCCTCGTCGAGGATCAGGATGCGCGGGTCGGCGATCAGCGCGCGCGCGAACGCGATCAGCTGGCGCTGGCCGGCTGACAACTGCGCGCCGCGCTCCCCGACCTCCGTGTCAAAGCCGCGCGGCAGCTGGGAGATGAAGTCCTCGGCGCCCACCGCGTGCGCGGCGTCGCGGACCTGCTCGTCGCTCGCGTGCGGGCGCCCGAAGGCGATGTTCTCGCGCACGCTGCCGGAGAACAGGAACGCCTCCTGCGGCACGATCCCCATTTGCGAGCGCAGCGACTCGCTTGTGACCGTGCGCAGATCGTGCCCGTCGACGAGCACGCGCCCGCGCGTCGGGTCATAGAAGCGCGCGGCGAGCTTGGCCATCGTCGACTTGCCCGCGCCGGTGGCGCCCACCAGTGCGACGGTCTGCCCGGCGGGGATCAGCAGGTCGATGTGCTCGAGCGCCAGCACCTCGGGCTCCTGCGCGGCGGCAGGGCGGCGGTCGCCGTCCTGCGCCGCGGTCGCGCCGGCGGTGGCCGTGGGCGCCGAGCGCCGCTGCGCGCGCGGACGGTAGGCGAAGGACACGTCCTCGAAGCGGACTTCGCCGCGGATGCGCCCGAGCGCGAGCGCGCCGGGGCGGTCTTCGAGCGTGGGCTTGGTGTCGAGCAGCTGGAAGATCTTCTCCAGCGCGGCCATGCCCGACTGGTAGGTGGTGTACAGCTGCGAGAGCTGCTGGATCGGTTCGAACAGGAACGCGAGCGTGGCGACGAACGCGACGACGGTGCCGACCGTGACGTGGCCGTCGATCGCCTGGTAGCCGCCGTACAGCACGATCAGCGCGAGCGCCAGCCCGGAGAGCATTTCCACGCCGGGGAAGTACGCGGCGTTGAGGTACACGGTCGTCAGGTTGGCGGCGCGGTTGTCCTCGTTGAGCTCGGCGAACGCCGCCTCGTGCAGGGGCTCCTGGCCGAAGCTGCGCACCACGCGGATGCCCGACAGCGTCTCCTGCAGGTAGGCGGTGACCGCGCCGATCGTCTCGCGCGTGCGCCTGAAGGCGCCCGCGGAGACGAGCCGGAACCAGATGCTCGCGCCGGCGACGAACGGCACCACGCAGAACGTGAGCAGCGCGAGCTTGACGTCGAGGAACAGCAGCACGCCGATTGCGCCGATCAGCGTGAGGCCGGACTGGAACAGCGTGACGACGGAGTCGGTGACGAGGCTTTCCAGCGCCTCCACGTCGTTGGTCATGCGCGAGATCAAGACGCCCGCGGGACGGCTCTCGTAAAAGCCGATCGGCTGGCTTTGCAGGTGTGTGAAGATGCGGATGCGCAGGTCCGCCAGCGCGCGCTGGCCGACCCAGCCGACGAGGTAGGTCTGCGCGTAGGTGGCGATCCACACGAGCAGCGCGGAGGCGAGGAAGGCGAGCACGACGAGCACGAGCGTGTGCACGTCGCGGTGTTCGATGCCGCTGTCGATCGCCAGCTTGGCAAGCAGCGGCGGCGCGAGCGAGGCGGCGGTGCCGAGCAGCAGCGCGAGCACCATGCCGGCCACGCGCACGCGGTAGGGCCGCAGCAGCTCGAGCAGCCCGCGCAGGTTGCGTGCGCGACTGCCGCGGCTCGCGCGCTCGCCCCCCCAGCCGTGCCCACCCCGCGCGAGGCCCGGCCCGAGGCCCGCGCGCGCGCCGCCGCGCCCGCCGCCGAAGCCGCCGCCGAAGCCGGCGCCGCCGCGCGCGCTCACAGCCGGCCTCCCGTCTCGGCGTGCTCGCCGGCGCCCGCGGCGAGCACGTGCTCGCCGACGATCACCTGCGGCGCGGCCCGTGAGGAGGTGCCGGCGACGATTTCGCGGTACAGCTCCGAGCGTTCCAGCAGCTGGCGGTGGTCGCCCTGCGCGACGATGCGCCCGCGGTCGAGCACCACGATGTGGTCGGCCAGCGCGATCGTGGACAGGCGGTGGGCGATCACGAACGTGGTGCGCCCGGCCATCGCCTCGGCGAGCGCGAGCTTGATCGACTGCTCGGTGGACGCGTCCACCGACGAGGTGGCGTCGTCGAGGATCAGCACGCGCGGGTTGGCGAGCAGCGCGCGCGCGATCGCCAGGCGCTGGCGCTGCCCGCCGGAGAGCGTGAGCCCGCGCTCGCCCACCTGCGTGTCATAGCCCTGCGGCAGCTCCACGATGAAGTCGTGCGCCTGCGCGCGCCGCGCGGCCTCTTCGATCTCCGCCAGCGGGACTGGAGGCCCGCCCCCCCGCGCGTAGGCGATGTTCTCGGCGACGCTCGCGGAGAACAGGAACGGGTCGTCGCTGACGACCGCCACCGCGCCGCGCACCGAGCGCAGGTTGACGTCGCGCACGTCCGCGCCGTCGAGCAGCACCGCGCCGGCCACCGGGTCATACAGCCGCGAGATGAGCGCCACCAGGCTCGTCTTGCCCGAGCCGGTCGGGCCGACGAGCGCGACCGTGCGCCCGGCGGGCACGTCGAGGTCGATGTCGCGCAGCACCGCGCGGCTGCGCGGCGCGACACCGTCCGGCTGGACCGCGCCCGCCGCCTCCGCGGCCGGCTGGGGGGCGCCTGGTTGCGCCGCGGCCGGCTGGACGGCGCTCGCGTGGGGGTCGGACAGGGCGCGCGAGCCGCCCGTGCCGGTGATGGTGAGCTCGTCGTGGGGGTCTTCGTAGCGCAGCGTGACGCCCTCGAACTCGACGTGCCCGCTGCCCGCGGGCAGGCCCGGCGCGTCGAGGTTCTCGCTCAGCCGCGGGTCGCGGTCGAGCAGCTGGAAGATGCGCGCCCCGGAGGCGGTGGCGCGCTGGGCGAGGTTGAGCGTGACGCCGAGCGCGCGCATCGGCGTGATCAGCATGTTCAGGTACAGGTAGAACTCCGTGAACTGGCCGAGCGTGAGGTGCGTGTGGATGACCGCCTCGCCGCCGATCAAGAGCACGGCGGCGAGCCCGAGCTGCGGCAGGAAGCCGATCACCGGGTTGAAGCCCGCTTCCAGGCGGGTGGCGACCATCGCCTGGTCGAACACGCGCCCGACGGTGCCCCGGAAGTGCGCGAGCTGGCGGTCCTCGCGGGCGAACGCCTTCACGACGCGCACGCCGGAGATGTTCTCCTCGGCGTCCGCCGTCAGTTCGGCGATCCGCTGCTGGGTCTCCTGGATCGCGGGGCGCGCGCGCCGCCCGTAGGAGTAGGAGATGACGACGACGAACGGCACGGGGGCCAGCGCCACGAGCCCGAGCCCAGGGTTGATCGCGAGCATCACGACGCCCGCGAGCGCGATGGAGAGGATCGACTGCAGGATGAACACGAGCCCGTAGCCGAGGAAGAAGCGCACGGCGGCGAGGTCGACGGTCGCGCGCGACATCAGCTGGCCGGTCTGCTGGTGGTCGAAGAAGCCGAGCTCCAGGCGCTGCAGGTGCGCGTACATGCGCTCGCGCAGGTCGTATTCGACGGCCAGCGACACGCGCCCGGCGATCAGCCGCCGCCAGACGGTGAAGCCCCAGCGGGCGAGCACGACGCCGAGGATGACCAGCGCGAGCACGAGCAGCGTGTGGCGCTCGTGGGCGAAGTCGTAAGACGCCCGGTGCGCGTGCGTGGCGCCCTTGCGGATCGCTTCCACGGCGGCGCCGGTGAGGCGGGGCAGCGCGACGGTCATGACCATCGCGAGGCTGGCCAAGCTCCAGGAGATCGCGAGGCCCCGCCGGTAGGGCCGCAGGAAGCCGAGTAGTCGGTAGAAGGTGCTCATAGTTGTTAGAAGGTGCTCATAGTTGTGCAGTCAACGATTATTGCAGGCGCGCCTGCGCCGGTCGGGGAAGCGCGCTGCGGGCGCGCGCGTAAGCTGGAGCGGTGTCCGCCGAGCGACCACAGACGCCGCGAGGGCCGGCGCCGCGGGCGGGCCTGTGCGACAGCTGCGCGCACCAGCGCGTGGTGCGCAACACGCGCGGCTCGAGCTTCTCGCTGTGCGAGCGCTCGCGCGAGGACCCGGCGTTCGTGCGCTACCCGCGCCTGCCGGTGCTCGAGTGCGCGGGCTACGAGCGCGCCCCGCGTGCAGGCGAGCGCGCTGGCGCGCGCGAGGGCACGTGAGCGGCGCGGCGGCGCTCAAGCCGTCGCGAGGTCCGGCGTCGGCTCGCGCGCGCTGTGCCCGCCGGCGCCGCCGGTCGAGCTGACGAAGTCGCGGCCGCGCACGAGCACGAACGCGCAGGCGGCGCCGACGAGCGCGAGCGCGGCGGCGATGAGCGCGATGGTGGTGAAGGCGTGCGTGAAGCCCACGCGGTAGGCGTGCAGCAGCGCGGTGCGCGCGGCGGGGGAGAGGACGCGGGCGATGTGCGCCACTTCGCCCGACTGCAGGAGCGTGGACAGCCGGCCGTGGGCGGCGGCGGAGATCGCCTGCAGGTGGCGCCCGGCGCCGAGCGTGGCGGTGGTGGTCTTGGTGACGCTGTGCTGGAAGACGGCGCCGAGCCCGGCGATGCCGGTGGCGATGCCGACCTGGCGGAAGGTGGAGTTGATGCCGGAGGCCATGCCGCTGCGCTCTGGCGGGACGACGCTGATGGCGGTGGAGGCGAGCGGCGGGTTGATCAGCCCGATGCCTGCGCCGCCGAGGATGAAGCCGGGGACCAGCACGGTCCAGCCGGAGCGCGCGTCGATGCCGGTCATCGCGAGCAGCCCGGCGCCGGCGAGCACGAGCCCCGAGCCGAGCAGCAGGCGCACGGGCACGCGCACGGTGAGCTTGCCGGCGACGGGGGCGACGGCGAACGACAGCAGCGTGACCGGCAGGAAGCGCAGCCCGGCCTGCAGCGGGCTGTAGTCGAGCACGTCCTGGATGTAGAGGGTGAGGTACAGGAACATGGCGAAGAACGAGCCGGAGATGGCGAACGCGACGATGCTCGCGCCGGCGAACGCGGGGCGGCGAAACAGCGACAGGTCGAGCATCGGGCGCCGCTGCAGGTGCTCGACGGCTACGAACGCGACGATCAGCACGGCGGCGCCGATCAGGAAGGAGAGGATCTCGGCGGAGCCCCAGCCCTTTTCGTTGCCTTGCACGAGCGCGAACACGAGCAGGAACAGCGAGGCGGAGAAGGTGACGAGGCCCGCCCAGTCGACGCCGCCGGCGTTGGGGTCGCGTGACTCGGCCACCTGTGTGAGCGTGACGAACACGGCGATCGCGCCGATCGGCACGTTGACGAAGAAGATCCATTCCCAGCCGACGCCGGTGGTGATGACCCCGCCGAGCACCGGCCCGACGGCGACGGCGGCGCCGGTGACGGCGCCGAACACGCCGAAGGCGGTGCCGCGGTCGCGCCCGTGGAAGGCCGAGGCGATGAGCGCGAGCGAGGTGGCGAACATCATCGCCCCGCCGGTGCCCTGCACGGCGCGCGCGAGGTTGAGCATCAGCGGGCTGCTCGACAGGCCGCAGACGGCGGAGGCGATCGTGAACACGAACAGCCCGGCGACGAACACGCGCCGGCGCCCGATCAGGTCGGAGACCGCCCCTGCGGTGAGCAGGAAGGCGGCGAGCGTGAGCGCGTAGGCGTTGACCACCCACTGCAGGTCGGAGAAGGAGGAGTGCAGCCGGTGCTGGATTTCGGGCAGCGCGACGTTGACGACGGTGATGTCGAGCAGCAGCATGAAGATCGCCAGGGAGACGGCGATCAGCGTCCACCACTTACGCTCCATCGTTGTCCTCCTTACCCGCCTGGTGTTTGCGCACGCCTCGCACTTGCTTTTACAGGATCGCCTTGGGGTAGGCGCGGGTGGCGGCGGCGAGCATGACCGCGAAGAACGCTCCCACGACGAGGAAGTCGAGCCACACGTCTCCACGGCCGCCCACCCCGACGAGCATCTGGCGCAACCCCTGGACCTCGTAGGTGAGCGGGTTCACGCGCGCGATCGCGCGCAGCCAGGAGGGCATGATGCTGAGCGGGTAGAGCGCGCTGGAGGCGAAGAACAGCGGCATCATGATCAGCTGGCCGATGCCCATGAAGCGCTCGCGCTCCTTGACGACGGCGGCGAGCAGCATGGACATGCAGGCGAAGGCGGCGGTGCCGAGCATCAGCATGGCGAGCGTGCCGAGCACGCCGGGCACGCTCCAATGCACGCCGATGGCGAACACGGCGAGCACGGTGAGCAGCAGCAGCGCCTGCACGAGCGCGCGCACGCACGCGCCGGCGGCCTTGCCGAGCACGATCGACACGCGCGAGAGCGGCGTGGCGAGCAGCCGCTGCAGCTGGCCGACGTCGCGTTCCCAGATCACGGCGAGCCCGAAGAAGATGGCGATGAACATGGCCGCCTGCGCCATCACGCCGGGCGCGAGGTAGGCGCGGTAGTCGCTGACGCCGGCGCTCAGCGAGTGGTTGTTGCGCAGCGCGGTGCCGAAGATGAACAGCCACAGCAGCGGCTGCACGGAGCGGGTGATGATGTCGAGGTGGTCGTGGCGGAGCTTGCGCATCTCCGCTTGGGCCATCGCCAGCGTGCCCTCGGCCATGCGCGCGAGCGCGCCGCCGGCGAGGCACTGCGACCCGCCCGCCCCGCGCTCAGCCGAGCCGGCGGGCGACGCGGCGCTGGGCGCGGACATCGGACAGCCTCCCTTGGTCGTCTTCGTCGGTGGCGGCGCCGTCGTCGCTGCCTGCGATGGAGCGCCCGGTGACGGCGGTGAACACGTCTTCGAGGCTGCCCACGCCGTGGCGTTCGATCAGCTCGGCGGGCTCGCCCTGCTCGACGAGGCGCCCGTGGTCGATCACGCCGAGGCGTTCGCAGTGGCGCTCCGCCTCCTCCATCAGGTGGGTGGTCACGAGGATGGTGGTGCCGGCGTGCTTGCGCAGCGCCTGCAGGCGCTCCCACACCATCGCGCGGGCGTTGGGGTCGAGGCCGACGGTGGGCTCGTCGAGGAACAGCACGGCGGGGCGGTTGAGCAGCGCACTGGCGATCTCCAGGCGGCGGAGCATGCCGCCGGAGAGCGTGCGCGCGAGGCGGTGGAGCATCGGCTGCAGCTCCATCGTGTCGATCGCCTCGGCGATGCGCTCGCGGCGCTTTGATCCATCTCCCCACCCACCCAAGCCGGTGACGCGCCCGTAGAAGTCGAGGTTCTCGTACGCGGTGAGCGCGCCGTCGACGGAGATGGCCTGGGGGATGTAGCCGATGGACGCGCGCACGGCGAGGTTTTCGCTGCGCACGTCGTGGCCGGCGACGAGCGCGCGGCCGGCGGTGGGGGCGAGCAGCGTGGTGAGCACGCGGATGGTCGTCGTCTTCCCGGCCCCGTTCGGACCCAGTAGTCCGAACACCTCGCCGGGCGCGACGGCGAAGGAGATGCCGCCGACGGCTTCGAGCGCTGCGCCGCCCTTCAGCTGGAAGCGCACGACGAGGTCGTCGACGAGGACGGCAGCGTCGGTCACGAGCCCGCCCGCCCGGTCCCTCCGGCGGTCCCTCCGGCGGTCTCGACAGCAGCCTCCCCGGTGCTCTGGACGGCGGTCTCCCCGGCGGTCCGGACAACGGCCTCCCCGGCGGCCTCGACGGCGGCCTCCCCGGCGGTCTGGACGGCGGCCCGGAGCGCATCCTGCGCGGGCGGGAAGGCGCCGCCCGCGCGCGCGTCGAGCTCGCGCAGGCGGCGCTTGACGCGCTTCTGTGTCTGGCAGAGCTCCTCTTCGAGCTTGGCGAGCTCGCCGGCGCGGTGGCGCACGAGCTGTAGCTGGCGTTCGATGTGGCCGTGCGCCTCGGCGAGCAGCTCGCGCCGGCGCGCGGGGGGGACGTCCTCGCGGCGCAGCTGCGCGCGCACCTCGGCGCGCGCGTCCTCGGCGGTGACGAGCGTCTTGAGCTCGTCGAGCGTGACGCCGAGCAGGTGCTTCAGGCGCATGACCTCGCGCAGGCGCTCGACCTCCTCGTGGGTGTACATGCGATGCTGCCCGGAGGGCCGGGTGGGCGCCTCGGGCAGCAACCCGATCTCCTCGTAATAACGGATCGTGCGCGGCGTGGTGCCGACGAGCCGGGCGACGTCGCCGATGCGCAGGCTGCTGCTCATGCGGGCACCCGCGGGCGTCGTTTGCGCAGCCGGCGTCCGCCGGCGCCGGGCTCGGGCTCGACGAGCGGGACCTCGGCGGGCAGCTCCTCGGCGAGCTCCTCGCCGAGGCTGGGGGCGTGGCTGACGGCCTTCACGTGGGCGGGGCGCAGCAGGCAGACGAACATGCCGAGGAAGGAGACGGCGGCGAGCACCCACAGGGCGGTGTGCATGTTGGCGATGAACGGCGCGAGCTTCTGCGCGGAGAGTCCCTTGGCGAGGCCGGAGAAGACGGCGAAGAGGGTGGCTTTGGGGACGGCGGAGGTGACGATGGCGAGCACGAAGGCGATTGACAGCACGGCGCCGGTGTTCTGCAACAGCGTGCGCGCGCCGGCGGCTATGCCACGCCGGTTGGCGGGCACGACGCCCATCATGGCGGCGGTGTTGGGGCTGTTGAACATGCCGGAGCCGACGCCGACCAGCGCCAGCCACAGCGCGCTCTGCCAGTAGGGGGTGTGGACCTGCAGCGTGGTCATGGCGGCGAGGCCGGCGGCGCTGACGAGCATGCCGATGGCGGCCAGCGCGCGCGAGCCGTGGCGGTCGGCGTAGGCGCCGGCGAGGGGCGAGGCGACGAGCATGCCGAGCGCGAGCGGGATCAGGCGGATGCCGGCTTCGATCGGCGAGTTGCCTTGGGCGCCTTGGAAGTAGAAGACGAACAGGAACATGAGCGCGAAGCGGGCGAGGCCGTTGATGAAGGCGGCGCCGCTGGCGGCGGCGAACAGGCGGTTGCGGAAGATGCGCAGGTCGAGCATGGGCGCGCGCGAGCGGCGCTCGATGAGCACCCAGGTGGGCAGGAGCACGGCGGCGAGCACGAGCCCGGTGATGACGACGGGGTCGTCCCAGCCGGAGAGCCCGCCGCGGGAGACGGCGAGCACGAGCCCGGTGAGGCCGATGACGAAGGTGGCGGTGCCGAGCACGTCGTAGCCGCGCACGCTGTCCGGTTTGGCGAGCTCGCGCAGGATCAGCGCCCCCCAGCAGGCGCCGGCGAGGGCGAAGGGGACGTTGAACCAGAACACCCAGTGCCAGGAGATGGCGACGAGCGCGCCGCCGAGCACGGGCCCGAGCACGAGCCCGATGGCGGCGACCATGGTGTTGGCGCCCATCGCCAGGCCGAGCTTGTGCTTGGGGAAGGCGTCGGTGACGAGCGCGGCGGCGTTGGCGAACAGGAACGCGGAGCCGATCCCCTGCAGCACGCGCCAGAGGATGAGCACGGTGGCGTCGGGCGAGAAGCCCGCGCCGAGGGAGGCGAGCGCGAAGGCGATGAAGCCGCCGACGTAGGCGCGCTTGCGCCCGAACAGGTCGGACAGGCGCCCGGCCATGAGCACGAGCACGGTGGCGGCGATGAGGTAGGCGAGGATCACCCACACCAGCGCGAGCAGGCTGGTGTGCAGCGAGCGCTCCAGGTCGGGCAGGGCGATGATGAGCGTGCCGGAGTTGGTGGCCGCGAGCAGCATCCCGAGGCTGGTGCACGACAGCGCCCACCACTTGTACTCGTCGTGGTGGGCGCGGCGTGCGAGCGGTGATCGGGAAGCTGACGTGAACGTAAAAATAAGAATAGCAGCGCTGTCGCGGCGCTGCTAGAACATGAGCAGTGTCAACGAGCGAGCACAAGGTGAGCAAGAGCGAGCGGGAGTGGCGCGAGCAGCTGACGCCGGCGCAGTACGAGGTGCTGCGCCAGGCGGGCACCGAGCCGCCGTTCACGGGCGCGTACACGTACAACAAGGATGCGGGCGACTACCGCTGCGCGGGGTGCGGCGCGGTGCTGTTTGGCGCGGACACGAAGTTCGACTCGGGCAGCGGCTGGCCGAGCTTCACCGAGCCGGCGGTGGCGGAGGCGGTGGAGCTGCGCCCAGACAACAGCTTGTTCATGCGCCGCACGGAGGTGCTTTGCCGCGCGTGCGGCGGCCACCTGGGGCACGTGTTCGACGACGGGCCGGGGCCGACCGGCCAGCGCTACTGCATCAACTCGGCTGCGCTGTCGTTTGCGCCGTCCGCAGACGCACAGCCGTCTACCGACGTAGACGCCCCGGCAGCTGCGGAGTAGCGTTTGTCGGCGCGATGATCATGCAGGATCAGTCGCGGCGGCTGTCGGAGCCGCTGCGGTGGGGGCGCCGGGAGAAGACGATTGCGGCTGGCTTGCTGAGCTGCGTGGTGCTGGCGGCGATCGGGCTGGTGGCGTTTGGGCTGACGAGCGGCGCGCCGGCGCGCGCGGGCTGCATCAGCGTGACGTTCGCGAGCACGCTGGGCGCGGCGAACGTGCACGAGTGCGGCGGGCGCGCGCGAGACACGTGTGCGGCGCCGGGGGGCTTTCGCGGGGTGGCGGCGGAAGAACTGCAGGCCGCGTGCGCGCGGGCCCGCTACCCGTTCGACACGCGCTAGCGCCCGTCGCGGGCGCCGTGGGGCGCCGTGCAAGCCGGTCTCGACAAATGTCGAAACGCCAGGCCGCGTGTTGCCCCTGGTGGCCCTACCCCCGTTTACAACGGCTGGCTTACATACCCCGACCGTCAAATTTGGTGCGCGACCCCCGCCTGCAGTGGGACAGGTGCTCGCCAAATCCAAAATCGAAGGAATGGAGGCACATGACCTGGTTGTCATACCCAAGTTGGCTTAATGCGGGGGACAACGCGTGGCAGATGACTGCGGCAACGTTCGTCGGGCTGATGAGCCTGCCGGGCCTGGCAGTTCTGTACGGCGGAGTCATGCAGAAGCGGTGGTCGGTGAACGCGATGATGCTGACGTTCGTGGCGTTCTGCGTAACGCTGATCGTGTGGTGCTTGTTCGCGTTCAAGATGGGCTTCGGCCACGCGATCGCGCACAGCGGCTCGGGCGTGTTCGGCACGAAAGGGTTCCTGGGGACGTTCCTGGGTGAACCTGGCAGCGTGCTGAGCCATACGGGCCTGGAGGGACAGGCGGAAATCCCGTCGACGACGACTGGTCCGCCGTTCCACTTCCCGTTGTCCTCGCTCGTCTACTTCCAGTTCGTGTTTGCGGCCATCACGCCGATCCTGGCGCTTGGCTCGGTGCTCGGGCGGGTGAACTTCAAGGCGTGGATCCCGTACGTGGCGGCGTGGATCACGGCCGTGTACACGGTGAACGCGTTCCTGCTGTGGGGCGGCGGCTACTTCGCGGCGCACGGCGCACTGGACTACTCCGGTGGGTACGTGATCCACCTGTCGGCCGGTGTGTCCGGGTTCGTGTTCGCGGCGGTGATCGGGCCGCGACTGCAACGGGATCGCGAGATCGACGCGCCGAACAACCTGTTGATGCTGGCGGTTGGTGCGGGTCTGCTGTGGCTGGGTTGGAACGGGTTCAACGGTGGGGACTCCTACTACGCGGGCGCTGACGCGTCGGCGGCGGTGTTGAACACGAACCTGTGCACGGCGGTGGCGATGATGGTGTGGATCGCGTGGGACTACATCTACCGCGACAAGCCGTCGATGATCGGCGCTGTGAACGGCATGATCACGGGCCTCGTGGGCATCACGCCGGCGGCCGGGTTCGTGAACGGCTGGGGGGCGATCATCATCGGCGTGGTCGATTCGACGATCGTGTGGATGTCGATCCGCTACCTGAGCCGCGTGCGACCATTCAGGGACGTGGACGATACGCTGGGGGTGATCTTCACCCACGGCATTGCCGGCTTGTGCGGCGGCCTGCTGGTTGGGCTGCTGGCCGATCCGGCGGTGGTCGAGTACATCGGCGCGGGCGGCGGTGCGACGAACCTGCCGGGCGAGTCGGGCCTGCTGATCAGCGGCAGCTGGACGCTGTTGCGCTGGCAGGCTGAGGCGGCCGCGTGGGTGATCGCATACACGGCGGTGGCGACGTTCGTGATCCTGAAGGTGATCGGCATCTTCATTCCATTGCGCCTGAGCGATCAGGAACTGGAGATCGGCGACCACGCAATCCACGGCAACGAGGTGTACCCGTCAGATGTGCCGACGCTGGGTGGTCCCCACGCTCCGGCGTGGCAACCCGGCGGAGGAGGCACGGTGCCGGCAGGCGCCGGGGCCTAGTCGGGGAGCTCTACTACGGGCGCGGGCGGGTCTCCCCACGGACGCGCCCGCCCCGCAGTTGAGAACGCACAGCGGCCCCGCTTCGGCGGGGCCGCTGTCGCGTGCGCCCTCGGCGGGCGTAGGGGGCTGGCGGTCGTGTGTGCCTTCGGCCGGCGTGGTCGCGTGCGCCCTCGGCGGGCGTGGCGGCTGGCGGTCGGTCGCGCGCCTTCGGCCGGCGTGGGCGTGTGCGCGCTCGGGGGCGTGGTCTCAGCGGGCGTGGCGGCGGTCGTACAGGTGGGTGGCCCAGAGGAAGGAGGCGATGGCGATGCCGAGGCTCCACGCGATGGCCTCGATGAGGTTGGTGGCGATGGGCGTGCCGGTGAGCAGGCCGCGGAGCGTCTCGGTGACGGGGGTGAAGGGCTGGTAGGTGGCGAACTGACGCAGCCCGGCGGGCATTGTGGCGGTGGGGACGAAGGCGCTGCTGAGGAAGGGCAGCAGGGTGAGGAACATGGGGGTGTTGCTGGCCGTCTCGACGCTCTTGGCGGCCAGCCCGAGGGCGGTGGCGAGCCAGATGAGCGCGAGCGTGAAGAGCAGCAGCACGCCGATGGCGGCCAGCCAGTGGGCGAGATTGGCGGTCGGACGAAAGCCGAGGGCGATGGCGACGCCGAGCACGACGGCGAGGCTGATGAAGGTCTGGATGACGCTTGCGAGCACGTGCCCGGTGAGCACGCTGGCACGGGCGATGGCCATCGTGCGGAAGCGGTCGATGATGCCGCCGGTCATGTCCATGGCGACGACGATGGCGGTGCCCTGGACGGCGGCAGCGGTGGTCATCAGGAGGATTCCGGGCGCCACGTAGTTGAGGTAGCCGGCGCGCCCGGCGTGGCCGGCGGCGAGCGCCCGGCCGAGCCCGGCGCTGAGCTGGCCGCCGAAGACGTAGACGAACAGCAGCATGAAGACGATGGGCATGCCCACGAGGAGCAGCGTCATGGACGGGTAGCGCGCGAGCCGCCGCAGGTTGCGCCGCAGCATGGTGGTCGAATCGGCGACGGTGTAGGTGAGCGTGCTCATGGCGCAGGGGTGGCCTCGGTGGTCGGGTGGCCGGTGACGGCGAAGAACACGTCGTCGAGGTCGGGGGTGTGGACGGAGAGCTGCGCGCCCTCGACGCCGGCATCGTCGAGCCGGTCGAGCACGTGGCGCAGGGCGGCGACGGTGCCGTCGTAGGGGAGCACCAGGAGCAGGTCCTCCTCGTCGTGTACGGCGGTCTCCAGCGCTCGCCCGGCGGCATGCAGGAGCTCCGGCTCGACGAAGCGCAGGTGAATGCGACCTCCGGGGACCTGTCGCTTGAGGTCGTCGGGCGTGCCTTCGGCGACGATCCGGCCACGGTCGAGCACCGCGATGCGGTCGGCGAGCTGATCGGCCTCCTCGAGGTATTGGGTGGTCAGGAAGATGGTTACGCCGCCGGCGCGCAGCTGGCGGATGGCGGCCCACATGGTGTGCCGCCCGCGCGGGTCGAGACCGGTGGTGGGCTCGTCGAGGAAGATCACGCGTGGCGAGCCGACGAGCGTCATGGCGAGATCGAGCCGGCGGCGCATGCCCCCGGAGTAGGCGGACACGGGCTTGCGGGCCGCCTCGGCGAGCTCGAACTCGTCGAGCAGCTGGGTGACCCGTAGCCGACCGGCCGCGCGGCCGAGGTGGTGGAGGTCGGCCATCAGCCGCAGGTTCTCCTCTCCGGTGAGGAGGTCGTCTACGGCGGAGAACTGGCCGGTGACGCCGATCGCCGCGCGCACTCCGTCGGGGTCGCGGGCGACGTTGCACCCTGCCACCTGGATGTCCCCGGAGTCGGCTGCGATCAAGGTGGAGAGGATGCGCACGATGGTGGTCTTGCCCGCCCCGTTGGGCCCGAGCAGCCCGAAAATCGTGCCCTCGCCGACCGCGAGGTCGACGTTGTGGAGCACGCTGGTGCGCCCAAACGACTTGTTCACGCCGGCGGCGGCGATCGCCAGTGGGGCGGGGCCGCTCACGTGCGGCTCCATTCGCCGCCGTGGGCGTTGTCCGGCCCTGTGTTCGGCAGCGTCCCGTCGGCGACGAGCGCCGCGCGCCGGTCGGTCCACTCCTGCTGCAGCACGGGAATGCGCTCCACGAGGAAGTCGGCGAAGGCGGAGACCTCCAGCAGCACCGCCTGGCGCTCGATGGGGGCGTCGCGCACCACCTCGAGCCCCTCGCGCGCCAGCTCGCTGAGCTCCTGATACTCGGACATGTCCATCCCCAGCGAGCGCGGCGAGCTGAGGTCGATGCGCACGCGGTCCATCCGCTCGCCAGCCAGTCGAGAGCGCTGGATCTGGTGGGTGGTCTCCAGCACCTTGACCGCCTGCGCGATGGCGCTGCGACTGGCGAGCAGCGCCTCAGCGAGCTCCGCGATGCTCTGCTCCGGTGGGTCGCACACCGAGAGGTAGCCGAGCAGCCGGCCGACCATCGGCGGAAAGGCGTAGCGCCGGGCGCAGAAGCGCCCCATGTGGTCCGCGAAGGTGATCTCTGCGTCGCTCGGCATGCGTCCATCTTACACAAAAGCCTCAGATAACACAAATCTGTGTCATATGGCTCACCAGCGCTACGGCCGCCCGGCTGCGTGCCGCGTGGCTAGCCCACCGACTGGGCAACGGGCAGTGGCAGTGGCTGCGGCTGCGGCTGCGGCTCGGAGAGCTCGGCGACGTGACGGCACGCGAACGCGAGCAGCGAGGCGACGACGCCGTTCCGGCGGTCCTCGCGGCCGACCAGCACGAGCCGGCAGGGCGCGCAGTCGCGCACTGGGATCACGACCACGCCGTTGAGCCCTCCGTTCGCGACGACACGCGCCACCGACGCCGGTATCGTCGTGATCGCGTCGCGGACGGCCAGCGCCGCGAGCACCTCCTGCGGAGTGGCGGCGCGATCGTCGGTGCGTCTTTCGGGGGGTCCGCCGCGATGATCGTCGAGGCTCCAGAAGCCCGCCCACGAGGGCTCGACCGACGGATGGAATCCGATGAACGTCTCGTCGAGCACCTCGGCGAGCTCCAGCTCGCGTCTGTCCGCCAGGCGGTGGGCGGCCGGCGCGAGCACCCAGCGCGGATCGAAGCGCAACGCTTGCGTCCACACTCCTGGCTCCGGCCGCGGCCGGTGGCACACGGCGACGTCGACCTCGGCGAGCCACGAGCCGGTGGACGCCGAGGGAAAGCGGAGCTCGCGGAAGCGCAGCGTGACCCTGGGATGCGCCAGGGCGTACGCGGTCAGCAGCGCCGGGCTGTCGAGGCCGGGGGCGCTGCCGAGGAAGCCGAACTCGATCGTCCGCTCCTGGGCGCGCGCGAGCCAGCGTGCGGTCTCCGCCGCGTCGGCCGTTGCCGCTACCGCCACACGAGCCTTCTCGTAGAACACCTCGCCGGCGGCGGTGAGCCTCACCCCGCGGGTGTGCCGCTCGAGCAGCTGGACGCCGAGCTCCTTCTCGAGCTGGGTGATCGCCTGGGAGAGCGCAGGCTGGGCGATGTGCAGCCGGCGAGCCGCGCGCGTGATCTGACCCTCCTCTGCGACGGCCGCGAAGTACCTCAACTGATCGCCTTTGAAGCTCATCTTCCCCCGTTCCAAGCCCGAGATAAGCGATCACTATGACAGAACCAGAAAAACTATTGGACTCAGACGGCCTAGCGGCGCAGACTGCAGCGGCGGCCGTCGAACGATGCTCCTCTTCCTGATCCTCGCCTGCTGGTTGGCGGGCACCACGCTCGCAGTGGCCGTGTGCCTGGCCGCATCGTATGGAGACCGCGTTTCGCGAGACGCGTCGCGTGCGGGCGGCGCGTGCGTGGCGCGGCTGGAACCGGCGCTGCGCCGCCCGACTGGCACGCTGGCAGGGGGAGAGTCATCCGTGCGGCGCGCTCGCCGTTGATACGCGCCACCGCGCGTCCGCGCGGGGAGCGCAGCACGAGCGAGTACGTACGGCAGCATCGAGCGAGCGCCTACGGCAGCGTGGAGGAGGGCGGACCGGCGGACGGTGGACCGGCCGATCCGCCCTCTCGTGCGCACGCGGCGCAGGGCGCTGAACGCCACGTCGAGCCCACGGAGGGCGGACGAGGCGTCGGCTGCGAGCTCAGTAGATCGCGACGAGCTTGAACTGGGTGAGCTGTTTGTTGACCTTGTATGTGAAGTCGGTGGTCCGCAGACCGTCGCCGCTGTCTGATTCCCATTCACTCACGAAGCCGCCCGACGAGGTTTCGAACGACGTCTGGCCCTTGCCTGCCTTCATGTGCGCGAGCGTTCCGGTCACGGCATGACAAAACTCCACGTCCTTACTGCCGGGATAGCGCTTGTTGACGATGGTTTTACCCGTGCATTCGACTTCGCCGTAATATTCGCTCGCGTCGTATCTGGTCGTCCAGGTGGTGACCATTTTGCCCACATCAGGCGCGACTCCACCATGACCTCCCGCGGGGGCGGCGGCCGAAACCGACGCGAACACGCCCAGCAGCGCGATCGCGCATGCGAGGATCCGTCCGATCCGTGAGATTCCCTTCATGATTACTTCCTCCTTCACCCATCGTGGGTGTCGTAGTTCTTGCTACAGGCACACCGGAGTGGGCCGGGCGCGCTGGCAGTGACGTGACGTCCGGCCTTGGTGGTGTCGAGCAACCTACAGCAGACGATCTCGCGCAGGGGCGAATCATGCATATGTGAAAGATGGGCATGCATACGGTGAACCTATGGCTTGTGTGGGCGGGCCGAAAGCTGACTGAAAGCAGTGATTGGCCTCGATCGCGAGCAGGAGCACCCCAGGGGGGCGTCGGCGCATGGACCTTGTGCTTCCGTTACCGCTTATGCGGGGGTGGCGGACGGGAAGAAAGCGCTACTTGCTGGCGCCGATGCCGCGGGCGCTGTCTATTGACGCCGAGACGTCGAGTCCGATTGGGCAGGCGACGCCGGTGCCGCCGAGCCCGCAGTAGCCGCCGGGGTGCTTGGCGAGGTACTGCTGGTGGTAGTCCTCGGCGTGGTAGAAGGGGTGCTGCGCGTCGGCGGGCAGCAGTTCGGTGGTGATGGCGCCGTGCCCGGCGGCGCTGAGCACCTGCTGGTAGGCGGCGAGCGACGCGGTGGCGGCCTCGCGCTGGGCGTCGTCGTGCCACATGATGAGCGAGCGGTACTGCGTGCCGACGTCGTTGCCCTGGCGCATGCCCTGGGTGGGGTCGTGCCCCTCCCAGAACAGCTTGAGCATCTCCTGGTAGCTGGTCTCGGCGGTGTGGAAGGCGACGAGCACGACCTCGGCGTGCCCGGTGCGTCCGCTGCAGACCTCCTCGTAGGTGGGGTTGGGGGTGCTGCCGCCGGCGTAGCCGACGGCGGTGGTGTAGACGCCGTGGGCTTCCCAGAAGATCCGCTCGGCGCCCCAGAAGCAGCCCATGCCGAAGATGGCGCTGTCAACCCCCTCGGGGAACGGGCCCTCCAGCGGCGTGCCGAGCACGAAGTGGCTGGCGGGCACGGGCATCTCCTGCGGACGCCCCGGCAGCGCGGCGGCGGGATCGACCAGGGTGCTCTTGCTCCTGCCGAAGAGCGGCTGCATGCCCCTCAGGCTAGCGCGGCTCGAGCACGAACACGGCGATGTTGCGGGTGACGTTGGCCTCGTAGTCGTCGAACCCGGCGTAGTGCTCGTTCATCATCTGCCAAACCCGTTGGCGCTCCTCGCCCTCGGCCACGCGCGCGCGCACGGGCGTGCGCTGGCCGGCGATCTCGACCTCGGCGTCGGGGTTGTCTTTGAGGTTGTAGGCCCAGCCGGGCTGGTTGTGGTTGCCGCCGTTGGAGCTGATGACGATGAAGTTGTCACCGTCGCTGCCGTACACGACGGGCGCGGTGCGCGGCTGGCCGGAGCGCCGCCCGGTGGAGGTGAGCAGCATGACGGGCGCGCGCCCGACCTTGTTCATCAGCCGCCCGCGGGTGAGGCGGTAGATGGGCGTGTTCAGCCGCCCGAGCGCCCGCAGCGCGCTGGCGGGCAGCAGGATGGAGAGGCGGGCGTATGCGTGGTCGCTTGGCATCGCGTGCAGTATCCCACCGGCGCGTGTCAAACGTCACTAGAGTGCGCGAGCGTGAGCGATGGGCGGGTGGTGCGCTATGAGGTGGACGGCCGGGTGGCGAGGATCACGCTCGACCGCCCGCAGCGCGGCAACGCGATCACGCGCCAGCTGATCGAGGAGCTGGTGGCGTGCGTGGAGCGCGCGGATCTGGACCCGCAGGTGCACGTGCTGGCGCTGGCGGGCAACGGGCCGGGCTTTTGCGGCGGCTATGACCTGGTGGAGAGCGCGGAGGGCCAAGGCGCGCCGGATGCGCCCGGCGTCGAGGCGCGGGGCGCGCGGCGGGCCTCGACCGGCATGCGGCAAGCGCCGGCCGGCTCGCCGCTTGACCGGGCGGTGTTGGCGGCGAACCACGATCCGCGCGAGGCGTGGGACCCGATGGTGGACTACGCGATGATGAGCCGCAACGTGCGCGGCTTCATGAGCCTGTTCGCGTGCGGCAAGCCGGTGGTGTGCATGGTGCACGGCTTTTGTGTGGCGGGCGGCACGGACATGGCGCTGTGCTCGGACCTGCTGGTGATCGCGCAGGACGCGAAGATCGGCTACCCGCCGGCGCGCGTGTGGGGCTCGCCGACGACGGCGTTGTGGGCGCACCGCGTGGGCGCGCAGCGCGCGAAGCGGCTGCTGTTCACGGGCGACTGCCTGTCGGGCGCGGAGGCGCTGGAGTGGGGCTTGGCGATCGAGGCGCCGCCGGCAGATCGGCTGGCGGAGCGCACGGAGATCCTTTTGGAGCGCATTTCGCGCGTGCCGGTGAACCAGCTGATGATGATGAAGCTGCTGGTCAACCAGACGCTCTACGCGCAGGGGCTGCAGGCTGGGCAGGTGCTGGGCACGGTGTTCGACGGGATCGCGCGCCACACGCGCGAGGGTTACGCCTTTCAGGCACGCGCGGCGCAGGCGGGCTTCCGCGAAGCGGTGCGCGAGCGCGACGAGCCGTTTGGCGATTTCGGCCGCTCGACGTTCAAGGGTTAGCGACCCGCTTGACGCCAAGGGTTGGCGTCCATGTGCGATCGTACGCGCATGGCGATTGTACGCTTGAGCAGACCCCTTGGACGCGAGCTGGAACGCGTGTTTCCGGCGCGGCCGTTCAACGTACGCTTCTGGGACGGCAGCAGGGTGCCTGCGACGGTGGAAGCTGCGCCGACGTTCTTTGTGCGCCGCCCGGTGGCGCTGGCGCACGTGCTGAGCGAGCCGAACACGCTGGGCCTGGGCCGGGCATATGTGGACGGCTCGCTGGCGGTGGACGACCTGGACGGTGCGCTGCGTGTGGTGGATGAGTTCGAGCCGCCGCCGCTGACGCGCGCGGATCGTGTGCGCCTGGCGGCGGCGGCCGCCGCCGCGGCGCTGCCCGGCGGGCTGCCGCGCCGCCCGGACCTCGAGCTGATGCTGCGCGGGCGCCTGCACAGCGCGGAGCGCGACGCGGCGGCGGTGCGCTACCACTACAACGTTGGCAACGACTTCTTCGCGCTGTTCTTGGACGCGTCGATGACGTACAGCTGCGCCATCTTCTCGCGCGGCGCGCGGACGCTGGAGGAGGCGCAGCGCACGAAACTGGAGCTGGTGGCCGGCAAGCTGGACCTGCAGCCGGGCATGCGCGTGCTGGACGTGGGCTGTGGCTGGGGCAGCTTTGCGATGCACGCGGCGCGCGAGCACGGCGTGCACGTGACGGGCATCACGCTCTCCGAGCCGCAGGCGCAGCGTGCGCGCGAGCGCGTGGCGCAGGCGGGCTTGAGCGAGCAGGTGGAGATCCGCGTGCAGGACTACCGCCAGCTGCCGGCGGCGTCGTTTGACGCGATCGCGAGCATCGGCATGTCCGAGCACGTGGGCGAGAACCAGATCGACGTGTACGCGCGCACGCTGTTCTCGCTGCTGCGGCCGAACGGCAAACTGCTCAACCACGCGATCGCCCAGCTCGACCCGACGGCGAACCCGCTGGAGGACATCTTCTCCACCCGCTACGTGTTCCCGGACGGCGAGCCACTGCCGCTCTCGCGCGTGCAACTGGCGCTGGAACGCGCGGGCTTCTGGACGGGCCACGTAGAGGGCTTCCGCGAGGACTACGCGGTGACCTTGCGCCACTGGGCGCAGCGCCTGGACGAGCACCTCGCGCAGGCGGAGGCGCTGGCGGGTGTGGAGCGCACACGCGTGTGGCGGCTGTACCTGCGCTCGGCCGGGCGCGGCTTTGAAGCGGGCGACCTGGGCGTGTACCAGATCCGCACGCGTCGGCCGGCCTAGCGCGGCGGGTGGGCGCTTCGCGCGGGCGGGCAGCTGGACGATACGGGTCGGCGCGGGCTAGAATGGCCGCGACTCGCGGATGTAGCTCAGCTGGCTAGAGCGTCGCCTTGCCATGGCGAAGGTCGAGGGTTCGAATCCCTTCATCCGCTTATTGCGAAAGCCCTGCAAATCGCCAAACGCGTAAACGCGAGGTTTTCTGGTTTTCGGGGGTTTGTTGGTCTCGCGGCCAGGAGCGGCATCGACGCGTGCCAGATCAGCGCCCTCGAAGCAGGACGACTTGATCCCGCGTTTGATGTGATGTGCGCGCTGGCGGACGGCATCGGGGTCCGGCTGTCGGGCTTGTGCCCCGAGAACTGACAGGACCACGTGCGGCCGGTCGCCGCGACGCTGGCTTACGCCGTGATGCGTTCGAGGTGTTCGGCGCGTGCGTTGAAGTGTCGGCCGTGATCCTCGTCGCCTTCGCAGATCACGAAGATCTTGCTGCCGTCGATGCCGAGCGGCCCAAGGTCCTCGATGATGACGCCCCTCCAGTTGAAAGCTGGGAGCTTCGAGGTCACGTGGTCGCCGACTTTGAGCGAGGTAGCCGGCGACGTCCCCTCGGTGCGCGTCACGACAGGCGCAGCACCTACGCCGTTATGCGTTCGAGGTTCTCGGCGGGCACGTCGAATGTCCGGCCTTCGTCCTCGTCGCCGACGCGAATCAGGAAGAGTTGGCTACCGTCGAACGCTCGGCCAAGATCCTCGACGATGACACCCCTCCAGCTAAAGGCTGGGAGCTTCGAGGTCACGTGGTCGCCAACTTTCAGGGAGTCGGCGGGGGCTGTCTGAGTGCGGGGCATGGTCTTGACGGTATCACCAGGGACGGGGAAGTCTCAAAGTTTGGCAGTGGTCGGCCGCGACCTTATCGAGCGACGTGGCCAGGATGTTCAGCGCGCTGCGCCAGCCTCGACACGTTCCGAGGCTGATCGCGACGGGCTCCAGGGCGTTGTTCGCGAGCTTCGCTTCGATGTCGTCGTGCGCGATCGCGTTTCGCCACGTGATGAGCGCCCAAAGCTTCTTGCGGCGCTCGTCGTTGCCGCTGCGCTCCTCATCGACTCGGCTCCAGACGTCGAGTCCGAAACGCGCGAAGTCTTCCTTGATCGAGTTGGGTTGTGCGTTATGGCGCTGCAGGGCCCTGTTGCTCGTCAGGTTCTCGCGCAACATCTCCGCGTAGTCGGCGGTGTGTGCCCCGCTGGCGATGGCGTATGCGGTCTGCGCCTGCAGCGAGCGAGCGAATCCCTGGAAGCGCGCCGCGAGCAGCATCGTGTAGCCGTAGTTGAGCTGCTGGGTCAAGAACCGCCTGCCCGGTTTCGTCCCGCCGACTGCCTTATGCGCGTTCTCGATCTCGTCGAACGCCGCCGACGCGTCTGTCCGCCAAACCGTAAGCGGTTCCGAAGCCATATGGCGACGCTACAGCAGGCTTCCGACGAAACCCGCGAGCCGTCCCAACCCGCCGCCCACAGCCAACGACAACGACCAAACAGACACGACGCACCACCCCGCGCGTGCTATGCGAGTGCCGTGCTGTCGTGGCTGGCCGCGCTGATCGTCGCCCCCGGCGTCTCTGCCAGCCACCTGGCCTGCCAGCGCCACACTCCACACCTGCAGGTGCCGTCGGCCGTGGTTGCTGCGTGTGCCGCTCACGGTGTCTCGTCGCTGACGACCAGCACCGGCAGCGTTGCGTCGGCCAGCAGCTGCTCGGTCGCGCCACGCAGCAGCAGCCGCCCGGCGCGGCGCGCGTGGTGGTGTCCCACCACCAGCAGGTCGAAGCCGTGCTCGTGCGCATACTCCAGCAGCGCCCGTGCCGGCGTCTGGCCCGTCACGATCTGATGCGCAACGTCGATCCCCACGCGCTCGGCGCGGTCGGCAACCTCCCCGAATGTCGCCTGCAGGTAGCGCTGCGCGGCGTCCGCTGACTCCTCGCGGTCGCCGGCGGTCTCGGCGTGCGCGGGGGAGTAGGCGACCGACACCGCCACGAGTTCCGCGTCGTAGCGGCGCGTGATGTCGATCGCCGCGTCGAACGCGCGCAGGGCGAGCTCCGAACCGTCCCAGGCGATGAGGATACGTTGGAACATCAGCGCAGAATCGGGATCAAGGCGAGGGCAGCGATCAGGGCGAGCAGCATGTACAGGAGATAGGCCGACAGGCGCCCGGACTGCAACGCGCGCACGCGTGCGGCGATCGCCAGCGCCAGCTCGGCGACGGGAGCGTAGAGGAAGCGATCGACTGCCGGCACCACGCGCGTCTCGAGCGTCAGCTCCGGGCCCTCGCCGCGTTCGTCAGTCACGGTCAGCCGGCTGCGGTAGCCGAGCGGGCCGCGCAAGATGACCCGCATCGGGTTGGAGTACGCCGAGGGCCGATACTGCACGGCCGCGAGCTCCGCGCCGCTGCCCGTGACCCACACGGGCGCCCGTCGCACGGGCGTGGCGCGCACGCTGCGCCCGCGCGTGGCGGCGACGATCAGGAGCGCCAGCAGCGCATACGCGGGCAGGACGATGCTCAACCACGTCGGCGCGAGCACCGAGAATTCCTTGAACACGGGGCCCAGCACGAGCGGATGGCTGATCGCGTAGTGCGCTGCGTTGAAGCCCACCACTTCCTGCAGGCCGGAGCCAAGGACGTGGATCTCCCACGGCGCCACCGTCCCCAGGAACAGGAGCAGCGTCCCGAGACCGAACACGCCCAGCGGCCAGCGCGACGGCTCGCGCAGCGCGCCGAGCGTGCTGCGCGCGGGGCCGAGGAAGATGAAGCTGTAGTACTTCGCGAACGCCAGCAGGCCCAGCCCGGCGGTCAGCGCCAGCGCCGCCGCCGCCAGCGCGCACAACAGCTGCGAGGCCAGCGTCGGCATGCGAAAGCCCTGCAGCAGCGCCTCCAAGATGAACCACTCGCTCACGAAGCCGCCGAGCGGCGGGATCGCGGCGAGCGTCAGCGAACAGACGCCGAGCGCCAGCGCGCTCACCGGCAGGCGGCGCGCGAGACCGCCCAGCGGGTCGAGCGTGTGCTTGCCGCTCGCCTGCTCGACCCGGTCCACGGTGATCAACGCGAGCGTCTTGGCGAGGTTGTGCGCGCACACCTGCAGCGTCGCCGCGAGCAGCCCGGCGGCTGCCAGCGTCGGCTTGTGCGCCGCGTGGCCGAGCAGCGCGACACCCAGGCCGGTGAGCACGATCCCCGTATGCTCGACCGTGGAGTAGCCGAGGAAGCGTCTGAGGTTGTCCTGCGTGAGCGCGTACACGATGCCGCTCAGCGCCGTGACCGCGCCGAGGATCAGCGCCGCATCGCCGCACCACACGGGCAGCGGCCCAAGGACCTGGAAACTGAAGCGCCACAGCCCGTAGAAGCCGGCGCTCAACGCCACCGACAGCGACGCCGCCCCCAGCCTGGGCGCCACGCCGTACCCGGCGGGCAGCCCTCCCTGCAAGGGGATCACGCCGAGCTTGGTCGCAAAGCAGACGAGGAACAACGCAAACAGCACGCCCCGCGTGCCCGCCGGCAAAGCGGCGTGCGCCCATACCTGCAGCGAGAAGCTGTGCGTGTGCGCATACAGCAGGGCAAACGCCGCCAGCAGCGCCGCCCCCCCGAGCTTCGCGAGCCCGCCAGTCAGGTAGCCGGCGAGCAGCTCCTGGCGGCTGCGCCCGGCGCTCGCGAGCAGGTAGATGCACACGGTGATCGCCTCCCACGCCAGCAGGAACAGGAACGCGTTATCCGCGCCGATCGCCACCGCCACGAACAGCAGCAGCGCGCAGCCGAGGCCCGTCAACCAGCGTCCCGGCGGCAGCCCCACATACGCGAGCGACACCGCCGCGCCGGTGAGGCCGGTGAGCGCCAGGAAGATCCCGGCGAGCCCATCCACCCGCAACGCGCTCGCACCGAACCCGAGCCAGCCACCGAGCTCGAGCACCGGCCGCGCGCCGCCCAACGCGGCGCTCAGCCCCACAATCACCAGCAGCACGCAGCCCACCGCGCTGCTCGCCGCGGCCAGCCGTCCGCTCGGCTCAGGCGATAGCGCCAGCAGCGGCGCGAGCGCGAGCGCGCCCATCGCGAGCGCGAACACGAGCGTCACGGCGCGAGCTCCCCCGCGCCCAGCAGGCCCGTGGCGAGCAGCAGGCCGTGCATGATCGCGATCGGCGCGGGCGGCGAGCCGGGCACGTACACATCGACCGCCAGCAGCGCGTCGACCCCGCCCGCCGTCAGCTCGCCCGCGGGGCACAGGCCACCGGAGCACGCGTCGGTGCCGACAGCGACCAGCGCCTTCGGCTGCGGCATCACCTCCCAGGTGCGTTCGAGCGGCGCGCGCATCGCGTTGGTGAGCGCGCCCGTCACCAGCAGCACGTCGGCGTGGCGCGGCGCGGCGGTGAGGAAGAAGCCGAGGCGCTGGATGTCGTAGTAGGGGTTCCACAGCGCCTGGATCTCCCACTCCTCCGAGCCGTCCGAGCCGCAGTCGATGTGGCGCACGTGGATCGAGCGGCGCAGCGCCCGTGCCTGCTCCCCCAACGCTTGGCGCGCGGGCTCGACGGGCACCTCCGCGTCCGCCTCGGGGACCACCAGCGCGTCGCGCGAGCGCGCGGCCGTCTGATAGCGCGCGGCGAAGGCGAAGCGCGCGGGTGCCGCCTGCACGCACGCGCCGCACAGGATGCAGCGGCCGCGGTCGAGCGCCAGCCGGCGCTCGCGATCGACGGTGATCGCCCCCGTCGGGCACACCTGCGCGAGCTCCGGCGCCGCGCCGGTCGCGTTCGTGAGCTCGATCCGCCCGCGGTAGCCGGGTGGCGCCGGCTCCTCGCGCGCCGGGTAGCGGGTGGTTATCCGCCCCGCGCGCAGGCCTCTGGGGATCCACGTGAGCATCAGCGGTCGGCTCCCGCGGGGGTCAGCCCAAAGCTGTGCTCGATGAACGCGAAGTCGGTCAGCACGTCCTTCGGGAACGCGTGGTCGAACAGCGCCCAGTTGCGCAGCGACGGCGAGGCGATGCGCACGCGGTGCACGAGCCCGTCGCGGAGCTCCACCCACATCGCGAGCTCGCCCTGCGGCGCCTCGGCCCAGCCGAAGGCGGCGCCGGCGCCGTCCGCGGGCAGCGCCGTGCGCAGCTCCCCGTCGCGGCGGCGCAGGTGCTCGATCGACTGGCGCAGCAGGCGCAGCGACTCGAACAGCTCGGCAAAGCGAACGTCCACACGCGCCATCGCGTCGCCCTCGCGACGAGTGATGACGTTCACCCCCAGGCGCTTGTAGTCACCGTAGGGGCGCTCGTGGCGGGCGTCGGTGGACAGCCCCGAGCCGCGGGCGAGCGGACCGACCGCGCAGTAGTCCTCGACCAGCGTCCGCGCCAGGCGCCCGGAGCCGATCAGCCGGTCGGTCATCGAGGGGGTGCCGAGGAACAGGCGCCGATCGCGCTGCAGCTCACGCTCCAGCCGGTCGAGCTCTCGTGAGAGCTCATCGAGGCCCACCGCGCCCTCGGCGCGCACGCCGCCGGGGACGATCATGCCGCGCGCGAAGCGGCTGCCGGTGAGTCGTGCGCGCAAGCGCACGACCGTCTCCTTGAGGATCTGAAAGCGCGCCTGGCCGACATGCAGGGCGGTCGTCTCCGCCTGCTTGGCGATCACGTCCAGGTGGCAGGCGAGCCGCTCGAGCTCCGCGTACACCGCGCGCCAGCGCTGCGCTCGCGCGGGGGCGCACACGCCGAGCGCCCGCTCGACGCCTTCGCAGAAGGCGATCGCGTAGGCCGCGCTCGCGATGCCGGCGACGCGCTCGGCGACGTGCACGGCGCGCTCGGGCGTCAGCCCCGCAAAGCGCTCCTCCATCCCGCGGTGCTTGAAGAAGGGGCGCGTCTGCATGCGCGCGACGTCCTCGCCGCCGGTCTCGATCTGAAACTGGATCGCCTCGAAGACGCCCGAGCGCACCGGCCCGTAGGGGAGCGCAAACACGTCCAGGCCCTGCACCCGGCGATCGAGCAGATCGGCGTCGGGCGCGGTCAGGCGCCGCGCATAGTGCGCGCCGAGCGGGCGGACGTTGCTGCGCTCGACCAGCTCCTGCTCGGACCAGCGCGCCCCCGGCCACCAGGCGCCGAGCGACCCGTAGGCGACGGGGTCAGCCTCCGTCGGGGCGCGCAGCACGAGCAGTTCGCCGCGCAGCGCGAGCGCGGCGAGCAGCGCCGGCTCGGGCGTGTCGGCGAGCAAGATGCTCACGAACCGCGCGCCGGCGTCCTTGAGCATCCGCGCAGCGCGCTCGAACGCGAGCGTGCTCACGCGCAGGCGCAGCTCGCCCGGCGGCCCAGCCTCGAGCGTGGCCCCAAGGTGCTTGGGCAGGTGGTCGGGAGGCGCAGGCGCCGGGCGGGTTGTGCTGCTCACGCCGGTGCCGCCAGTCTGTGGCTTGCGTTGCTGAGCAGCGCAGAGAGATCGCCGGGCAGGTGCACGCCGAGCGCCACGAGCACGAACAGACAGCCGAGCATCCCCGCGATCATCCACGCGCTCTGCTCCCCGGCGGGGTGGCTCACGCCGGCGCCCGGCGGCGCCGGCGGGCTGAGCACCATCCGTGCGGTGTGCCAGACGATGCCGAAGAACGCGAGGTTGGCGAACACCAGCAGCAGCGTCACACCGACGTACTGCGCGCTGGCGAACCCTCCCACCACGATCTGAAACTCGCTGCGGAACACCCCCGACAGCGGCAGTCCGCAGAGCGCCAGGGCGCCGGCCATGAACATCGGCCCCGTCCACGGCATCGCCCGGCCGGCGTCGCTCACGAGCTCGACCTCCTTCGTGTCATAGCCGCGCAGCAGCGAGCCGGTGCCAAAGAACGCGAGGCCCTTGGCGGAGGCGTGGGTGATCACGTGCAAGAGCGCCCCCGCGACCGCCAGCGGCGCGCCGAAGCCGATGCCCAGCGCGATGATGCCCATGTGCTCGATCGAGGAGTACGCCAGCAGCCGCTTGTAGTTGCCCTGGCGCAGCACGAAGAAGCTCGCCGCCACCAGCGAGAGCGCGCCGAAGACGATCAGCGTGTGCTCGGCAAACGAGCGCTCGCCGGCCGCCACCGCGACCTGGAAGAAGCGCAAGATCGCGTACAGCGCACCGGCCAGCAGCGACCCCGAGAGCATCGCCGAGACGGGTGCCGGCGCCTCGCTGTGCGCGTCCGGCAGCCACGTGTACATGGGGACGAAGCCGACCTTCGTGCCGAAGCCGACGAGTGCGAGCACGAACGCCAGGCGCACCGCGTCGGGCGACAGGCCGTGGGCGTGCTCGAGGAAGCGCTCGAAGCGCGGCACGTAGGCGCCGCCGAGGGCGTGCGTGCCGGTCGCGTACAGCACGATGACCGACAGCAGCGCGATCCCCAGGCCGCTGGAGGCGATCAACACATACTTCCACGACGCCTCCAGCGCAGCGTCGGTGCGGTCGATCGCGACGAGCAGCGCGGAGACGATCGTCGTCAGCTCGACCGCCACCCACAGCGTGCCGAAGTCCGCCGCGAGCGCCACCAGCAGCATGCTCCAGCCGAACAGGTTCAAGAGCGCGTAGTAGCGCTTGACGAAGGCGGCAAAGCCAGGGCTGCCTTCTTCCACGCCGAGATAGCCGATCGAGAACACCCCCGCCATCGCGTACAAAAGGCCGGTTGTGAGCAGGAACACCGCGCCCAGCGAGTCCAGCCGCAGCCAGCCGTCGGCGGTGTCGAGCACGCGACCGTGCGCGACCGCGAGCGCGAGCGCGACCGCCAGCGCGAGCGAGGCCAGGCCGCCGATCAGCGTCGCCACGCGCGCCGCGCGCCACCCGCCGAGCAGCGTCAGCGCCGTGGCGGCGAGCGGCAGCGCGAGGATCGTGTACAGCGCCCAGCTCATCCGGTGAGCCTGTTGAGGACGTCGGTGCGCACGGCGGTGCGCTCGACCGCCAGGTACTGGACGAGCACCACGAACACCAGCACCCCGATCAGCACGTCGAACAGCAGCAGCAGCGCGAGGATGATCGGCAGCCCCGGCGCGATCACGAGGCTCGCGACCGACACGGCGTTCTCCAGCACGAGGAACCCGAGTAGCTGCGAGGGCGCGTACGGGCGCAGCACCATCAGCAGGAACGCGACCAGCATCCCGCCCACCGCCACCGGCAGCGCGGACAGCGGCAGCGCGTTCTCGGCGCCGATGTGCACCGGGCGCAGCGCGATGAACGCGAACGCGCACAGCACGATCGCCAGCAAGATCGAGCTCGGCGCGCCGATCACGCTCGGCACGCGCGCTTCGGCGCCCAGCCGGCGCAACACGAAGCGGATGCCCTGCGGGAACAGCAGCGCCTTCAAGGCGATGGTGACCGCGCCGAGCACATACAGCGAGCTGCCGCCGTGCCCGGAGGCGGCGGTGGCGATCGCGAGCGCCGCCACGACCGACGAGCCGAACGCATACAGCCGCAGCTGCTCCCAGATCTCCTGCGAGCGCAGCATGTACAGCTCCGCCAGCAGCACCACCACAGCGGTGATCGTCGCGGCGGCGCCGAACACGCTCAGGTGCAGATCGCCGAACCCCGGCTGGAAGAGGAAGATCACGACCGCGAGCACCGCGAGCAGGAAGCTCGCCACCGTGAACTCCGGGATCTTGTACAGGCGCAGCTTCGCGTAGCTCGACTCGATCACCACCACCACCGCGCCCACCGCCAGCGCCTTCGCGAGCAGCAGCACAATCGCCAGCGCCACCACATCCAGGCGCCCGCTGCTGGCCATCCCCCACGGGAGCACCAGCACGTTCATCAACACCGTGCACAGGATCAGCTGCTTCACGTTCGCGCCCCAGCGCAGGAACGCCAGCCCTGGGCCGGAGTGCTCGGCCACGCGGCCCTCCTCGATCTGGCCGAACTCGAGCGTCCCGCCGTGGCTCTCCACGGGTATGCGCCCGCTCTCGTTGAGCACCAGCATGAAGAACGCGGCGAGCATCAGCAGGTGGCTGGGGCGGACCACCTGCACGGTCGCCGAACGCAGCGTCGCGCCGAACGCGTACGGCAGGTCGGTGTGGGTGGTCAGCGCGAGCACGAACGTCACGAAGATCACCGTCGGCTCGTTGAACGCGCCGAACGAGCGCAGCCGGCTGGAGCCGAGCTGAGCGTAAGGGCTGCCGCTGTCGATCGCCGCCATCGAGACCACGAAGCTCGCCAGCGCGAGGATGAAGCCGACGCCGAGGAAGTCCGCCATGTAGCCGAGCGGCAGCGGAAACGTCGTCAGCACGGGGATCAGCAGCGGCACCGTCGCGTACGCCGCGAAGCTCACATACGGCGCGGCCCTGAACAGGGGGCCCGCCGGGGCGGGCAGCACCGTCTGCTTGCGCAGCAGCTTGAAGATGTCGAAGTAGGGCTGCAGGATGCGCGGCCCACGTCGCTGCTGGATGATCGCCTCAGCCCGCGCGATCAGGCCGCTGACCAGTGGCGCGAGCGCCAAGATCGTGACGACCTGAAGTACCTGGACGGCCCAGTTGGGAAGGGTCGGCACGACGCTCGCAAGCTCCTTTCGCGTGAAGTAGGTCGTCTTTCGCGAAAGGAGCCATCAGCCCTTTGACCAAGCGGGCGGTTTGCGCGGGCGGCTAGAGCATCTAGCAAGCCCCACGTCAGGGCTCCATCTGACGCTCAGCAGGATAGCCGAGCCCGCCGCGCGACGCCACGGCTGCACGAACGCCACCGCCGTCTGCGGCTGGCCGGCGCTGCACGAACGCCACCGCCGTCTGCGGGTCAGGTGCGCCAGCAGCAGCGCCGACGGCGTGGACGCGCTAGCGCGAGGAGATCGCCATCTCGGCGAGCGCCTGCGCTCGCTCCTCGCGGTTCAGCGCGTCGACGAACACGATCGCCATCGCGATGCCGAACACGAGGAACTCGATCAGGCACACCGACGCGCCGGCGATCCGCTGGTCGGTCAGCGCGGACATGCTGTAGCCGCGCGGGAAGCTCACGTACAGCGGGTACAGCGTGCGGCCGAGGAACGCGAGCGGCACGCAGATCACCGCGCTGGCGCAGCGCGAGAAGCCGATGTAGGCCAGGCGCGAGAAGCCGGGGTCGCGGCGCTCGGTGGGCAGCGGCGTGATGATCAGCCACCACAGCGCAAAGCCGGTGTAGAAGAGGGTGAAGTGCTCGAAGTTGTGCAGCAGCTGATGCTGGGTGGTGTAGTCGAACACCGGCGGCAGCGACCACGCGATCAGCGTCGCCGCCCACACGGGCAGCGCGATCCACGGTTTGGTGACGAACCCCCACACGCGCCCGATCGAGCCGCGGGGGGCGAAGCGCTTGAGCAGCGGCGCGGGCATGCCCAGCGGCAGCACCGGCGCGCGCAGGCCGAGGATGATCAGCGGCGGCGCGATGTCCGAGAGCAGCGTGTGCTGGAGCATGTGCGCGGAGAGCAGCCAGTGCACGGCGATCGTGTTCAGCGGCGAGCCGAGCGCGATCAGGATCACCGCCAGCCCGGAGAAGTAGAACCCCCAGCGGCCGGGGCCGACGGGCTTGCCGGTGACGCGCTTGACGCGGCGCAGCATCGACACGTACCACGCGCCGGCGAGCACCAGGCCCACCCACAGCAGCGGCACGAAGCTCCAAGTGCCCCATCCGGGAGCGCTTGCCATCTCTAGTAGACCTCTTTGTTCGCTTTCGCAGGGTTCGCCCACGGGCCGCCCAGGCTGTGAGCGCCTGGCGTCCGCGCGGACGGCGGAAACTATATAGCGTCGGGCGTCGGCTCCGATCGGCGCGGGCATTGTCTGCGGCCGGCGTGGGCGTCGGCATCGATCGGCGGCGGGGTCGCCTCCGTGGGCATAGCCCGCGATCGCCCAGCGCGCGTGGCGTATCCTGGCGTGACATGCCAGCCGCGTCGATGCGAGCCGCCGCACCCGCCGCACCCGACACGCCCGGCCGCACGCCGGCGCAGGCGACGGTCTCGCTGGCGATCGACGGGATGAGCTGCGGGGCGTGCGCCGCCAGGGTGGAGCGCGCGCTGAACGGCATCGAGGGGGTGGACGCGCGCGTGAACTACGCCACCGAGCGCGCGACCGTGGCGCTCGCCGGCGACGTGCCGCTGAAGGCGCTGCTCGACGAGGTGGCCGCCGCCGGGTACAGCGCCACGGCGCTCGAGCACGGCGCGCAGCTGGACGCCGGTGCGCAAGAGCTCGAGGCGCGCGTGCGCTCGCTGCGCCGGCGGCTGCTGGTCGCGGCGACGCTGTTCATGCCGCTGTGCGACACCTCGATCTTCTTCTCCATCTACCCGGCGCTGCGGTTCCCCGGCTGGCAGTGGCTGATGGTCGCGCTGGCCGCGCCGGTGGTCACGTGGGCGGCGTGGCCGTTCTACGTGGCGGCCGTGCGCGGCGCGCGTCACGGCGCGATGAGCATGGACACGCTGGTGTCGCTCGGCATCGTCGCGTCCACCGGCTGGTCGCTGTACTCGATCTTCTGGCTGTACGCGGGCAGCCACGGCGCGACGCTGTCAGGTCTCGCGCAGTCCTCCGGCGGCGGCATCTACCTCGACGTCCCCGCCGGCGTGACCACCTTCCTGCTCGCCGGGCGCTACTTCGAGGCGTGGTCGCGGCGGCGCAGCGGCAACGCGTTGCGCGCGCTGGCAGCGATCGGCGCGCGCGAGGCGTGCGTGCTCGACGCCGACGGCCACGAGCGGCTCGTGGCGGTCGGCGAGCTGACGGTGGGCCAGCGTTTCGTGGTGCGCCCAGGGGAGACGGTGGCGGCCGACGGGGAGGTGCTCGCCGGCCGCTCGGCGCTCGACCGCAGCGTGATGACCGGCGAGCCGGAGCCCGTGGACGTGGGCGTCGGCGACGCGGTGCTGGGCGGCACGGTCGCGCTGTCCGGGCGCCTGGTCGTGCAGGCGAGCAGGGTGGGCGCGGACACGCAGCTCGGTCAGATGATGCGTCTGGTGGAGGACGCGCAGAACGAGAAGGCGGGCGTGCAGCGGCTGGCCGACCGCGTCAGCGGTGTGTTCGTCCCCGTCGTGCTCGTGCTCGCGCTCGGCACGCTGCTGGTGTGGCTGCTCACCGGCAGCGCCAGCGGCGTGGCATTCAGCGCGGCGCTGTCGGTGCTGATCATCGCCTGCCCGTGCGCGCTGGGGCTCGCCACGCCGGCGGCGCTGGTGGTGGCCACGTGGTCGGGCACCAGGCTGGGCATCTTCTTCAAGGGCTACCGCGCGCTGGAGGCCTCGCGCGAGGTGGACACGGTCGTGCTGGACAAGACCGGCACGCTGACCGCCGGCGCGATGACGCTCGCCGACTTCGAGACCGCCGCCGGCGTCGAGCAGCGCACGCTGCTGCGCCTGGCGGGCGCAGTCGAGCGCGCCTCCGAGCACCCCATCGGCCGCGCGATCGCCGCCGAGGCCGAACACTGGTATGGGCGGCTGCCCGAGGTCGAGTCGTTCCTCGCGCTCGCCGGCGTCGGCGCGCAGGGGGTGGTGGAGGGGCACACGGTGCAGATCGGGCGGCTCGGCGTCGCGCTGCCCGGCGCGGGTGCAGGGCTCGTCGAGGACGCTGCGCTGGGCGCCGCGGGCGCCGGCGCCGAGCTGCGGGAGCTCGAGCCGTCGCTGGCCGCGCGCGCATACGCGTGGGAGCAGCAGGGGCGCACGGTCGTGGGGGTGCGCCGCGACGGCGTGCTCATCGGGGCGCTCGCGCTCGCCGACGCGATCCGCCCGTCGGCCGCGGGCGCCGTCGAGCGCCTGCACGCGCTGGGGCTGCGCTGCATCCTGTTGACCGGCGACAACGAGACGACAGCCAAAGCGGTGGCCGCGTCGGTGGGCATCGAGGAGGTGATCGCCGGGGCGCTGCCGGCGGAGAAGGTGTCGATCGTCCGGCGCCTGCAGCGTGAGGGCCGGCGGGTGGCGATGGTGGGCGACGGCGTCAACGACGCGCCCGCGCTGGCTGCCGCCGACCTGGGCTTGGCGGTCGGCTCGGGCACGGACGTGGCGATCAACGCCGCCGATCTGATCATCATGCGCGACGACCTGGGCGTGGCGGCCGGCGCGATCGCGCTGGCGCGCAAGACGCTGCGGACGGTCCGCGGCAACCTCGCGTGGGCGTTCGCGTACAACGTGGTGGCGATACCGCTGGCCGCCGCCGGTCTGCTTGACCCGCTGATCGCCGCCGGCGCGATGGCGTTGTCGTCGAGCTTCGTGGTGTGGAACAGCGCCCGTCTGCGCCACGCCGTCCCCGCTGCGAGCTAGCACGCGACGCGCACGCAGGGCGCGATCGCGCGCTTGCCGCGGGTCACACGTTCCGTCGGCCGGCGCGCTACGCGCGCGCGGAGGCGCGATCGCCCGTGGGGCCGCTCGCGCCGACGCCGTCCGGCCCGCCTGGGCACCAGTCGCGCAGGAACGCTTCCGCGTCGGCGACCTCCAACGGGCGCGCGAACAGGTAGCCCTGGCCGCTGTCGCAGTTCTCTTCCTGTAGCAGCGACAGCTGGCCGGGAAGCTCGATGCCCTCGGCGAGCGTCTCGATGGACAGCGCCTTGCCGAGCTGCACGAGCGTGCGCAGCAGCGTCTCGCCTTCCGGGTTCTCGCTCAGCTGGGAGATGAACGAGCGGTCGATCTTCAGCGAGTCAACGGGGAAGCGCTGCAGGTGGGCGAACGAGGAGTAGCCGGTGCCGAAGTCGTCGATCGCGAGGCGCACGCCCAGCTCCTTGATCGCGCGCAGGCGCCGGGCCGTCTGCTCGGGGTTGCGCATCAGCGCCGTCTCGGTGATCTCCAGCGTGAGCGCGTGCGCCTGCAGGCCGCTGTGGGCGAGCGCCTCGCGCACGTCGCCGACGAACTGGTCGGTCTCCAGCTGGCGCGCGGACACGTTCACGGCGACGCCCACCGGGCGCCCGCGCTCGTGCCAGCTGGCCCCCTGTCGGCAGGCCTCATCGAGCACCCAGCGGCCGACCTCCACGATCAGGCCGGTCTCCTCGAGCAGCGGGATGAAATCGACCGGCTGCACGATCCCGCGGACGGCGCTCTTCCAGCGGATCAGCGCCTCGACCCCCGTGGGCACCATGCCGCGCAGGTCGAACGTGGGCTGGTAGAGCAGGAAGAACTCCGAGTTGGCGAGCGCGCGCCGCAGGTCCATCTCCAGTTCCATGCGCGACTGCACCACGTCGTGCATGCCCGACTCGAACACCACGTGCCGGTTCTTGCCGTCGCGCTTGGCGCGGTGCATGGCGATGTCCGCGTCGCGCAGGAACTCCTCCACCGTCGCGCGCTCGCCCGCAGCCACGCCGATGCTCGCGGTCACCGCCAGGCCCGTGTGCTCGCCGCCCGCCAGCGTGAACGGCGCCTTCAGCGCTTCGCGCAGGCGCTCGGCGATCAGCTCGACGTCGGTGGTGTCCGAGAACTCTTCCGCCAGCAGCACGAACTCATCGCCGCCGATGCGACCCAGCGCATCCACGTCGCGCACCACGCCGTCCAGGCGCGCGGCGATCGCGCGCAGCAGCTCGTCGCCCACCGCGTGCCCGAGCGTGTCGTTGATCGCGGTGAAGTTGTCGAGGTCGAGCAGCAGCGCCGCGATCGGCGTGCGCTGACGGCGCGCGCGGCCGAGCATCTGCTCGCCGCGGTCGAGGATCAGCGTGCGGTTCGGCAGGCCGGTGAGCTGGTCGTGGGTGGCCATGAACGCGAGCTCGTCCTCGCGGCGCGCGAGCTCCTGCGCGATGCGCGCACGCTCCTGCTCGAAGGCCTCGCACATGCGCACCAGCGTCACGTCGAGCGTCAGCTGCAGCATCGACAGCGCCCGCGCGAGCGCGTCCGCGGGGACGTGCTGCTCGCTGGCGACCTCGCGCAGCACGTCGGCGACCGAGTCGCGCCAGCGCAGGCAGCGCTTGGTGACCTCGTTCAGCGGCGCCGCGCTCTGCGCCGCCAGCTGGCCGTAGGTGTGCCACGCTTCGCGTCCCGTTTCGCGGCCCTCCTGGGGGTTGCCGCCGGCCAGCCACTTCGCGACCGCCGCCGTGGAGCTGCGCCCGATGCGCTCGAAGCTGTCGAGCACCTGCGCGTCGAGCGTCACGCGCGTGTGCTCGCTCGTGCGCGCGATCGTGCGGGCGAGCACATCCTCCACACGGGTCAGCAGCGCCTCGCCGAGGCGGCGAACGTTCGGGTCAGGCTGTCTGCCACCGGTTGCCGTCCGGTCTTCCGCCGTGTCTCTCACCACATCCCCGCTCCTGAGCTGATCCGTCATCTCAAGCCCTTGGCTCGGCGATTTGAGCCGCGTTCTTGAGAATGACTTCATCTAATAAACAACTGGTTCTCAGGTATTCAGGGCTCCGTGGGCACATATCGCCCGCCGTCGCCCCGCGTCAGCAGCCCCATCAACTCCAGCTCGCTGAGCGCCAAGAGCACCGCACACGGGTCCTCGCCCGCGCGTGTCAGCCGCGCGGGCGTGTCGCACCCCGCGCCCACGCGTTCCAGCGTCGCGCGCAGGCCCGCGCGCAGGCCGCGCAGCGGCTGCGCCGGATCGGGCGGCGGCTGCGCCGGATCGGGCGATGGCTGGGCGGGCGCGGGTGACAGATGGGAGGGCGCCAGCGGACCGAGCAGCTCCAGCACGTCCTGCGCTCCGCGCACGAGCTGCGCGCCCTCCAGCAACAGCGCGTGCGTGCCGCGCGACAGTGGCGAGCTGACGCGACCGGGGACCGCCGCGACCACGCGGCCGAGCGCCTGCGCCACGTGCGCGCCCGTGAGCTGCGCGGGCGTGTCCTTCGCCTCCACCACCACGCTCACGGCGGCCAGCTGCGCCACGATGCGCTCGCTCGCGATCTGCCCCCAGAGCCGCCCCGCGCAGTCGCACGGCAGCTCCGACACGCCGCAGCCGCGCTGCGTGACGCGGGCGTACAGCGCGCGCATGCGCGCCGGGCACGCCACGCCCAGGCCGCCTCCCAGCACCGCGATGCTGGGCGCGTCCACTTCCAGCGCGCCCGCGTGCGCCGCCAGGGCGATCCCGTCAGCGAGGCTCGCAACCACCGTCACGCCGCTCGCGCCCAGCCCACGGGCGAGGCTGGCGGCGACCGCCCGGCCGTAGTCGCTGGCCGCCGTTGCGCCCAGCAGCGCGACCACCGGCGCGCCGGTGAGCGCGAGCAGGCGCTCGCAGCCTCCCGCGACCTCGAGCATCGCAGGGGCCGACGGCGCGGCCAGCGTCGAAGGGTAGCCAGGGCAGTGGCGGCAGATCCGTTGCACGCTCGTCGCACACTCGGGCTCGCCCGCGTCGCGCCGTCCCCGGTGGGGGAAGCGGGCGTAGCTGTCTCGCAGCTCCCGCGCGCGTCGTCCCGCCAGCGCTTGCAGCAGCTCGTCGTCGCTCAACGCCAGCACCTCCAGCAGGCGCGCGCGATCGCGCGCGCAGTAGTCCAGCGGCCCGCTCAACGCGCCCAGCAGCCAGCTGCGACGCATGCACGCCGGGCACGCTTGCGAGCCGCGCGACGGGCGCTCGCCTGCGCTTGTGGCGCGCAAGGCGTGCTCGCCTGCGCTCGTGCCGCGGGAGGGGCGCTCAGGGGCGCTCATGCCGCGCGATTGCCGGCCAGGGCGGCGTCCGTGCGCAGCGCGAGCGCCGCGCCGACGTCGCTTGCGCGCACGCGCTCGCTGGCGTGCAGATCGGCGATCGTGCGCGCGACGCGCAGCACGCGATGCTCGCCGCGCGCGCTCAACAGACCCCGCTGGCGCCCCGCGCGCAGCAGCTCCTGCCCGCGCGCGTCCAGGCGCACGTAGCGCGCGAGCATCCGCGCGTCCATGTGCGCGTTCACCGTCACGCCCTCCTCGCGCAGGCGCCATGCCTGGCGCTCGCGCGCCTGCGCCACTTCCGTGCGTGCCGCCTGCGAGCTCGTCAGCGGCGTCTCGCGCTCCTCGCCCTCGCCCTCCCGCGACAGCGCCGCCAGCAGGTCGATGCGGTCGAGCAGCGGCCCGTTCAGGCGGCGGCGGTGGCGGGCCATGTCGCCTTCGCTACAGCCGCAGCGCTCGCCGTCGCCCGCGTAGCCGCACGGGCACGGGTTGGTGGCGGCGATCAGCATGAAGCGCGCGGGGTACACCGCCGAGTGGCGCGCCCTGGCGATCGCCACGCGCCCCTCCTCCAAAGGCTGGCGCAGCGCGTCGAGGCTCGCGCGCGCGAACTCCGAGAGCTCGTCCAAGAACAGCACGCCGTTGTGCGCCAGCACCACCTCGCCGACGCTGCGCGCGCTCGCGCCGCCCACCAGGCCGGCGGCGGTGATCGAGTGGTGGGGCGCGCGGAACGGGCGCGTGCTCGCCAGCGCGTGCACGCGCGTGCCCAGCAGGCTGTGGATGCGCGTCACCTCGATCGCCTCCGCGGCGCTGAGCGCCGGCAGGATCGACGGCAGTCGCTGGGCGAGCATCGTCTTGCCGGTGCCCGGCGGGCCGCTGAACAGCGCGTTGTGGGCGCCCGCCGCGGCGATCACCAGCGTGCGCACCGCGTGGTGCTGGCCGCGCACGTCGCGTAGGTCGAGGCCCGGCGTGTCGGTCCGCTCGCGCGCGTCGCCCCCGGCGTGCGTGGACGGCGGCGCGGGCAGCCGGTCGCCGGCGCCGCCGGTGAGCACGCGCACGGCGCTCGGCAGGCACGCCACGGCGGCGACCTGCAGGCCGTCGATCAGCAGCGCCTCGCGCGCGTCCTGGCCGGCGAGCGCCAGCTTGCGCATGCCCGCGCGGTGCGCCGCCTGCGCCACCGCCAGCGCGCCGTGGCAGGCGCGCACGCTGCCGTCCAGCGCCAGCTCGCCGAACAGCGCCACGCTCTCCAGCTGCGCGTCCGCCAGCTGCCCGCTGGCTGCCAACAGCGCGCACGCGAGCGCGAGATCCAAGCTCGCGCCAGCCTTGCGCACGTCGCCGGGCGCCAGGTTGGCGGTGATGCGCTGGGCCGGAAACTGATAGCCACAGTTGCGGATCGCCGCGTGGATGCGCTCACGCGCCTCGCGCACGGCCGCGTCCGCCAGACCGACGATCGCAAAGCCGGGCAGGCCAGGGCGCACATCCACCTCCACCGTCACATGCCGTGTGTGCAGCCCCTCAATCGTGAACGTGTGCGCCCGCGCGAACATCGCGCGTCTCCTCCTCTTAATCGTCTTAATTGACGTAACGAGGAGCTGACGTTAGGCCGCGCCTGGGATGAGACTCTCGGCCGGCCGGTTCGCCGGCCGGAGGTTGCCTACAGGCCGTCGGGGTGGCGCTCGACGAATGCGCCGCCGTCGTCGCCCGGGGAGTCAGACCAGCGCGAGCCGTCTTCCGCGAGCGCGACCGTGTCGAAGCGTTTGCCGTCGATCACCATGTACGCGTGTTCCGCGTTCGCGTAGATCGTGATGTAGCGGCCGGGGCCCGCTTCGCCGTAGGACTCCAGTTCGCCGGAGTCCTCCGGCGAGGCCAGCAGGCCGCCGCCGTGCAGCGCGTAGGAGACCGAGCCCGAGCAGTCGTAGCCGTAGGACTCGAACGAGCCGTGCCCGCCGCCGTACACGTACGGGCGCGTCGCGATTTCGTCGGCCGCCGCGATCACCCGCGCGACGATCGCTTCCGCTTCGCCTTCGCCACCCGCGCCGCCGGTGCTGGTGACCGCGCCCGGCGCGCCGATCGGGGTGCTGCTGAGAAGCGCCGAAGCCGGCGGCGTCAGCGTGGGGGCGTCCTGCACGCCGATCAGCGCCCACGTCTGCGGGCCCACGACCCCGTCGACCGCGATGCCGTGGCGCGCCTGCAGGCGGCGCACAGCCGCCTCCGTTTCCGGCCCGAATTCGCCGTCCACCGGCAGGTGCAGCGCGGCCTGCAGCCACTCCACCGCGCTCGCCGGGCTGACCGGCGCCGTCTGCACCGGGTTCGGCGTGCCGCCGCTGCCGGGCGTCAGCCCCGTCGCGTTGGTGGCCTGCGCCGGTTCCTGCTGGGGAGCCTGCGCCGGTTCCTGTTGGGGGGCCGGCGCCGGCAGGGCCGACGGCGGGGGGGTGAGCGTTTCCTGGCTTTCCACGCCGATCGCGTGCCACGTCTGCGGTCCCACGATGCCGTCCACCGTGAGGCCGTTGCGGGCCTGCAGGCGGCGCACCGCCGCCTCCGTTTCAGGGCCGAAATCGCCGTCCACCTGGAGGTGCAGCGCCGCCTGCAGCTGCTCGATCGCGAGCGTCTCGTTGGCGGCTGCGATGGCGGTTTCCCCGTCGGCGCTCGTGGACGGCGGGGGGGTGAGCGTTTCTTTGTCCTGCACGCCGATCACGTTCCACGTGGCGGGGCCCACGACGCCGTCGGGGGTGAGGCCGTTGCGGACCTGCAGGCGGCGCACAGCCGCCTCCGTTTCGGGGTCGAATTCGCCGTTCACAGGCAGGTGCAGCGCCGCCTGCAGCTCGCCCACGGCTTCCGGTGAGGGCGCGCCGTCTTCTTCGCCGCCGGCCGCGCTTTCGCCGCCCGCCGCGCCTGCGCCGCCGGAGGTGCTTGCGCCGCCCGCCGCAGTCGCGCCAGTGGCCGTGCTTTCGCCGCCGGACGCGCCTGCGCTGCTGGCGGTCGCCGGCTGGGGCGCCCCGGTGCCGCCGGAGGCGCTTTCGCTGGTGGCGACGTTCTCGACGACCGCGGCGCCCGTAGCCGAGGTGCCGCCGTCGCCTTCGCCCGAGGAGCTCGCCGGCTGCGTCGTGGAACTCGTCGCCTGCTCGCCGGCGAGCGCTTCCAGCGTCGCCGGCGCGGCGGTGCCTGCCGGCGTCGTGCCAGCGCCGGGGATCGGCGCCTTGAAGTCGCTCATCAACGCGTTGTTCGCCAGCGCGCTGCGCAGCGCTTTGTTGGTGAGCGGCCCGAAGACGCCGTCCACGGTGAGGCCTCTGCTGGCCTGGAAGCTGCGCACGGCCGCTTCCGTTTCCGGCCCGTAGATGCCGTCGGCTTTGATCCCCAGCGCGCGCTGCAGCAGCTTCACCTGGCGGCCTTCGCTGCCCGCGCTGAGCGTGATCACGTGTTCGGTGGTGGTCGCCGGTTCAGGGCCGGTGGCGGCGGGGCTGCCGTGGCCCGAGTGCCCGCTTGCCAGGCCCACCGCCGGACCCACCGTGAGCGCGGCGAGCGCGCCCAGCGACACGCGCTTGGCGCGCGAGCTGGCGGGGACGAAGTGCAGGTTGCGTGCGCGCCGGCGTGCGCGCGAGCGTCCCAGCGACAGCTCCCAGGGCTCCTCGTCGGCCAGATCGCGCACCTGGCGCACGCCGTCGCGGACGTCGAGCAGCGCGGCGAGCGCGGAGGTGGGGTGGACGCTGCGACGTGCCCTGCCGCTGCTCGCGCGCGCACGGCGGGCGCGCGAGCGCTCAAGCGAGGCGCTCCAGTGGTCCACAACGGCAAGATCACGCGGTGATCCCTGCATCCGAGGCGTCCTTTCTGATTCCTTTGCATGGCGCCTACGGGGTTAGCTGACGGGCTCGCGTACGACGTCTACGCTACGCCACACTGTGTGGCGATTCGCCCCAGCAGCCTCACGGCTGCAGTGGGTCCCCCGCTCTTCGACCCCCTGGGGGGCAGAAGACTCGGCACGAACGGCGGGCAACCTAACAGATTTCGCTGCAAGATGCATCGCAGGGGAAGGTCTGCAAGCGCGCTTGCCGACGCGCGGCCTCCTGCGCTGCGTCGCACCTCGGCGCGGCGCGCGGCGGCGATGCTAACTTCGCTGGCTGGATGCGCACGCACGAACAGCGCGAAACCGGCAAGCGCCCGACCGTGTACGCGCCTGAGCTCAGGCCCGCGGAAAGCGTCCACGACGTTCCGCCGCCGGGCGCGCGCTGAGGCTGGCCGATGCGCGCGCGGCCGATGCGGATGCTGGCGGCCGGGCTGCTGGCCGCGGCGGCGCTCGCCGCGCTGGCGCTCGGCCTGAGCTCCTCAGGCAAGAGCGCCGACCGTGCGGCGCCGGCGCTGCCGCGCGAAAGCCTCAGCGGCCCGCCGATCACGCTCGCGGGCCTGCTCGCCGCCGCGCACGGAGGGCCGGCGCTGGTGGTGTTCTGGGCGAGCTGGTGCACCTCCTGCGCGCAAGAGGCGCCCGCGCTCGAGCGCTTCTACCGCAGCGGCGAAGGGCGCGGGCGGATGGTGGGCGTGGACTGGAGCGACCCCGAGACCGGCGCTGCGCGCGCGTTCATCCGCCGCTACCACTGGACGTTTCCGATCCTGCGCGACGCGGAAGGGGCGGTGGGCAACGACTACGGCCTGGGGGTGGGCCTGCCGGACACGTTCGTGCTGGACGCGCGCGGGCGCATCCGCGCGGTGCTGCACGGGCCGCAGAGCGTTTCCTCGCTGCGCCGCGCGCTGGCCGCCGTGGCGCTCACGGCTCGGGGGACGCGCTGAGCGCCTCTGCGCGCAGCACGAGCGCCGAGGGCTGCACGCCGAGGGCGTCGGCGAGTGCCAGCAGCTGGTCGTAGGTAGGGTCCAGGTGTCCGGCTTCAAGCGCCTGCAGGCGCCGGCGGTGCAGGCCACTGGCCAGGGCGAGCGCGTCGACGCTCACGCCGCGCTCCTCGCGCGTGTGCCGGATCGCCTGCCCGAGGAGGATTAGGTGCTGCTCTGTGGGATCGCTCGCTGACATCGATGAAAATCTCCCAAATTGGGCAGACGACAACTGTCTGCAACCCCATTTCTCCGTATATGGCCTAACCCCTTCCCACACCGATGCGTAAGGCTGCCGGCCATGCCGCGCCCCCGCACCTCCAAGCCGCGCAGCCCGCGCCACGCGGCGCTGGGTCAGGCGATCGAGCTGGTGATTGCAGAAGACCCGCACATGACCCACGAGTCGGTCGCCGAAGAGGCCGGGTTGAGCGTCAAGCAGGTCGGCAGCTACATCCGCGGACAGGGCAACCCCACGTACACGACGCTCGTGAAGCTGTGCGCGGGGCTGCACGTGAGCCTGGGCGCACTGATGGTGCGCGCCGATGCGCTGCTGGAAAAGCGCCTCGAACGCTAGCCAGCGGCGGGTGGCTGTGTCAGTGCGCTGGCGCCGCGCGTCCGATGTCGATGCGCTGGTCGGCGGCGATCTCGAGCGGCTCGCCGAGCGGGTCCTCAGCCAACATCTGCGCGATCACCTCCTGGGCAGTCGAACGGATTAGTGCTCGCTCGTCGTTGCAAGTGAGGGCGGCGATGATGGCGGCCTCGGGCGTGGCGTCACGCTGGTAGGAGACGGTGTACGCCTCGATCCTCGCCCCGCCCGCGTAGTTGGCGCTGGCCCGGCGGGCCGGTGGGCGTGCCGGGCGGGGCGCGAGGCTCGCGAAGGGCTGGCGCGGTGGGCGCGCGGAGTAGATGCCGGCGGCGTGCTTTGTCACGTACCAGCCGAGCGCGGTTGCCAGACCGTAGGCGTCGGGCTGCTCGCGCAGGCGTTCGACGAGCGTGGCGATGGCGTGCATCGAGTAGTTGTTGCCCGGCCCACCGGCGAACGTGAGACCGCCGGTGACGGTCAGCGGGCGCGCTGGATCGTCGAGCGCCAGGCCGAGCTCGCGGGCGGCGATCTGCACGGCGGCGGGGAAGCAGGAGTAGAGGTCGATGTGGGCGAGCTCGTCGAGCGCGACGCCCGCGTGCTGGCAGACTGCGCGGCCGACCGCGTGGATCGCGGGGGAGGCGTCGAGCCGGCGGCGCTCGCTGACGTGCCACTCATCCTGCGCGTGCGCGCCGGCGTGCACGAACACCCAGCGCTCGCGCGGCACCCCCGCGCGCTGCGCGGCCTCGGCGCTCGCGAGGATCACGCCGGCCGCCATGTCCACCTGGATGTTGGCGCTCAGCAGCTTGGTGTAGGGCGCGCACACCAGGCGGTTGGTGCTGGTGGGCGTGGCGATCTGCGCGGGCGTGTACGCGCGCGCCAGCCACGCGTGGGGGTTGCGCGCGCCAACCTCCGAGAAGCGCGACCACAGCCCGGCGATCGACGCGAGATGCGCATCGGCGCGCGTGGCGCGCGCGCCGCGCACGGCGGTCTCGATCAGCGCGTACATGCACACCGGCGGCGCCAGCCCGACGGCGGCCTCGGCCGCGTCGACGCCGGCGCGCTCCCGCCCGAGCGTCCGTGTGGGGCGCACGCGCTCGTCCTGGATTGTCCACGCCAGCACGCGACCGTCGCGCTGGGCGCCGCGCACGCTGGCGACGGCCTCGCCGCCGCCCAGCAGCGCGACGTCCAGCTCGCCCGCTGCGATTGCGCGGGCGGTGTCGTTGAGCAGCACCTGCGGGCCGTCGCCGCCGACCGCCGCGCTCTGCACCGTCTCGCGCGGGTGCGCGCCGAGACCCTCGGCGAGCAGCGCGGCGGCGTCGCGGTAGTGCCAGCTGAGCGCCGGCACGCAGCGCACCGAGTCGGCGCCGCGCAGCAGCCGCTCGCCGGTCGCGCTGTCCTCGCCGGCCCGGCGCAGCGCGTCGAGCATCAACGCGACCGGCTCGCGCGGCTCCCCGCCGGCGCTCGCGCGCTGAAGCGCCTGACCGACGCCGACGATCACCGGGGCACGCGGGTCGATCTTCACGCCAGCTCGCTCACGGCTCGATCCGGGACGCCGTTTCCATGCGGGGACACCACTTCGATCTGAGGACGATAAACGGACGTGAGGCCGTCGATCTGCGAGATTGAAAGCGTGACGGCGGCGGGCCAAGATGTCTCGGAGGTGTGTCGCGTGCTCGAGGAGGACGCGGAGCTCGCGGAAGCGATCCCGCGCGATCAGCGCCAGCAGGCGAGCGCGGAGTGCCTGGCGAGAGCGCTCGCGGTCCCCGCCGGACGCTGGCGTGCCCCGCAGGCGGCGCTGGCGGGCGAGGGCGTGGGGCTGCTCGTGCTGCGCGGCCTTTTGATCCGGCGCGTGGGCGTGGACGGGCGCTTCGGCGCCGAGCTGCTGGGGGCCGGCGATCTGCTGCGGCCGTGGCAGGGCGAGGACGAGGGGCCGACGTTGGCGGTGACCACCGGCTGGCAGGTGGTGGAGCCGGCGCGCCTGGCGGTGCTGGACGGGCGTTTCGCGCAGCGGGTGGGGCGCTACCCACAGGCGATCGGCTGCCTGGTGGGGCGCGCGATGGCGCGCTCGCGCAACCTGGCGGTGAACATGGCGATCGTCCACCAGGCGCGCGTGGATGTGCGCCTGCACATGCTGCTGTGGCACCTGGCCGCACGCTGGGGCAGGGTGCGCGCGGACGGTGTGAACCTGCCGCTGCGCCTGACGCACAACGTGCTCGCCGACCTCGCCGCCGCGCGCCGCCCGACCGTCACCAGCGCGCTGTCCGAGCTCGCCCGGCAGGAGTTGGTGCAGGCGCGCGAGGACGGCTGGCTGCTGAGGGGACAGCCTCCGGGCGAGCTGCTCGAGCTGGTACAGGTGTCTGCGACGCTGACCGACGCGCTCGGCGCACCGGCCGCACCGGCGGAAGAGGGGGTTTGACCACCGGCCGCATCAAAAGACGCGGCCGGTGGTCCGCCCCACTACCTCCCTAGTGCAAGGTCCCACTGGCGTGAGACTGTAAGGACCATCTCACGGCCGCTCGCCGGCACGCAAGCGCCGACGGGCAGGAAGGTCAGAATCCTGACGGTCATCTCGCAGACGCGCGCGGGCTTGGCTGAAGCGCACGGCGATCGCCCACGCGCCGAGCGCGGCGGCCGCGGCGAGCGGCCCGAAGGCGGGGTAGCCGTAGCGCGCGTCGTAGCTGTTGCCGGCGGCCGCGAGCACGACCGAGCACACGGCGGTCATCAGGAACAGCACGCACGCCGCGCGCGGGCGTCCGCTGAGCAGCGGCGCGCCGGCGAGCGCCGCGATCAGCATCGCGATCAGCAGCGCCCCCTGGATGCGCGTGTGGCGCTCGTAGTAGTCCAGCGGCGCGAGCGCGCCGGCGGAGCCGGTGTAGCCGTGCGCGTGGGGGTAGTAGGCGGACAGCGACGGCTGGATGGAGTGCGTGCCTTTGGCTTCCACGAGCGCTTCGCGCAGGGACTGCGGCGTGTAGCCTTCGCCGCTGCGCGGCGTGACGTAGAAGCTGAGGCTGCGGGCGATCGCGCCGAGGTAGGCCAGCGGCTGGTGCTCGATGGCGGCGACGTTGAAGCGCTCGATGGTGGCGTTCGCGGACGCGGGCGCGTGGGCGGGGCCGCCGAAGCGGCGCACGGCGGGCGCGGAGGACGCGTACTGGTAGTAGCTCTCCGAGCCGCGCGCCGACTGCGGCTGGGTGGGGCACAAAAAGCGCGTGCCGGCCGGCGGGGTGAAGCGCGTGCAGTTCACGAACGTGGCCACGCGCCCGTACAGGTTCCACGCGTCCTGGCGCTCATAGCCCCAGTAGCCGCTCGCCAGGCCCTGCACGAGCACGTAGCCGAGCACCAGCGCGAGTGCGCTCGTGCCCGCCACGCCCGCCAGCACCAGCCTGCGCTGCAGGCGAGCGCCGCCGGCGAGCGCGAGCGTGCCGGCGATCACCGGGACCTCGGACAGCCCGACGGTCTTCACCCAGAAGGCCGCGCCCGCCGCGAGCCCCGCCAGCAGCGCCCAGCGCAGCGTGCGGGCGCCGAGCGCGCGCACGGCCGCGTACACGGACAGCGTCTGTAGGAAGGTGAACAGGGGGTCGGCGAGCAGCGAGTGCTCGAGCAGCACGCCGATGCTGGCGAAGAACACGACCGCCGCGGGCGCCAGCCCCAGCCAGGCGGGCGCTCCGGTGCGTCGCACGGCCGCGTACAGCAGCACGCCGGTGGCGAGCCCGAGCGTGTGCTGGAGCGCGATCGTGAACGTGAGGCTGCTGCTGAGCGCGTGCGCGAGCACCAGGAACAGGGGGTAGCCGGCAGGTTTCTGCACGTCGTGAAAGATCCCGAGCGTGGCCGCGGTGACGTACTCGTGCGAGTCGCCGAAGCCCACGAACGCCGGGCCGTAGTCGAGCATCAGCCACACGCGCAGCGCGATCGCGCCGGCGAGCAGCACGAGTAGCGCGCGCGTGGGGCCCCGCCCGCCGCGCGGGCGTGCGCGGCGGTGCACGGGCAGCAGGTGCGTGCGCGTCGCGGCGGGCGCGGGCGCCAGTGCCCGCCGGTGGGCGGCTGAGGTGCGCGCGTGCAAGGTGAGCAAACGCTACCCGTGCGGCGCGCGCGGGTCGGGCGGCTGCGCCGGATCGGGCGGCGCGCGCGGGTCGGGCGGGTGGGCGCTGGATCTGCCGACGCGACGCTCGACCGGCCGCTTGCCGGCGGGGCGCCGTTGGCGCGAGGTGCGTTCGCTAGCGTCCGAGGGTGTGCCTGAGGCGGTAGGCGAGGTAGAAGTGCAGTGCTGCCGCGGGGACCAGCAGCGCTCCCCACCAGCCGCCAGGCCCGGCGGTGTACACGAAGGCGGTGAGGGCCAGCAGCCACACACCGACGGCTACGCGCACGATGATCGAGCGGCGCGGATGCCGCGCTTCGATCGCCAGGCTTTTGCGCACCACCTGCCTGTAATCCCATGAGGGGTGAAGTTTCATCTGGTGCAGGTGCGCGAGGATCGCGTTGCCGAGCAGATCGGCGCAATCGGAGGCGCGGGGTCGCCGCTGGCCGTCGGCGGCGCCAGCCATCAGCACTGCGAGGACCTCCTGCTCGTGTTGTTCGCGGAACGCCTTGGGGTAGAACACCAGCAGCCGTCGGTAGTGGCGCTCCAGATCGGCTGAGTCGGTCACGCTGTCGCCACCCCGCCAATCCGAGCCAGGCGCTCGATCGCCGCATGGGCGTTGGAGCGCAAATGCAGCGCCTCCTCGGCCAGTCGCTCCTCGCCGGTGGGCGTGAGCCGGTAGTAGCGACGCAGGCGGTTGTCCACGATCTCCTCACGGTCCACACCGATCAGCCCGTCCGCAGCAAGGCGCTCGAGCGCGGTGTACAGGGTGCCGGCGCGCAGTCGCACACGGCCGTCAGAGATCCGCTCTACGTCGGTGATGATCCCATAACCGTGCTGGCTGCCCCCAGCCAAGGCGGTCAGGACGAGGAACGTCGCCTCCTGCATGGCACGCTTGCTCATACGGACAGCATATATCGATCAACTAGCGGCTGTCAAGCGGTCCGCTACCCAGGGGTCGACGCCGCCGCCGGGACCGGCACGAGCAGTCGAGACCTCCAGCGGCAACCCCTACGCCAGCTTGGCCGTAAACGACACCTTGCCGGTGCACTTGAACGGTGCGGATTGGTCTGAGAGCAGCGGGTAGGTGAGACTTACTTCTACATGACCTCCTGCGGTGCCGTTCTCCTGGAAGGCAATCGAGAACGCCGACTGCCCGGTTGCCGGCAGTGTGCCGGGGCCGAGCGGCTCCCAGGTGGCTGGAACGTGCTCGGTCAGCTTGCCTGAGCTGGGGAGCGCAACCGCAGTTTGCGAAGTTGCCGGCGGGAACCGTTTGAGAGGGACAGATTCCGATTTCGTCGTGGAGCGGGATTCGGGTTCTCTCTGCACGGGTTTGTACACGTGCCCGGCGCCTAATGTACACGCTCGAAAGCTGCTCAAACCTACGCATCTCAGCTCGCAGCAACGCCGCTTGGTTCCGAGTCCGAGGCGTCGGTGCCGTGGCCCGCGGCCGCTAGCCGCTCCTGCGTCCCGTCGCGCGCTTCCCGGATCGTCTCGCACGTGAGCAGCAGGTCCAGCGCGCACCACACGCGCTGGTTGCGGTAGACGTTGCCGGTGCGCACGGGGCGCGGCGGCTGGATCACGGGGCCGAGGGTGTACAGGAAGTGTGGTTCGTCGCTCCAGTCGGCCTCGGGGATTATCTCGGGTATGCGGTCGTGGGGTCGGGTGATGACCTCGTAGTGGTCCACGTGTCGTATCTGTTGGAGGCGCCCGTCGAAGCGGAAGCCGATGTAGTTCGGGGGAGTACGCGGCCAGCGTTTCCCGACGGGGTGGTAGTAGTAGCCGCGCTCGACCACGGTGTCCTTGAATGTGATGCTTGACCAGTCCAGCGGGTCTTGGCCGAGCGCCACGACGTACACGAGGTTGGAGGTCACGTTCTGCATCGTCATCAACCCCTTCAAGTAGCTGGTTAGCTCGGCGAGGAGCCTTTTCTCCGCGTGGCTGCGGCTCGCCGTCGCCGTGGTCGTCGCCAGCTCCGCGACCCTCCTCCACGGCACGTATGAGACGGGCACGCCAGCGATCGGTTGCAGGAGCGGCCGGATCGGCGGGTAGTAGGGCTCGCACTCCGCGACGACGACGATCCGGCCGTCCCTGCCGTCGCGCTTCTTGAAGCGTTGCGCGTACCGCTGGAGCTGGGACTCCAGGGGCAGGTTCCATCCGCGCTTCGCCTCCACGATGAGGTGCATACGCTCCGTCTCAACCTCCACGTCCGTGCGGCCCGTGCCGCGCTCGCTCTCCTGGAGCCGGATCGCGGTGACGCCGCCCTGCTCGCAATCGCCGAACGCCTCCGAGAGCACCGCGCGGGTGAATGCCTCGCTCTGGGCGAGGCCCCATCCGAGACTGTACGTAATGTCGTCCTCCTTGCCGCCCAGGAGGTCGAACACGGTTCGCACCGGACGGCTGTGCAGCGTCAACTCGGCCACGGCAGCATCTTTGCAGAGCTGCGATCAGCGGAGGATGCCTGTTCTGGCCGCCCGAACAGTCCTCATGTGCTGGCTGCGCCCGTCGTGCGCTCCCCGGACTTGCGTCTGACGGTTTCCCACCCGCCGTTGGCTTGGATCGTGGGGAGCGCCGGCGCGGCGCCGTGTTGCGTGGCCTTCCAGTCGGTGTAGCCGCGCGTCGTGGAGCGCTCGCCGGGGCGGAGCTGCGCGAGGTAGCGGGCGACGGCGTCGACGCAGGCGTCCTCGTCCCACGAGTGCTTGCGTGCCGCGCCCACGAGGCCGGGTGGCCGCGGCGCCGCGGCGTTGCGGGAGTAGTCGGGCTCCTTGTTCCCGCGCCCGCCCGCTTTCCTCACGAGCCGGGGCTCGGGCAGGCCCGCGGCGCGCCGCCGCTCCAACCACTCGGCGCGCGCTTTGCGGAGGGACGCGCGGGCGCGTTCGCTCGGGTACGCGACGCCGTTGCCGCGTGCGAACGCCTTGAGGTCGCGCGCGGACGGCTGGAACCCGTGCTCGGCGTGGAACCACTCGATCAGGTCCACGAGCGCGGGCGCCCTCGGGCGCTCATACGGGCCGCGCTCCGCGACGGTTTGGAGCCCGGCGCGACGCAGCGCGTCGTCCCACGACCCCGCGGCCTGGATGAGCTGCGCGTCCGTCGGCAGGCGCAGCGCGCGGCCGTGAGCCCACCGCGCGCGGTCGTCCGCGGCGAGCCGGTCGCGCTCCACGCGGTACTCGCGCTGCGACAACGAGCGCTTGCCGAGCCTCGCGGCGACGAGGCCGAGCACGGTCGCGGCGTGATCCCCCGTGAGCCAGTCCTGCTCAGGCTCCCGAGTCTTTACGGCGAGGAGCTTGTTCTGCTCGCGCTCCGGGGCGTGCGCGACCGCGAGCACTTCCCGCCACGGCAATCCGAGTTGTTCCGCGATCCGGCGGGCGGGCGGCAGGCTGGTGTGTGCGGGGCTGCGTTCGCGCTCCGCGTCAAAGGCGCGCTGCGTCGCCGCGTCCGGTTCGTGGGGGCTGGCGAGCGCGGCAACCTCTCGCACGCCCCTGAGAAGCATCAAGGATTCCACAATCGATTCCCCAACATTTCACGCAACTTGTGGTACGTCCCTGATGATGAGCAGGGACACGGGCAGGGGGCAACGCGGAGACAGCGCACGTTCCACGGTTGAGGACATCAGTGGACCGATTTGGGCGCCGGCGCCACGAGGCCCAAAGCTGATCCGTTACCTCGCATGGGGTGAATGCCTCCCCTTCGTGTTGTCAGGGTGTGTGATACTGATTCTTGGCACCGCCGGAAACGCGATGTTGGCGGGGTACGGGTTCTACGGGCAATCAGTGTTCGCCGCCGTGATGTATGGCACCCTGGCCTTCGCGTTCCCTTTCCTGATCCTTGCGCAGCTTTGCAAGGACACGTGGGAACCAGTAGGGGCCACCGGACATGACGATCAAAACAAGGGCTAGCACGAGGAGCGCCCATGGCAGCAATTCCAACTCGCCGCTCGTTAGCTTCTTGGAGAGCCCAAGGAATGCTGCGGCGCTCCCGAGGCCGACGACGCAGTTACCTACTGTGGTCGCGCCCCCGTTCCAGTGCTGTTTCCGTACTCCTGGGAGGTAGCTGCCGAGTATCACGATTACCGTCCCCACGAGGACGACGAGGGCGCCGACGAACGTGAGGGTTGACGGCGGTTCTGTGGTGGCGAGTAGCGGAGTCATCGTCGTTAGTTCGAGTTATTGGGACACGCTCCTTCCCGCTTCTGCATGTTCCGGGATTCCAGTTCGCGGGTGAACGTGGGCACGGTAAAGCTCCCGTTGTGAGCGTGGTCGGGTTACGCCATGTATTCGTAAGCGGTGCCGGTGGAGTCCACGACGACGCAGCGTGCGGTGGTGGGGCAGGACACTTGCTCGTTGTCGCTGCGCGCCGTCGTGAACCGCGTGGAGCGCCAGGTGTGGCCGTCGTACACGCTCGCGTAGCCGTTCCCGCCCACTGCCAGGCAGAACGACGACGAGGCGCACGACACCTGTTCCAAGTCGTCGCCGGCGCCGCCGAGCTTGCCCGCGACGAGCGTCGGCGAGGTCCAACGCGCGCCGTTGAACGTCATCGCGTAGCTGCCGCCGTATTCGCTGCCGAGGACGGCGACGCAGAAGCCAGGCGACGCGCACGACACGCTCGTGGGCGCCGCGATCGTGTCCACGCGGCGCGGCTTCGTCCACGCGCCGTCTGAGTAGGTGAGCGCGTCGCCGTCGTTGTCCACGGCCACGCAGTGGCCGACGCGGGGACACGAGACGGAAGTGATGCCGTAGCGGGTGACGCGGCGGGCGCGGCTCCACGCGCCGTTCGCGTAGACCGCGGCGTCGCCCGTGCCGTCAGCGACGACGCAGAACGACGGGGATGCGCACGACGCGGTGGAGCCGACGATGGAGCCCTTGTCCGCGGGGACGATGGCGAGTGGTGCGCCCCACGCGCCGTTCGCGTACGGGATCGCTTCCACGCTCGTGTCGGAGGCGAGGCAGTAGGAGGTCGTGGGACAGGAGATCGAGCCGATGTATTCCGCTTCTTCGTTGGGACTCGCGCTCGGCAGCGACCGCCAGCCCGCCCCGTCGTAGGCGAACGCCTTGCCGTCCTCGCCCACGGCGACGCACGACGACGCCGAGGCGCAGGAGATTGACAACCGTTCGCCGCGAGTAAGGCGTACCCGGCTGCCCCAATCGCGGCTCGCAGCGCTCGCCCGCGCCGGTTGTGGGGACGCGACCGCGGGAGCGGGCGTGGCGTTCCGTGCGTCCGGTGGTGCAGCCTGGGCGCCCGTGGCCGGGCACGCCCCGGTTGCACCGAGCGCGGCGACGCTCGCGCTCAACATGACTGACCTGCATCGTTTCGCCTTGCCCATCGGTTCTGCCTCCTGCGTTCGCTTGACGTTCTAGGGTCGGCTCGTTGTACCGCGCGTTAGCGGTTTGAGCCTCTAACATCGTCGATCGTCGTAGGCGAGGCTGCCGCGGTGCCGCCGCGCCGCCAGTCAACGCCCCGCTCCGCTGAGCACGCCGCGCTCGGCGAGGCGATCCGCTTGACGCGCGCGGAGCGCGGGTTGTCGCAGGAGGCGTTGGCGGACGCCGCCGACCTGCACATCACGGTCCTGGGCGACGTGGAGCGCGGCGTGGGCAACCCCGAGTACGCAACGCTGCTGCGACTCGCGCACGCCCTCAAGGTAGCGCCGGGCGTGCTCGTCACGCGCGCCGACGAGCTGCTGAAAACGCAGTCGTAGCCTCGATTTCGAAATCTTTTCGACTGCTTGACTAGGGGAGCGTAGGTTCGACGCGGCTCGCTTCACGAGCCGTTCACGAGGCGCCAACGCCGGGGCAGAGTCACGCGGTCACGGCGCCACCGAACCAGTCCAGGCCCACGCGGGCCGCCACAGAGAGGAGCGCAGTCATGCCCAAGCGGAGGGCTCGTCGCGGCGTGCCGCGACAAGGGGAGCCATCAGACGACCTGATCCTCGCCGCGCTGGAGCGCGCAGAACTCCACGACGGGAGGCCCGACGACCCGGCCGTGCTCTACGCCGCCGTCGTGGACCACCTCGGGCTCAAGATGGGCTCGTCCACGGGGCACTGGTTCCGCCCGCGCTTCCGCGCCCTGGAGGACGTGGGGCTCGTCACGAGCGCGAAGCGGAACGGCCTCATCGTGCACGCACTCACTGGCGCGGCCCGGCAAAGGCTCCAGTCCGCGCGCGCCGCGGATAGGCTCGGCGAGCTGCCCGAGTCGCCGCAGCACCGCCGCTGGAGGGAGGCGCGCGCGGAAGCCGCGGAGCGCATCGGCGGATACCGCAAGCAGGTTCGCCTACTGCTTGACGAGGCCGCGGCACTCCTCACGAACGACGCCGCGGACTCCGAGGCATGGTTCGCCCTCGCAAAGAGCCTGGGGCGAGCGTGCGAACACATGGGCGCGGCGACGCACTGCCTCAACGAGTGGGCGGAGCCACGCGACGACGCCCCCGACGTTGACGACGGCCCGCGCCGCGGGCGACGCGACCCACGCCCCAAGACCTGGTAGGCCGGCCCCAGCCGGCCTCTCCGTGGGGTGCGCCAGCCAGTCAGCCGCGACCGTGCTAACGAGCGATCGTGACTGCCAGCGTCACGATCGCGGCGGCCAGCGTGACGGCGGCCAGCACGATCGCCCGCTTGGTGAGGCGCAGCATGCGGTCCTGCTGCTCGGCGGCCCGCCGGTCCCGCTCTGCCGCCCGCTGATCCCGCAACTCCGCCTGCGCCGCCGCTTCGTCCACGAGGCCCCGCATCCCAACGGCCGCCTCCCGCAACGACGCGAACTCCCTCGCTTCGCCGGCTGACGTGAGCGTTGAGAACGTGATGAGCGCAGCGGTGGAGGAGAGCGTCCTCCAATCTTCCTTCGCTTCTTCGCCCCGGATCAAGCGGACGATCAAGTTCCCCCACGCCGTGAACGCAGCGAAGCGCACCATCGTGAAGAAGAAGAACCATGCCTCCGTGGGGTGGATGTTCTCTTTCAGCCAGCGCTTGATCGGCTCGGGGACCATTGACGCCGCACAGTAGGACGCGGCGCGGATGGCCCGAGCCGCGCGGGAGCGCCGCAGCGACGACGGGCCAGTATCACGGCACCGAAGCCGCTGCCGAGCAGCGCGGCGCCCACGATGATGCTCGGGGTGATCCACCGCTTGTCGCCGTCAACGTGGACGTTTACGGGCCTGGGCGAGCACGAGCGCGGAGGAGTGGAACAAGGCGGGCAATTGTCGCGGAGCAACTGGACGCCCCCGCTGGGGGCGCAAGAACGTGTCCGTTGTTCAGATACGCTGAATCAGTCCCGATAAGAGTTCCGTGCCCGAGCCCGGATCGCGTACAAGCACCGCCCTCGTCGTACTCGCCGTGCTCCTCGCCGGTCGAGGAAAGGGGGCCGAGGCACGCGACGCCGAGGCGGAGCGAGACGCGGCCCGCATCTTGGAGAGCTACCGCGCCCTTGACGCCTTGGCGTCCGCCGTGCTCCAGACGGGCGTGACCGTGTTCATCGGCGGCGTAACGATCGGGCTTGCGATCGCGCAGCGTTGGCGCGCGGTAGTCATCGTCGGGAGCTTCCTCCCGCTGCTCGCGGGGTATTTGGCGGCAATGGCGATGATTGATCCCCGCGACGACCCACCCAACGCTGACCGTCTCGCGGAAAAGAGGGGCGACGTGACCAAGGCGGCCCTGCTCCTGATCCTCAGTACCCTGTCTGCGGTCGTGATCTACATAGTTCTTGTGACCTACGTGTGAGCGCACGGGATCGTCAGCGCCCGGAGCGCGCGTACGTACCGCCGGTGAGTATCGGGCGAGCCCCAGGCAGTCGCGGTCACGCTTCCCCACCCACGCATGGACCTACCCGGAGTCTCGCCGGTCTGCGCGAGGCTCCGTGAGCCGCTAATTACTTCTCGGCCTCGCTGAAGTAGCAGGAGCGTAGCGGCCACATATCACGCCGCCCCGTGGGGAACTAGTACGTTCGACGAATGTTCGAGTCTTGCGGACGCAGTCGAGCTTTCATGTGAGTGAGGGGCCGCACTGACCCGGCCCCGGGATGACTCGGTAAACGAGGTGGCTTCGGCGCGGCGGCAACCACGCCGAAGCCCGGCACAGGAGGACCAATCTCCCATGCACAACAACGAGCGTAGTCACTCAATCACTCACGACCGGAGGCGACGGGTTGAGGCTGCGGTCCTCGCGCTCGTGCTCGCCGAGGACTGGCCCTGGCGAGTCGGCGAACTCGCGCAGCGGCTCCGCGTTCCCGCGGACGTGATCGGGCTCAGCACGGCCACGCTGCGCGCGGACGGGCTCCTCGTTGCCGACGCCGACGAGCTGCGCGCGTCGTGGGCGGCGCTGCGCGGCGACGAACTCTTGCGTTGCTGCCCGCCAGGACCGGGCTCGGCTCGATCAAACGTCGAGCGCTGTCCACCAAATCAAAGGGCCGCGAGACTCTTGCCTCACCGCCACCGAATCGGCGGCAACTCCGCCCCCAACCACCCGTAACAGGGGCCACAGGAAGCCCACACGGGCGTTGCCCGCGTGCGTTGCCACACGCCCATGAACTGACCCACCCGAAACCCATGCCCAAGACCCGCTACCAACCACCCGACAGACTCCCCGGCGCCACGGATTTCTCCAAGCGCCCCGACCTCTGCGGGTCGCTGAACGTCGTCCGGCTCCTCAAGAGCCAGCGGTGGGCGTGGGACGACCTGCGCGAAGCGTGCGCCGCGTTGGAGAGTGATTACGCGCGCCACCGCGAGCCCGGCCATTGGGAGCTGGCCGCGGTCGCGTTCGTCGTCAGCGGCCACGTTGACATCAAGCCGTGGTGGGCGAACACAACGAGTGAGCTGTGGCGCGAGTGCGGGTTCCCCGCGCACCCGCCGTACAAGCGCACCTGGGAACGCCTGCGCGAGCTTGAGGACGTGCACGACGAGTTCCTGCGCGCGGCGAGCACCGTCATCAAGCGCTGCCGCCTGCACGACGAGCGCGTCATGGCGCACGTCCACGTTGACTACACCGAGGACGAGACTCACGCAGCCCTCGTGCACGACTGCCAGCCCGGCGAGCCGTGCAAGCGCCGCACGACGACGCGCTCCGGGCGGCCCCGCAAGGCGACCGGGCACCCGCTGAGGTTGCAGCGCGCGGCCACGACGGAGGCGCGCGAGCGCCGCGAGGCATGGAACGAACAGGAGCTACCCGACAGCGAAAAACACGAAGCGGAGGACACGCCGAGGGAGACAACGACCGTGCAGCGCGGCGGGCGCACCGTGAAGCGCGTCAAGGTCGGCGGGTGCTGGTACGTCACGAGGGACGTGGAGGCGGGCGTGCGCGCGTACACGGGCAACGGCAAAGTCAAACGCTTCTGGCACGGCTACTACTCCGGCAAGCTGATCGATCACTTCACCGGCGGCGTCGTCCCGAGCGTGGACGCCGCGAACAAGCAGGAGTGCCACCTGTTCAACGACCTGTTCGACCGCGCCACGAACATGGCGGGCGCGGCTCCGCAGACCGTGATCGGCGACCGCGGGTTCTCCGTGGAAGCCTGCTTCCAGCACGCCACGGAGAACAACTGCGCGCCTGTGTTCCCGTGGCGCCGAGTCGGCGACGGCAAACGCCACGACAAGCCCACGCACGACCGCCACGGCGTGAAGCGCTGCCGGCATTGCGGGGGCGTTATGCACCAGGTTCGCTTCTCCGCGAACGGCGGCAAGCCGCGCCTCTGGTTCCGCTGCACGTTCCAACTCACCCCGGACTGCGGGGACGAACAGACCATCTACTGCCACGAGGACTGGCGCGCCCTCATCCCGCTCCCGCGCACGAGCGCGCTCTACCACGAGCTACGCAAAAGCCACCGCAGCTACGAGGCCGTTCACGACTACTGGCGCGACCGCTACCGCGTCGCCTCCGACAACCTGGCGAACCGGCCGAAGTCCGTGGGCATCGGCTGGCACCGCCTCCGCGCGAGCGTCGCATCCCTCATTGACTGGCTGCGCATCGCAGCGAAGGCCGGCTGGCTCGGCTCCACGCGCTCCACGCGACGCCACGCCGGCGAGCGGCCGTTCAAGGACGCGGGCCGGAAAGCAGCCGACCAGCTTGCGAGCATCCGAGCACGCATCGGCCTGTACAAGCCCTACGGCCCGCAGGCGGCCAAGACCGGCCACAAGGACGCGACGGCGCCACCGTCACAACGGCCCCGAGGCGCCCCACCGGGCACCCGCCGCAAGCCCCGCAAGTAGCACCCGCCGCCCACGGGGATCACCCCTGGGCGGCTTCACGCGTCAAGCCCCGCGCGCCGCGAACTGCACGCCTGGAGCGCGCCGAGCTGAGCGCGACGCGCGCCAAACCACCACGATCAGCCGCCGACAGCACCCGCCATACCCCAATCGGAATCCGTAGCGTGAACTGTCCGAGAGGCGACGACCGGAATCGAACCGGTGTAGACGGCTTTGCAGGCCGCTGCGTAGCCACTCCGCCACGTCGCCTTGTGCCCCTAAGCCTACCGACGCCGCTCCGTGTTGCGTGGCCGGTTTCGCGGAGGCGCTGGTTCGCGTGCCGAAGCGCACCGATCCTCCGTCAAGCGGCAGCTTAGCTCGGCATTCGAACCTCGTTATGCACGATTAGCGACGCCGTTAGCACCGCTTTGGCGCATTGTTAGCCGCGCTGCAGTGATATATCGCACGATGGACTCTCCCAAGCCAACTGGAGGTGTCCTGTGAAACGTGTACTTGCACCAACGCTCATTGCCGCGCTCCTCGGCGGCGCCGTGGCAGGCGTGGCGATCGTTCTCATTGAGCTCACCCCGCGCAGCACAGCCGTGTCCGGACGTGCGGCACCACCGGCCACGACCAGTGCCTCCAGTTCGACGGGGATCAAGCGCGACGTATCTTCGACCGGGCTGACCGCGACACAGATCTATCAGCGTGACTCCAGCGGAGTCGTTGCAATCAAGGCTGTTACCCGAGAAGGCGAGGACGAGGGCACGGGGATCGTGTTGAACGAAAAAGGCCTGATCCTGACAAACGACCATGTAATCAAGGGCGCGACGAGCATCACGGTTGATGCGAGCGGCGCGTCCAAGCTCACGCGGAGCGCGAGCATTGTGGGCGAAGAAGCGAACCAGGATCTGGCGCTCATTCAGGTGAACCCGTCAGGTCTTGGCTTGAAAGCGCTGACGCTCGCGAGCTCGAGCGCGTTGCAGGTGGGCGACACCGTGTACGCGATCGGCAATCCGTACGGCCTGGAAGAGACGCTCACCCGCGGCATCGTCTCCGCGCTGAACCGCGAAATCACGGCACCCGACGGCGCGAAGATCACAGGCGCGATCCAGACCGACGCGGCGCTGAACCCCGGCAACTCCGGCGGCCCACTGCTGAACGAAGAAGGCGAGGTGATCGGCGTCAACTCCCAGATCGCCAGCGACGCGTCCACCGCCGGGGGCGCCCAGCCCGGCAACACCGGCGTGGGCTTCGCGATCTCCTCGAGCACCGTCGTCCAGGCGGTCAAGCGGATCGAGTCAGGCAATGGTGTGACGTACGCCTCAGCGGTGGACAAACAGCTTGAATCCCAGGGCGTGGGGGCGAACACCTACGGCGCGCGAAGGGCATACGAAGAAGCCGAGGTCGGTGGCGAAGCGGGCACGGAAACGGGGCAGGAAGCCTCCACGGGTGTCGGTGGTGATGGCGGCGCAGAAGGCGAAGGCCCAGAAGCGATCGTCCGCTGACGATCCGCGGGAGCCCTGGGAAGCGGCGGGCGCATTGTGACTTCTCGCCCGTGGCGTTCGGGGATCGCGCCGGCGCTGCCCGTGTGCTCGATGATGTCCGCGCAGGCTGGCCGGGGCGCATCGCCCGTTGATACGCTTGACGTCCCAGGGCGATTAGCTCAGCTGGGAGAGCGCCGCCTCGACAAGGCGGAGGTCGCAGGTTCGAGCCCCGCATCGCCCATGACAAGAACCCGCTGGAAACGGCGGGTTTTCTTGTGCCCGCAGCGCCGCCGGGGAGAGGGCTCAGAGGGGGCCGCGTCCTCCTGGCGTCCTCCACATTGTGGCGTCTCGCGTTCGCGCGCCACCAGTGGGCAACGTGGTTCGTGCCGGGTGTGCTGTGGTTGCACACGGGGAGGACCCGCTGCTATACCCCGGCCCTGGTCAACGCCTAGCCGCGAGGGGTCGATGGCTTGACTTCGCGTAGCTGGGTTGGGGCGCCAGCTCCATTGAACGTCGCGTCGAGCGCGTCTGCAAGGGCTGCCTCGACGCTGGGGAACAGGTGGCCGTAGCGGTCGAGCGTCGTTGTGATGGATGAGTGTCCGAGTCGTGCTTGGATCAGCTTGGGGTGCGCCCCGGCGGCGATGAGCAGGGAGGCGCAGGTGTGCCGTAGGTCGTGGAAGCGGAGGTTGTGCTTCTCTGCGGATAGCGCGGGCTTGCGTCGCTTCTTCTCGTCCTCGTTGTCTTCGTCGCCAATGATCGCGGGCTTGAACACGCGGCGCACGAACAGGCTGTGTCGGATGGGTCCGCCGTCGCCCGCCTGGCGTGTTCCGCCGCCGCCGGTTGAGACGAACAGCAACGCATCGGGACTCGCCGGCATCGTCTCCATGTGCTCGGCGAGCATCGCTCCCAGGAAGGCGGGGAGGGAGACAGTTCGGCGTGAGCCGGTGGTCTTGGTGTCTCCGAACTCCAGGTGGCCGCGCAGGTCCTTGAGGGCGCGACGAACGTAGAGCCGGTTATGGAGCAGATCGATGTCGCGTCGCTGGAGCGCCCATAGCTCTCCCGCTCGCAGCCCGCAGTAGGCGGCGACGTAGATGGCGAGTCGGTCTGAGGCGCGCTCGATCGCGTCGGCGAGGGCTTTGATCTCATCGGCGGTGAGGATCGTCATTTCAGTTCGCGGGGGAGAGGGAAGGCGCAGCCGAGCAGCCGGGTTCTCACGGAGCAGGCCAAGCTCGATGCCCTCGCTGAGAATGGACGAGAGCACGACCTGGACCTTGCGGAGCGTGCCTGGCGCGTAGCGCGGTTTGCCGTCCGGCTTGTGCTCGGCGGCGAGGCTGGCGAACCACTCCTTGAACGCGGCGCGTGAGAGCTTGCCAAGCGGCGTAGAGCCGAACCGGGGGATGAGGTAGGTGCGCGTCACTGATTCGTAGCGCTCCCTGCTCTTGGGGGCGAGCTTCGGCAGGTGCGTCCGTTCCCACGTCGTGATGAGGTCGCGGAACGGTTTGGCGTCGTGTCGAGGGTCGATGAATGAGCCGTCATGGATGGCCGCCGCTTGGCCCGTGAGCCACCGCTCTGCGTCTCGACGGCGCGCGAACGTCTTGACGATCACCTTCCTTGGCCTCGATGACGTCGGGAGCCTGGCCTGGTAGCTGACGCGACCGTCCGAGAGGCGACGCTTGCGAACATGGCCGGCCATCAGGTCGCCTCCGACTCCGCTGGGCGGAGAAGTCGCTCAAGCGCGGACACTGCCGCCGCGACGTTGACCTCTGCCTCTTCTGCGTCGCCGTCCGTCTGGTGCTGGCGGGCGAGGGCGATGAAGTCCTCTGCCTCTGATAGCGCGTCGTTGTAGCGGTGTATCGTCATGTTCCTAGCCTTGTGCGGAATAGCACAAAGTATACTCCAATGGAGGACGTAGCGAGGACGCGAGTCACTATGAATGTGTGAAAGTGCCGTATTCATCCGTGGTTTCAGCAAGTGACCTCCGCCCTTAGAAGGCGATACAGTGACTTTGCACCCCTTTTCGCCCCTTCTTTCGGGTATCGGGCCGAAGCTCTCCCGTGTCGCGAGAAAAGGAGTGAAAAGGGCTAGAAGGTTCCACGCGATCGATCATCGGGATCGGCGATACTCCGTGCGTGGTCGTCCAGAAGTACGAACACGCCGACGCCGGATGAGTCCTTGCGCAGACAGTCTGCTGAGCGCACTGTCGAGGACCGACGAAGGGGCATTGCCCTTGAACCCCAGCTTGCTCAATTCTGAACGCGAGAGCCAACCACCCTCGCGCTCCAGGACACGGAGAATCGTCGTATCGATCGGGTTCGCAGGCACATCAGCGAATAGACAAGTAGCGCTGTCTTCGCAATAGCGCCAAACCTCAAGCGCAGCTTCAAGATGCGGGCGCTTGATCTTCGGCGAGCGATCGAGGGCGGCATACACAAGTGCGATACGGTCCGCTATGGTCACCAGCTTTCCGCCGCTAATGCGCTGGTTTCTGCTCGTTTACAGGTACTTCTACTGACCCCACCCGACGAATCGACAAGGCGGAGGTCATTGGTTCGAGCCCAGTATCGCCCATCGTTGGATTTGGCTCTAGGGCGCGGGAATCTCGCCTTGTTGCCCTCGGCTTGGTAGCAATTTGGTAGCAATCCTCTGGGCTGCACGGATGTCTCCGAGACTGGCTGGAGCCAGATGGCGTCTTCGTGGCGCGTCTGGGTCCAAGTGGTCCGGTTTGCGCTCTATCTTCGGACCGGTGAGTCGAGGAACGAAGCGGAAGCGGAGAGGTCCGGCTGGGCCGAAGCCTGCGAGACGCCGCAAACAACCCGCCAGCTCATTGCAGCTGGTCGTTGCCGCCCAGCCCGGTTCCGCGATGACGGTTGCGCCGGAAATCGAGCTGGTCAAGGCGGCGCTGCTCTACGGGGATCGAGTCACGCTCCTCAGCCCGATTACGACGATGCTCCTCGACGTTGCGGCGCTTGAGCGATTCTCTCCGTTGCAACAGATTGACTTGGTGCGACGGGTCGCCCCGTACCTGTCGAACGGAGCGGAGTTGGCGGCCTCTGAGGCTGGACTTGATCAGCTCGAAGACTTCCTGCGACGCAGCGCTCGGAGTGCGTCTCTATCTGATCGTCTGCTGCGGGTTGGCCTGACCCGTCAACTGGCGCCCGTAAAACAGATCTTGGCGGACGCCGTCGGTGGCATCGAACGGGAATCGGGGATTGACCAGCTCGCGCAGGCGCGGGCGAAGGGACACCTCAAGATCGAGAGCGCGAACCCGGACGATGCCGTAGACCTGCTCGCGGACTGCATCATCAAAGCTAGCTCAGCCGCGAAGGGCATCAATAGCGACGACTCTCAGATGGGCCGGCTCGTCGCCACGTTCGTCGCCAAGCTAAGTGCTCATCTCTCGTCCGGCGAGGCGTACCTAATCTTCGACAAGCAGGTGGCGTCGCTCACCGAGGCGGCCATACGTGAGGGGCTCTTCAAGCCGGCGCCGGGTCCGGCTGGTCGTAGCGCCCAGGCCATGAGTGCCGCTGCATTCATGGCCCGGCTACCGACGTTTCCGGGTGCGACGGTGGATGAGGTACTCGACATTCGCGAGGAGCTCGCAGCGCCTCTCATTCAGTTCAGAGGTGCGTTGGTGCAGGTCTCAAATGCTTTCGTCAGTGAGGCGTGGGAGGCGGCGTTCGCCGATGAGATTCAAGACGCGTGGGTCGGTTCCGTCGCCCCGGCAATCGCGCACATCGACGCGTGCGTTCGTGAAAACCGGTCGCTGCTTACGAAAGCTGCGGGGCTGGCGGGGCTTGCGCACACGAGTTTGCCGGGTCTCGGGGTGGTCGCCGCCGGACTCGCTGCCCACGATGCGCCGGCTGCCCTGGCTGGGGGCGCTCTTTCGGCTGGCGCACCGTTCCTCCAAGCGCTCCGTGACGATCGGAGCGCTGAGAGAGATATCAGGCTGCAGCCGTTCTATTTCCTCTACGGCGTCGAGCGCGCACTAGCCTCATGAGTCGCCGAGGTGCTCGTGCTCGCCGTCTCGGCCGAAGAGCACCCTGAGCACATCGTCCGCGGGTACCGAGTCCTTGTCGCCCAAAGCCGTCCGCGCGCAACGTACAAGGTCAGCAACGGCCGCGCGGCCGTCGGGCGACAAGGTGCTGTCGCCGGCTCGCTGGAATGCCAGGAGCGCATCAACGACCTCGCGTGAACCGTACGCGGCGAGTCGCGCCTTCGCTTGGGAGAAGAGTTCCGATCCTTGCTGGCGGTTCCCGTGTGCGCTTTGCGCCAGGGCAACGAAGACATCTGTGATGGCGGCGGCGACTAGCTCGTCTCGCTGTCGGTGGGCTTCAAGCCATCGCTGAGCAATCCCGTTGAGCACGACGACCGCTAGGGCCGCCGTGGCCCCAATCAGTGCGGCAGCTACATCAGTGGACATCCCGGCGCCATTCTTCCACGGCAGGAGGCAGGATCATCGTGGTGCTGGAACTGATCGGATTCGCGCACCCATCAGGAGCGGCCGCGAGCGGTGCGTCGATGCGATGCTTGTAGGCCATAGACGTTGACACCGGACAGACGGGAGGCCATACGGTGGAGCCTGAGTTTGAAGAGGATGTTGAGCACTGGCCAACGGACACTCTGGTGTTGGGAAAGTCGTCGTGGCACGGGGGAGCCGACAAATCTCTGAAGTACGCGTGGCCCGATAAGAACGGCAAGCGGGCTCGGGGCGGCGAGGTGCCCATCGTCGCGCTGCCGCAGGCGGTTATCTTCGCGGCCAAGCGTGGCTATCTCTCCAGAGAGCAGATGCAAGAGATCGCAAAGGGGCTGATCGACGTTCTGGCGTCTCCCGGCGGGCAGGGCCTCGGCTAGATGCAGGACCGCTATGCCGGCGATGTCGGCGACTTCATCAAGCTGGGGCTCATTCGCCACCTGGCGGCTGCCGATTTGGCGTTCGGCGTCAACTGGTATCTCAGGCCCGATGAGGCCCACAACGCCGACGGTAAGCATGTTGCGTACGTCGAGCCGGAGAACCGCCAGCACGCGAGCCTGAAGGTGTGCGACCCCAATCTCATGCGATGTCTCACCGGGGTGGTCGCGGGCTCGCGCAGCGTGCAGGCACTTCAGGATTCCGGTGCGCTGCCTGTCGGCACGTTGACCTTCGGCGAAGTTCTAGATCGCTCTGTGGATCGACAGGCGTGGCATGAGCGTGCTCTGGCTGCGCTCGTGAGCGCAGATGCCGTGTTTGTTGATCCCGATAACGGGCTGGCCTCGGCACCCGGTAGATCGACGATCAAGCATGTGCTCACGGGAGAGCTTGCCGACTACGCGGCGCGTGGGCAGAGCCTCGTCGTCTATCACCACGCCGATCGGTCGGCGAAGGCCGAGGTTCAAGCAAAGGCCCAGCTTGATCGGATCGCTCGCGCTGTCGGACAGGTGCCGGTCGGCACGATCATCGCGCATAGGGGGTCGTGCCGTCTGTTTCTGGTCACGGCGAGCGACAAGCGCCTGAATGCCTTGACGGATCGCCTTCAGTCCTTCGCCGAGCGCTGGCGAGGACACGTCGAGCTGGTTCAGGTCTGAGGTTTGTCGGCCGTGCTGCGGTCTAGAGTCTGGTCACCGGCCGCGTGCTGCGCTGCGGTCGGGCACGTCGCGGGTGGGCTGTCGTGTGAGCCAATGGGCGCCCCGCAGTACGTGCGGCAGTCGTAGCGGGTTTCGGCTGGGTTGCCAGCCGACGTCGGCGGCCTCTCGGTAGTCGAGTGATGGTATCTGCCTGCGGCTGTGGCTCATGCTTTGGGAGAGTCGTTTGATTCGGTCGGCGTCCTGTCCGTCGTCGCCGAGCTGGTCGCGGGCGATGTACCAGTCGGTCCCGTGTCGGGCGCGCGTGGCCTCGACGTAGGCCGTCTCTTTGCTGGATTGCCAGCCGCCGGTGAGGACGATGGAGCGCTCGACGGTCGCGCCCTGCTGGCGGTAGACGTGTTGGGCGTAGGCCAGCCGTAGCGAGTCGAGCTGTTCGCTGGCGAGCTGAACTCGTCGCCCTGATCCGTCGAGCGTGATCGTCACGCCGTGTTCGTGGACGTGGCTGACTTGGCCGCGTGTGCCGTTCTCGATTCGGGGCTGTCCGTGTGGCCGGTGCTGGGCGTTGAACGTGATCAGGTCGCCGTCGCGCAGGCCGTAGTGGACGTTGGGAAGGGCGATCTCGTGGTCGCCGAGTTCGCCGCGTTCGGCTCGTAGGTGCTGCGCGCGGGCGTTGAGGCGGTCGATCTCTTGGTTTGAGGCGTCCGAGATCAGCGCCACCGAACGGATGTCGTCGTGTTCGCTGGTGAGCCGCCCCCATGCTTGGACGGCGTTCTCGGCTGCTTGGTCGCGGGTGTCCGCGAGGTGCAGCCGTCCAAGGGAGTGGTAGTGGGCCATCGCGCGCTCGGGTTCGCCGGCGCGTAGCGCTCTCCAGGCTTGCTGCTCGCCGGCGTCGCTGGTGCGGTGGATGTCCGCGAGTTCGGCGGTCGGTGCGTGGCCGGTGAGCCTGTCGAACATGCCTCCGGGGCCGATCGAGGGGAGCTGCTTGCCGTCACCGACCGCGATCAGCTTCGCCCCTGAGCGCTCGACAAGCTCAGTGAGGGCGTGGAGGCGCGCGTGATCGACCATCCCGGCCTCGTCCAAGAAGATCGTCGTGTCCCGGCCGAACTCGACTATCCCCGTGTTTGCGCGGGCGACGAGCGCGTCGAGAGTGAGTGTCTGTCCGGTGAGGGCTGGGCTGTCGGCTCCCAGGCGCTCGGCTGTAGACCCAGACACGGCTATGCCGATTGTGTGGTGGCCGGCGTGTTGCTCGGCACGAGCGGCGGCGTCGATCACGACGCCCTTCCCGGTGCCGGCGGGGCCGACGAGGACGGCAAGGCGCTCCGATCCGGTCAGCACCTCCAGGGCGGTGCTCTGCTCGGCGCTCAATGGTGCGCCGATGCGCTCGGCGACCTCGCGTCTTGCGGCGGCGCGTGTTCGCTCGCCGATGTCTCGGTTGGCTGGCTGGGCGAGCAGCTCGGCGCGGCGTTCGATCGCTTGCTCCTGAGCGCGCACTGCGAGCGTGGTCATTCGCCCGCCCTCCAGGGTGAGCACTCGCCGGTCGCGGATCATCTCCCTCGCCACGGTGAGGGCCTGATCGGGCGCCATCTCTCCCGCAGTCTGCTCCAGCGCGACGGCGTGCAGGTCGCGTGCGTGGAACACGGCGTGCTGCTCTGTGAGCCGCGTCTCGATCCGGTCCTCAATCGACCGCTCGACCTTCGGCCGCTCGGGCGCACCGATGAGGCGCACGGCCTCGTCGGGGCCGAAGTCGTGGCGGTGGCCCGTCTCGCTCCACACACGTTGCAGGTCGGCGCGTGTGGTCAGCTCCTTTGCTCGGCGGTTCTCGAGCGCGAGGTTGCGCAGCTCCCCGCGTTCCGGCGCACGGCCGTAGCGTGCGCGAAACCGCTCGGCCGCCGTGGCGACCTCACGCGAGCGGCCAGAGAACTCCTCGATCAGCGTTCGTGGCACGCCGGCGATCTCGAAGTAGCGGCCGTCCTTGCCGGTACCCCGCTCGATCTCATAGCCCTCGCCGGCCAGCTCCTCAGCGAGCGCGGAGCGGTAGAACGCGCCCAGCTCGCGGGCTGACCGGAAGATCGGCCGCGAAGCGACCGCGACGATCCGCTCGTCCTCCCTTACCGCGCCGCTGATGACGACGTGACTGTGCAGCTGGGGGTCGGGCGCCCGCGCCCCGCTGACCCCTCGCGCGGTGGTGTGCCGGTACTCGGCGGTGATCACGTCCTTGGCGTGCTCCTCCACGACCTGGCCGTCATAACGGCGACGCACGACCGGCACCTGCTCGCGCAGATACCGCACGGTGCTCTCCACGGCTCTGGCGTGCGCGGCCTCGATCTGCTCGCGCTGCCACGGATCACCGAGTGCCCAAACCGTCGAGACGGACTTCGGGGCGCTGAACGTCACATCGATCCCGCCGCCCCTACCGCCGCCCGCGCCCTCCGGACGCAGCCACCTGCCCGTGCCCGGATGGCGTCCATCCATCAGCGCGGTGAAGTCGGCACCCTCGACCGGCTCGCCGGCCCGCACCCCCAGCCGAGCCAGCGTCTCCGGGTCCGCGAGCCAACGGCCAGGGGCCTGCATCATCTCGCCGTCCGGGGTCAGGTAGTAGTCGCCGCGCTCAGGCGCGACCGTCTTGCTCTCCAGGTAGCGGGCGTAGCCGCCACCTCCAGCCGCGGGGATGCTCGATGCCGTCATCACATGAGTGATGACCCTGAGCGGCCCGAAACGGCCAACGAGTTGCACAGCGCTCGCACAGCCACGGCTGGGCCGTGCATCTCCGGATGAAAAGTCAAGGGCTTGCGCTCTGGTTTTCTTCGGAAGGAGCGGCCGGTGTGGTGCTCGTGGTGGTGGGGAGCCGGGGTCAAGGCCGGCCGGAGGCCGCCCCGGAAGGGGCTTGGCCTTGACGCCGGCGGCGGTGG
>DATJRV010000107.1:0-1543 GCA_035504435.1 Solirubrobacteraceae bacterium
CGGCATACCGCTGCCTGAACTCGTCGGTCATCGCGCGGAGCTCAGCGTCGCTCATCGCGACAAAGTCGTCCTCGACAGAGTTAATCTGCTCGCTGATCCGCTTGAGTTGACGCAGGATCTTGCCTTCGCCCGCGCGAAGGATGCTATCTAGGACTGCTGGCACTGTTGTGGTGCTCCTTGCGGATTGGCCTGGAGGGGCCGGCTGCCGCCACCCCACGCCCTTAGGGTATTTTTCTTGCCAGGCTCAGCATAGGCGTTCTAGGAGGGGTCGTGGCCGAGCAGCCGACAGGCACCGTCGAGGAAGCACGAGGTGCCAACTCGCTTGCGCACGGCGCCGCGCATGAGCTCGAGCATAATTCGGGCAGGCCCATCTCCTGGGTGGGGGTCTCGGTCATCGTCGTCGGGTTCGTCGTGGGCGGTATCGCGATGGTGCCGCACCCCACGTGGTGGGCGTTCTGGCTCGGCGCCGGCATCGTGGTCGTCGGCGTCCTGATCATGGCAGTCGCGAAGACCTTCAGCACCGACTGGTACTAGGCCCGATTGTCGTACCCCGCCGCTAGAGTCGGTGTGTGGGAGAGAATGCCGCGTACGTTCTGGATGAAGAGCAAAGGCCAGCCACAGCGGAGCGGCAGCTAACCGCGGACGAGGCGCGGCGGCTCACCCTTTATGCGCAGGGGTTTCTCGGCGGCGGACGGCGGGGCGGCGTCGGCGGGATGCTGCGCCGGGTCGGGGCGGTGCAGCTCGACACGATCAGCGTGCTGGCGCGGTCCCACGAGCTGGTCGCATACTCGCGGCTCGGGCCGGTCGGGCGGGACGCGGTGGAGAACGCGTACTGGCCGGCGAAGAAGCCGACCACGTTCGAGTACTGGGCACACGCGGCCTGCGTGCTGCCGCTGGAACTCTGGCCGTACTACGCGTGGCGGCGGCGTTCCATCGCGGCGCGCGGCCAGCGCTGGCACAAGGTCTCCGAGGACGTCTGCGAGGAGGTACTGGCCCGGCTGCGGAGCGAGGGGCCGCTGACCGCGACCCAGCTCGGCGGGGCCAAGGGCGGCGGTCCGTGGTGGGACTGGTCGGAGGTGAAGATCGCCGCCGAGTGGCTGCTCGACACCGGGCGCGCGGTGTGCGTGCGGCGCACCGGCTGGCGGCGGGTCTACGACCTGCCCGAGCGCGCGGTCCCGCAGCCGCTGCTCGAGCTCGACCCGAACGACGCGGAGTGCATCGCGTACATCGTCGGCGTGACCACCCGCGCCCTCGGCGTGGCCAGCGCCGCTGACCTGACCGAATACCAGCGGCTCAGCCAGCAGACGCGCATCGCGAACAGCCTCGAGGACGCCGCGGCCGCGGCCGGGCTGACCCCGGTCACGATCGCTGCCGCCAGCGGCGCGCGGCCGCTGCGCGGCTGGGCCGATCCCGCGGCGCTGGCGTGGCTCGACGCGGGCGGGCGCGGCAGGCACCGCACGACGCTGCTGTCCCCGTTCGACTCGCTGATCTGGGACAGGAAGCGGACGCTGCGGATGTTCGGCTACCGGCACGCGCTCGAGGC
>DATJRV010000108.1:0-53138 GCA_035504435.1 Solirubrobacteraceae bacterium
AGCAGTCTAAGCTCAACGCCGCCTGAGCCGAAACCGCCCCAGAAAGCGCGGTCATCACGAGCACCACCGTCAGCGACACTCCCATCAAACAAATACGCTTCACCATCGATATCCTCCAATAGCTAGAAGAACACGGCCGCGACGCTCGACGCCAACACAGCGCCGGGCGGCAGCCGCCTCACATCGATTCATGGCTGTCGGCACTTGACTGCCGACAGCCAGCACGTATAGCTGTGGGGCGAGCGTATGTCAAGCGTTCGACGAGAACGTCTCTAGCTGCCCAGCGGGCGATCACGCGGCGGTGGCCGGTGTGCAGGCTCGGATGCGCGGATGAAGACGCGCGGCTGCCTCAGGATGTGGGGTGGGCGGAGCCACCGGCGGCTCCGCCCACGCCTTGATGGACCTCTAGTTGATGATTTCTGTTTCTTTCGCGGTGACTATATGGTTGTTGGCAGATTCCTCGGTGGCTGTCGAGAACGAGCCTTTGTTTATGTTGGAGACGAGGCTCGCACCTACGGATTCGCCGTTGTCGTTTTCGAAGCTGGTGTATTGCTGCCCACCAGACGCGTTGACGTTGACCTGCAGCGCGGCTTTTGTTTTGCTTTCTTCTTCGATCTTCCCTAGCACGTTCCCCTGAACTTCGATCGTCACGAGCGACGTGCATTTGACGGTCGTCGGCTTCACTAAGAACCAGACCAGCGTTTCATGGCTTCCCGTGCCACTGACCTGTAACACGAGGTGCCACGTGCCGACTGTTAAGATGACTTCCGTCGCGTCACCTTCGCTGTTGCATTTCACTTTGGAGCCCAGCGCTTCCGCCGTGCAGCCTTTGAATTCGAGTGCGAAGGTGCCTAATTTCTTCGATGCTTCGGCACCACCCGCGTTGGATCCGGACGTGCAGCTGATCGAGCTTTTCGCAGCCGTGTTCGACAGCTTGCCCGCGCCGCTCGAGCCGGTCCAGCCGGTCTGCACGGTGTATTCCGGTAAGGCCATGGTCGCAAACGCCGCCGCGGCCGTTACGGCCACGGCGACGCCGACGGCGACCAGCGCCACGCCAAGGAGCTTGAATCGATGCATGGTTAGTGTTCTCCCTTTGTTTCGTTGAGTAGCCGACTACCTCGGAGATGCCCGGTGCGGGCGGTCCGAGGCAACTGCTGGCGGCGATCCACCGCTTCACAGATTGGTGTTCGCCAGGCCATCCTCGCACCCTGCGAACTGGGTTGTCAAGCTAATCTGGCGTATGTTTCTAGCTCGCATGTTCGCGTCAAGCGACATGTGCAGACTGCTTGACTCTAGGCGCCAGATGGTCTTAGGAGCCGCACGGTGCTCTACCAGCCAGATGCACGTCAGCCGTAGTAGCGCCCGACGAGCAGCAGCTGACTGAAGATGTCGTGCGCGGCCACGAGCAAGACGATCAGAGTCCCCGCCGCGGGACCCCAACGCCTTCCCGCTCCGCGCGCCGCGAGCGCCAGGACCGCGGCATACAGCGCGATCGTCGGCAGCAGGTAGCGTGGCTCGGCATAGCCTCCGTTGGAGGCCGGGAAGCTGAGGTACGCATCGGCGCCGATCAGCGCCAGCAGGCCCGCCCCCGTGAGCAGGTAGCACAGCAGCTCGCCTGCGCGGGCGCGCAGGCGAGCGCGCTCCGCGAGCGCCGCGCGCGCGGCGAGCAGCGCGATCGCAGCGGCGGGGACGAGGGCTGCCTCGTACACCCAGTTCGGGAAGTAGGTGTCAAGCCAGCCGTACATCCCGATCAGGCGATCGAACCACAGCTGCTGGGTGGTGAGCACGCCCGGGAAGTCGTGCGCCATCCCGGGCAGGCGCGGCAGGTAGAACTGCCATATGTAGCTGAGCTCTTCAGCGATCGACCCGTGGTGGACGGTCCTCTCGACGCCCGCCGACAGCAGCCCCAGCGCCGGCCGGCCGGCCAGGAGGTTGACACAGGCGTACAGGCAACAAGGAGCCAGGAGCGGCGCCGCGACGAGTGCTGAGCACCTGCGAAGCGCGGATGTCGAGTCGCTTGCGGCCCGGCGCGCGAGCAGCGCCAGCGCCAGCGCCGTGCCGGGGAGCAGGGCGATGAAGTTGAGCTTGCTCAGCAGGCCGGCCGCCACCAGCGCGGCGATCGCGGCCGCCAGGCGTCCGGTCAGGCGGCGTCGGAACGCCCTGGCCAGGCAGTACAGCAACGCTGTGCCGAGGGCGCAGAACATCGCTTCCGGGTTCACTGCGCCGCTCATGAAGCCCAGCAGCGGACTCGAGGCCGCCGCGAGCGCGCCGACGGTCCACGCCCATGAGACGCGCGGGAGCGCTTCGCGCAGGAACAGGAACACGAACAGCGCCGTGGCGCCGGCCATCAGCGCGCTGAGCAGCCGCATCAGCGCGAGCCGGTCGAGCAGCGTGCCGCTCGAGCCAAGCAGGTAGGGAACGGTCTCCAGCGCGTAGTAAAGCGGCGGCTCCGACGCCGCCACGCCCGCCCCCGTCGGCCGGCGCGAGAGCGGTTGCGCGAGGTCGTGCTCGAGGCGCTCCTGCTGGGAGACCGACGCGATCGTGCCGACCGCGGGGTTGAACTGCACTTCGCGCTGTCGCAGGTCTTCGCGCGCCACTTCCTCCTCTTCTGAGAAGCTCGATGCACCCGACGTCGGCAGGCTCCCGGTCTCGGCGAGCTGCTGGACGTAGGCGAAGTGCGACGGCTCGTCGGGCACCTGGAAAGGGGGTGTGAGGATCGACCAGCTGATCGCGCTGAGGCAGGCCACAGCCGCGCAGATCCACATGGGCGACACTCTCCGGCGGCCGGCGCCGGCCGCCGGTGAAGCCTCTGCGGGCGCCCCGCCGAGCTGCCTGGCGAGCAGGCGCACAGTGAGCGCAACCGCGCACGCCATCAGCAGGATCGGCAGCAGCCACACCCACGAGCCGCTCGGCGCGCGACCGAGGCCGAGACGCCGGGCGATGGCGCCCGCCATCGCCCACCAGCTGGTGCGCCCGGGGCGCAAGTATTCGACGCGCACCCGGTAGGGCGCTGCGCCGGAATGCGCGGGCGCCGAGCTTTCCCCGATCAGCAGGATCGTTTCGACGGCGGGGCCGAACTCGAAGCACACCTCCGCGTCAGGCGCCGCCCGCGCGAGGCGCGCGATGGGCACGGCGATCGTGGCGGTGAGCCTACCGGACGGCGCTCGCCCTTTGGCGAGGGTGCGCGAGCCCGCTCTCACCAGCGCCGTGACCGCCGGGCTGACGTTCGCGTGCACCCACAGGCGCACGGCGATGGTGCCCGCGGGCACGTCTTCGTCCGCCTGGCAGAGGATCGAGTCTCCGCGCGTCTTCACGACCGCCTTCGAGGGGGCGACCGAGTTCGTGCCGGCGAGGACCGGTGGCGAGCGCGACAGGGTGAGCGCGATGGCGAGCGCGATCAGCGCCAGCCCGGCCGGCAGGAGCGTGCGAACACGCGCGTCGCCTCCGCCGCGGTCCACCGCTCATCTGACCCGTGCGCAGTCGGTGAACCCGCTCTGGGTGCCCGTGGCAAGCAATTCCCGCTTCGCGGCCTTGGCGGCCTTGGCGATGGTTGTCACTACGCGTGTGTCACCCCGTTTCGCGTAGTCCGCCAGCACGGCGACGTCCTTCACCAGCGATCTGCTCTCGATCAGCATCTGGCGCCAGGCCGTCGCCATCGACGAGGGCGGCACGAGTCGAGCCAGTTCGACCAGGGCACGCCCCTCGACTTCCGTGCTCTGAGAGGCGAAGCGCTCGATGTCGGCGGGCTTCGTTCCCTGCAGCTTGATCGCGTCGATTTCGGCGTTTCGCCGCCTGCAGATCGCTTCCGCGCGAGCAACCAGCACGGGGCGGGAGAGCGGCGGCCCGGCGGCGACAGCGGCGCCTCCGCCGCAGCCCGCCGTTGCGAGCGCGATCGCGGCGAGCCGGCACCACCTCGCACTGCCGGTACGGAGGGGAAAGCCTCGCTTCGCAGGCACGCGCTTGCGCATCTTCGCTCCTGTGATCGTTGGGATGTGTTGCTCTGCGTCGGTCGCGGCGCCCGCGCGACGCCGCTTTTGCACCTTTTCAGGGCGACACGTGTGAAGTCAACAAACGGGTGAAAATGTCTCTCACTTCCAAGCGGGAACTGGGGTGAGAAACAGGCGCGCAAACCACGCGACAGGCAGCCGGCGCTCTGGCAGGATGCCGGCATTTGCTGGAGCTCTCAAAGCCGCCGCAGCCCATGCACGCCCGGCGTGCAGCGCCCCTCGCGAGCGCATGCGCGGCGCTCGGGATCGGCTTGGCGCTGACGGCGCTCGCGCTCGTCCTGACCCTGACGGGCGCGCCGGGCGAAGTGTCGGCGAGCAACGGCGTGCGGCTGGATGCCGACCTGGGGAAGACCAGGGGGGTGGAGATCTGCCAGCGTGGCGAAACGCTGCCGCGCGCCACCACGGCGGTGCGACTGTCGCTGGAAGCGACGATCGGCCCGCGGGTCGCGGTCGCGGTGTTCGCCGGGACGCACGAGCTCACCGGCGGCACGCGGGGGTCGGGATGGACCGCCGTGTCGGTCACGGTGCCCGTGCGAGCGCTCGCGCGCACGGTCACGAACGCAACCCTCTGCTTCGCAGTCGCGCGCACGCGCGTGCACGTCGATCTGCTGGGGGCGCAGACCGGCCCGGCGAGCGCCGCGCAGGTCACCGGCGGCGCGGCCCTGCCCGGGCGCCTGCGGGTGGAAGAGATGCGCTCGGGGCGCGCCTCGTGGGCTTCGCTCGCGCTGTCGGTCGCCAGGCGCATGGGACTCGGGCGGGCGTTTGCGGGCACTTGGGTCTCCGCGCTCGCGGCCGCGCTGATGCTCGCGCTGGCGCTCACGACGTCGTGGCTGCTCGTGCGGGCGCCGAGGATCGCGGCGGGAGCCGCGCGACGCGCCCAGCGCGAGCCGCGCGACGCGCCGAGCAGGAGCCGCGTGGCGGCACGCCTGCGCCGGGTGCCGCGCGGCGCCTGGGGCTGTGCGCTCGTCGCCTTGTTGAACGCCGTGTGCTGGTCTGTGATCACGCCGCCGTTTCAGGTCCCCGACGAGCCCAGCCATTTCGCATATGTCGCCCTGCTCGCCGAACGCGGCACGCTGCCCTCGGCGGGGGCCGGAGTGCCCGCGCCGGAGGTGCAGCTGGTGCAGGAAGGCCTGAACTCGGACAGGATCCGCTTCCAGCCGGCGCAGCGCGCGCTCGCCAGCGTCGAGCAGCAGCGCGTGCTGGAACGCGACCTGGCGGCGCCGCTCCCGCGCGTGGGCTCAGGCGGGGCGGGCGCCGCCAGCAACGAGCCGCCCCTGTACTACGCGCTGGAGGTCGTTCCCTACGAGCTCGGCAGCGGCTGGTCGCTGCTGGGGAGCCTGGCGTTGATGCGCCTGTTCTCGGCGCTGCTGGCGGCGCTCACCGCCCTGTTCGCCTACCTGTTCGTGCGCGAGGCGCTGCCCGGCGCGCGCTGGGCGTGGACGGTCGGCGGGCTCGCGGTGGCGGTGTTCCCGCTGCTCGGCTTCATGTCCGGCGGGGTGAGCCCCGACGCGCTGCTGTTCGCGGAGTGCGCGGCGCTCTACTACTGCCTCGCGCGCGCGTTCCGGCACGGGCTGACGAGGCGGCTGGCGGTCGCGCTCGGCTTGCTCTCGGCGGCCGGGTTCTCGACGAAGCTGAACTTCGTCGGGTTCGCCCCCGGTGTGCTCCTGGGGCTGCTCGTCCTCGGCGCGCGCATGGTCGGCGCGCATCCGAACCGCGGAGAGGCGATCGGCCCGGCTGTGCGCCGCGTCGCGCTCGCGCTCGCGCTCGCGCTGTCTCCGGTGGCGCTCTACGCGTGCGCGAACGTGCTCGCCGGCAAGCCGCTGCTCGGCAGCGCGTCGGCGACGCTCGCGGCCACACGCGGCTCTCTGCTGCACGAGCTCAGCTACATCTGGCAGTTCTACCTCCCGCGGCTGCCGGGGATGCAGAGCTACTTCCCGGGCGTGCTGACGACCCGCCAGCTGTGGTTCGACGGCCTGGTGGGGATGTACGGGTGGGCGGACACCCTGTTCCCGGGCTGGGTGTATGACGTCGCGCTGGCACCCGCGCTGCTGATCGCCGCGCTCGGCCTGCGCGAGCTCGTGCGTCGCCGCGCCGCGCTCCCCCGCCGCACCGCGGAGCTCGCCGTATACGGCACGACCGCCGTCGGTGTGATGGCGCTCGTGGGGGCTCAATCCTATGTCTCGGACGTCCTGGAAGGATCGGAACCATTCTGGGAACCGCGCTATGCGCTGCCGATGCTCGGCCTGTGGGGTCTGCTCGTGGCGCTCGCCGCGCGCGGCGCAGGGCGCCGCTGGGGGCCGGCGACCGGGACGCTGCTGGTCGTCCTGCTGTTCGCCCACGATCTCTTCAGCCAGCTCCAGACGATCGCGCGCTACTACGGTTAGCAGCCAGGCGGTGGCCGTCTTCATCCGGCCTGCAGCAGGCCGTCGCAGGCGATCAGCGCGGCCTTGAACGTGGGGCTGCGCTTGTTCAGGTGGCTTGTGTCGAGCACGCCGCCGCTCGGCGGCGGCAGAGCGACGCCGTGCGTGCGCATGCAGGCCGCGAACCTCTGCAGCGCCAGCTGCAGTTCGCCCGATACCCGGCTGGGGCGGGGCGGCGCCGGGCGGCTGGTGGCTTTTTCGCTCGCCGGCGCCGCCGGCGACCCGAGCTGCTCGAGCGCGTGCCTGAACTGGCCCCCGCACGCCCTGGCGGCGGCCCTGTAGAGCGGGCTGGAAAGGGACGCTTTGTGCGGGGCCGTGAAGCTGACGCCGTGCGCGAGCATGCAGGCCAAGAACGAGCCGTCCACTTTCGCGACCCGCGCGCCGGTGGGCGCAGCCTGGGAGTGCGGCGGCGGTTCGGCCTTCTCGCCGCGCCGGCGCGTCGGCGCGGTGGAGCTCGCCGACGATGTTCGCCGTGCAGACGCAGGTACGGAGGGCGAGATGTGGCCGCGCGAAGCGGATGTGGACGCTGTCGACGGCTTCGAGCCGGCGCCGCACGCAGACAGCAACGCACTGACTAGCGCCGCCGTCACAAGTACGCCGATGTTGGTAGAGATCCTGGCCATCCAAGGTGTCGCTCGGCGGCCCCCCATATGCCGGGCAAGGTCAGCATATCCAGAACAGTGGGGCCCGCGTCGACTGCCCGCGGGCCCCACTGCGCGTCGATGATCGTTGGTCAGGCGCTAACGCACCTCACGTGCGGCGTTATTCGCTCGCCTTCACCGATTCCACTGCGGCCGCCTCGAGGACGCCGCGGAGGATCGCGGTGTTGTTGCCCGCCGCCGAGGGCAGGCTGAGCCTGCTGTTGATGATTGGGTCGATCAGGAACGAGAACAGGCCACCACACCCTTCGGCACTCGGCGCCGCGTAGGAGTTGTTGACGATTTCGTTGCCTGTGTTCAGGATGATGGTTTCGGATTCGTTGAATTTGAGCGTGCCCGGCTTGCCCGTGATCGGTTTGTTCGGCGCCGGCGGGCTCGTCGTGCCCGAGGTGAATTCGATCGTGATCGGGTGGGCGTTGGAGCCGACATAGCAGCCTTCGCCGAGCAGCGGGTTTTCGAGGTGGATCTTCAGCGGCAGCGTCAGCGCCGAGCCTTCCTGCGTGACCAGGTGGATCGTGTTGATCTTGATCGAGCTCGCGGGCGCCGCGAGTTCGGTCGTCGCGTTGACGCCCGTCAGGCCATTTTCGAAGAACGCTTCACAGGCGATGCGCTCGAAGAAGTTGCTGATTTCGTTGCACTTCACGAGCCCCGACAGGCCGCCGGGCACTTTCTGCGGCGTTTTCGTCAACGTGTTGCTTTCTTTTTCCGCACCGAAGAAGCTTTCTTCCCCGGTGAGGAAGTGGTTCACCCCGCCCGAAAGCGTGATCGGGCTGACGATCGGCACCGTTTCTTTGCCGATCGTGAACGAGCCGCTTTCGGTCTTGGCGATGATGCAGGTTTCGACTGCGGCGTTGTTCGTCGGGCATTCCTTGAACACCGCGAATTCGCCTTTGGGGTTTTTGGCTGCCAGAGCCGATGAGGTGATCGCCAGCATCGCGAGGAGAGCAGCGAGGCTCACCGCAGCGACCGCGGCACGGCGTGCAGATCGGATCATGAGTTCACCTTCCGTGTGTATGACTGATTGGATAGGCGGCGCGAATACTGCGATCCAGCGCTCACCGGGTCCTCCACAGGCATGACGATTAACCCCCTCGATCTGCCTGCAACGTCCCCTCGTGAGGTCGATCAGAGTTACTGACGCTCGCCAAGAGTGAACATATCCCGCCCAATCGCCCGCGGCAACCCGTGTTTCCGACTGCCAGAACTATTGTTTCTTACTATACGAACATGCAGGGCGATTTGGGTCGACGGAAGGTCACGATTTCCGTCGGCTGGCCCCTGACGGCGAAGAGGCCCGGCATTTGCCGGGCCTCTTCGTTCGCTTGCCGCTCCCCGCAGAGCACGCGCTTGACTTCGCGCGCGCGGCAGGTACCCCTACATCATGCCACTCATGTCCGGCATGCCGCCGCCGGCGCCGGCGGCTTCCTTCTCCGGCACCTCGGCGACGATCGCCTCGGTGGTGAGGATGTTCTTGGCGATCGACGCCGCGTTCTGCAGCGCCGAGCGCGTGACCATGGCCGGGTCGATGATGCCTTCGGCGACGAGGTCGACGATCTCGTTGGTGGCCGCGTTCAGGCCCTGGCCTTTCTTGGCCTTGCGCACGTCGTTGACCACCACCGAGCCCTCCAGGCCCGCGTTCTCGGCCAGCTGGCGCAGCGGCTCCTCGAGCGCCCGCAGCACGATCCGCGCGCCCGTGCGCTCGTCGTCTGAGCCGTCACCCGACGCGCCGTTCTCGCTGATCGAGACGGCGGACGCCGCCTGCAGCAGCGCCACGCCGCCGCCCGGCACGATGCCCTCCTCGAGCGCCGCGCGGGTGGCCTGCAGCGCGTCCTCGACCCGGTGCTTCTTCTCCTTCATCTCCGTCTCCGTCGCCGCGCCGACCTTCACCACGGCCACGCCGCCAGAGAGCTTGGCGAGCCTTTCCTGGAGCTTCTCGCGGTCGAAGTCCGAGTCGGTGTTCTCGATTTCGGCTTTGATCTGGTTGATGCGGCCCTTGATCGCGTCCGCGTCACCCGCGCCGTCGACGATCGTGGTCGTGTCCTTACCCACCACCACGCGCCGCGCGCGCCCGAGCTGGGAGACCTGGGTGTTCTCGAGCTTCAGGCCCAGCTCCTCGGTGATCACCTCGGCCTTCGTCAGGATGGCGATGTCCTCGAGCATGCGCTTGCGCCGGTCGCCGAAGCCCGGCGCCTTGACGGCCACGCCGGTGAACGTCCCGCGCAGCTTGTTCACGACCAGCGTCGCCAGCGACTCGCCCTCGACGTCCTCGGCGATGATCAGCAGCGGCTTGCCGCTCTGGATCACGGCCTCGAGCACCGGCAGCACGTCGCGGACCGAGCCGATCTTCTGGTTGGCGATCAGGATGTAGGGGTCCTCCAGCGTCGCCTCCATGCGGTCCTGGTCGGTGACCATGTACGGGGAGATGTAGCCCTTGTCGAACTGCATGCCCTCGGTGAACTCGAGGTCCATGCCGAACGTCTGGCCCTCCTCGACGTTCACCACGCCGTCCTTGCCGACCTTCTCGATCGCATCGGCGATCACATCGCCGATCTCCTCGTCCCCGGCGGAGATCGTCGCCACGCGCGCGATCTGGTCCTTGCCGGAGACCTCCTTGGACTGCGTGGCGATGTTCTTGACGACCTCGTCCACCGCCTTCTCGATGCCGCGCTTGAGCGCCAGCGGGTTCGCGCCCGCCGCCACGTTCTTCAGGCCCTGCTTGACGATCGCCTGCGCGAGCACGGTCGCCGTCGTGGTGCCGTCGCCGGCCACGTCGTTGGTGGCGGTCGCCACCTCGCGCACGAGCTGCGCGCCCTGGTTCTCGAACACGTCCTCGACCTCGATCTCACGCGCGATCGTCACCCCGTCGTTGGTGATCGTCGGCGCGCCGAACTTCTTGTCGAGCACCACGTAACGGCCCTTCGGGCCGAGCGTGACCTTGACCGCGTTGGCGACCGCGTCCACGCCCGCCTCCAGCGACTTGCGCGCCTCGGCGTCGTACTTGATGTCCTTGTGTGCCATCTCTCTTCAAGTCTCCTTAGCGAGCCTCAGTAGGCCCGCGATCTGGTTTGTCGTGTCTTGCTAGGCGACCTTCGCGAGCACATCCGACTCGCGCAGCACGAGCAGGTCCTCGCCGTCGACCTTGATCTCCGTCCCCCCGTACTTGCTGTAGAGGACCTCGTCGTCCGCCTTCACGTCCAGCGGAATCCGCTTGCCGTTGTCGTCGAGCTTGCCCTCTCCCACCGCCAGGACCTTCCCCTTCTGCGGCTTCTCCTTCGCGGTGTCGGGCAGGACGAGCCCACTGGCAGTGGTCTCCTCCTCCTCGATCGCCCGCACGATCAGGCGATCGCCCAGGGGCTTGAGCTTCATGTTGGAAAACCTCCGTCTAGAGAACGCGACCGGCGGTGACAGCCTCCCCTCGGAGGCCCCGCCCTTACCATTGGCACTCTCAAGGCGAGACTGCCAACTAGCGCCTCAATATATAGGAAAGCCAGCAGATTTCAAGCCCTGGTTGGCAAAGGCGGGTGGCGATTGCCAGACGACGCACGCGTAGTCCGCGGCGTCTGGCGATCGCCACCCGCCGCCCGCTCTATGTTTGCGAGCAGATTTGCTCTATGATTGCGAGCATGAATCCGTTCCGCTACAGCGAGCCCCTGCCCGTGGAGGAGCTGATCGACCGCGACGTGGAGGCCGAGCAGCTGATGGCGCGGGCGCAGGAGGGCAACAACAGCCGTCTCGTGGCGCCCCGCCGCTTCGGCAAGACCTCGCTGCTCAGACGCGTCATCCGCGACGCCGACAGGGAGGGCTGGGCCACCGTGTACGTCGACTTCTTCGGCGTGCTCACGCTTGCCGACGTCGCCCAGCGCATCGAGCGTGCGCATGCCGAGCAGCTGCAGGGCGGGCTCGCCTCCTGGTTCGCCGGCGTCAGGCGCCGGCTGCGCCCGACGTTCCAAGCTGGTGGCGGCGCGCTCCCTGCGGGCGTGGAAATCACGCTGGACGCGCAGGCGGAGCCCCCGCTGCTCGACCGCCTCGCGCTCCCGCGGCGCCTGCACGAACGCCACGGGACACGCACGCTGGTCGTCTTCGACGAGTTCCAAGACGTGCTGGCTGCAGGCGAGGCGGTGGACGCGGTGATCCGCTCGGAGATCCAGCACCACGGCGACGCCGCGAGCTACATATTCGCGGGCTCCCACGTGGGCATGATGCGCGAGCTGTTCGCCGATCGCCGGCGGGCGTTCTACGGGCAGGCCGCGCCGGTGGAGCTCCCGCCGCTCTCCCAGGAAGCCGTCGCCGAGTGCATCGCGAGCCGCTTCGAGCGCAGCGAGCGCCATGTCGGAGAGGCCCTCGAGGCGCTGCTCGCACTCGGCGCCGGCCACCCGCAGCGCACCATGCTGCTCGCCCACGCCGTGTTCGAGCTCACCCCACGCGACGGGACGGCCACGCAGGAGACTTGGAACGCGGCGTATGAGGAGGCGATGCGCCAGGTGGGTGACGAGCTGCGCTCGGTGTGGAGCGCGCTACCCACCAGCCAGCGACGCAGCTTGACGGTCGTAGCGGAGAACGCGGCGTCCTTGTACGCGAACGGCAGAAGCCACGGCGGCTCGCGAGGGGGAGCGGTGCGCAGCGCCATCCGAGCGCTCGAGGCGCGCGGTGAGATAACGGCGGACGCGCACACCCGCACCGGCTACCGCCTCACGGACCCGCTGTTGGGCGCGTGGATCGTCGAGGGACGTCAGGGCGTCTGACGCGCAACCGCGGACTCCAAGGCCTTGACCGCCAAGGCGGGTGGCGATCGCCACCCGCCGCTAATTTTGCGCGCCCCCGAACCCCTTGATCGCCTCGGTCATCCCCGTGGGGTTCTCGAGGATCTGTGAGAAGCGCACGACGGTCACGACGTCGTCCATCGACACCGCCCGGCCGTAGATCTGCTCGAGGAAGTTGATCAGCTCCTCGTGGCGGCGGAACTCGGGGTTGTCGTGCTTGATGTCGCGCGGGGAGAGGTCCGACAGCCGCATCACCTCGACCTGGTCGATGACCGCTTCGAAGATGCGTTCGCGCGGCGAGTGCTGGTAGCCGATGGTGACGAGCACGAGCTGGTTCTTGCGGTACTTGCCCGACTTGTCGCCGAGGCGGATGGTGGCGGTCTTGCGCCCGCGCTTGAGCTCGTCGGCGAAGATCGTGGAGTAGAAGTTGAGGACCTGCATCAGCGGGGCAGGCTATCGCCTTTGTGCAGGCGGTCCCTCGCGCGGCTCACCATGTCGCGCTCGGCCTGGTGGCTGAGGGCGGTCTGCGCCTCCTCCAGCGCGATCCAGCGCACCTCCTCGACCTCGTCGTCGTGGTCGGCGGTGTCCCCCTCGAGGTACTTGAAGAGGAAGAAGGCGACCGACTTGCCGATCGTGCGCCCGTCGCGCCGGTACCAGTAGCGCGACTCGCCGAGCTCGCACACCGGCTCGCCGACCACGCCCGTCTCCTCGCGCACCTCGCGCGTGGCCGCCTCGATGGGAGCCTCGCCGGGGTCGACGTGCCCCTTCGGCAGCGCGAGCACGCGCGAGCCGTCGGCGGCGCGCCGGGTGGGCACGATCACCACGACCTGGACGCCTGTGCCCCCTTGTGGCGCATCGCGCACGACGACGCCGCCGGCGGAGAACTCGCGCGGCCGCTCGCGCTTGGACGATCGCTTAGAAGACATACTGTCCGAGCGCGTCCGGATCGTGGACGACCAGGCGGCCTCGCCCCTGGGAGATCACCCCGGCGCGCTCGAGCACGGCGAGGAAGCGACTGGCGGACTCGCGCGAGGAGCCGGCGAGCTGCGCGAGGTCGGCCTGCGTGGCAGTGACGAGGACGTCGCGGGAGCGCTTTCCCGCCGCGATCTCCTGCTGCACGAGCTCGCCGAGCACGACCGCCACGCGGCTCTGCACCGTCTGGAAAGACTGGCGCGAGAGGCGCTCGTTGGTCTCGCGCAGGCGCCGGCCGAGCGCGATCACCAGGCGCACGGCGATGTCGGGGTGCTCGCCCATCAGCCGGCGCATGTCCGGCCCCAGCACGCCCACCACGCTGGTCGGCTCGATCGCTTCGACGGTCGCCGAACGCCGCTCGTCCGCGAACATCGCCAGCTCGCCGAAGATGTCCCCCGGCCCGAACGTGGCGAGCGTGATCGTGCGCCCGTCGCCGTGGCTGCGCACGGCGCGGGCGTGCCCTTCGCGCACGACGTAGCACGTGTCGCTGGCGTCGCCCTCGCGGAACACCGCCTGGCCGGGCGCGAAGGTGCGCGGCACCGCCACCTCGGCGATCCGCCGCAGGTCGTCGGCCTCCAGCGCCGAGAACACCGGCACCCGCCCCAGCAGCTCGATCACATCCCCTGAGCTCCTCGCCCCCATCGCCCCAGGAAATACCACAACCGCGTGGTGGGGACTGGCGTCGTGGGCGTCCCGACTGGCGTCGTGGGCGTCCCACGGCGCTATCGTCAGCCGCTGTGTCACCGTCCAAGCAGCGCTTGCCGGCCAGCCTGGCCGTCGCGGCGGCGCTGACGCCGATCCTCGCAGCGACGCCCTCCACGCTCGCCGCCTCCACGGCCGCGCCGCCCGGCAGGCCGACGGCGGCCGAACGCGCGCTGCTGCACTCGCATGAGCTGTGGGCGACGATCGACGTGTGCAGCCCTCCCGACCAGCCGAACACGGTGGGCGTGCGCGGCTCGATGCCGGGCAACGGGCACGCACGCGACGCGATGTACATGAGCTTTCGCCTGCAGTACATGACGGCAGGCAAAGGCTGGGTGGACGTGGCGGGCGGCGCGAGCTCGGGCTGGGAGCGCGTCGGCGACGGCGCCTCGCCGCGCCAGGGGGGCGCCAGCTTCGCCCTGAAGGCGCCGAGCGGGAAGCGGCCGGTGACGCTGCGCGGCGTGGTGGACTTCCAGTGGCGCAGCGGCCACACCGTGCTGCTGTCGACGGTCGAGCCGACCTCCCCCGGCCACAAGAGCCTCGCAGGCGCCGATCCGGCGGACTACAGCGCCGCCAGCTGCGTGCTCGGCTGAGCGCGCCCGGCTGAGCGCGCTCACGCGCCCGACGGGGCGGGGGCGCGGTCGAACAGGCGCGGGTCGTTGGTGATGATGCCGTCGACCCCCATCGCGCTCAGCCTGTCGATCATGCGCGCGTCGTCGACCGTCCACACGTACAGCTCGCCGCCGCCCGCGGCGACGGCACGCACCAGCGCCGGCGTGACCACCCGCCAGTGCGCCATGATCGCGTCGAAGCGTCCCTCATGCAGCGCGCTGCGCACGCGCCGCGGCAGCGTCGCCCGGTAGCCGGTGAGCATCGCCAGCGCGGGGATCGCGGTGAGCATGTCGGTGGTGTAGTCGCGGCGCACGCGCGGCACCGACCAGCCGAGGCGCAGGTCGGGCTCGGCGGCGCGGATCAGCGCGAGCCCGGCCGGGAACATGCCGCTGACGAGCGTGCGCTGGACGACGGCGAAGTCGCGCAGCGCGTCGAGCACGCGCAGCTCGTAGCCGGGGAGCTTGACGTCGACGTCGAGCTCGAGCGCGGCGAAGCGGGGGGTGGTGAGGTGCGCGAGCGCCTGCTCGAGCGTGAGCGGCGTGCGCGCGCGCGCGTCGGCGTAGTCGTGCGCCACCAGCAGCCGGCCCTCGCCGCTCGGGTGCTCGCTGAGCACGTCGAGCTCGATCATGTCCACGTCGTGCGCGAGCGCAGCGTCGAAGCTCGCGAGCGTGTTGCCCTGCTCGATGTGCGCGGCGCCCTTGTGGCCCACGCGGCGGGGTCGCCCCTCGCCGCGGGCTGGCCGCTCGCCGCGGGGCGGCCGCTCGCTGCGGGGGCGCCGCTCCCCGCGGGCACGATCGGGCAACGCGTCGCTCATCGCCGCCCACGATCGCAGAGTCGCCCGCTGGAGCGCTTGGAGCTCAGACCGCCCGCAGCGGCTTGCGCGCGGCCTGGATCGCCTCGATCGCGGCCTTCGGCCCGAGGTACGGCGCGAGCACCGTGAACGTGAGGTGATCGACGAGGCACGGCAGCCGGGCGACGCGTCCGTTGGAGACGTAGCCGGAGATGATCGCCCACATCGCGCCGGGGAGCGCGTCGGCGAGCACCTCCGGGCCGCGACGCGGCTCCGGCGCGTGCTCGGTCAGCAGCTTGGCGACGCCCTCGGCCGAGCGCGTCAGGCGCCCGACCATGCCGGGCCCGACGTCGAACACGTCGATGAACGCGATCCGCAGCAGCGCCTCGTGCGCGACGAGGTAGTCGACGAACGCGACCATCGCGCGGTACACGCCTTCGGCCCAGTCCTCGCCCTCCTCCAGGCTCGGCCTGACGGCGTTGACGGCTTCGCGCACGAACTCGTCGAGCACCGCCAGGAAGCCTTCCTCCTTGTTGGCGAACTGCTTGTGGAAGGCCTCGGTGGACATGCCGGCGAACTGCGCGATCTGCGGGTCGGTGAGCGCGGGGTAGCCCTCGTCGAGCGTCAGGTGCACGACCGAGCCGAGCACCCGCGCGCGCTTGTCGTCGCGCGCGAGGAACGCGGCGGGCGTCGGCGGCTGGCGCCCCGACGGCAGCGGCGCGGGCACGCCGAGGCGCCCGGCCGCGGGCGTGCGGTAGGACTCGATCCAGTCGAGCACTTCGTCGGCGAGCATGCAGATCTCGCGCTCGCGCTCCTCGAGCAGGCGCCTGAAGATCACCTGGCGCACGCCACCCACGATCGCGCGGGAGGTCAGCTGCGAGAAGCCCACGCCGTCGGGCGCAAGCCCGAACGCGCCCACGACCAGGCGCTCGAACGTGAACCCCGCGAGCAGCAGCCGCTCCCTCGCCTTGCGCCCGATGCCGAGGGCGTCGACGAGCACGAGCCGCGGGCCCTTGGGCGCCTCGGAGACGTCGTCGAGCAGCGCCTTGCAGCCGCTGTGCACGCGGTTGGCCCAGCCGCGCTCGCCCGCCCACGCGTCGAGCACACGCTTGCGCGAGCGCGCGACGACGATGTCGTAGGTGGCCAGGAAGCACTGTTCCTTGTTGGGGAACAGTTCATAGAAGGCCCGCCGCGAGACGCCAGCGAGCGCGATCACGTGCGCCACCGTGGTGGCGCGATAGCCGCGCTGGGAGATCGCCTCGATCATGGCGCCGAACAGGCGCGCGCGCTGGTTGCGCGCGACCTCCTCGCGGGCCATCCCACTGGGTCCATGCGGCAGTCTGCGATACAGCGGTGCGATTTGGCTCCCCGTTCTACTCATTGCCACCGTTCCAAAAGTAGATCACTATGCCCCCTCACGCAACGTTTCTCGACTTTTAATAACAAGCTCGTTAGGATGATTCCAGCCTTGTCTCTGACAAGCGCAAACGTCCGACAGACAAAGCGGTTCGGACTGTCGGGCTTGCGACTCAGGCGCTGAGCGTCAATCGCCGCGGGCCCGGGTGGAAGCCCAGCTCGACGAGCTCGCCGGCGAGCGCCGAGGCAACCGCCGGCTCGCCGTTGATCCGCTCCAATGCTAGCTTTCCGAGCCGTCCCGCACGTGCGGCACGGGCGAGCGCGGCGAGCGCCACGCGCAGGCGCTCAGCCTCCTCCGCGTCCGCTCCGCCGCCCGCCAGCGTGACGAGGCCCCGCCCGCCACGCTCCACATACAGCGCCGGGCGGTCGTCCACGAGCACCACGTACGCGCCGGCCACGCGCGCGAGACGGCCGGCCGGCGCCGGGGAGCCGCCCGCCGAATCGGCCCCCGAGTTGCCGGCCGCCGCGGCGCGCTCGCGCTTGGGCCACGGCAGCGCCGCGCCGTAGGGCTGCGCGGGGTCGGCGGCTGCGAGCACGAGCGTGCGGGACTCCTGCGCCGCGGCGTCCACGCCCGCGGGGGCGACGGCGCGCAGGCGCTCGACGGCGCCGGGGAGCGCGAACTGGGCGCCGCCCATGCCCTCGATGAAGTAGCCGCGCCGGCAGACGCCGAGCGTCTCGAGGTTGCAGAACGTGTCGTACAGCAGCGCGAAGCCGCCGGGGATGCCCTCGGCGAGCACCTGCTCGCGGGTGACGATGCCGTAGCGCTCGAGCAGCAGCTCCGCGAGCGTGCGCCTGCGCTCGGCGGGGTCGGCGGCTGCCGCGGGGCCGGCGCGGAAGACGGGTGCGGTGAGCGACCAGCGGCCCTGCACCTGTGCTCCGCTCCCGCGCACGCCGCGCGCGCGGCTGGCAAACCGCGACCGCCCGGCGCTGCGACGCACGCTGCTCGCCGCGCCGGCGGCGCCTTCGCCGCGGGCGAGCGACAGGCGGGGCGCGCGCAGCGGCGCCCACGCGTCGTTCGTGACCTCGCCGGCCCACACGAGATCCCACAACGCTTCACGCAGCGCCTCGGGGGACGCGTCCACCCCGGGTGACGACGCGAGCGCAGCGAGCAGGTCGCTGAAGAACGCCGGCCCCTCGGCGAGGCGCGCGCGCAGCAGCTCGTGCACGGGGTCAGCCGCAGGTGCGCCGTCGGGCGCGGCGCCCGCCGCCGCGCCATCCCCGGCGGCGCCCACGGCGCGGGCCTGTGCCCGCCCGCCGGGGAACGGCGGGGGACCGATGGCGGGGGCGTCCTCGCGGAAGTACAGCGCCACGCGCCCGGAGCGCCCCGATGCGCCGGCGCCCACCCACACCACCTCGCCGCTCGCGCACAGGCTGTCCAGCCACGACTGCGAGTAGGCGCCCACGCGCCGTGGCAGCACGTCGCGCTCCCACAGCTCGGCGGGCAGCGCGAGGCCCTGCAGCGGCACGAGCACCTCGCGCAGGCGCTCGACGCCCGCCCCGGCCCCGGAATGACGGTCGATGCCCTGCCAGGCCGGGAGGAAGGCGACGAGGCGCCGCTGCTCGGTGGGCTCGATCTCCTTGCGCAGCGCGGCCAGCGACGCGCGGCGCAGGCGGCGCAGCACCTCGACGTCGCACCACTCGCGCCGGTCGATCGAGGAGGCCGAGCCGGCTTCGTCCCGCTCGGCCAGGCTTCCATCCGGCTCGGATGGGGTTCCATCCGGCTCGGCCAGGGTCCCCCCGCCCGGCCGCAGCTCGCCGCGGACGAGCTGACCGTCGCGCTCGAGCTCGCGCAGCACGGCGCCGGCGTCGATGCCGTAGCGCGCTGAGAGCTCGTGCGAGGTGAACGGCCCGTGGGTGCGCGCGTAGCGCGCGACGAGCTGGCTGAGCGCGTCGGGGGTGTCGGCGAGGAACGCGTCGGGCAGCCCGCCGGGGGGCATGCAGCCGAGCGCGTCGCGGTACATGCCGGCCTCGTCGGCGGCGATGTAGCGCTCCCGGCCCGCCACGCGCAGCCGCACGGCGCGCCGTTCGCGCTCGAGCTCCGCCAGCAGGCCGCCGGCGTCGACGCCGGGGAACACGCGCCGCTCGACCTCCTGCGCGGTGAGGTCGCCGACGTGGCGCAGCACGTCGTGCAGGCTGTCGCGCCCGGTGGCGCGCGTGAGCTCGGAGCGGTGCTGGAGGTCGTCCTCCACGCGCTGCAGCGCGCCTGGGTCGATCAGCTCGCGCAGCTCCTCCTGGCCCAGCAGCTCGCGCAGCAGCTGACGGTCGAGCGACAGCGCGGCGGCGCGGCGCTCGGCGTTCGGCGTGTCCCCCTCGTACATGTATGTGGCCACGTAGTCGAACAGCAGCGAGGAGGCGAAGGGTGAGGCGGCCTGCGTCTCGACCTCCACGAGCGAGACCTCGCGCGTGTGCAGGTCGCGCAGCAGCTGCCGCAGGCCCGGCAGGTCGAGCACGTCGCGCAGGCACTCGCGGTAGGTCTCCAGCACGATCGGGAAGTCGGGGTAGCGACGCGCGACCTCCAGCAGGCTCTGCGCCTTCAGCCGCTGCTGCCACAGCGGCGTGCGCCTGCCGGGGTAGGCGCGGGGGATCAGCAGCGCGCGGGCGGCGTTCTCGCGAAAGCGCGCGCCGAACAGCGCGGAGGAGCCGAGCTCGCCCGTGACGGCCTCCTCGACCTCGTCGGGATCTAGCAGCACGAGCTCGGCGGCACACGGCAACGCCTCCACGGCGGCGGGGACGCCGCGCTCATCATCCTCGTCCGCCACATCCAGCTCGGGCAGGTGCATGACGATGCCGTCGTCCGACCAGATCACATCGGCCTCCAGGCCGTAGCGCGCGCACACGCGCGCCGACAGCGCGAGCCCCCAGGCGGCGTGCACGCGCCCGCCGTAGGGGGACAGCAGGCACAGGCGCCAGTCGCCGATCTCGTCGCGGAAGCGCTCGAGCAGGATCGTGCGCTCGCTGGGCAGCACGCGCGTGGCGGCGAGCTGCTCGCGCAGGTACGCGAGGAGGTTGCGCGCGGCGCGCGCGTCCAGGTCGTAGTCGCGCTCGAGCGTCTGCGGCTGCTGCTCGACGGCCCAGCGCGCGAACGCGCCGATCGCGCGTCCGAGCTCGAGCGGGCGCCCGACGGCGTCGCCCTTCCAGAACGGCACCGCGCCGGGGGCGCCGGGCGCGGGCGTGACGATCACGCGGTCGCGCGTGATTTCCTCGATCCGCCACGTGGAGGCGCCGAGCAGGAACGCCTGCCCCGGACGCGCCTCGTAGACCATCTCCTCGTCGAGCTCGCCCACGCGCCGGCCGTCGGGGAGCGTCACGGCGTACAGGCCGCGGTCGGGGATCGTGCCCGCGTTGGCGATCGCCAGCTGGCGCGCGCCCTTGCGCGCGCGCAGCGTGCCGGCCAGGCGGTCCCAGACGATGCGCGCGCGCAGCTCGCCGAACTCCTTCGATGGGTAGCGCCCGTCGAGCATGTCCAGCACGTTCTCGAACAGCGCGCGCGACAGGGTCGAGAAGGAATACGTGCTGGTGACCAGCGCGTAGAGGTCGTCGACGTTCACGGCGTCCGGCTCCGCGGCCACGACGATCGCGACGATCTGCTGGGCGAGCACGTCCAGCGGGTTGCGCGGCACGACCGTGGGCTCGATCAGGCCTTCGTGCATGCGCCTGGCGACGACCGCGCACTCGAGCAGGTCGCCGCGGAACTTGGGGAAGATGCGCCCGCGGCTGACCTCGTCGACGCGGTGCCCCGCGCGGCCGATCCGCTGCAGCCCGCGCGCCACCGACTTGGGCGACTCGATCTGCAGCACCAGGTCCACCGCCCCCATGTCGATGCCGAGCTCCAGCGAGCTGGTGGCCACCAGGCACGGCAGCTGCCCGGCCTTCAGCAGCTCCTCGACCTTCGTGCGCTCCTCGCGCGCGAGCGAGCCGTGGTGGGCACGGGCGATCTCGGCCGGTGCGCCCGGCGCGCGGGAGGTGCCCAGCGCGGGGGCGGTGCCCGACGCGGGGGAGGTGCCTGTGCCCAGCGCGGGGGCGGTGCCCGGCGGGCGAGGGGTGCCCAGTGTGACAGGACTGTGTCCGCTGGCCTCGTTGTCCTTTTTTGAAAGTTCTGTATAACCATCGCGCACCGTATAACCATCGCGCACGGTCGGTGAAATCGTGGTGCCACCATCCACCTCATCGTCATCCTGGGCAGCCGCAAGCTCGTTCAGGCGCAGCGCCACGCGCTCGGCGGAGCGGCGGTTGTTGACGAACACGATCGTCGAGCTGTGCTCGCGCACGAGCTTCAGCAGCTCGGGGTAGATGGCGGGCCATATCGACCCGCGGGTCGACTCGCCGCCGGCGATCGGCTCCAGCGGGTCCACCTTCGATGACGACGCGGCCTGCTCGCCCGCGGGCCGCGCGCCGGCGGGCCGCGCGCCGGGCCGCGCGTCGGCGGGCCGCGCGTCGGGCCGCGCGTCGGCGGGCCGCGCGTCGGGTTCGGCCATTGACTCGACCGGCACCTGGATGCGCAGGTCGAGCTGCTTGCGCACGCCGGCGTCGACGATCGTGACCTGCCGGTGCGGACCGACGAGGAAGCGGCCAATCTCCTCGAGCGGGTTCTGCGTGGCGCTGAGGCCGATTCTTTGCAGATGCCCGCCCGCCCCGCTGGCCTGCTCCTCCAGGCGCTCGAGCGTGAGCGCGAGGTGCGCGCCGCGCTTGGAGTGGGCGACGGCGTGGATCTCGTCGACGATCACCGCTTCGACGCCGCCGAGCATCGTCCGCGCCTGCGAGGTGAGGATCAGGTACAGCGACTCGGGCGTGGTCACGAGGATGTCGGGCGGGTTGCGGACCATCGCCGCGCGCTCGCGCTGGGGGGTGTCGCCGGTGCGGATGCCGACCGTCACGTCCTCCGCGCCGATGCCGCGCAGGGGAGCGCGTAGGTTGCGCTCGATGTCGTACGCGAGCGCCTTCAGCGGGCTGACGTACACGACGCGCGTGCCGCGCGCCTCGCCGCCCGCGGGCGCCCCGCCGCGCACGGCCGGCGAGCGCACGGCCGCGCCGCCCAACGCCACGCTGACCGCATCCGCTCCCCTGGCCGCGCCGCCGCCGCTCAAGCGGTCGAGCGTCCACAGGAACGCGGCGAGCGTCTTGCCCGATCCGGTGGGCGCGGAGAGGAGCACGTGCTCGCCCCTGGCGATCGCCGGCCAGGCCCGGGCCTGGGCGGGGGTGGGCGCCGCGAACGCGGATTCGAACCAGGCCTGAACGCGTGGGCTGAAGCTGGACAAGGACACCGTCTGAGGCTAGCGCGCGCCTCGGAACGGTCATACGAAGCTCTATATTTGGACAGGTGGTTGAACTCTCCGGGCTCGCTCGCGAACTTGGCGTGGATGGTCGCACGCTGCGCCGCGCGGCAGCAGACGGGACGATCCACCGCGAGCGTGTGAGTGCCCGCCGGCAGCTTGTCAGCGAGGATGAGCGAAGGTATGCAGCCGGACACTGGCCACTGCTGTCGGCGCTGCGGCGTGCGCTGCGCACCGAGCCCAACGTTCGCCTCGCCGTGCTCTACGGCTCGGCCGCACGCGGCGACGACACACCCAACTCCGACCTCGACCTGTTGGTGTCCCTCGCAGAGGACCGGCCCGACGCCGCGGTGAAGCTTGCTGTGCGCATTGAGCGCACGGTCGGTCGCGACGTCGACGTCGCGCGGCTGAACCGGGTACAGCAGTCCGCACCCCTGCTTCTGCTGCAAGCTCTCGATGAGGGCCGGGTGCTGCTCGACCGAGACGGGGAGTGGACCACGCTGAAGGCACGCCGAAGCGAGATTGCCCGACGGGCACGCCAGGCACACCAGTCGAGGAGTCGCCGTGCGCGCGCCTCGATCCGCGAGCTGCTGGCTGCGGATTGATGAAGGGCGAGAAGACAGAGGTCATGGGAGACGCGGGTGCCCAGGGCGACGACGACGCGCGCACCGCCGAGGTGGATCGGCTCAATGCCAAGCTCGAGCGGCTGGCCACCCAGAGGACAGCGCTGCGCAGAGCGATGGAGCAGTTCGGAAAGAACTTCGATGTGAACAAGTGGGCACGGGGGTTTGACTCGCCAGATCCCGATGACATCAATCGCGTCTTCGCGGTGACCGGCGGCTACCTGGCGCTCGTGAACAACACAGCGGAGGCAATCAGGGCAGGAGCGAAGCTCGTGGGCCTGGAACCGACGCCAGGTATGGCGGGCATCTCCGGGCTGCTCGACGCGATCCGCGCAGACGGCGGCCTTACGAACAGGCAGGCCGAGACCTTCGCCGAGCTATACCGCACCCGCAATCGCCTCCAGCACTCGTCTCCGGATATCGAAGCCGACGAGGTGCACCGACAGGTTCGCCTGCTGCTTCGGCATCTACCACGGTTCGTCGAGAGCTACCTCGCATGGCTGCAAAAGCACGGGGTCGTGCTCTAGCACAAGCCGACCCACGAGCCTCCGAGGCCGCCTGTTACGCGGCCGTCGGCAGATCCACCGGCGCGGACCGGCGCCGCGTGGCGATGACCATCGCCCCGCCGTTGGGCGCGAAGGACACGGAGCTCCTGGCGGCCGCCTCCGAGCGCGATTCGGCGGGGCGCAGGTCGACCTCGCTGAGCACCGTTTGGATCACGCGCTTCATCTCCAGCTGCGCGAACACGACGGCCACGCACCGGCGGACGCCGCCGCCGAACGGGATCCAGGTGTACGTGCCGGCGCCCTCGCCGAGGAAGCGCTCGGGCTGGAAGGCGCGCGGGTTGGGGTAGAGATCGGCACGGCGGTGCATGAGGTAGACGCACGGAGCGACGATCGTGTCCGGCGGGATGCTGTAGCCGCCGACGCGCATCGGCACGGTCAGCCGCCGCATGACGACCGGCACGGCCGGGCACAGCCGCAGCGTCTCCTTGACGACCGCGTCCACGTACTCCTCGCTGTCGCCGGCCCGCACCTCGGCGCGCAGGCGCTCGAGCTTCTCAGGATGGCGCAGCAGCCGCTCGAACGCCCACGCGAGCGACGTGGCGGTGGGGCCGTCTGACAGGAACGTGACGAGTTCGTCGCGCATCTTGCGGTCGTCCATCGGCGAGCCGTCCTCGTTTGGCGTGCGTTCCAGCATCGCGAGGATGTCGTCGTGGCGCTCGGCCTGCTCGGCCGGCTCGGCGCGTCGCTCGCGCACCTGCTCGAGCACCAGCTCCTCCACCGGGCGCATGACGGCGGTGAACCTGGGGTCGGCCGTCAGCGAGCGCTCGCCGAAGGCCGCCAGCAGCGCCAGTCGCCGCGGGCCGTTCACCCAGTTGGTCAGCTCGACCAGGTTCGTGCGCAGGCGCCGCAGACGCTCGCCCTCGGCCTCGCCGAAGGTGGCGCGCATCACGACCTCGAGGCTGATCGCCTGCATCCGCGGCCACAGCGCGAACGGCTCACCCAGCGGCCAGCGCACCAGCTCGCGGCGCGCCACGTCGGCCATCATCTCGCCGTAGGCGTGCATGCGCTGCCCGTGGAACGACGGCAGGATGCGCTTGCGGTCGCTCATGTGCTTGGGCTCGTCCTGCAGCATCACCGAACTGGACCCGAGCAGCGGTCCCAGCAGCGGGTTGGCTTCGCCGGCGCCCGCGCGCATCAGCTGCGGCTCGGTCGTGAACACCTGCTTGACGTCATCGGGGTTGGTAAGAAACACCCACGGACGTCTACGACGCACCCGCAAAGTGAAAATCTCGCCGTAGCGTTCGGCGCATCTGTCCATGAAGGCAAGCGGGCGCAGCGCCCAACCCACAGCCTGGAGGGTGCTGGGCATGCGTGGTCCCGGCGGCAGCGTCCCCCGCTTTCGCGCGCTGCGCTGCACGCCCATGGCCCGCACGTGCGGTTTGTCTTTGCGTGTTTCCATCTGGCGCCCGCTCGATCCCATGCGATTTCCTCCGGTTTTCACTTGCCCAAGCCATGCATGTGGCGAAAATGCCACCGCGTCGCCGCATCGTGCCACAAGCCGCGCTTGCCAACTGCACTATCCAGAATTAGGATAACCGGCGATCGTTCACGTGTGACGATCGACAGCCGCATCTTCTACTCACGCAACGCAGCGGGCCCCGCCCGGTGGAGCACCAGTACCTTAATCGGTAAAAGGGCCGGTCTTAAACACCGGTGATCCGGGTTCGAGCCCCGGCTGGTGCATGCAAGCAGACTCACAGAAATGTTTCTAGCGACAAGCCCGTCTCCCAGCCTTCCTCCAGCGCTGACCTTCCCGTGACTGTGAACCTGTTCGACTACTTCGAGGACCCGCAGACGCGGGACGGGCGGCCTGTCACGTGGGCGGCACGCGCTCCACGGCGTCCGCGCGCGGACTACGACCTCAAGCTCACCCCGCGCTCCGCAGAGTGGCTACGCGACGCAGACTCGGTGGCGGAGCTCGAGCGGCTCGAACGCGAGCCGTGGGTGCGCGCCGTCAAGCGCGCACGCGACGGCGTGCGCCTGCGTGTGAGCGACGGCTGGGTGGAGATGGCCGGCGCGGCGCTCGAGGCCGGGGGCAGCGCCGAGGACAAGCTCTCCGACCTGGCAGCGGACCAGCGCGTCTCGGTGCAGTTCTGGGACGCCAACGCGACCAAGGCGCTGCACATCGGCCATCTGCGCAACCTCGCGATCGGCAACGCGCTCGCGGCGGCGCTGGCGCAGGCGGGCGCGCGCGTGGAGCGCCGCAGCCGCATCTCGGACATGGGCCGCGCGATGGGCGAGGCGATGGCGGGCGTGATGCGCAGCGGCCGCCACGCCCAGGGCTTCTCCGACGAAGACGAGAAGAGCGACCACTTCGTGGGGCTGTGCTACGCCGACTACGTGGCCGCCGGCGGCGGCATCGCGACGGGCGGGGTGGAGCAGGCCGAGGACTCGCTCTCGCGCGAGGTGCACGTGCAGAACGACGCCGCCGACGAGCTGATCAAGCGCGTGCTGAGTGGCGAGCGCGAGGCGGTGGAGCTGTGGTACAAGACGCGCGCGTGGGTGATCGCCGGCCAGCGCAAGACGCTGGCGCGGCTGGGGATCGCCTTCGACCGCGTGCTGTTCGAGTCGGACTTCCTGGCCGAGACGGCCGAGCTGACCGAGACGGGGCTGCGCAACGGCAGCCTCAAACGCCGCACGGACGGCGTGATCGTGTACGTGACCGGCCTGCGGGAGCTCGAGGAGCTGCCGCTGGTGCGCGCGGACGGCCTCTCCACGCAGCACATGCGCTCGCTGACCTACGCGCTCTCTGCCCCCGAACTGGAGGGCGTGACCTCGCTGCAGGTCACGGGCTCGGAGTGGGTCGCGCACGTGACCAGCATCCGTCGGCTGGCAGCCGAGCTGCGCCCCGGCCTGAACGGCGGCTTTCACCCCAGCCGCAGCATCTTCCACGGGATGGTCTCCGCGCAGCAGCGCGCGGTCACCTCGAGCGCGGGCGCCATGCTGATCGACGAGCTCGCCGAAGCGCTCGACGCGCGCATCGACGGCGTGCCGGAGCTGCACGAGGTCCGCCGCACGCATCCCAACCCCGAACGGGTGGCCGCGCACGTGGCGCTCGGCTACTTCCTGCCGCATCCCGCGACGCCGGACATGGAGTTCGACCCCCAGCGCCTGCTGCATGCGGGCGAGAGCCTGGGCTGGGACCTCGTGCGCGCACGCGCCCGCCTGAGCGCCGGGCGCCTCGGCAGCGGCGCGCCGGCGGAGGACCCCGACTACCGCTTCGCGGTGGTCCAGGCCGAGCTCTACCGCCGCTACCTGCGCCTGGCGGTGCAGCGGCTGGACGTGCGGCCGCTCGCGCACTACCTCAAGCACCTGGCGATCTGGTACCTGGAGGACGCGCGCAGCGAAAGCGTGGAGCGCGTCGTGCACACGCTGCTCGACCGCAGCGCACGGGGCCTCGGGCTGGAGGCCGGACAGTGAGCACGCTGCTGATCGACAACTACGACTCCTACACCTACAACGTGTTCCACCTGCTCGCGGCGGTCTCGGGCGAGGAGCCGATCGTGGTGCGCAACGACGTCGTCTCCTGGCGGGCGCTGTCGCGCTGGGACTTCGACGCGATCGTGCTCTCGCCCGGCCCCGGTCGCCCGGAGCGCTGGCACGACTTCGGCGTGTGCGCCGACATCCTGCGCTTCAGCGAGATCCCCGTGCTGGGCGTGTGCCTCGGCCATCAGGGCCTCGGGCACCTGCTGGACGGGGCGGTGCGCGGCGCGCCGGTGGTCATGCATGGACGCCTGAGCGCGGTGGAGCACGACGGCAGCGGGCTGTTTGCGGGCATCCCCCAGCGCTTCTTAGTGGTGCGCTACCACTCGCTGGCGGTCGCCGACGAGCTCGGCCCGGAAGGCCACGTCACGGCGTGGACGCGCGAGGGGGTGGTGATGGGGATCGAGCACCGCAGCCGCCCGTTGTGGGGCGTGCAGTTCCACCCGGAGTCGATCGCCACGGAGCACGGACGCAGGTTGTTCGAGAACTTCTATGCGCTCGCGCGACGCCAGCGCGCGGCGCGCACGCATCTCCCGCGCCCGCCACGCACCCGTCCCCAGCGCGCGCGCCGCGCGCTTGCAGCCCAGGGGCAGCCCGCGCGCCTGCTCGTGCGCTCGCTCGACGGAGAGCCCTCCGGCGAGCTGCTGTTCGAACGGCTGTTTGCCATGGCCGAGCACGCCTTCTGGCTCGACAGCGCCGACGCGCCCACCGCGCTCGCCCAGCGCTCCTTCCTCGGCACCACGGCGGGGGCGGATCGCTGCGTGCTCGAATACGACGTGCACGCAAAACTCGTCAGCTCCCACCGCGCGGACGCCAGCACGGAGGAGCTCGGGTGCATCTTCGACGTGCTGGACAGGGAACTGGCGGCACACGCGGTCGAGCCGCAGGGCGAGCTTCCACCCGGCCTGCTCGGCGGCTTCGTCGGCTACATCGGCTACGAGTGCAAGGCCGACTGCGGCTCGCCCAACATCCACCGCTCGGACGTCCCCGACGCGGTGCTGATGCTCGCCAACCGGGTGGTGGCGATCGACCACGCCGGCCGGCGCACGCACCTGGCGGCGCTCTGCAGAGGGGGCACGCGCGAGGCAGAGCGCTGGCTGGACGAAGCCGAGGGCGTGGTGCGGGGGCTGCTGGCGGACGGACAAGCCAGGCAACGGCCCGAGCTGCCGATCGACGCCGAGCAGCGCACGGACGCGATGGTGGTGTTTCGCCCTGGACGCGGGCGCGAGCAGTACCTCGCCGACATCGCCCGCTGCCAGGCCGCCCTCGGCGCGGGCGAGTCCTATGAGGTGTGCCTCACCGACCAGGTCCACACGGACGCGAGCCCGGAGCCGTTCGCGCTGCATCGCGTGCTGCGCCGGCGCAACCCGGCGCCGTTTGCCGCGTATCTGAAGCTCGGGGAGCTGAGCGTCGTGAGCTCCTCGCCCGAGCGCTTCATCGGCATCGACCGTGAGCGCAGGGTGCAGGCGCGGCCGATCAAGGGCACGGCGCCGCGCTCGCCTGACCCGCGGCGCGATGAGGAGCTGCGCGCGGGCCTGCTGCACGACGAGAAGACGTTCGCCGAGCATCTGATGATCGTCGACCTGCTGCGCAACGACCTCGGACGCGTGTGCGAGGTGGACAGCGTGCGCGTGCCGCAGTTCATGGTGGTCGAGCCGTACACCACCGTGCACCAGCTGATCTCCACGATCACCGGCGTGCTGGAGCGCGAGCGCACGCCGGTGGAATGCGTGCGCGCGTGCTTCCCCGGCGGCTCGATGACGGGCGCGCCGAAGCTGCGCACGATGGGCATCATCGATGACATCGAGCGCGAGGCGCGCGGCGTGTACTCGGGGACGATCGGCTACTTCGCGCTGGACGGCAGCGCGGATCTGAGCATCGTGATCCGCACCGTCGTGCTGCGACCGGGCGCAACCACTATCGGCGCCGGCGGGGCGATCGTGATGCAGTCGGACCCCGCCGAGGAGTTCGCGGAGATCCTGCTGAAGGCGCGCGCGCCGATGTCCGCGATCGCGCAGGCGGTCACGGGCAGCGACGCGCCGGGGGCGTGGACGGTCGAGCTGGAGCCCCACGCGTTGGCCACGGAGGTTGTCCTGTGAGCGAGCCCGCGCCGCTGGGCCCGGACGCGCTCGCGAGCGACGAGGCCGCGGCCGTCTGCTGGTACGTGCGCGTCGCCCGCGAGGAGGACGTGGCGGAGATCGTGGACGCGGTCGCCCAGCTGCTGGCGGAGCTCGGCGCCGCGCCGCCGGAGGCCTCCGACATGCATCGGGCCACGCGCGCGCTGCTGGGCGACGAGCAGGCCGGCCTGCTGCTCGTGGCCGAGGCGGACAGCGCGATCGTGGGCGTGCTCGCGGCCAGCTGGCAGGCGGCGATCCACATTCCCGGCCGCTACGCGCTGATCCAGGACCTGTGGGTCCACCCCGCGTGGCGCAGCAAAGCGGTGGGCGGCGATCTGGTGCGGGTGCTGTGCGCGCTGGCGGACGAACGGCAGGTCGCGCGCGTCGAGGTGGGCCTGCCACGCGATGGGTTCCCCAGGCTCAACGCGACCGAGGCGTTCTACCGCGCCAACGGCTTCGTGTCGCTGGGGCAGCGCATGCGACGGGCGCTGCGATGAGCGGGCTCGACCCCTTCCGCGTGCGGCTGGACGAGCTCGACGACCAGATCACGGGGCTGCTCGGCGAGCGCTTCCAGATCTGCCGGGAGATCGCGTGCTACAAGGGCGCGCACGGCGTGCCGATGATGCAGCCGGAGCGCGTCGCGGAAGTGCGCGCGCGCTACATCTCCCGCGGCGAGCAGGCGCAGCTGCCGCGCGAGTTCAGCGAAGAGCTGTTCGAGCTGCTGATCGCGGCCACCTGTCGCATGGAGGACGAGCTGATGATCGACCCCGAGGCCGCGAGCGAGACGGGTGGCGCCGCATGAGCCGCCCGACGTTCATCACCCTGGGGCCGGCGGGCACCTGTCATGAGAACGCGCTGCTGCACTACCTGGCCTTCCAGGGCATCGCCGACTTCGACACCGTGCTGGTGGAAGACCTGCTGGAGGCGGTCGTGCAGGTGCGCGATCGGCCCAACACCTACCTGGTGCAGTGCAGCGCCCACGTGCAGGTGCACCTCGTGACCGAGCGCTACCACACTGACGTGTTCGTGATCGACACCTTCATCTACCCCACCAAGGAGCTGGGGCTGCTGGTGCGCACCGACGTGCGCGAGCCGCAGAGCCTGGGCATCGTCTCGGCGACCCGCGGCTACCTCGACCTGGCGCGCTTTCAGACGATCGTCGACCAGCCGTCCAAGCCCGTCGTCGCCGCCAACCTGCTGGCGGGTCGCTTCGACGCGGGCCTCACGCACGTGCACCACGCCGACGAACACCCCGCCGAGCTGCGCCTGGTGGAGTACTACGGGGCCGTCGACACCACGTGGGTGGTGTACGGCCCGTACAAGCGCTTCCAGGGAGCGGTGATCGGGCAGCGCGCGCCGTGGCTGTTCGACGAGCGGGCGCGCGCCGATGAGCTGCGCCACGATCAGTCCTGCAGCGCAAGCGACGCCGGCACCCGCGCGGCGACGTAGCCGGGAATGGAGAGGATCGCCGCGGCGGTGGCGACAACCAGTAGGACGACGGCCAGCGCGGTGGGGAGGGCGACCGAGCGCACCACCGGGTAGTTGATGATGCTCGCGAGCGCGCGATCGAGCAGCTGCTGGCCGAGCAGGCCGAAGAGCGCGCCGCTCACGCAGCCGACGGCCAGCAGGATCAGGCTCTCGAGCACGATCATGGCCCACAGCTCGGTGGGATCGAACCCCTCGAGCTTGAGCTTGGCCAGCCGCGGGCGGCGCTGCCAGATCATGGCGCCCATCGCGGCCGCCATCGCGAGCACCGCGGCAGCGAGGATCAGCGTGGCGATTTGCGTCAGGCGCGCGAGCCCCTGCCTGGTGAGCACACGCTGCTTTTCGGCGTGCTGCTGCGCGCTCTGCACGGTCAGCCCCGAGCGCGGACCCAGCGCGCGTTCGACCTCGCGCGCCACGCCCGCCGCGGAGGCCCCTGGCCTCAGCAGCACGTTGTAGGCGCTCGGCTGGGGGCTTTCCCACGCGCGTGCGTAGTCGGCTGCGTTCATCACAATCGCGCCGGGCGCCCAACCGATGTTCGTGGAGATGCCCGCCAGGCGCAGCGCGACCGGGCGCGGCGCCGGGAGCGTGAACTGCTGGCCGAGGTGCAGGTCATGTTCGTCTGCGAGCGCCTGTGAGAGCACTGCCCAGCCGCCGTCTCGCACCTGCGTGGTGGCGCGCGCGAGCGTGCCCTGCAGGAGCTGGCTGGGGGGCACCAGCGGCGCGGCTTCGCTTGGCGGCGCGATCACCCACGTGCGCCGCGGCCCCCAGTCGAGCAGCCCGCCGCGATACAGGCGCACGGCGCCCACCCCGGGAAGACGGGCGAGCTTGGCCTGCGCTCCGGCGGCGAACGGCTCGGTCATCAGCAGATCGAAGCTCCCGGCGGGTGAGACCCACAGGTCGGTGAACGCGTTCATGTCATGCGCGGCATCTTCCAGGCCGCGCTGCAGATCGGCGTGCGCGCCCTGGATGGAGACGCTGCCGAACACGGCGACCGCGCCGGTGGCGGCGACCGCGACCGCGCGTGCCATGCTCGCCTGCAGCTCCATGGCGGCGACGTGCGGAATCGCGCTGGTCACGGCGGGCGCCACGCGTTTGATGGCGGCGAGGGCGGCGCGGAGCGCGAGCGGCAGCAACGCGAGCAGCGCACACGTGAGGCTGATCATGCCGACGATCGCGAGCTGGGGAGCGGCGAGGAGGATCGCGAGCGTGACCACGAGGGCCGCCGTGCCGCCGGCGGTCAATCGCCGGGCACCGCGAAGGCCGGGCACGCCCTCCTTGGGTTGGATGCTCGCCAACGGATCACGCGAAAGGATCTCGCGCAGGGGGCTGAGCACGGCCACCGCCGCCGCCAGCATCCCGCCGGCTGCAGCGATCAGCGCGCTGCGCACGCTCACCACCCTGCTGGAACCGACGGCGAACGCGGAGGACAGGTAGCCGGGGTTGGCATGGAAGAGGTGGAGGGACAGCTCGTCTCCCAGCGCGAGCCCGAGCACCGTGGCGACTGACCCGAGCACGAGCGCATCGAACAGCAACACCTCGATCACCGCGCGCGGCCGGTAGCCGTCGCGGCGCAGCTCGGCGATCAGCCGCCGCCGCTGGGGGACCGTGAGGAGCATGGCGTTGAAGGCAAACAGGAAGCCGACGAGGGCGCTGATGACGGCGAACAGGACCGTCGACTGGTTGCTGGCGGCGGCGGCCTTCGCGAACAGCGTTTCGTCGTAGCTGGTGGGCGCCACCGACAGGCGCCCTGCGGCGAGCGCTACGAGCGCGGCGCGCACACCGGCCTCGTGGCCCGGCGTGACGGCGACCAGCACGCGCGTGATGCGACCCTGCAGGCCCGCCATTTCCTGGGCGTAGAACAGCGGCGCGACCACGATCGGGCTGTCGATCAGCGGCCCGACCTGCTTGGCCGAGAGCTGTTCGAAGAGCGGCGCTTGGGTCACCCGCCCGGCGACCTGCAGCGTGGCCGGCGCTTCGAACTTGGTGACGCCGATGGCGCGCGCCAGGGGCGCCGGCAGCACGATCGCGCCGATGCCGCCGAAGGGCGCGAGCTTCGTGTGGCGCACGAGCGTGCCGCCGAGCGCGGAGAGGGCTTCGTCGGCGCCCACGAGCTCGACCGAGCGGCTGCCACGCGGCCCGACCACGTTGGCGCTCGCTTCCACCAGCGGCGCCGCCACGCGCACCCCGGGGATGCTGCGCACGCTTGCCAGCAGGCGTTCGTCGAAGCCCTGCGCACCCCGCGCAACGAGCTGCAGCGTGGCCTCGCCGACGATCCCCCGCGAGAGCTGGGCGGCCGAGCTCGTGAGGCTTTGGCTGGCGATCTGCGAGGCGAACAGCAACGCTACGCCGGCGGCGATCCCGAGCGCCGCGAAGCACTCCTGCAGCAGCCGCGCGCGCACGCGCACCCGGTAGAAGTGCAGCAGGTTGCTCAGGCCCATGGCGCCCTGGAGGGGGCGCTCATGGCGCGCCGCCGGCGAGCTCTGTCTCCACCTGGTGCTCGCGCAGTTGGCCGTCGCGCAGCGCGAGCACGCGATCGGCGTAGCCGGCCGCCAGCGGATCGTGGCTGACGAGCACGACCGCCACCTGGCGCTCGCGGCACAGCTCGCGCAGCAGCGCGAGCACTTCGCGGCTGCGCTGCGTGTCGAGGCTGCCGGTGGGCTCGTCGGCGAGCAGCAGCCGCGGTTCGGTGGAGAGCGCACGCGCGATCATCACCCGCTGGCGCTCCCCCATCGACAGCGTCTCCGCGGCCTGTGTCAGGCGCGTGCCGAGACCGAGGCGCTCGAGCAGCGGCGCCACACGCGCGTGCGCCTCACGCCACGGGAGGGTCTTGAGCAGCTTCAGCACGGCGTTGTCGATCGTGCTGGCCCCCGCGAGCAGGTCGAAGCTCTGGCGGATGAAGCCCAGCTCGGAGAGGCGATAGCGCGACGCCTCGCGCTCGGACAGCGCGCTCACGTCCCGACCGTCGACGAGCACCTGCCCGCGCGTCGGTTGCAGGAGCGCTGCGACCATCAGCAGCAGCGTTGTCTTGCCGGACCCCGACGGCCCGTACAGCGCGAGCATCTCGCCGGGCGACACCGACAGCGAGACGCCGTCCACGGCCCGCACCTGCTCGCCGCCCGCGAGCTGGTAGTGCTTGACGAGCTCACGCAGCTCGAGCATCGGCATCCGCGTTGCCATCTCCGGGGCGTGCCGCTCGCGCCGTTGCGGGCGCGACGGCGGTGCTGCGGGCGCCCGCGCGCTGTGCAGCGCGGCGACGCCGCACGGACACCACGCGAGCCAGGGCGGCCACCCGGCGGCGCGCCGCGAACACGAGCAACGCCGGACCAGCCAGCACGCCGAGCTCCTCCCGCAGGCCTGGCGCGATCTCCGCGATCGTGGAGCTCGGGCCGTGCGGCCGGGAGAGATAGCTGCACGCCATCGCCACGACCAACGCAGCGTGGCGTCGCCCGGCGCGCTGGGCGCTGGCGGAGCGCAGTGCATCCCGCGCCAGCTGGCGCATGCGCATGGCAGCCTCGGGCGCGGAGGGATACAGCCCGATGAGGCTCAGCTGGCCGCTGGCGGCGTCCTCCGCCTCGTCCTCGGCGCTGTCGAGCAGCGAGTGCAGCGCAGCGGCCCAGGGAAAGTATGCGGCCTGGATCCCCGCGAGCGTCTCGCCGGTGAGCGCCGGCTCAGCGGCGGCGGCGATCAGCGCGTGCACGACGAGCGAGGAGCCGGCGGCCGCGGCCGTCTCCCACCAGTAGAGCTCGGGCGCGGTGCTCGCGCGCGCTCGGGCCCAGCCCTCGAGCTCGTCGCCACCGCTGAGGATGAGGCTCTGAAAGACGGCGATTCCGGCGGCCGAGGCGCGCATCGGCAGCGCCGCCGTGGCGTATGCGGGCAGCGCCTCGAGCGCGCCACGGCAGCGATCGATCAGCTCGATCAGGTAGCCCCCGTCCTCGCGCGCCGGCAGGAATGCATGGTAGTCGCGGTGGGCAGCGCGAGGATCGAGCGCCACGAGCAGCGCCTCGTGCAGGCGGCGGGCTGCCGCGACGGGCTGTGCGGTCAGCTGCTCGGCCAGTAGGTCGACGTAGTTGTAGGTGGCCTGGAAGGCGACGAGCGCCCGCACGACGCTCCGGCGCCTGCGCCCGGGGATGGCCGCGGCGAACGCCGCCGCGCCCTCGATGTTGGCGCTCTTGTCGAGCGCCTCCAGCGCCAATTGGCGCAGCTCGGCATCGGGTATGTCCGCAGCGCGCCGGCGCCAGTGACGCAGCTCGGCGCGTGTGCGAGGGAAGACAGTCAGCCAGTAGCGCAGTCCAGCGACGGCGAACGTGCACATGAGCGTGACACGGCCGCCCACGCTGGCTAGCGACCCCGCGGACACGGGACGCTGCTCCTGGCAGACGTGCTCGTTCCGTCCTCGAACGTGAACAGCGCCGAGAAGGCGAAGCCCCCGCGCGGGCAATGCGCGGGCACCGAGACGCCTTGCGGGTGGAAGCTGACGATGTGGCCGTGCACGCGTTCGTAGTAGGTGAGGCCGGCTGGCCCGATGGTCGCGTTGAGGCTGACAATCGACACCGGCGGACCGCCCGGCACGCTCGGGACCAGCGGCACCATCGCTTCGAGGCGCCCGCCCAGCGTCTGCGTGCCGGCGATCAGTTCGCCCTCGAAGACGATCTGCGCGTACACGGGTTCCAGGCCGTTGGCATAGAACAGCACGACGATGTTGCCTTCGTGCGGCGGTCCCATCAGCGCCTGGATGTTCGGGATCTCGCGCCCGGAGCCCTGCCCGAACGGGACTTCCACGTAGGCGCTGCCGTGGCCGAGGCGAGCGTTGGGCGAGCAGCCGGCGAGGCCGCGTGCGAGCAGCGCCTGCGGCTGGCAGATGGCCAGGCCGAGCGTGGTCGAGAGGTAGTTGATGCCGGCGGGCAGGCCCAGGCTCACGCTCGTGAGCGGTGAGGGTAGGCCTCCTTCGCTGTTGACGATGTGGAAGGAGAAGCCGATGGTGGTGCTCGCGCCCAGGCGATCGGGTGAGAACGAGGCGTGGAGCGCGACCGTCTGCTCGGCGAGCGCGTGCGCGGGCACTCCCGCACACGCCGCGAGCGTGGCGCCCAGCGCAAGCACCCTGGCGAACGCACGCATCGTGCCCTGCCTACACCGTCAGCGACCCGCTCAGCTGCACCGCTACGGCATCGCTCCGCCGCTGGATCGTGCCGCTGAACAGCAGTCCTGACGCGTGGGCTCCCGCGTAGCCGCCGGTTCCCCGCGTGATCGTGAGCGTGCCTGAGAAGGCCGCCTGCGCGCCGCGCACCTGGTAGCTCGCGGACCCGTGGCCGGACAGCGACCCTCCGCGCGGGTAGATGTTGACTTCCGCGGTCACGCCGCCGCGGTTGTTGGCGATGTGCAGATGGATGTAGATCGCGCCCGCGATCGTCCCCGCCGCCGTGCCTTCCTCGTTGAGCGTGAAGCCGCTTTTGCTCGTGAGATGCAGATGGGCGTTCTCGCCGACGTGCAGCGTGCGTGCCGCCGTCGCGCTGGGCTGCTGCGCAGCCGACCCCGTCCCCAGCATCCCCAGCCCGGCGACCGCGCACGCGGACGCGAGCGCGACCCGGGAGACGGCAAACCGTGCCGCCGCCATGCCGTCCCGGCGCGTACCACCAGGCCGTAGAAACATTCTCGCACCAGCCTGGTTTCGCGGCGCCTGAAAGCTCATCGACATAGTTCCGCCACTTCGAACGACATGGTCGAGTGTACCCGCCCACGCGAGGGGTCGTCAACGGCCGTCTCCCATTGAGCGCGGAAGCCACACCGTGCGTCCGCATGCCAATCCTCTGCCGGCGCTTGCACGTGCCGCCTGGCGGCATTCCCAGCTGTCATCGCCTGCTTTGCAGCCGTCGCTCCATTTGACAGCTCGCCAGCCGCGTGGCTGGCAGCTCGCCGGCTACGTGGCAGGCGCCTGGTAGCCAGCTATCGGCGCTGCCCTGCTTGGATCGGCTGCCGATCACCGTGCAAGTGCAGGCGCGCTTGAAACTCTAGTGTTTATCATTGCCGTGGCCCCCTCGCCGAACTAAGGTTGATCTATCAGCCACTTGAACTTCTCGGCCGGAGCTATCTAGTCGAGGCAATACAGGGACCAAGGTGCCAATGCCCAGAACACGTTCAGCAGTCGCCAAAGCCGCCGACAACGGCCAGGAGCCCGCGTGGTCGATCCCCAGCCTGCGTGAACCGCGCTACTCGCAGTCGCTCGAGCGAGGGTTGGCGATTCTCGGCTGCTTCACGCCCAAGCGCCCTGTGCTCGGCATCGCCGACATCGCCGACGAGCTCGGCATGAGCCGCTCGACCACGCACCGCTACGTGATCACGCTGGTGGCGCTCGGCTACCTCGAGCAGGGCGCCTCGCGCAAGTACCGCCTCGGGCTGCGGGTCACCGACCTGGGGATGTCCGCGCTGAACTCGACGGGGCTGCGCGAGCACGCCCACCCCTACCTGGAGGAGCTGCGCCAGCGGACCTCCTACACCACCAGCCTGGGCGTGCTCGAGGGCACGGAGGTCCTGTACGTCGACCGCGTCCGCAGCTTCCGCCGCGGGCAGGGCAGGATCGACCTGAACCTGCACACCGGCTCGCGCGTGCCCGCGTACTGCACGGCGATGGGCAAGCTGCTGCTGGCGTGCCTGCCGGAAGCCGAGCAGCGTGACCTGATCGCGGCGATGAAGCTGACGAAGCAGGGCCCGAACACGATCACGAGCAAGAAGGCGCTACGTGAGGAGCTCGACGAGATCTTGGCGGCGGGCTTCGCGGTGGACGACGAAGAGCTGGCGGCTGAGCTGTACGCGATCGCCGCGCCGGTGCGCAACGAGGCGCGCGAAGTCGTCGCGGCTGTGAACCTCGCGGCGCACAGCTCGATGATCTCGCTCGAGGAGCTCGTGGACGCACTCGGCCCACACCTGGTCTCCACCGCCGACCGCATCTCCGCGCGGCTGGGCTACAGGCGCGACGACGAGCAGAGCTAAGCAATACGCTTCGCGGCGCCCATGCGCCGTCTGCTAGCCAGCTTGTGCCTGCCCGCCTGCGCGCTCGTGCTGGCCGCGTGCGGCACGACGCCCGCGACGTCCACCTCCGCGTTCAGCGGCACCAAGCGGGCGGTCGCCGAACGGATCGCGAGCTTCCAGTCCGACGCGAGCTCCTCGGAAGAGAAGAAGATCTGCGCCAACGACCTCGCCGCGGCGCTGATCGCGCGCCTCGGCGGCGTCAAGGGCTGCGAAGCGGCGCTCAAGGCCCAGCTGGGCGAGGTCGACAACCCGGAACTGGCGATCGAGTCCGTGCAGCTGGCCGCCGACGGGAAGAGCGCGACCGCGACCGTCAAGGGCGTCCGCGAAGGCAAGAGCAGCCCCGGCAAGCTGCAGCTCGTCAAGGAAGCCGCCGGCTGGCGCATCTCCGGGCTGTAGCGTCGCGCCTGCGCCCACCATCCACGGCCGCGCGTGCCGTCCCAAGCCGAGCGTTCCATCCCAGGCGCGTGGTTGCATGGCCGCGCTACGCTTGTTCGGCGATGCCCACGCTGATCTTGGACCCGCCCCCCGCAGGACTGGAGGAGCTCCTCGAGCAGCGTCGCCGGATGGGCGCCGACCGCCACGACGAGGTTTGGGAGGGCGTCTACCACATGGTCCCAGGGCCCAGCACCCCGCATTCCGACGTCGCGCACCAGGTGTCCGTGCTGCTCGACGCGCCCGCCCGCGCCGCGGGCCTACGTGTGACCCTGGAGTTCAACGTCGGCCTTGGCAAGGACAACTTCCGCGTGCCAGACCTCGGCGTCCACCGCGAGCTGCAGTGGGGGACGTGGGTGCCGACGGCGGCGATCGTCGTGGAGATCCTCTCACCCACCGACGAGGCGTGGCAGAAGCTCTCGTTCTACGCCGAGCGCGGCGTCGACGAGCTGGTGTTCGTCGATCCGGCCGAACGGTCGGTCACGTGGCTGGCGCTCCAGGAGGGCGAGTACCGGCCGGTCGAGCGCAGCGGGCTGATCGACCTCGGCGCCGCCGAGCTCGCGCAGCGGATCGACTGGCCCCCAAGCCCGAGCGCAACTGCGGAGGAGTGACCCGAACGGGTTGAGGACGGCGGCTACGCGCCGGCTGCCGGCCCGCTGAGTGAGCGGCCGTACTGGCGCTCGTAGTAGGCGCGGTACTCGCCCGAGCGGATCGGCTCCCACCACCAGGCGTTCTCGCGGTACCACGCGACGGTCTGCGCGAGGCCCTCGTCGAAGCGCACGCGCGGCGACCACCCGAGGGCGCGGACCTTCTGTGAGGACAGCGAGTAGCGCCGGTCGTGCCCAGGGCGGTCGGTCACGTGCTCGATCTGCGACTCCTGCGCGCCGGTCAGCGCGACGATGCGCGTGACGACCGTCATGTTGGCCTCCTCGTCGGGGCCGCCCGCGTTGTAGACCTCGCCGGGGCGGCCGTGCTCGAGCACGTGGCCGATGGCGGCGGCGAAGTCGCTCGCGTGGATCCAGTTGCGCACCTGCATGCCATCGCCGTACACCGGCAGCGAGTCGCCGTGCAGCGCGTTGAGGATCATCAGCGGGATCAGCTTCTCCGGGTACTGGTAGGGGCCGTAGTTGTTCGAGCCGCGGCAGATCAGCGCGGGCAGCCCGTAGGTGTGGAAGTAGCTGGCCACGAGCAGGTCCGCGCCGGCCTTGGTGGCGGAGTACGGGGAGGACGGCGCGAGCGGGCTCTCCTCCGTGAACGTGCCCTCCTCGATCGAGCCGTACACCTCGTCGGTGGACACCTGCAGGTAGCGCAGCTCGTGGGCGCGCGCGGCCTCCAGCAGCACGTACGTCCCCAGTGCGTGGGTGCGCACGAACGCGTCCGGCTCGGCGATCGAGCGGTCGACGTGCGTCTCCGCCGCGAAGTTCACGATCGCCTCCGGCGCGCCGGCCTCGAGCGCGCCCGCCACCGCCTCCGCGTCCTCGATCGCCCCGCGGAGGAAGCGAAAGCGGGGCTCGCTTGCGAGGTCGTGGAAGTTCTCCTCGCGCCCGGCGTAGGTGAGCTTGTCGAGCACCGCCACCTCGTCGTCGTGCTCGCGCACGCGCTGGCGCACGAACGTCGAGCCGATGAAGCCGGCGCCGCCGCACACGAGCAGTTTCATGCGCGCATCATCCCAGCGCGCGCGGCGAGGTAGCCCGCGAGCCCGTCCTGCCAGGGCGGCAGCGGGATCACGTCGTCGCGCTCTGACTCGAGCGCCGACCACGCGGGCCGGGGCGCGGGGCGCGCCATGTGCTCGGTGGTGGTCTCCTCGACGCGACAGCCGACCTCGGCCTGGCGGAAGATCTCTGCGGCGAAGCCGTTCCAGGAGACGTGGCCGGTGCCCGCCAGGTGCACGAGCCCGCTGACGCTGCGCTCGATCAGCCCCAGCAGCGCCGGGGCCAGGTGCCCGGTCCACGTGGGGCAGCCGACCTGGTCGGTCACCACCCGCACGGACTCGCCTGCCTGCTCGGCCGCCAGCGTGAGCATGGTGTCGGCGAAGTTGCGCCCGCCGACGCCGAACAGCCAGGCGCTGCGCGCGACGGCGTGGCGCGGGGAGGCGGCGAGCACTTCGCGCTCGCCCTCCAGCTTCGTCTGCCCGTACACCGATCGCGGGCCGGTCGGATCGGACTCGACGTACGCCCGTCGCGTGCCCGTCGCGTCCACGGGCGCCTCGCCGCTGAACACGTAGTCGGTGGACACGTGCACCAGCGGCACGCGTTCCCAGGCCGCCGCCATCGCCAGGTTCCGCGGGCCATCCGCATTGACCGCGTGCGCCTGCTCGCGGTGGCTCTCCGCGCCGTCCACGTCCGTCCACGCCGCGCAGTTGAGCACCGCCTCGGGGTGGATGCGCGCGAACGCGCCTTCCACCGCCCGCGGGTCGGTGATGTCGAGCTCGTCGACGTCCACCGCCACCAGCTGGTGGCCGGCCGCCTCGCCCACGCGCAGCACGTCGAAGCCGAGCATCCCCGCCGCGCCCGTGACCAGCAGCTTCACAGGATCGAGATGTCGGAGTTGTCGCCGACCATGAAGCGGTACGCGCGCGGCTGGCGCTCGCCGCGGCGCACGGTCACGTTGCGCCCCAGCAGCGAGGACTCCATGCGCCCGTCCAGGTCGCACACCGTGCAGCCGCTCAGCAGGATCGAGTGCTCGACCTCCGCGTTTGCGATCGTGCAGTCCTCGCCGATCGCCGTGTACGGGCCGATGTAGCAGTCGCGCAGCTGTGTGTTCGCGCCGATGATCGCCGGGCCGCGCACGGTCGTGCGCTCCAGGCGCGCCCCCGGCTCCACCACCACGCGCCCGTCCACCTGCGAATCGAGCAGCTCGCCCTCCACGCGCGCCTGCAGGCCGTCGAGGATCAGGCGGTTGGCCTCCAGCATGTCCTCCAGGCGCCCCGTGTCCTTCCACCAGCCGCGCACGATGTGCGGCTCCACGCGCATGCCGGCATCCACCAGGTGCTGGATCGCGTCCGTGATCTCCAGCTCGCCGCGCGGCGAGGGCGCGATCGCGCGCGCCGCCGCGTGGATGCAGGAGGTGAACATGTACACGCCGACCAGTGCAAGGTCCGTCTTCGGCTGGCGCGGCTTCTCCACCAGCCGCACCACCAGCCCTGGGGCGTCGGGCTGGCCGTGGGCGTCGGGCTCGCCGCGGCCGTCGGGCTCGCCCCGGCCGTCGGGCTCGCCCCGGCCGTCGGGCTCGCCGCGGCCATCGGCCGCGGTCTCCTGCGCGAGCTCGGCCACGCCGTAGTTCTCCGGGTCGGGCACGGGCGTGAGCAGGATCAGCGCGTCCGGCGCGTGCTCGCGGAACGCACCCACCAGCTCGGCGATCCCGCCCTGCAGCAGGTTGTCGCCCAGGTACATCACGAACGGGCTCGCGCCCAAGAACGGCTCGGCGGTGAGCACCGCGTGCGCCAGGCCCAGCGGCTCGTCTTGCACGATGTAGGTGATTCGTACGCCGAAGCGCTCGCCCGCGCCCGCCGCAGCTTCGATCTCCGGACCCGTCTCCGGCGCGATGATGATCCCGACCTCCTCGATGCCCGCCTGCGCCATCGCCTCGATGCCGTAGAAGAGCACCGGCTTGTTCGCCACCGGCACGAGCTGCTTGGCGCTCGTGTGCGTTATCGGGCGCAGGCGCGTGCCCTTGCCGCCGGAGAGGATCAGGCCCTTGAGGGGGGTCATGGCGGGGTGAGCCTAGCGGTCAGCGACGCCGGCCGCGGCTCGTCGCTCCCGCTGCCGCCTCAGTAGCTGCCGCCGAGCTTGCGGTGGTCCCAACTGGCGCGCCGGAGCGCCACGAACTCCAGCGCCACGCGCTTGCCCGCCTGCTTGTCCACCATCGCGGCCACCTCCGCGGGCAGCTCCTGCATCGGCGGCTCGCCGCGGGGGCTGGCATACCGCGCAAGGAGCTCGTGGCCAAGCGCTGTCACGGTCGCGAGCTCGCGGTGAAGGACCACCTCACACTCGATCATCACACCGCGCAGCTGCTCGTAGCTCTCGCCCGCCTCGATCTGCAGCGTCGCGCGCGCGTCGCGCTCGAGGTTGCGCACCTTCTGCGAGACAGCGTACGTCCACGCCCACACACGCGCGCCGGGCGGGGGCGTGGCGCCGGCGGGCTCAACGGCGGCGGGCTCAACGGCGGCGGGGTCGGCGGCGCGCAGCACATACCACAGCGGCATCAGGTGTGGCCAGCCGTGCGGACCGAGCGTGGCGCAGGTGACGGTGCGCTCTTCGGCGAGGAACGCCTCGACCTCGGCGTCACTCATCCTGATCTGCTCGCGGCGGCTCACCGAGCGGCTCAGACGGGCGCGGGCGCGGCGCTCGCCTCGCGCAGCCTGGCCACCGCGGCGTGCACGGCCTCACGCGCGTCATCCGGCTCGAGCACGGCCGCGTCGCCCGCTTCCTTGAGGATCTCGCGCACCAGCCAGTCGACGCCCGCGAAGCTCAGCTCGACGACCACCGCCCCGTCGGCGCACTCCTCGACCACGCGACGCGCCTCGCGCGCCCAGCGCGCGCGCTCGGGCGAGACCCACACGCGCGCGCTGCGCGACGCCGGCACCTCGCCGGTGCGCAGCCAGCCGTCCACCTCGGCCGCGGGGTCGACCTCGGGGCGGGGCTCGAAGCGCTCGCCGGTGACCGTCGCGCGCTTGATGCGGTCGAGGCGGAAGTGGCGCACCCCACCGCGCTCGGGGTCGAACGACGCCACGTACCAGCCCTCGCGGCCGTTGGTCAGGGCGTACGGCTCGACACGGCGCAGCGCGAGCTCGTCCTCGTTCTCCTTGTAGTACTCGAGCTCGATCACCCGGCGTTTGACGATCGCCTTGGAGACCACGCGCGCGACGTCCGAGTCATCGCCCGCCGTCGCCGCCACCTGCAGGCCCTGCTCCATCGGGTCCTCGCCGAGCGCCGCCACGATCTTCGTGCGCGCGGAGGTCAGCGAGCCTTCGGGGATGTGCTCGCCGATCAGGTCGATCGCCGCGACCAGCGCCTTGGCCTCCACCGGCAGCAGGCGCGCGGGCCGGTCGAAGTTGTCGCTGTAGGGCTCCGGGTCGACCTCGATCTCGCCCTCCTGCTCATTGATCTCCGCGTACAGCACGTACGAGCCGCCGCCGAAGTTGACCACGTTGAGCACGTTCACGTCCTCGCGCAGCTCCTCCATGCTGATCTGCAGGCGTTCGCACAGCTCGGCCATCTGCACGCGCTCGCCTGCGCGCCCCGCGCGGATGAGGATGCTCGCGAGCGTCACCAGGCGCGCGAAGCGCTCCGGGCGGATCGCCGCCTCCTGGCGCGCGGCGCCCTCGGCTTCGCCCTCGACACCTTCCACGCCCGCGCCGCGCGCGGTGCGCGAGCGCGGCGCGCCACCGGTGCGAGCGCCAGCCGCGACCTCGCCGGGAGCCGGCGCGAACGTGCCGTGCTCCCCCGGCGCGAGCGGCGGCCCGTCGCCGTGGCGCTCCTCCAGCAGCTCCAGGCGGCGCTGCAGCTCGCACACGAGCTCCTCGGGGCCGAGCAGCCGCGCGTTGGCGCCCAGCCCCAGCACCCACGAGATGAGGCTGCGCGGGTTGGAGTAGCCGGTGAGGAAGAGCGTCTCGCCCTCGGGGGAGGGTGCCCCGTCCTCCTCCCCCTCCGCAGACGACGCCACGATCTCGCCGTAGCGCCCGAAGTGGCGTTCGATCTGCCAGGCGATGCGCTCGCACACCAGGATCCTGGCCACGCCCCGCTCCTCGCCGAGCTGCCAGTCCGCGCGGTTGGCGTACGCGCGCGGGTCGAAGTCCGCCGGGCGGTGGAAGTCGTGCTCGGCCTTGGTCGCGTAGGAGACCTTGCCGCGGATGCGCGACAGGCGGAACACGCGCACGGCCCTGCGCTCGTGCGCGTGGCCGAGCAGGTAGAACTGCCCACCCTGGAACAGCAGGTGATAGGGGTCGACGCGGCGCGTGCTCGTGTGGTCGCGCTCCATGCTGTAGTAGTCGAACACGATCGTCTTGTTGCGGAAGATCGCCGTCTCGACCTTGGCCAGCCGCGAGGACAGCTCGTGCCCGCCGGCGGAGGCGGTGATGCCGAGCGCGACCGAGCGCTGCTCGGGCGCGCGCAGCGGGCTGGGGCGTCCCCACGTGATCTGCTGCAGCGCCAGGCGCAGCGGCTCGGCGTACGCGAATTCGCCGTCGAGCAGGCTGAGCGCCGTCTGCAGCGCGGCGAGCTCCTTGTCGGTGAAGGCGATCGGCGGCAGGTGGAAGTTCTCGGGGCGCAGCGAGTAGTTCTCCTGCTCGGCCGCGCCGTCCGCGGGACGATCGACCGTCAGCTGGATGCGCAGCGATTCGAGCTCCGAGCGGTCGGCGTAGAAGCGCCGCGCGAACGCGTCCTCGTTCATGCCGCTGTAGCCCTCCACGTCGCGGCGAATCTCCAGCGCTGTCACCGGCCGGCGCTCGGCCATCAGGTAGGAGATCAGCGACAGCTGGCGGATCAGCTTCTCGGTGTCCTTTGCCATCCGACAGCAAACGATAGAAGCCGGCGGCGAGACGGATGCTTCGCGCCCAGTTCGGCGCCCCGCTATTTGCGGTGTTTCAGGCTGCTTCGCGCGCGGGCGCAGGCTCGTCGGCGTGCGCCGGCACGTTGGCGGCGGCGCCGCTGGCGCGGGCGGAGAAGAAGGCGCCGGCGCCGAGCGCGCGGTCGAACGTCGACCAGCGCCGCCCTGGAGCAAGCTCCTTTTCCAGCCGGTCGAAGCTCCCCAGGCGCCCGCCGAGGTTGTCGATCATGTGCACGAGCGTCGCCTCGCGCGTGCACGGCACGACCGGGCTGCCGTGCTCGAGCGCGCCGTGATGGGAGAGGATGATGTGCCCGACCGCCTGCGCGAGCTCGAGCGGGAAGCCGTCGATGTCCTCGATCAGTCGGCGAATCCGGTAGTAGCCGAGCGCGATCTCGCCGTGGAGCTTGCCCGCGTCGGTCAGGTCGATGACCTGTTCGCGTGCAGCCTCCTCGGTGTAGGCCTCGAGCTTGCCGACGTCGTGCAGCAGCGCGCCGGTGACGGCCACGTCGCGGTCGATGCCGGCGAACGTCGCGCTGATCGCGCTCACCGCCTGCGCCACCTCCAGGCTGTGCTCGAGCAGCCCGTGCACGTAGGCCTGGTGGAAGTGCTTGGCCGCCGGCGCCGTGCGGTAGCGCGCCCACAACTCGCCGTCCTCGCCGAACACGAGCTCGAGCAGGGTGCGCAGGTGCGGCTCCTGGATCGTGCGCAGCAGCTCGCGGACCTCCGCCTCCATCTGCTCGACCGCGCGCGCCGGGCCGTCGCGCAGCTCCGCGGGGTCGAAGCTCCCCGGCTCGGCCGCCCGCAGGCTGCGCAGGTTGATCTGCGGGCCAAAGCGCGGGTGCACGGTGTAGCGGCCGCTGACGTGCACCGGCGCGCCGGCGGGCGCCAGCTCCTGCATCTCGGCGAGGTCCTCCCAGATCATGCAGGCCACCGCGCCGGTGCGGTCGCCCAGCTGCAGGCGCAGGTACTCGCCGCCGTCGCGCCGCGGCCGGCGCTCGGCCTCGCGCACCAGCAGCACCTGGTCGACCTCGGCCCCGTCGGTGAGCTCGTTCAGCAGCATGCGGTGAAGGTAGCCCTGGGTGCGGACGGGAAGACGGACGGGCAAACGCCAGGCCTTCACGGGCGCCACGGCCGAGTGACGGCCAGGACGCCCGCGGAGACCTGGCGCCGGGGGACGCCTTGGATCTCCCCCGAGCACCGCCGGAGAGGTGGGACGATGCTCAAGCCTTTCGCCGCTGCTCCACCTTGCAGTGGTTCGGCGACCCTTGCTTTGATGGATGCAAAGACCGTTCCGGCGATAACCCTAGTTCCACGTATAAGATTTTGGGAGTAGTGTTTCTGACTCCTGGCGGACACCCCGGTGCAGCCGCGCGGCGCTATGTCCGAGCTGCGCTCGGCGTCCCGCGCACGCTGCACCTAGACTGGCCTGCGATGAGCGAACGGGCCCCGATGTGAGCGGCGCGAGCGCCACCAGCGCAGCGGCGCCGAGCGCCGGCGCCGGCACGGGCGACGGCGCCGGCACGGGCGACGGCGAACAGGCTGGCGTGCTCCCATCGCAGCGCCTGCGCGAGGCGATCGCGCACGAGTGGATCTCCGCCGACCCCTGGCGCATCCCCGCCGGCGCCGTGCAGCCGGCGAGCGTCGACCTGCGACTGGGCGAGCATGCGTGGGCGCTGCGCTGCAGCTTCCTGCCGGACAGCGACTCGAGCGTGGAGCAGAAGATCGCCGACCTGGCCTTCGAACGCATCGACCTGCGCGACGGCGCCACGCTCGAGCGCGACCGCCCGTACCTGGTGCCGCTGATCGAGGAGCTGCGCCTGCCGGAGGGCATCCGCGCGAAGACCAACCCCAAGAGCTCGACGGGGCGCCTGGACGTGTTCACGCGGGTGCTCACCGACCGCAGCCACCGCTTCGACGAGATCGCACCGGGCTACCGCGGCAAGCTCTACCTGGAGGTCGTCCCGCGCACGTTCGCGATCCGCGTGCGCACGGGGCTGGCGCTGAACCAGGTGCGTCTGATGTCCGCCGACGCGCGTCTCAGCGACGCGGAACTGCTTGCCCTCCACGCGCGCCAACCGCTGCTGTACCTCGATTCGCGGCCCGTCGCCGAGGCCGAGCTGTCGCTGGCGGAGGGCCTCTTCCTGAGCCTCGACGTGTCGGGCGCAGACGACAGCATCGTCGGCTACCGCGCGAAGAAGAACAGCCTGCCGATCGACCTGACCGCGCCGGGAACGCTCAGCTGGCGCGACTACTGGGAGCCCGTGCACCCGGAGCACGGGGCGCGGATCGTGTTGGAGCCCGAGATCTTCTACCTGCTGCTGTCGGCCGAGGGGGTCAGCGTGCCGCCGTGCTACGCCGCGGAGATGCTCGCCTACGACCCCACGGCGGGCGAGCTGCGCACCCACTACGCCGGCTTCTTCGACCCCGGCTTCGGCTACGGCCGCGAGGGGACCGCGCGTGGCAGCCGCGCGGCGCTGGAGGTGCGCGCGCGCGACGTCTCGTTCATGGTCGAGCACCGCCAGCCGGTGTGCAAGCTGGCGTTCGAGCGCATGGCGGCCGAGCCTGACGTGCTGTACGGCGAGGGCATCGGCTCCAACTACCAGGGGCAGGAGACGATGCTGTCCAAGCACTTCGCGCGTACCTGATTGGCAGAATTGTTTCTCTTTCTCAGTAGCTATGGGACAGAGACAATCCGGCCAAAAATTCCCTGAATAAGAGACACTGCTTTCCGCTTCCAGGGCGCACGGCTATGGTGTACCCACGCTGCGAGGGATGCGCTGACCGGATGTCGCGACACCCCCGCAGTGCGGCGACTGCGCCTATCAATGCATGGCCGATAGGCGTGCTTGTATCCAATGAAAAGGAGACGAAACGTGAGAATTACACGCATCCTGGCGATTGTGCTCGGCCTGACCGCTCTGTTGGCGATGACTGCGGTTGCTTCGGCATCAGCCGCGCTTCCCGAACAAAGCCCCGCGGAAGGCACATTCGAAGTCAGCAGCAAAGCGGGCACGTTCGAAACTGTCGGAAAAGAAAAGGTCGAATGCACCGGTGCCAAAGGCTCCGGCAAACTCACCGGCGCGAAAACCGACACGTCGAAAGTCACGTTCGAAGGCTGCAAAGCCAAAGACATCATCAGCGTCTCGTGCAGCACCAAAGGCGCCAAATCGGGGGATATCGAAACGGAAATCGACAGCGAACTTGTCTGGAAGAGCAAAGCGAAAGAAGAAGTCCTCGAGAAACTGACGCTGGCGAAAGAAGTAGAAATCGAATGCACTTCGCTCGTCAAGATCAAGGTCAAGGGAACGACGCTTTGCCCTGTGTCCCCGGTCAACAAAAAAACCAAAACCGTCACCCTGGCCTGCACCCAGTCGGGCGGCAAACAGAACCCTGAAGAATACGAAAACGAAAAAGGCGAAAAAGTAAAGGCGATCACTGAATCGTCTAAAAACGGTGGTAAATTCGAACAGTCGGGTCTGCAGAGCGAAGAGACGCTGACCCTCAGCACGGAAGGGGAAATCAAGGCGTAGCGTCCAGGCACGGGCGCACCGTCGCGTCCACCCGAGCGCTGGGGTGTGCCTCGCGCCGAGAGGCCGAGCGCACACCCCTCCTCGCCGCGGTCGGGACATCCGCGACGACCGCGCCGGCGGTGTCCGCCGCGCCCGGGCTACGGCTCGAGCCGATGCGGCCCGCGGTACAGGAACGTGACCTCGCGCACGTTCTCCTGGGCGAGCATCTGCATCAGCAGCCGCGTCAAGCCGAAGCCAAAGCCGCCGTGCGGCGGCGCGCCGAAGCGAAAGAAGTCCAGGTAGTACTGGATGGGGTCGGGGTCGACGCCCTGCTCGAGCGCCTGGGCCATCAGATGCTCGTAGCGGTGCTCGCGCTGGGCGCCGGTGGTGAGCTCGACGCCGCGCCACAGCAGGTCGAAGCTCTTGGTGAGCGTGTCGTCGTCGGCGTGGCGCATGTGGTAGAAGGGCCGCACGGTGGTGGGGTAGTCGGTGACGAACGTGAACTCGTGCCCGTCTTCTTCCTGGATGAGCGCCGACAGCGCGCGCTCGCTCGGCGGGTCGAGGTCGTGCCCGATGCCCGGCACCTGGTGTCCGCTGTCGCGCAGCATCTCCTTGGCCTCCGCGAGGCTCACGCGCGGGAACGGCAGCGTGGGCACGGTGAGCTGCGTGCCGAACGCCTGCTCGATCTGCTCGCCGTGCGCGTCCTTGACCGCCGCCAGCACGTGCGCGAGCCAGCGCTCCTCGAAGGCCATGACGTCCTCGTGTGAGTCGATCCACGCGATCTCGACGTCGACGCTGGTGAACTCGGTGTCGTGGCGTGAGGTGAACGAGGGATTGGCGCGGAACACGGGGCCGATCTCGAACACCTTGCCGAAGCCGGCGGCCATGGCCATCTGCTTGTAGAACTGCGGCGACTGCGCCAGGTAGGCGGTGCGTTCGAAGTAGTCGACCTTGAACAGCTCCGCGCCGGACTCGCTGGCGGAGCCCATGAGCTTGGGCGAGTGCAGCTCGATGAAGCCCTGCTTGCGCCAGTAGTCGCGCATCGCGTGCTCGACCGTCGTCTGCACCTCGAAGATCAGCCGCCGTTGGGGGTGGCGCAGGTCGAGGTAGCGCCAGTCGATGCGCTTGTCGAGCGCCGAGTCCTCGGCGATCGGCAGCTCGGGCTCGGCGGCTGAGTCGATCTTGAAGGCCTCCAGGCGCAGCTCGAGGCCGCCCAGCTTGACGCGCTCGTCGGCCACCACCGTGCCGGTGAGCGTGAGCGCGGTCTCGGCTGCGAGCGTGGACACGCGCTCGTTGAGCTTGCTCGGCGGGTCCTGCTTGGGCACGGCGACCTGCACGAGGCCCGATTCGTCGCGCACGATCACGAACTGCATGCTCTTCTGGTCGCGCAGCGCGTTGACCCACCCGCGCACGGTCACCTGCTCGCCGACCTTCTCGGGCAGCTCTGCGATCAGCGTCCTGGGCATCAGGCACGCACCCTATCCGAGCGCGCCGAGCTCCACGTGCACGCTGAACTCGCCGTCCTCGCGCAGCTCCAGCCGCTCGATCGACCCCGCCAGGAGCAGGTCGTCTTGCGCCAGTCGCAGGGCGTCCAGGCGCTCGGCGCCGTCGCCCACCAGCACGCTGCGCACGGGCGCGCGCATGGGCTGGCGCGCGTCGGACTTCGCCTTGCGCACCTCGCGCAGCACGTCCGCGGTCACCTCCAGCACGAGCTCCTCGCCACCCCGGCCGAGCGCCGCGAGCTCGCCGGCGTCCGGCCAGGGCGCGCGGTGCACGGAGCCCTCCTGCCACCACGACCACACCTCTTCGCACACGAACGGCAGGAACGGGGCGAACAGCCGCTGGAAGGCGGACAGCGAGGTGCGCAGGGCGAGGCTCGCCGAGGCGCTGACGCGCGGGTCGGGGTCGTAGCGCCGGCCCTTGACGAGCTCCACGTAGTAGTCGCAGTACCACCAGAAGAAGCGCTCGGTGCGCTCGAGCGCACGCGCGTAGTCGTAGCCCTCGAAGCTGTCCGTCGCCTGGGCGACCACCTCGGCGAGCCGCACGATCAGCGCCCTGTCCAGGGGGTGCTCGAGCGAGCTGCCGGGCGCGGGCAGCTCGGCGAGCGCGAACTTGGACGCGTTGAGCAGCTTCACCGCGAGGCGCCTGCCGTCCTTCATCTGCTTGACGTCGAACGCGGTGTCCGTGCCGGGGCGCCCGCTGGCGGCCCAGTAGCGCGCGGCGTCCGCACCGTGCTCTTCGAGCAGGTGCATGGGCGTGACGACGTTGCCCTTGGACTTGGACATCTTCTTGCGGTCGGGGTCGAGCACCCAGCCGGAGATCGCGACGTTGGCCCACGGCAGCTCGTCGTGGTCGAGCTGCGAGCGCAGCACGGTGGTGAACAGCCACGTGCGGATGATGTCGTGGGCTTGCGGGCGCAGATCCATGGGGAAGACTTTCTTTAGGAGCTCCGCGTCTGTCGACGCTCCGCCGACGATCTGCGGCGTGAGCGAGGAGGTGGCCCACGTGTCCATGACGTCGGGGTCGCCGAGGAAGCCGCCGGGCTGGCCGCGCTGCTGTGGCTGGTATCCGTCGGGCACGTCGGTGGAGGGGTCGACGGGCAGCGCGTCGAGCGTGGGGGTGATGGGCTGGTCGTAGAGCACGGCGCCGCCGGCGTCGATGGGGTACCAGACGGGGAAGGGCACGCCGAAGAAGCGCTGGCGGCTGATGCACCAGTCGCCGTTGAGCCCGTTGACCCAGTCCTCGAAGCGCGCGCGCATGTACGGCGGGTGCCAGCGCAGCTCGCGCCCGCGCGCGATGAGCGCGTCGCGGTGCTCGAGCGTGCGGATGAACCACTGGCGCGAGGTGACGATCTCGACCGGCCGGTCGCCCTTCTCGAAGAACTTGACGGCGCGGTTGACGGGCTGGGGCTCGCCGACGAGCTCGCCGGAGTCGCTCAGCAGCTCGACGATGCGCTTGCGCGCCTGGTTGATGGTGCGCCCGGCGAGCTCGTCGTAGCTGGCGCGCGCGCGCTGGACGTCGCGGCTCTCCCAGCCGGGCGTGCCCCACGGCACCTCCAGCAGCCGCCCGTCGGTGCCGAGCACGGCGCGCACGGGCAGCCCGAGCTCGCGCCACCAGGTGACGTCGGTGAGGTCGCCGAACGTGCACACCATCACCAGCCCGGTGCCCTTGTCGCGCTCGACGTGCGCGTGCGTGAGCACGGGCACGCGCGTGCCGAACAGCGGCGTGAACACGTCGGTGCCGACGAGCGCGCGGTGGCGCTCGTCCTCGGGGTGCGCGAGCAGCGCGACGCACGCGGCGATCAGCTCGGGCCGCGTGGTCTCGATCAGCGCCTGTGGCCGCTCGCGCGCGTCTGCGTCCGCGCCCGCGCCATCCGCGCCCGCGCCATCCGCGCCCGCGCCATCCGCGCCCGCGCCATCCGCGCCCGCGCCATCCGCGCCCTCGCCGCTCGCGCCCTCGCCGCTCGCGCCGCGCTCGCCGGCGCCGTTGCCGTCGGCGCCGTCGGCGGGCGTGAAGCGCACGCGGTGCATCGCGCCTGGCCGCTCGCGGTCCTCGAGCTCGGCCTGGGCGACGGCGGTCTGGAAGTCCACGTCCCACAGCGTGGGCGCCTCCAGCTGGTAGGCGAGCCCGCGCGCGAGCAGGCCGAGGAACGAGCGCTGGGAGACGCGCTGCGCTTGCCGGCCGATGGTGGTGTAGGTCGTGGACCAGTCGACGGACAGCCCGAGCGTGCGCCACAGCGCTTCGAAGGCCTGCTCGTCGGATTGGGTGAGCGTGAGGCACAGCTCGACGAAGTTGGGGCGCGACACGGCCACGGGCTGCTGGTTGGCGTCCGCGCCGCCGCCGACGGGCGGCTGGAAGTTGGGGTTGTAGGGCACGGACGGGTCGCAGCGCACGCCGTAGTAGTTCTGTACGCGACGCTCGGTGGGCAGGCCGTTGTCGTCCCAGCCCATGGGGTAGAAGACGTGTTTGCCGCGCATGCGCTGGTAGCGGGCGATGGTGTCGGTGTGCGTGTAGGAGAACACGTGGCCGACGTGCAGCGAGCCGCTGACGGTGGGCGGCGGCGTGTCGATCGAGTAGATGTGCTCGCGCGGGGCGGAGCGGTCGAAGCGGTAGGTGCCTTCGCGCTCCCAAACGGCGCCCCACTTGGCCTCCAGCCCGTCGAGGCTGGGGCGCTCGGGCACGTGTTTGTCAGGTGGCTCGGGCGGGCTCAAGGCCGCCCATCGTACCCGGAGATCAGCTCATTTCCACGTACCCGGTGGCTTCGGTGGGCGTGCGCACGTTGGCTGCGACCTTGTTTTCGTAGTTGCCCTCGATCGTTTGGATGTCGCCGTTTGGCAGCACGTCGCGCACGATGCCGACGTGTTCGTCGCCGAACACGATCAGGTCGCCTGGCTTGGGCACGACGCCCGGCCCGTTGGCGATCGCGCGCCCGGTGCTCTGCGCCCACGACCACACCTCTGAGACGGCGCCCGCCCCGTGCCCGCCTTCGCCGATCGGCTCGCCGGCCTGGCGGGCGACCCACGAGGCGAAGTACGCGCACCACGGCGCGCCGGGGATCGCCCCGGTGGTCGCGCTGCGGTACATGGCGATCGCCGGCCCTTCGTTGGAGTTGGTGCCCGGCGGCTGCTCTTGCTGGCCGATCTGGCTTTCGGCGATCTGCACGATGCGCGATCCGGTCGAGCCGCCGGCCAGACTCGTCGGCGACGCCGCCGAGGAGCCGGCGACACCGTCGAGGCGCTGCAGGGAATATGGCGAACTGAGGCTCGCGTCGCTCGCTGAGGAGCCGGCCAGGCTGGGGCTGCTCAGTCCGGTGCCGGTAGCGAGCCCGGTGCCGGTAGCGAGCCCGGTGCCGGTAGCAAGCCCAGCGCCGGTAGCAAGCCCAGCGCCAGTAGCAAGACCAGCGCCAGTGGCAAGACCAGCGCCGGTAGCAAGACCAGCGCCCTCGAGCGTGGCGGCCGGGGCAGCGGCAGCTTCTGGCTGGGAGCCTTCGACGCCGCCGCTGGCCTGTTCGAGCGCCGCCGCGAACGACGTTTCGCCGGCGGGCGCAGAGCCGGTGCTCGCAGGAGCCTGCGTACCGCCGCTCACCCCTGTGCCCGTTCCGAGCAGCACGGCGGGGTCGGCGAGCGCCTGCCTGATGGCGGACACGCGCTCGAGCGTCGCTTCGAGGGACATCACTCCGGTAATCGGCAGCGCGGCGTGCGCGTTGAGCCCATGGGATGGCCGGTGAGCCCATGAGGACACAGTCGCGGCACAAAGAACGCTGTGCGGACACAACTTAAATAAAGGCGGTGGGCATATACATTTTCAAAACTGCGTATAACAGCTGCGATACAGCAACTGAAAAAGTACAAACACCCCACCCCCGTCACACTGCGGGCACAAAAGCAGACGGGCGGCCGTCGCCGCCCGTCCAACCACCGTTCCCTCGATGAACGACGGTATATGGCTCCGGCGGCCTTCAGCAGACCGCGCGAAGCGTTATGTGACCCCCCTTTTCGCCGCCTGTCCACGTACGAGACGTGGATTGCCGCGGTCAGGTGGGCTTCACTGCAGCGGCGACGTCGCAGGGCGCCACCGCTGAGGAAGATCTGGATGAGCCTGGAGGATCAGCCTTCCAGCAGCTTCAACGTCGCGTCGGGCAGCTGGTTGGCCTGGGCGAGAATCGACACACCGGCCTGCTGCAGAACCTGCAGCTTGGTGAATTCGGTCATTTCCGTGGCCATGTTCACGTCGGTGATCGCGCTCA
>DATJRV010000109.1:0-34546 GCA_035504435.1 Solirubrobacteraceae bacterium
TTCGATCGCGCGACCGCCGCCACTGCCGTTGCCGACTTCGCTCGCCAGCGTGCCACCGTTGGTCAGCGTCTGGCCTTTGGCGATCGCCAACGACTCGCTGTTCTGGTCGCCGTCAGCCGCGTTCGTCAGCGCGATCATGCCGCCATTGGACAAGCTCGCAGCAGCCGACACGTGCGCGTTCTCACCAGTGGTGCTCTGGATCTGAAGCGACTGGCCCGCCGACAAGTTACCCGCCAGCGTGCTCGTCCCCCGCAGCGCAAGCAAGCTCGCGCCCCCGCCCGTGTAGTCGAGCGCAGCGTCATCCACGACCACCGGCAACGACCCGCTGGTCGTACCCGCACCCTGCTTGAACGTGGTGCCCGAACCGCTGGCGAGCAGGTCGGCGGAGCCGGTGGCTTCGATTTTCCCGCCCGCGCCGTTGAGAACCGTGGTCTTGTTGCTGGCATGCAGCGTGACGCCTTCGGCAATCGCGAGCGCGCCTTCGTTGGTGAAGCTGGTGCTTTCGCCGTTGAATTCGGTGTTCTTGTCGACGTCGATCGTGCCCGTGTTCGTGAGGTTGCCGTCGAGCGTGCGGCTGCCGCCGGCGCCGTTGCCTTTTTCGCAGGCCAGCAGGCCGGCGTTGGTGATCGGACCGGAGAGCGTGACGCTGTTCTGGTCACTGTCGCTGGCGTTGGTCATCACCACCTGGCCGTCAGCGCCGATCGCCAGCCCTTCGCTGGTGGTGAGCACGGCATTTGCGCCGCTGGTGCTCTCAACGTCGAGCGTCTGGGTGCCAGATAGCGCCCCGACGGTCAGCGTCTTCACGGTGACGCTCGGGCCTTGAGCCATTTCGACCGTGTAGTTCCCCCGTTCGGTGATGCACACTTCTTCGCCAGACGTTGGGACTTTTTCTTTGCTCCAGTTGCCGGCGGTGAACCAGCTGCCGCCGGAGGTGTTCGTGAACGTGTTGGTGCATCCGCTGGCCTGCGCCGATGGCGTCCAGGCGGCGACAGCCAGGCAGGCCGCCAGCGCGAGGCCGGTGGCGATGAGCGTGCGGGCACGGCCCGACGCATGCAGGGAACTGGTCAGCCGGAACAATTGTCCACCCTCCGTAGTCGAAGATCGCAAGTCGTTGCGTCGCTGCGGCTGGTGGCCCTCCCGCCACACGCCTACGGATCTCGTGTCCCCACTTCCTGGCCGTCCATCGACAGCCGGCCACGCCGCTGCGCGGCCACGAGATCCGTTGCGCAGGGTAGCTGCCGAGGGCCGCACCGTCAAGAGCTAGCTTCAGAGCCTTGCTCGGCTGGGCGCATCGACTGGGCGCCTGGCGGGTTTGTAGGCTGAGGAGCACGCGCTGCGCCCGCGGACGCGCGGCCGCACGAGAGCATATGAGCGAACAGCGAGCACAAGGAGGGACTCGGACATGGCGAGCTTGACGATCAGACGAACGCTGGCGGCGGCGGCACTGCTCGTGGCCGGCCTCGCGCTGGTGGCGGTCGCCTCGCGGGCCGCGGCCGAAAGCCCCCCAGAAAAGCCACCGAAGGTCGTGACCGCTGGCGACCACGTGTCCGGCACCACCGACGAGCTGGACGGCACGGTGAACCCGGAAAACGGCGAAACCACGTACTGGTTCGAATACGGTCCGACGAACAAATACGAATCCGGCAAGAGCGCAACGGGCACGCTCAAGGCACAGCCCGCCGAGACGACCGACGTCTCGGAGACGGTGACGGGCATGCAGGCGGGCTGGCGCTACCGGCTGGTGGCGCAGAACGGGCAGGCAACGGTGGACGGCCACGAAAAGATCTTCTCCGTCAAGACGGGCAAGAAGAAGGCGAACAAGACCGCCCTCAATCTGCCCCAGCCCGAACCGGTGCTGGTCGGCGAAACGCTCATCCTCAGCGGCACGCTGACCGGGACCGGCAACAGCAACCGCGAGGTCGTCCTGCAGGAGAGCCCGTACCCGTACCGGAGCGCCTATGCCGACGTGGGCGCGCCGACGGTCACGAGCGCCGCGGGAGGCTTCACCTTCCGCGTGACGCACCTTGCGATCAATACCCGCTTCCGCGTCAGCACGGTCAGCGCGCCGATCCTCCTGAGCAAAGTGGTAAGCGGCCTCGCGGCAGTGCGGGTGGTGCTCAAGGTGCGCACCAACAAGCACAACAGGGGCCTCGTGCGCCTGTACGGGACGGTGTCGCCAGCCGAGGTGGGAGCGCGCATCTACTTCCAGCTGGAAAAGCCGCCGAAACCGAAGCTGAAGCCGCCGAGCGCCAAAGCGGAAAAGCCGGGCAAGTCCGAAAGCGAAAAGGAAAAGCCGCCCGTGTACGCGACCAAGTTCGCTACGTTCGTCAAAGCGGGGACGAAGAGCGTCTCGCGCTTCAGTCTCGTGACGACGATCAAGGCCGCCGGCCTGTACCGCGCGTTCGTGGCGGTTCCTCCGGGTCCGCTCACGTCCGGCTACAGCGCGACGATCGCGCTGCGGGCGGCCCCAGGCAAGCACAAGAAGAAATAGCCGCAAAGCGCGCGCCCAAGGCGCCGCCGTTCACTGTCCGCGTGAGATCAGGCCGCGCGCGGCGAGCAGATCGAGCACACGCTCGACCTCCTGCTCGACCGTTTCCTCGAAGCTGCCGAGCACCAGGTCGGGGGCGGACGGCGGCTCGTATGGCGCCCCCACGCCCGTCATGCCCGCAAGCTCACCCGAACGGGCGCGCGCATACAGCCCCTTCGGGTCGCGCTGCTCGCACAGCTCGAGCGGCGCGTCCACGAAGATCTCCAGGAACTCGAGCTCGTCCGCATCGTGCAGCGCCGCCGCCGCCCGGCGGTCGGCCGCGTAGGGGCTGACGAGGCTGACGAGCGCGATCGTGCCCGACTCGGCGAGCAGCCGCGCCACGTGTGCGGTGCGCCGCACGTTCTCGGTGCGCGCGTGCTCGTCGAAGCCGAGATCGCCGTTGAGGCCGTGGCGCAGGTTGTCGCCGTCGAGCATGTATGCCGGTTGGCCAGCTTCCAGCAGGCGCTCCTCCACGGCCGCTGCGACCGTCGACTTGCCCGAGCCGGGCAGGCCGGTGAACCACAGCGTCGCCCCGCCATGTCCGAGCGTCTGCCAGCGGCGCTCGCGCGTCATGCGCGTCCCCTGCCAGCGCACGTTGGGGCTGCGCTCGGTTTTCTCCTCCTCGACCGCATCGGTTGCGCTGCCCTCGACCTCGGTGTCGAGGATCACCCCGGCGGCAACGGTGTCGTTGCTGGCCGCGTCGATGATGATCAGGCTGCCGGTCACGCGGTTGCGCCGGTAGGAGTCGAACACGAGCGCCGAGCTCAGCTCGAGGTGCACGCGCGCGAGGTCGTTGAGCTCCAGCGTGTCGGCGCTCGCGTCGCGGCGCAGCGTCTCGACGTCGATGCGGTAGCGGACGTCCACTTTGCCGACCATCGCGGTGCGCGTGGTGTGCTTCACCAGATAGCGCCGCTGCGGGCTGAGCGGCTGCTCGGACATCCAGCACAGCAGGCACTCGAAGCGGCTGGCGACCGTCGGCTGGTTCTGGGTGCGCACGATCATGCTGCCGCGCGAGACGTCGATGTCGTCCTCCAGGCGCAGCGCCACAGACATCGGCGGGAACGCCTCCGACACCTCGCCCTCGAACGTGTCGATGCCGGCCACCGTCGTGCGCTGGCCGCCCGGCAGCACGACCACCTCGTCACCCGGCCGGATGATGCCCCCGGCGAGCTGGCCGGCGTAGGCGCGGTAGTCGGTCACGCTGGAGGCCGGTGGACGGACCACCCACTGCACCGGGAAGCGCACGTCGATCAGGTTGCGGTCGGAGGCGATGTGCACGTGCTCGAGGTGGTAGAGCAGCGGGGGGCCCTGATACCAGGGCATCGCCTGCGAGCGCTCGACGACGTTGTCGCCGAGCAGCGCGGAGATCGGGATGAAGGTCACGTCCGGCAGCTCCAGCCGCGCCGCGAACGCGTCGAACTCCTCGACGATCGCGTCGAACACGTCCTCGTCGAAGTTCACGAGATCCATCTTGTTGACGCACACCACGACGTGCGGGATGCCGAGCAGCGAGCTGATGAAGGCGTGGCGCTTGGACTGCGCGACGACGCCCTTGCGGGCGTCCACCAGCACGATCGCGAGGTCCGCTGTGGAGGCGCCGGTGACCATGTTGCGCGTGTACTGCTCGTGCCCCGGCGTGTCGGCGATGATGAAGCGCCGTTGCGCGGTGGCGAAGTAGCGGTAGGCGACGTCGATCGTGATGCCCTGCTCGCGCTCGGCGCGCAGCCCGTCGGTGAGCAGCGAGAGGTCCACGAACTGGTGGCCCATGCGCTTGCTCGTCTGCTCGACGTGCGCCAGCTGGTCGGCGAGCACCTGCTTGGAGTCGTACAGCAGCCTGCCGATCAGCGTGCTCTTGCCGTCGTCGACCGAGCCCGCGGTGGCGAAGCGCAGCAGGTCGGTCGGGCGCTCGCTCAGGCGACGAAAGAGCTCGGCGGCGCTCTCGCCGGCGCCGACGGTTGCGGCCGTGCCGCTCGCGAGCGCGTGGGCGGCGGCTGGGGCGCTGCCGCCTGCCCCGCGCCATGGGGGGCTGCCGTTGAGGGCCATGCCGCGTGCGGAGTCGGATGGGTTGGGCGGGGAGCTCATCGATCAGAAGTACCCCTGGCGCTTGCGATCCTCCATCGCCGCCTCGGTCACGCGGTCATCGGCGCGCGTCTGGCCACGCTCGGTCACCTCGGTCGCGGCGATCTCCGCGACCACCTCGGCGAGCGTCGCCGCGCCCGACTCGACCGCGCCGGTGCAGCTCATGTCGCCAACCGTGCGGTAGCGCACGCGGGCGATGAACGGCTGCTCCCCATCGATCAGCTGGACGAACGGACTGAGCGCGTACAGCATCCCGTCGCGGGCGAACACCTCACGCTCGTGCGCGAAGTAGATCGAGGGCACCTCTAGCTCCTCCTCGGCTATGTACTGCCAGACGTCCAACTCGGTCCAGTTGGAGAGCGGAAAGACCCGCACGTGCTCCCCTTTTCGAATGCGGCCATTGTAGAGGCTCCATACCTCAGGGCGCTGTTTCTGCGGCTCCCACTGGCCGAACTGGTCGCGAAAGGAGAGGATGCGCTCCTTCGCGCGCGCGCGCTCCTCGTCGCGGCGTGCCCCGCCGAAGGCGGCGTCGAAGCCGTGCTCGGCGATCGCGTCCAGCAGCGTGACCGTCTGCAGCGCGTTGCGCGAGGCGCGCGGGCCTGTCTCCTCGACGACCCGACCGGCGCGGATCGACTCCTCGACGGAGGCCACGATCAGCCGCTCGCCGAGCTCTGCGACCCTGCGGTCGCGGTACTCGATCGCCTCCGGGAAGTTGTGCCCGGTGTCCACGTGCATCAGCGGGAACGGGAAGGGCGCCGGACGGAAGGCCTTCTCGGCCAGCCGCAGCAGCACGATCGAGTCCTTGCCGCCACTGAACAGCAGCACTGGTCGCTCGAATTCGGCCGCTGCCTCGCGCATCACGTGGACGGCCTCAGCCTCCAGCGTGCGCAGGTGGGAAAGGTGATAGGTGGCTGGCATCCGTGCTCTTGTGCGAAACGTCGCAGACACGCGTCTAGGGTTGTCTCTAGCGCGCCTCCCTCTGCGCGCGCGGTCAACGTTAGGGCGTTTATCAGCAGTTTGCAAGGGTCGCGGGCGCGCTCGCGCAGACATTCAACACCCTGGCAACATCCGCGCTGACGCCGGCGGGCAGGCGTGCCGCTAGACGCAGCCGTTAGCGTGGCGCACTAGCGGGCGGCCCGTGCGAGCGCCCGCTGGTAGACCTCGAGCACGGCCGCCGCGTGGGCCGCCAGCGTGAAGCGCAACGCGACGCGTTCGCGCCCGGCGCGGCCCATCTGCGCACGCCGGCCCTGGTCGGCGGCCAGCGCCGCGACGGCCTGCGCCCAGTCGGCCGCCTGGCGCGGTGCCAGCAGCAGGCCCTCGCGCCCGTCGCGCAGGATCTCCGCCGGGCCGCCGACATTGGTGGCTAGCACCGGCACCTCGAGCGCCATCCCCTCGAGCACGGTGCGCCCGAACGGCTCCTCCCACGAGGGCACGAGCAGGATGTCCAGGGCGCGGATCAGCTCGGGCACGTCATCGCGCTCTCCGAGCCACGAGACGCGCTCCTCGATCCCCGCCGCGCGCGCCAGCTCGCGCAGCCTGCGCAGGTAGGCCTCGTTGTCGTAGCGCGTGGCGCGCGCCACGAACTTGGCCGAGCCGATCAGCAGCAGGTGCGCGTCGACGCCTTGCGCGTGCAGCGCTGCGAGCGCTTCGATCGCCGTGTCCTGACCCTTCCACGGCGTCAGCTGCGCGACCACCCCGAGCAGCAGCCGATCGTCACCCACTCCCTGCAGGCGCGCGCGCGCCGCCGCCCGATCGATGCGCGCAGGGTCAAAGCGCGCGAGGTCCACGGCGTTGTACACGACCTCCACCGCTGCCCGCGGCGCGGCGGCCAGCAGCGAGCGCGCGGTGTAGTGCGAGTTGGCGACGACCGTGGTCGCGGTCGCAGCGATCAACCGCGTCGTCGCGCTCGTGAGCGCGCCCGGCGGCAGGCAATCGCGGACGTGCACCACCTTCGCCGCCCGCGGCGCGCGCGCGAGCCCCACGACGATCCCTGCGCGGATCGAGTTCGCGTGCAGGATCTCCGCCTGCCAGCGGTGCGCCGCGCGGCTCACCTGGGTGGCCGTGAACGCGAGCTGGGCGATCGCGACCGGCGTGTGGATCGGGTGCGGACGCAGGCTGCCCGCCGTGCCGGCGATCGGCGTGGTGGCGATCCCGAGCCCGCCGACCGCCTGCTGCAGGCGACCGCGGGGCGTCGCCACACGTGCGTCGACGCCCGCGGGGAGCGCGCCCAGCAGGTCGAGCAGCGAGCGCTCGCCGCCGCTCACCTGAGCGGTGTGGCTCACGTACAGCGCTCTCAAACGGACGCCCGCGGAGATCGTGCGTGGCTCCCCCGCCGTGCCCCCCCGCGGGCGCCGGGCAGGTGGGCCTGCTTTACCAGCTCGAGCAGCAGCCGCTCGACGCGCCCCGCGATCACCGGCCAGGCGAAGCCGCGCGCGCGGACGGCGCCGGCCGCGCCGAGCCGCTGTGCGAGCTCGCGGTCGCGCAGCAGCGTGACGATCGCGGCGGCGACGGCGCCGGGGTCGCGTGGGTCGACGAGCAGGCCGCTCTCGCCGTCGCTCACCGAATCGCGCGCGCCCCCAACGTTGCCGGCGACCACCGGCTTGCCATATGCGGCCGCCTCGAGGAACACGATGCCGAAGCCGTCGCCCGCCTGACCATCGTCGGGCAGGCGGCTGGGCATCGCAAACACGTCCGCCCGGCGCAGCCACCGGTCGCGCTCCGCGTCGGGCACCCGCCCGAGGAAGCGCACCGCGGCGGCGACCCCTTCGCTGTGCGCCTGACGTTCGAGCTCGGCCCGCAGCGCGCCGTCGCCGACGACCACCCACTGCGCGTCCGGGACCCGTTCGAGCACGAGCGCGAGCGCGCGGAGCATCACGTCGTGGCCCTTGTAGCGGTCCTCCAGGCGCGCGATCGTGACGATCGTCGGCCGCTCGCTCGGCTCGGGGGTCGCATCGGCAGGGATGTCGACTCCCGGCGAGATCAGCTCCAGGCGCGCCGGGCGTGCGCCGGTGGCGGCAACGAGCGCCGCGCAGTAGGCGCTCACAGCGATCACAGCGTCGGCGCCGTCGGCAGCGAACGCCGCCAGCCGCGCCCGCGCGGGGATCTCTTTCGCGTGAAAGTACATGACGCTCGGCGCGCCCAGCGCCCGGCGGATGAGCACGGCGGCGGGGCTGCTCACCATGTGCAGGTTGAGCGTCGCGTCAGGTCGAAAGGCAAGCGCCTCGCCGAGCGCCGCGAGGTTCAGCAGCGCGACGCGCGCGGCGTGCGGGGCGCGTGCGGCGCCGACGCGTCGCACGACGAGCTCGCTGTCGCGGTCGAAGGCCGCCGCGCCGGGGGCGCCGAGGGCGAGCGTCCGCGTCTCGAAGCCGCTGATCCCCGTGGCGAGCCGGTGGGCCATCACCTGGATGCCGCCGAGTGCCGGCGGAAAGTCCGGCGTGATGATCAGCAGTCGGGGCCGTATCAAGGAATCTGTCCGGCTCGTCGATAACGGCCAGGAATGAGCTATAGGCTAGCCTCGGCGGCCGAAGGGAGATTCGACGTGTCAATCCTGCGCAGCGCCCGTATCCCCGTCCTGCTTGCGAGCCTCGCGACGTTCGCCGCCGCGGTCATGCCGGCGAGCGCGCCGGCGCGCACGCCCGAAGAACGCGCGCAGCAGCGCGAAGAACGTACGCAGCAGCACGAAGCACGCGTGCACGCGCGTGAAGAACGCACGCAGCAGCGTGAAGAACGCGCAGAGCAGCGCGCGGAAAGCGCAAAGCAGCGCGAACAAGACGCCGATCGGCACGGGTCGCCGGCCGACGGACCCCGTGGGCGACGCTGCCGGCTGACCGTCGAGGCGAGCTCGCCGCGCATCGTCAGCGGCGAAACGGTGGGCGTGTCCGGGCAGCTGACGTGCGCCGAATCGGCGAGCGCCGGCGGACAGGTCGTGACCGTCTACCGCTCCAGCCGCGGCACACCCACGAGCGAACTCGGCAGCGCTGTCACTGAAGCCGACGGCTCCTACGAGCTGACGACCCCGGCCCTCGAACAGAGCTCGATCATCAGCGTGGCCGCCGGGAGCGCACGCCGCGCCCGCGCGCGCGTGAGGGTCGCGCCGCGCATCACGCTGAGTGCCTCTCCGGCGCAGGCGCAGATCGCGAGCGCACACGGCGGCGCAGGCGCGCAGGCGACGTTCAGCGGGACCGTCGGACCGGCATTCGCCGACGCCCACGTCGCGCTCCAGAGCTCGTTTGCCGCCGAGGGCGAACACTGGCGGACACTGGCCTACGGCCGCGCCGACACGCAGGGCGAATATTCATTCACGCACACGTTCAGGGTGCCGGGCGAGCGACGGGTACGGGTGGTCGTGCGCACCACCTACGGCGACGTGCGGGCGGCCTCGGAACCCGTCGAATACGACGTCCTCGGCCGGCAGAACCCGGCGCTGACGATCGAATCGTCGAGCGCGATGAGCACCTTCGGCCAGGCGATCACGATCAGCGGCGTCGCCGAGCAGCCAGCGGGCACGTCGGTGCAACTGCTCGCGCGCAGCGGCGGCGACTCGTTCGCCGTGCTGGCCACCGCCACGACCGACGAAGCCGGCGCCTACAGCTTCACCGAGCAGCCCACGCAGCGGACGGGCTATCAGGTGCGCGACGCGGCGACGCACTCGACGACGCTGTGGCACGACGTGAGCTATGACCTGGTCCAGAACGCCCCGCCGTCGAGTCCCGTGGCCGGCCAGCCGGCGACGTTCACAGGCACGCTCGCCCCGGCGCCGTCGGGCGTGCGGGTGGAGCTCGAAGGCGAGAACGCCTCGGGCTTCGGCTTTCACCCGCTTGCCGGCGCCGAGGTAGAAGGCTCCAGCTACTCGATCGCGCACACGTTCGCCATCGCGGGGAGCTACACGCTACGCATCAAGGTCGCCGCGGGAGCAGCGGGAACCGCTGGCGTGACGGGCACGACGGGCGCCGCCTTCACACTCCAGGTCGCCGCATCCTGAGGCGAACCCCCTCACCGGGAAGGGGGCGCAGCCCCCTTCCCCTCCTGATAGGGCTATTTCGCGGCTTTTTCGCTTTTCTTGAAGGCGGCTTCTTCTTCGGCTTCTTCTTTGGCGAACTGCTTGCGCGCGGCTTCTTCGGCGGGGCTGGAGCTGCTGTTGGACTTCTTTTCGTGCTTGGAGCTCTTGCTTTCGCTGCCCTTGCTGCTGCCCTTGTTCGTCTTGCCCTTGCCCGAGCTGCCCGATTTGCTGGAGCGCTGCTTCGCCTTGGCCGCGTCCACCGCGGCTGCTTCTTCGTCCTGGCGCACCTCCTGTTCGTGGCGCTTCTTCAGGGCTGCGAGTTCGGCTGACTCGCGCTGGTTGGCGCGCGCTTCAACTTCCGCTTCGCGTTTGCGGGTTTCCGCTTCGGCGACTTCCAGCGGGCTCCGCTTGGCTTCGCGCGCTTCGTTGGCGCCGCCGCCAGAGCCGCCGCCTCCACAACCCGCCACGGCTGCGCCCAACGCGAGCACGAACGCGCACAGCAACAGCGCGCGCAACCGTCGCGAGCGGGGCAAGCGGCCTGCGCTGCGCACGCGCAGCATCAGCCGGCGCCCGTCGTCGACGCCGCGGAAGACGACGCCGCGGAAGACTGTTCGCTCGTAGGCTGGCCGCCGGTCGTCTGCTGTTCGCGCTTGCCCTGCTTCACCTGTTCGGCGTGCTGCTTCACTTCTCGCTCCCTCCTGGCCGCTTCACGCTGTCGCTTGGCTTTGGCGGCTAGTGTCGCTTCTTGCTGTTTGAGTTTGGCTTCGCGTTCCTTGAGCTTCTTGATCGCGGCGCGTTCGCGCTGCTTGGCGCGGGCCGCCGCCACAGCTTCTTTGTGCTTGGCAGCGGCGACCGCGGCTTCTTCACGGTCTTTTGCTTCCACCAGCGAGAGTAGTTCTCGATCCTTGCTTATCCGTGCGGCTTCCTGCCCCTTTTCTTCTACCGGTTCCGCTTCTTCTTCCTTGAATTCGCTCGCCTTGCCAGCAGGCACCGCGGCGCCCTGTTCGCTCCTGTTGCTCGACCTCCCACACCCCGAGAGCGCCAGGAGGACCACTGTCGCGACCAGCCAAGGGAACGCTGTGGCAAGGGCACGACGACCGCTCAACTGAACACCTGTGGGTCAGGCTACCAGGTCGCCGAGGCGTCCTCAAGCGCTCAACCGTGCGCCTTTGCGCCGTTCGCGGCCGGCGTGGCGAGCCAGTTGATGACACCGCTGCTGGCCGCGAAGGCCGCCCGCGTGTAGGGGCCATCGCCGGTCGCCGCAAAGACCTCGTAGCCGAGCTCGCTCAACAGATCCCACGGCGCCCCCGGCGGCGTCTCGTACAACGCAGCCGCGGCGGCGACATGCTCGAAGATGACGACCGGCCGCGCGCGGGCGAGCAGCGCACGGGCACCTTCGAGGACCTCCAGCTCGGCGCCCTCGACGTCGATCTTGACGACCCTCGGCACGAGCTCGCCGAGCTCCGCGTCGAGCGTCGAGACGGTCACGGGAATGTACTCGGGGTCGCCGCGCTCGTCGCTGATCTCCGGGTTTCGCCGCAGTCCGCTCCAGCCGTCGAGGCTGCGAAAGTGACAGAACTCGGCGTGTCCGGGATGCGCGCCGAGCGCGAGGCGCCGGCAGTCAACCTGCGGGAACGCGCATTCGACCTCGCTGGCGAGCTCTGGGATCGGCTCGAACGCGATGTGCCGGCCGTGGGGCGCCACGCGCACCGCCTCGCCGAGAAGCTGTCCGCGGTTGGTGCCGACGTCCACGTACGTGCCGTCGATGCCGAGGCTGCCGGCGAGGATCGCGCGAATCGCGACGTGCTCGTGAAATTCCTGGCGCGCGCCGGGGTAGAACGCGGCCAGCAGCTCCGGGCGGTCGATTCGCCGCGAGAGCGCCGCCACCGCCCTGCGTGTCAGCCGCCTGCGCATCGGGTGCGATCGTAGCGAGCCGCCCCGCCGCAGCACCTATTCACCGCGCGAGGCGGGTTGATTCACCGCGCGAGGCGGGTTGCTCGGCGGGCGCGATCGCCGGCTGCATCCGCGTGAGCACGAGCCGCCACGGCCACTGGAGCACCGCCGTCAGCAGTGACCAGCGACGTGGGCGCGAGCGTGAGCGCGCGAGCGCGATCGTTCCCCCGGTGAGCATCCTGTTGCCTTCGAGCGGCAGGCCGACGTCGAGCGCATCGAGGTCGGGGGGCGGTGCGTGCGAGCCGAGGCGCTCGAGCAGCTCCCGCAGGACGCGCTCTGGGTCGGCGAGCAGTTGCTCATGGCGCAGGAACGTGCGGCGCTCGCGTGGATGGCGCAGGAACACGATCACCGACACGAGCAGCGTCAGCCACAGCCCGGCGTTGCTGGTGAGGACTCGCGCGCGCCGCTCGGGTACTTCGTGCGGGCTGATCCCGTGCACGTGCGAGGCGACGACGCTCTGCGCGTCGCGCACGAGGAACACCAGGTGGAGATCCACGCCCTCGACTTTGGCGAGCTCACGCGCGCGGAGGGGAAAGTGCGAGGTATCGACGATGTTCGCGGCTCCCGAGGTCTGAGCGATCGCGCGCAGCAGCTCGCCCTGCAGACGCCTGTAAGGGCCGAGCAGCCGCCGTCGCGTCGCCCAGCCATCGACGCGCAGCAGCGCCGAGGAGCGCTCGATGTAGCGACTTGCGCGGGCGCCGCGGAGCTCCGCCGGCGGCTCCCCCACGCGCTCGCGCACGGTCTCCCAGAAGCGCGTGCGCGCCTCCCCGCCCCAGCGCGAGACGCCGCCCTTCGCGAGCCACTCCTCGAGCTCGCCGGCGTAGAAGAAGTCCTGGCAGTTGCCGAGCACGACGCCGAGCAGCGAGCTGCCGCTGTGTCCGGCGCCCATCACGTAGACGACTCGCAGCGCCTGCGCGTCTTGCATCACGCCACCCCGGCGGCGGGGTGCAGGTGAGCGGCGAGTGCCGTCCACGGCAGCTGCGCGACCGCGGTGAAGCGCGAACGGCGCACGCCGGCGGACGGCGGCCTCCCAAGTTTCACTGTTTCGGATTCGATCAGACGGTTGCCGTGAAACGGCAGGCCGGTGTGCAGGTTGGCGAGGTCCGGCACGGCGGCCTCGATCTCACAATGTCGCAGGATCTGCGCGACGACGCGTGCAGGGTCGCCCACGAAGTCCTCGTAGCGCACGAACAGCCGTCGCGCCCGCGGATGGCGCAGGAACACGAACGCCGAGACGGCGTTCGTCAGCCACAGGTATGCGTTGGCCGCGAACAGGCCGAACGTCCGCTCGGGCACGTCGCGGCGTCCGAGTGAAGCGACCACGTGTTGGGGGTCGCGCATCAGGTAGATGAGGTACAAGTCGATGCCTTCGAGGGCGCGCAGCTCGTACGCGCGCAACGGGTAGTGGGAGCTGTCGACGATGTTCGTCTCGCCGCTGGCGCGCGCGAGCGCCCGGTACAGGGCCTGCGAGCTGCGGCGGTAGGGCGCGCGCAGCCGCCGGCGGCGCGCGAGCTTGCGCGGGTCCAGCAGCGCGGAGGAGCGCTCGAGGCACGTGCTGGCGCCGCCGAGCAGCTCGCGCGGTGGGCGCGCCTCCTCGAGGATCTCGCGCCACAGGCGCGCGAGGGGCTCACCTTCCCGTCGCGGCACGCCACCCCGCACCAGCCAGCGGTCGAGCTCGCCCGCGAAGAACACCCCAGCGCAGTTGCCGAGCGTGACACCGAGGATCGTGCTCCCGCTGCGCCCCGCGCCCATGATGTACAGCACCTTGGTCCTGTGCACGCGGCTATGATCCCATCAATGTTCGTCAGCGAGCGCCCGCGGCCGCGAGCACCTCGCAGTGGCGACGGCGGTGGAAGCACACGGCGGTGAAGCCGCGGTCGGTGCTGCTGGTGACGCCGCGCTGGACGCGCGACGGGGGCGTCGCAACGCACGTGGTCGCGAGCGCTGTGGCGCTCGCGGGGCGCGGCGTCGACGTGCACGTGCTCGCGGCGCGACTCGAGCTCGAGGAGCCAGTCGCGGGGATCACGCTGCACCGCAGCGCCGATCTGTTCAACGCGCGCGCCTCGCCAGAGGCGCGGTTCGGCGAGGCTCGCTCGCTGGCGCCAAGCGTCATCCATCTGCACCAGTTCGAGGACCCCGAGGTCGTATCGCTGATGCAGCAAAATGCGCCGGTAGTGCTCAGCGTACACGGATATTCTGCGTGCACCAGTGGGGTGCACTACTTCCGCCCAGGCCACGAGTGCGACCGCGCGCACGGACCGGGCTGCGCACCGAACCTCCTGTTGCGCGGTTGCGCGCACGCGCGCAACCCGCTGCCGCTGCCGGCTGCCTACAGGCGCGTCACGCGCTCGCTGCAGGTGCTCCACCGCGTCGAGGCCGCGATCTCGTACTCGAGCGTGATCGACCGGCACCTGGCGCGCAACGGCGTCGCGCGCCGCGCGACCGTGCCGCTGTTCGCGACGGTCGCCCCGGCGCGCGCCGCGGGCCACGAGCATCGCCGGCGCGTGGTGTTCGCCGGGCGCGTGGTGCCGCCGAAGGGCGTGGACGTGCTGATCCGCGCCGCCCGCAGCGTGCAGGCGGAGTTCGTCGTGTGCGGCGACGGCCGTCAGCTCGGGCAGATGCGCGAGCTCGCGCGCTCGCTGGAGGTCGCCGAGCGCGTCCGCTTCACGGGCTGGCTGAGCCCCGAGGAGCTCGCGCGAGAGCTCGCCGAGGCGTCGGTGGTGGTGATGCCCTCGCTGTGGCCGGAGCCGGCGGGTCTCGTGGGCATCGAGGCGTTCGCGGCCGGCCGGCCGGTGATCGCGAGCGCCACGGGGGGGGTTGGCGACTGGCTGCAGGAGGGCGTCAACGGCCTGCTGGTGGCGCCCGGCGACGCGGACGCGCTCGCCCGCGCGCTGGCGGAGCTGCTGGCCGATCCCGCTCGCCAGCAGGCGATGGGCGCGGCCGGCAGGCGGATGGTGGCGGAACGCTTCACGCCCGAGCAGCACGTGGCGGCGCTGCTGCGAGCGTACGCGACCGCACGCGCGAGCTGGGAGCGCCCGCGCGATGCGCAGCGGCGGCACGGGGCGATGGCGTAGGTGCCCCAGGGGCTGTTGTGCATCGCGCAGTCGTTCGCGCCGGATACGACGCCGACGGCGATCCGCGCGAGCAAGCTGCTGCAGAAGCTGAGCGGAGACTGGGAGATCACGGTCCTGACCGAGGCCGCCCGCGCCGCGGATGCCCCGCTCGGGGGCGCGGATGAGCGTCTGACGGTGCAGGTCGTCGCGAGCAGGCGCCCGCGGCGCGCGTTCGCGCTCGTGCGCAAGCTGCGTCTGAACAAGCTGCTCGAGCTGCTCGTGTGGCCGGACGAGTCGATCTTCTGGGTGCTGCCGGCGCTGCGCGCCGGGCGGCGCGCGATCCGCGAGCGCCGCCCGCAGGCGATCGTCGTGTTCATGATGCCCTACTCCGCGGGGATCGTGGGCGTGCTGCTCAGCAGGCTCACGGGGCTGCCGCTGATCCTCAACCTCGACGACTCGCTGACGTGCACCGACATGCACCCGTACTTCCCCACGCGGCTGCATTACCGCCTGGCGAGGTGGCTCGAGGACTTCTACGTGCGCCGCGCCGACGCGGCCGTGTACGTCTCGCAGACGAACCTCGAGGCGGTGCGCGCGCGCCAGCCGCGGGCGGTCGGCGAGCGGATGCGCCTCGTGCGCTACGGGGCCGACCCCGCCGACTTCGAGCCGCTCCCGAGCGCCGCCGGCGGCTTTGAGGTCGCCTACGTGGGCGCGATGTCGGGGTGGTGGTCGCTGATCGGCGAGCAGGCGCCGTCGCATCCGCTCAAGCGCCTGTACGCCGCGTGGACGCGCCTCGGGCGCTATCGGGCGATGGAGCTCGACGCGCGCACGTCCTCGCCGGCGTTCGCCGGCGGCGCGATCCTCGACGCCCTCGCCGAGCACCCGGACTGGTTGGGACGCGTGAAGCTGATGGTCTACGGCAACCCATACGACCGCGCGGTGGTCGCGCGGGCGCTCGCGAGCGCGGGCGTCGAGGAGGTCGTGACGGTCCTCGACCCGGTTGCCCACCAGGAGGTCGCGAAGCTGATCTGCGGCGCCGACCTGCTGTTCATCACGCTGCCCAAGCGCGTCGACGGCTCGGCCGGCGGGCGCATCTCGGCGAAGACGTACGAGTACCTGATGACCGACCGGCCGATCCTCGCGGCGGTGCCGCGCGGCGAGAACTGGAGCTACCTGGCCGGCAAGCCGGGCGTGTGGCTGGTGCAGCCCGACGATCGCGCGGGGATGAAGCGGGTGATCGAGGAGCTCGCCGCGGCGAAGTTCGCGGGCGAGCCGCGCCTGTTCGACCGCCGGGCGCTGCGCGAGGAGCTCTCCTACGACACCCGCGCGCGCGAGCTCGCGGACGCGATCCGCGCCGGCATCGCGCAGCGTGAGCTGGCGTCGTAATCGGCTTGTCGGGGTTCGAGTCCCTCCCTTACCATTTGATGCCGGATCTGGCTTTGGGAAGCCAGATCCGGGGCATGCAGGGCGAGCGTTTCCTGACGTTGGGCGAACGGGGGCGTTCTTGCGATCTGCCTGGCAGGGGATGATCGCGTGGTTATGGGCCGAGCAGGGCGAGCGGCACGACGCCAATGCCGTCCCTGCGGCGGTAGGCGACCATTCCGGTGTAGACGACGATTGCGTCGAGCAGGCGATCGCCGATCTGGCGGCGCAGCCATAGAAGGTGTGCCACGTCGGCGTCGGTGACGGTGTCGCTGAGCTTGGTCTCGATCGCGACCACGGCTGCGTCGGGGCGCTCGACGATGAGGTCGATCTCGTGACGGCCGTGTCGCTCTCGGAAGTGGGCGACCGTCGCGTCGGCCAACTGGGCGTAGACGCGCACGGAGAGGGTCACCAGCGACTCGAACAGGGCGCCGAGCAATGTGCCGTCGCGCGCGATCGGCGGCTGGAGAGGCTCTCCGGAAAGCAGCTTCTCAGCGGTGACGCCGAGTAGCGCGGCGGCAAGAGCGGGGTCGACGAGGTGCCGCTTCGGCTGCTGGAGCAGCGGGGCGAAGTGGCTGAGTCCCGGCTGCCAGGCGGGTAGGTCGTCGATGATCCAAAGGCGTTGCAGCGCGTCTCGATATGAAAGCGTTGTGCCGCGGTTCGGGATCACGCCGTCGCCATGATGGGCCGCGTCCCTGATCGTCTCCAGCGAGGTCGTCGTGCTCGTGGCGGCCGCGTAGGCACGCAGCCATCGCCGTAGCTGATCAGGCTGGCGGACGGATCGGCCAACGTCGATCGGGATGTCGCGTTGGACGGCGCGGTCGATGTAGCCGCCAAGCGCCCGCCTCTGGTCGCGTCCATCAAGCGTCCGAATGGCGGGGAAGCCGGACCGGAGCATCTCCTCGACATAGCGGGTCAGGCCGATCTTGCTGCTGCCTGACAGCGCCGGCCGGTGACCGTCACACAGCTCTGCGATGCCGACCGATGGCGTGGCGAGGCGTCGCTCGGCGAACGAGAGGGGTCGCATCCGGATCGTGACGATGCGCCCGGCGCCCGAGTGGGTGTCGGCGTTCTCGCCAGCCGACCCGGCGAGGTAGAACTGCCGGGGGCTGTAGTTGGCATCGACGATTCGGCGCACCTTGTCGATGGTGTGGACGTGGCGCTGGAACTCGTCGATCAGGACCGGGGGCTCGCCGCTCGTCACCCACTCCTCGATGTCCTCAGCAAGCTGCAGCTCCGACGCGCGGTCGAGGCGGTGGATCGTCCGTGCGCGGCGCTCCAGCGTTCTCGTCTTGCCGACGGCCTTGGCGCCCTCCAGGATCACCGCCGGCAGCTGGAGCTGGTCCAGCTCATCATCGACGACTCTCGGTATGTAGTCACTGACCACGAACCTAAGTATACCGTCAGGACGCCTCTTAGCGTACAATTAGGACAGGATTTGCTGCACAGTCAGGACGGAGTTGAATCCGGCGCGAGGTCGTGTTCACCCCGCCTGATGAGCACGAGACGCCAACGCTGCTAACCGAGCTCCTGGACCGCTACGGAGCGGCGAAGCGAGAGGCTCGTACCCATGCCCTGGTCTTGATCGGTGCCCTGATCGTCAACCCGCTCGCGGTCCACCCGGTTGCGGACGGGGTTGGTCGACTGGCACTGCTGGTGACCACCTATGAGCTACTCGCGGCCGGCTATGGCGTCGCCCGCTATGTCAGCGTCGAGCAGCGCATCTTCGAAGCCAAGAACTCGATGCGGTAGGCGATGCTGGTCGCTGACTGGTGTTTGGTCCCCGCCCTCGCTGTGTCTCGCAGATCCTCAGCGCACGACCTCGGCGAGCAGCCCGGCGACCTGCGCCGCGTTGTGCTCCGCGGTCATCGTGTGCGCGGCGAACGTGCGCCCGCGGACGCCGAGCGCGACGCGTCGCTGAGCGTCGGCGAGCAGCCCGGCGAGCGCGTCGGCGAGCGCGTCGGCGCGCGGCTCGACGACGAGCGCGGCGTCGGCGCGTTGCAGCTCCGCCCACGTACGCCGTCCGTCGAGCGCGACGAGCGGCCGTCCTGAGGCGAGCGACGCGGCGAGCGTGGTCTTGCGCGAGGTCGGGCCGGAGGGCTCGGCCGATAGCAGCACGGTGCAGCCGGCGAGCAGGTTGGACAGCTGCTGGGCGCTGAGCATGCCCGACAACGAGGGCTCGTGCGCGAGCCCGGCGGCGAGCCCGGCGGCGAGCCACTGCCGAGCGAGCTGCGAGTCGCCGCCGGGAGCGCCGATCAGCAATAGCTGCGCATCCACGCCCGCGCGCTCGAGCGAGCGCATGGCGTCGATGACGAGCGCGATGACGTGCGCTTCGTAGGCATATCCGAAGAGGCCGACGACGGGGACGGCCGCGTGGTCTTGCACGCCGGCATCCGCGGGCGGCAGGTTCGAGAACACGGGCGCGACGACGGTGCGCCGCGACGGCAGCCACGCGCGCGACGCGAGCCACTCGTCGCGCCAGCTGGTCGTCACCACGATTCCAGCCGAGGCGCGCATGACCTCGAACAACAGCGCGCGCTGCGTGAGCGCCCACGCGGTCCCGCGCACTCCCCCCCGCCCCCACGGGTAGACGAACTCGTGCAGTACGGCGACGAGCGGCAGCGCGGACGCGCGGAGCGCGGAGAGCACGCCGGGCACGAACACGGGAAACCCACGGTAGGCGTAGGAGAAGACCGAATAGTGCAGGAGCACCGCGTCGAGCTCGCCGCTGCGCAGCTCTCCGGCGAGCTCGCGCGTCCACGCGCCGACCTGCGCGCGACTGCCGGCGAGGGACGCGTCGGTGCGCTGCAGCCACCACGTGGAGCACTCGACGCCGCGCGCGGCGAGCGCGCCCGCCTGCAGTTGCGCGTGGTCGCGCACGCCACAGACCTCCTCGGTGGAGGCGCCGACGACGGCGACGCGCAGCGAGGCGCGGCTCGAGGGCTCGCTCATCGTCGCGCCCCGGTCAACCGGCGAGCGTCTCGCCCTTGTAGGCGGCGTCGATCGCGTCGGTGAGCGCGAGAAGATCTCCGGTGGGCAGCACCAAACCCCGGCTGGGGGAGTCGATCAGCTCCTTCATCCCCGTGTCCTCGCTGACGATCACCGGCACGCCGCAGGCAAGGGCCTCGGCGGGGGCGTAGGCGAAGCCGTCCTCGAAGGCGGGGTGCACGCACAGACTGGCCGTGCGCAGGTGGGGGAGCGGATCGCCGGGGCACGCTGTGATGCGCCGGTCGCCCGCGCAGGCGGACTGGATGAAGCGCCGCATCCCGCGCGTGGCCCAGCCGCCGACGAGCGTGAGCCGAAGATCCCTGTGGGGCAGACGCCGGACGGCGTCCACGAGCAGCGGGACACCCTTGTGGACGGTGAGGCTGCCGACGTAGACGATCTCGAAGGAGTCCGCCGCCGGCGCCCGTTCGGCGGGCTGGTAGCGGGGGTCGGGCGTCAGCGGGAAATCGCACAGCCGCTCCTCGGCGAAGCCGTGTTCTAGGAACGAAGCGCGGATGTAGCTCGACGATACATATATGCGCTCCGCGCGATCGTATTCGGCGAGGTTGCGCGTGACGAGCGCGGCCGCCCACGAACCTTCGAGCGGGTACAGGCGGTGGGCGCGTGTGTGTTGGCGGACGAGCGTGTGGATGTGGGGGTTCGCGGAGACGAGCGCGAGCGAGCGGTAGCGGGCACGACGCGCGGCGCGCATCTGCCACAGCGCCTGGCTGTTGAACGCGATCAGGTGCTCGGCGGGCGGCAGCCGCCGAACGGCGTCGGCGTCGAACTCGGTGGCGAACAGTCGTGCGCGCACCGCGGGGGAGACGGGCATGGGCAGCGCGCGAAGGGCGGTGCTCAGCGCGTGGACGCCGACCAGCTGGCGCGAGGACCGCGCCGCCGGCGGCGACGCGTCGGCGTCCGAGGTGCAGATGCACACCGCCGTCTGCCCGAGGCGCGTGAGCGTCGCCATGATCTCGTGGAGGTGGCGGCCGAGGCCGCCGACGCCGCGCGGCGCGGCGCACGAGACGACCGTGCGCCCGCGCGGCATCCCCGCCTCCTGCGCGCGCGCGGCGCCAGCACGCCAGTCCGCGTCGCATGGACGCCCAGCTGGGCTTGCGAGCGCGGGCGCCTCAGTCGAGGCGGTCATAGCCCCACAGCGTGACGAGATCCCTGCCGAGATACTCGCCGATGGCGGCGACCTCGCCCTTGAAGCGCCTGCGCAGCTCCACCATCAGCTCCTCGTCGGGGGGCTGGGGCTTGCCGAGCACGAGGTGGCGCTGGGTCGCCTCGATCGCGCTGCGGCGCAGCCGGCTGGAGGTGACGAGCTTGACCGCCGACTTCGCCGCGCGCGACACCGGGCCCCGCCCGACGGAGATGATGTTCAGCAGTTCGTCGAGCTGCTGGGAGCGCATCTGCGTGACGGTCGGGTTGGCTTCGGTGGGCACCACCGGGGCGCGCTCGTCGACCCCGAGGAAGCGCAGCACGCCCCGCACGGTCGCCTCGTTGTCGGAGCGGAAGTCCTCGTAGATCAGCACGAGCACCTGCTCGGGCGCGAACAGCTCGTGGTAGCGGCGCAGCTGGTCGGCGTAGCGGACGTGGTCGGAGTACAGCAACAGCTGCGGCCGGTGCGAGCGGTGGGGGATCTTGTGCCCTGCGCGCCTGGCGCTCTCCAGCGCGATCGCCCGCCGGAAGCTCTTGACGCCCTCGACATGGGTGCGCAGCAGCTGCATGTGCAGCGAGCGCAGGAAGCTCGCCGGCTCTCTGAGGATCGCGATGATGCGCGCGTCGGGGCGCAGCTCGGCGATCTGCGCGGCGGCGGTGCTCGACAGCAGGTAGGAGGAGGAGGCCTCGCCGATCAGCTGGTCGGCGCGGGCGCCGTCGAACAGCTGCAGGTAGTCCGCGAGCGTCTTCGGCGGCGAGGCGGAGCGGGGCGGCTGGAAGCGCGGGCGCATGTCGCTCGCGAGGAACCACGGCTCCTTGAGCTCGGGCATGAAGATCTGCGGGTGCACCCGCAGCATCTCGTACAGGGCGGTGGTGCCGCACTTGGGATGCCCGACGATGAAGAAGTCCGGCGTGCGCTGGCGTGCGCCGCGCGCCGCCTGCGACACCTCAGCCGACGCGCTCATAGCCCCACAGCTCGACGAGGTCTCGGTCGAGGTATTCGCTGAGCGCGACGACCTCGTCCTTGAAGCGCCGGCGCAGCTCGTCCATCAGCTGCTCGTCGGGCTCCTGCGGACGCGTGAACACGAGCTTGCGCTGTGCCGCCTCGAGCGCGCCGCGCCGCAGCCGCCGCGGCACGAGCGCCTTGACGCCCGCCTTCGCCGCGAGCGACACCGGGCCGTGCCCCACCGACACGCCGTGCACGAGCGCGTTCAGGCGCTGCGAGCGCACCTGCACGGTCGGGTTGGCATCCAGCTCTTCGATCGGTATCGAGTCGTCCACATCGAGGAATCGAAGCACACCGCGCACGGTGGCCTTGTTGTCGGCGCGAAAGTCGTCGTAGATCAACACGAGCAGCTGCCCCTCCGCGAACACCTCGCGGTAGCGGCGCAGCTGCTCGACATAGCGGACGTGCTCGGAGTAGAGCAGCGCTTGGGGCCAGTAGGTGTGGCGCGGCACGTGCTCGCCCCGGCGGCGCGCTGGCTCGAGCGCGAGCGCCGTGGCGAAGTCGTTCTCGGTCTCGACGTACACCTGGACGAACTGCAGGTGCAGCGAGCGCAGGAAGCTCGCGGGCTCACGCAGGATGGCGATGATGCGCGCGTCGGGGCGCGCCTGTGCGATGCGCGCGGCGGCGGTGTGCGACCACAGGTACAGCGCCGAGGCCTCGCCGGCGAGCTGATCGGGGCGCGCCGCCTCGAACCACGAGCGGTACTCGGCGAGCGTCTGCGGCGTGCCGCCCGGCCGCGGGGGGGTGCGCTCGAGCAGCTCCTCGGCGAAGAACCACGGCTCCTTGCTCGCCGGCATGTAGATCTGCGGGTGCGCCCGGAGCATCTCGTACAGCGCCGTGGTGCCGCTCTTGGCGTGCCCGACGATGAAGAAGTCTGGTACCCGCCCGCTCTCGCGCCCGCCGTCGCTCGACATGCGCGCACCGCCCTACGCGGTGCTGCCGAGCGCGAGCTGGGAGGCGTGGCGGTAGTACTCGTTGGTCGCCTGCAGCAGCGCTTTCGTGTCGAACCCGGCGAGGCGGCCGTCGACGATCACCATCACGCGGTCGCAGATGTCGAGCGTCGACATGCGGTGGGCGATGATGAACAGCGTGAGCTCGCTCCTGAGGGCCTTCAGCGACTCGCCGATGAGGTGCTCGGAGTGCGGGTCGAGCGAGCTGGTGGGCTCGTCGAGCACCAGCACGTGCGGGCGCGCGGCGAGCGCGCGCGCGAGGCAGATCCGCTGTTGCTGGCCGCCGGAGACGGCGTCGGCGCGGGGGCCGACGATCGTCTTGTAGCCGTCCGGCCAGGAGGCGATGTCGTCGTGGATGCGCGCGAGCTGGGCAGCGCGTTCGACGTCCTCGTCGGAGATCTTCCTGTAGAAGCGGATGTTGTCGGCGACGGAGGCGTGCAGCAGTCGCGGTTCCTGGGGCACGAACGCGATCTGCCGGTGCCAGTCCGCGCGCGAGAACGAGTCCGCGGGCTGGCCGTTGATGAGATAGGTGCCCTCGCCGGGGGAGCGCAGGCGCAGCAGCAGTTGCACGAGCGTCGACTTGCCCGCGCCGGAAGGTCCGACGATGCCGATCACCTCGCCGGCGGGGATCTTGAAGCTGAGTTCGCGGAGCACCGGCCGGCCGGGGTTGTAGCTGAAGGAGACGTTGTCGAACGCCACCTCGCTGACCCCCGACAGCGGCTCCCCGCCGTCGGGCGGCTGGTTGTCGAGGTAGCGCTGCAGTGCGTGCTGGGTGCGCTCGATGAACGGCAGCGATTGGGCGAGCCCCTGGTATGTGGTCTGGGCTCCCTGGCCGGTCGTGCCGGCACGCAGCAGCACCAGGATCACGCCGCCGATTGTGGCGCTGCGCCCACCGCCGGCGAGGTACAGGCCAGCGATGCCGGCCACCAGCAGGATGTAGATGAGGCTCTGGTAGACGTTGCCGGAGAGTTTCAGCAGCACCTGGGTGCGATAGAAGAGGCGGTTCTGTTTGGCGACGTAGCGCCCGATCCGCGTGCGCTGGGCGTCGTTGACGCCGAACACCTGCATCTCCTGGGCGAGTCTGATCGACTCGGCGATCGCGCCTGCGTAGGCGACCTGGGCCTTGGAGAGCGCACGGGCGCTGCGGACGCCCTGCGATCGAATCGGGCGCAGCAGGCCGAACATCGCGATCGAGAGCGTGCCGACGACCAGCGCGGCGATCGGGTTGAGCGCGATGGCGGCGGCGAGCAGCACGAGGAAGGTGAACACCGAGGTCATCAGCGAGGTCGCCTGCAGCGCGCCGCCCGTGGCCTGGGCGACCTGTTTGCTCATCAGCTCTTGCAGCTGCCCCTCGCGATCCTTGGACTGGATCTCCCAGGAGGCGCGGGTGAAGGCGTCGTACACCTTGGTGCGCAACGCCATCTGGACGTCCGCGGCGATGCGCGCGGGCAACAAAGACAGCGGCACCTGCATGATTAGGCGCACGATCGTCAGGGCGAAGGCGATCTCGATCAGGGTGGGAAGCGTGGTCTGGAAGTGAACGTGCACGATGTCGACGTGCACGTGCTTGGAGCCCTTGACGAGCGAAGTGGCGATCTGGGCAAGCACGCCGAGGGTGGCCGCTTCGGTGAGTCCCGAGATGATCGAGTAGATCGCGAGCCTGACGACCTTCCAGCGGCTCTCGCCGAGCAGCAGCGCAAGCTGCTCGCGCCTGCTGCCGTGCATCTGCGGCGCGTCCCGCTTGCCGTTTGTGATGAATGCGTTCCTCACGCTCCCCGCTTTCATCATGCCGTCACGAGGTTCGCCTGCGGCGCGCTCGCGACGATGACACGTCGGCTGCGACCGGGACCGGCGAACCAGTAGGCGACGATGCCGACCGTCAGCCAGAAGTAGGGGCCGAGCGCGGAGCTCGTCTGGAACGGTCCGGAGAAGCCGGTGATGATCATCGCCGCGAACGGCGCGCACGCGGCGGACAGCAGGATCGCGAGGTCGGGGTCGCGCACCGTGCGCAGCCCACGGGCGACGACCACGACGATGAAGACCGACAGCACGCTCCACAGCAGCAGTCCCGGCGCCCCCAGTTCGTCGGCGAGCAGGTTGTACTGCGTCTCGGCGCTCACCGTGTGGCCTTCGAGCAGGTCGGTGACCCGTCCGCCGACGCCGCCGATGGACCCGACGGTTCCGAGTCCCACGCCGAAGGGAAGCGTCTCGAGCTCATGGGGGATCAGCGTATAGGCACCGGCCTTGTGGGTTGCCAATTCGGAGGCAGAGCTGTTTTCAAAGCTTTCGTAGCGCTTGAACGTGCCGCTGCGCACGACGGTCAGGAAGCCGACGCCCACTGGTATCGCGACCAGCACGACGGTCAGCAGCGCCGCGACCGCGCGCCGTCCCTGCCGGCCCGCGAGCGCGGCGAACAGAATGAAGAAGACGACGCTCAGCAGGGCGCCGACGACCTGCAAGCGCCCCAGGCCGGTGATGATCCCGGCCATCGACGCCAGCGCGATCACCACCGGCACCCAGCGTCTTCGCTTCCAGATGGCGAGCAGCCCGAGGCTGAAGGTGAGCCCGAGCATGCCCACGCCGCCGGAGAAGCCGCTGTCCGAGCCCAGCCCGACGGGCCGCGCCCGCGCTTCGCCTTCGCTGTCGTACACGCGCGCGTGTCCGGCGGCCTTGCCGATCGTCGTCGGCTGGTAGAGCGCGCGGTAGCCTGGACCCCAGCCGGCGAGCTGGGCCGGCGAGAGCGCGGTCTGGTAGGTCGATACCACCGCGTTGGCGGCGGCGCACACGCCGACGATGACGAACAGGATCCGCAGGCGGCTCTTGGAGCGCAGCAGCACATAGCCGAAGAAGAAGAACGGCACCCACTGCAGCTCCTGGCGAAAGCCCGCGAGCACCTTCAGGATGCTTGCGGTCTGCGGGTTGAAGGCCTCGATCACGACGGTCCCGATGAACGCCAACACCCACGCGGACAGCGGCGGCATCTGCACACGTTCCCTGCGCACCGCCAGGCGCAGCAGCGCGCCGAGGCTGACAGCGCCGATCAACACGTCGGGCACCGCAGCGGTCGCTTCGTGCGAGCCGATCCCGAGCTTCACCGGTCCGTCGAGCAGCAGCAGGTAGATCGCGAGGATCGTCACCGTCACTTCCAGGCGGCTGCTGTTGATGAGCGCGACCACCGCGATCGCGCCCACGATGATGGCGATGAACACGAGGACGTTCGCCTGGGGAAACGCGACCGTCACGCCGAGCGCGACCGCGGCGGGGATCACGCCCGCGAGCGCGAGCGCGAGCCAGTCACGCATGCGCCGGTCGAGCACCACTGGGTGCCCCAGCCCGGCAGGCCCCAACACGCCGGGGGAGCGGGTGCTCATGAGCCGAGCAGCCTGCTGAGCCAGCCTCGGCGGACGGAGGTTGAGAGCCCCTGGCGAGCGATGTCGGACTTGGTCACGCAGTTCGCCACCGTCCCCAGCACAGGGACGGTCGAGCTCTGCGCGATCAGCTGCATCAGACGACGGGCCGAGACTTCGCGCGTGTGTCCCGCCCGCGCGACGAGCACGATGCCGTCCACGATCCGCAGCAGCGGCATCACGTCACTGACCTCCAGCGGCGAGGGTGCGTCGATGAGCACGTAATCGAACTCGTCGCCGAGCGAGCGCAGCACCTCGGCCATCTCCTCACCGGCGATCAGCGCGGGGGGGTTGGCGACCGCCTGCGAGCCGGCGAGCAGGAACAGCGAGCCGGTCGGGCGGGAGGCGATGGCCGTCGCCAAGCCGGCGGCCGGCTCCCCGTCGTGACCCGGCCCGGTCAGCGCCGGCATCGTCGGCAGCTGCTGGGCCTCGTCGATCGAGAGCGTTCCGGCGAGCACCTCCTCGAGGCCCGGCGCCGCGCTGAGGCCGAGCATCCTGGCCTGGATCGGCCGGCGGAAGTTGGCCTCGACGATCGCCACGCGCTCGCCGCCGTCGCGCTGCACGAGCGCGAGGTCGGCGACGATGGCCGACTTGCCGTCGCCGGCGTCGGCGCTGAGGAACAGGATCACCCGCCGGCCCTCGCCGGAGCTGAGCGGTCCCAGCTGCAGTGAGGTGTGCAGCCGTCGCAGCGGCTCGAGCAGCGGCCGCGCGGGCGCGCGTTCCCCGTCCCGGTCGACGATCGGGCGCGTTACCTGGGGCAGTGCCGTGAGGATCGCTGGGCCGAACATCGATTCGATGCCGCCGAGCGTACGCAGCCGGCGATCGAAGCGCCCGAGCACATAGGCGGCGATGGCGGCGAGCACGATGCCGATGACAAAGCCGAAGATCGCATCTTTTTTCGGCTCCGGCGAGAGCAGTTGGGCGCGGCTCGCGGGCCTCAGCTGCTCCGCCCCTGGTACCGCGAGGCTCGCTTCGAGCTGGTCGATCTTGGTGCTCAGGTTCGCCTGCTGGAGGATTGAGGAGGCGCCCGAGTGCGTGCTCCCAGCCTTGCCGGTCGTAGCGGCGACGTTCGATTTCGTTTCGATCGGCGCGTTCGCGGCTTCCAGCCTCAGCAGTTGCCGGCGGGTGGTCGCGATCGCCCGGTCGATCGTGCGTTCGCGGCTGCGGTTGTGGCGGCGGATGTACGCCTGAGCGACTTCGTTGACGAGCAGCGCGGTCCCTTTCGCGGTGTGGCCTTCCGCGGAGATCGTGATGAACGAGCTTTTTTCGGCCGCCTTCGCCTTCACCTTTGCGCCGCGCGCGATGGACCCTTTGTGGATGGCGCGCAGGTGCCGGCGGGCTTCTTCGACGACGATCGACTGGATGATCGTCGCCTGGTCGCCCAGGTTCGCACCCCCGCCCTTGCCGCTGGCCTTTTCACCGGGGACGGCTTCTTCCGAGCTGGCACCAAGGTACAGTTGGGTGCTCGAACTGAAGGTGGGCTTCTCGTGCTTGTAATAGAGGTAGCTCGCGACGGCAACGACGACGCCTACCGCAAGGATCAGCCACTTGCGACGCCACAGGGGAGCGAAGATGGCGGTGGCATCAGTGGTTTCGGTCATCGGCTACAGCTCCATCCGTGGCTCAGCAGCAGCCACAATAGGCCTCTGCGTTATTTGATCCTAAAGAGTAGCGTGCAGCAGGCCGCTGCAGGCAAGTGCGCATGCAACGATGTGGGGGTGTCGATGCGGGTGCAAAACGCCCGCCGCAGTCGCGCGGGGAGCGGTGAATCGGACTCCTCGAGCGGCCCGCGGCGGCTGCTGGTGGTGAGCCATCCGGCCGTCGTGAGCGTCAACCAGGAGGTCTACCGAGAGCTCTCCAGGCGCGGCTGGGAGGTGACGCTCGTGGTGCCCAGTCGCTGGCGCCACGACTACTCCGAGAGCGACATCGTGCCGCGGGCGCTGGAGGGTCTGGAGTCGGCGCTGCGTCCGCTGCCGGTAGCGCTTCCCGGACGCCAGCAGCGCCACGTCTATCTGACGAGCGCGCGCTTGCAGTGCAGGCGCGCGCGGCCCGACGTGGCGTTCATCGAGGAGGAGCCGTTCGCACTGTCGGCCGCGCAGTGGGGTTTCACCTTCAGCCGGCTGGGGGTTCCGTTTGGCGTGCAGAGCTACGAGAACATCGACCGCGCGCTGCCGGCGCCGGTGCGCTGGCTGCGCACGCGCGTGCTCGCGCGGGCTGCGTTCGTGGCGGCGCGCTCGCAGACGGCGGGCGAGCTGGCACGCCGCTGGGGAGCGCGCGGCGAGATCGCGCTGACGCCGCCGGCGGTACCGGCGCTGGAGCGCCCGGACGGCGAGCCGCGCGAACACGCGCGTCCGTTCACGGTGGGCTACGCGGGCCGGCTGATCGAGAGCAAGGGCCTGCTGGACCTGCTGGCGGCCGTCCGCGCGCTGGCGGCGCCGGTGGAGCTGGTGTTGATCGGCGACGGCGCGCTGCACGGCCAGCTGGAGGGACAGCCGATCCCCGGCTCGCGCGTGCGGGTGCTCGACGACCTGCGCCACGAGCAGATGGGCGCGGGCTACGCGCAGCTCGACGTGCTCGTGCTGCCGTCGCACACGACGCCGACGTGGAAGGAGCAGTTCGGGCGGGTGATCATCGAGGCGCTGTGGTGCGGGGTGCCGGTCGTGGGGTCGGACTCAGGGGAGATCCCCTGGCTGATCGGGCTGACCGGCGGCGGGCTCGTGTTCGCCGAGGGGCGACCCGAGCAGCTCGCCGCGCGGCTGCGCGAGCTGCGCGCGTCGCCGGCGCTGCGCGCCGAGCTCGCGGCCACCGGCAAAGCGGCCGTCGAAGCGATGTTCACGGTGCCTGCGGCTACCGATCCGCTGGAGCGGCTGCTGGAGCACGCAGCCGGGCATACAGCTCGGCGTGCCGGAGGACCATCTGCTCCCAGCTGAAGCGCAGCGCGGACTCGCGCGCAGCGCGCCCCATCGCCGCGCGCAGCGCGGGCTCGGCGGCGAGCTGGGCGAGGCGCGCGGCGATCTCCTGCGGGTCGCGTCCGATGAGAAAGCCGTTGCGGCCGTCCTCGATCAGCTCGCGCACGCCGTTCACCGACGTTGCGAGCACGGGCAGTCCGCTGGCGGCCGCCTCGAAGCTGACGAGCGAGAAGGTCTCGTAGCTGGTGGGCAGCACGAACGCGTCCGCCGCCTGGTAGACGAGCTGCACGTCTGAGGTGACGCCGAGGAAGTGGACGCGCGCGCCGACGCCGAGCGAGTCGGCGAGCTCCTGGTAGCGCTCGCGCTCGCCGCTGCCGGCGATCAGCAGCTCCCAGTCGGAGGTGAGGGCGAGCGCGCTGATCACCTCGGCGAGCCCCTTGCGCGCCCACTCGCTGCCGACGAACGCCGCCACCGGCGCCTGCGCGCCGATCCCCAGTTGCGCGCGCAGCTCGCGGGCATCGCGCTCGCGTACGCCCGGCGCGAACACGTCGGTGTCCACCCCGTTGTAAATCGTGTGCACCCGCCCGGCGAGTGCGGGGAAGTACGCACGGACCTCCTCGGCGACGCCCTCGGAGACGCACACGAATGCGTCGGCGCCCTGCGGGCGGTAGCACATGCGCTCGGTGGCCCGCTTCAAGCGCCTGGCCGCGATCGCGTGCAGCTTGAACGGGAGACTCGCGGAGCTCGGATTCACCGGTCCCACCTGGTGGCAGTAGTGGACGGCGATCACGTCGACGTGACCGAGGACGATCGCACCGGTCGCCTGCACGACGCCGCGGCGCCGGCGGCGCAGCGCGAGCGTGCCGAACAGCATGAACCACGGGTGCGCGACGATCAGTGGCCTGCTGGGACCGCGCACGCGGTGGAACGTCACCCCGCAGCCGGCGGGCAGCACGCATTTGCGCGCGATCACCGTGACCTCGTGCCCGCGCGCCTGCAGGCCGACGGCGAGCTCGGCGAGCACGCGCTCCATGCCGCCGACCGAGCCGACGTCGTGGGCGACGATCGTCACCTGGCGGCTCGCCGGGGACGGTGTGTTGGCGACCGGCCGCGCGGTGGCTGTGCTACTGGCGCTCGGCACGAGAGCGGGCGATCGTCTCGAACGCATGGAAGAACCGCCGCTGCAGGGCGACGTCGGTGAATTCCGCCAGGAACCGCGCACGTCCGGCGGCGCCGATCGCGCGGCGCAGCTCGGGAGAGCCGAGCAGCGGCTCGAGCGCGTCCGCGAGATCCTCCGGCCGGCCCGAACGGGCGAGCATCCCGGTGGCGCGGTCCTCGACGAACTCGCCGGGGCCGCCGGCGTCGACCGCCACGACGGCCACGCCGCGCGCCATGCCCTCGAGCAGCACGATCCCGAACGGCTCGGGGTCGGAGGCGTTGACGAGGATGTCCATCTGCTGCATGTACGGGCCGGCGTCGGGCACCTGGCCGGTCATCGTGACGGCGTCCTCGAGCCCGAGCTCACGCACGAGCGCCGGCAGCGAGGCCGCGTACTCGGGCGAGAGCTCGTAGGAGTCGCCGCCGACGATCACCGTGTGCATGCGATGCCCGCGCTCGCGCAGCAGCGCCTGCGCGCGCAGCAGGCGGTCCTGTCCCTTCCACGGCTGCAGCCGCCCCACGAGACCGACGATCGGGACCTCGCGGGGGAGCGCGAGCGGCGCGGGGCTCGTGTCGGGTCTCGGCGCCGGCGCCCCGGCGGCGATCACGAACGTCGGGCGCGCTGGGGACAGCCGTGCCTGGGCGTCGGCGGCGGCCTGCGAGTAGCAGCAGATCGCGCGCGCTGGCAGCGCTGTGGCGGCGCGGTCGAGCCAGAAGTCGACGGGGATCGCCTGCTGCCACCAGACGACGCGATCGGTCATGCCCGCGAGCAGCGCCGCGGGGGCTCCGTAGAGGTGGGTTTTCGCCGACCAGTTCAACAGCAGGTCGGGCTGGCGGGCGATCAGCGTCTGGCGGAGGCGGGCGACGGTGGCGAGCCAGCGGTCGACGCGGCGCAGCCGCCCGGCGTCCATCACCTCCACGTGAAAGCCGGCTTCGCGCAGCTCCTGCGCCCACGGGCCGGCCTGGAAAAACACGAACTCCATCTCGTGTCCAGCCGGCTCGGCGCCTGCGAGCACCGACTGGAGCATCGCCTCGGCGCCGCCGAGTCGCTCCGCCCAAGGCACCGTCACGAGGATGCGCAGCGGGCCCTCCGTGCGCTCGTGCGGGTCGGCAGTCCGTTGCTCAGATCTCCGCCTTTCGGCCGGAACGACCACGATCAAAGAGTATCCGAAGCAGGCGGGCGCTCAGGCGGGCTTGACGGCTTCCAGCGCGACGCTGAGGCGCGGATGGCGCAGCAGCGCGGACAGCGGCGCGTCGAGCGGCGCGAGCAGCCGCGCGGGCAGCGTCAGCGCCCACGCCAGCGGCGTGCCAAAGCGCGCCGACAGGCGGCGCATCAGGTCGGTGAGCTTCTGCGAGACGACGCCGCTGATGAAGCCCTCGCTGACGACCTGCAAGCCCGCGCCCTCGGCGAGGGCGCGCAGGCGCTCCGGCGAGTAGCCGTACCTGACGTGCGAGCCGTCCTCGACGGGACTCGGGTTGCGCTCCTCGGTGTACAGCGGATGGTGACGGTCGTAGGGCGTCGTCAGCAGCAGCCTGCCACCGGGTGCGAGCATTCCCGCGAGCGCTCGCAGCAGGCGCTCGTCGTCGCTGAGGTGCTCGATCGTCTCGAAGCAGATGATCTGATCGAAGCTCCCCAGCGACTCGACGTGCTCGGGCAGCTCGCGCAGGTCGAGCAGGCGGAAGTCGATGCCGGTTGCCCCGACCTGCTCGGCGCGGCGACGTGCATCCGCCTGCTCGCGCTCGGAGAATGACGCGGCGAGCACCCGGTTGCCGGCGAGCGCAGCGTAGATGCTGAACGCCCCGTTGCCGCACCCGGCGTCGAATGTCCGCAGCGGCCCCTTGCGCAGGTGGCGGCGCAACCACAGCCAGCGGTCGAGCACGCACGGATCGCCGTGCACGAGCAGTGCCCGCCAGCCGAAAGCCTTCAACAGGGTGTCGGACATTGCGGACGCCAGCATATCCTCCGACTCAACCCCACTGGGCGATGCCGGTCGCGGTGCAGGTATCCTCGCCGCGTGACCGAGCCCGCTGCGCCGACGCCGGACTCGCGGGTGAACGCCGTGCTGGTACACGATTACCTGCTGGTGATGCGGGGAGCCGAGCGAACGTTCGCGGCGATCGCCGACGAGTACCCCGTCGCGCCGATCTTCACCTTGCTGTACGACGAGCAGGGCACCGGTGCTCGCTTTGCCGGACGCGATGTGACAAGCTCGCCCGTCCAGCGACTGCATGTGAATCAAAGTAACTTCCGGCGGCTGTTGGCGCTTTACCCGTTGGCGGTCGAACGGCTGCGACTGCCGCAATGCGACGCGGTGATCACGAGCAGCAGCGCGTTCGCCCACGGCGTGCGCGTGCCGGCTGGCGCGGTCCACGTCTGTTACTGCCACGCGCCCTTCCGCTACGCATGGTATGAGCAGGCACGAGCGCTCGCGGAGACCCCACCGCCGCTGCGCCCGGCGATGCGCGGGGTGCTCGCTGGAATGCGCCGCTGGGATTTGTCGGCGAGCCGCCGCGTGGACTCCTACATCGCCAACGCGCAGCTGACGCGTGAACGGATCAAGCGCTTCTACGGACGAGAGAGCGTGATCATCCACCCGCCGGTGGAGACCCATCGCTTCACACCGGGTACCCCGGGCGAGCGGCTGCTGGTGGTCTCCGAGCTCGTTCCCCACAAGCGCGTGCACATCGCGCTGGAGGCGGCGCGGCGGGCGTCGGCGCCGATCGCGGTCGTCGGCTCCGGCCCCGCCCTGCAGGCGCTGCGCGCGGAGCATCCGCAAGCGGAGTTTCTCGGGCGGGCAGCCGACGCGGAGCTGGCCGAGCTGTACGCGAGCGCGCGCGCGGTGATCGTTCCAGGCGTGGAGGAGTTCGGGATCACCGCGGTTGAGGCGCAGGCCGCCGGTCGCCCGGTGATCGCGGCGAACGCCGGCGGAGCGCTCGAGACGGTGCTCGACGGGCAGACGGGACTGCTCGCGCGCGCGGACGACGCCGACGCCTTCGCCGCCGCGATCGCCCGCCTGGACGAGCTCGATTTCGAGCCGGCGCGGGCGGTCGAGAACGCCGCGCGCTTCTCCGTCGCCGAGTTTCGTCGCAAGCTCTCCGCGCACGTCGCGGGCGTGCTCGAGGGACGCTCGCAGCGCCTGACGGCGAAGGTTTAGGGGACGCGCCCAGTGGCTGAGGTGAAACCCCTTCGCATCGCCTGGCTTGGCAGCACGCCGCTCTACACGGGCGGGGCGCCCGGCGTGGTGACGGAGCTGCTCGAGGGGCTGACGGCGCTCGGCCATCAGATCGACTGCTTCTTTCCCGGTTCGGACCGCCACTTGCCGCAGCGCTTCGCCGGCAAGGAGAACCTGACGTTCATCTGGGGCGCGAGCGAGTGGCGGTGGAACCGCTGGTACAGCCGCACGAAGATCGCCGCGTTCGTGACCGGGTTGCTCGCCCGCGCGAGCGGCTCGCTGCGCCTGCGTCGTGAGATCGCGCGCCGGCACCGCCGCGCGCCCTACGACGTGATCTACCAGAACTCGACGATAGAGTCGCTGGCCGCGCCGGCGAGCGTCGTTCGCAGCGTCCCGCTGGTGATCCGCCCGGACACGCACATCGCCGGCGAGCTCCGCTGGCTGCTGGCCGAGCGACGCTTGGCCTTCGCGTGCCAGCCGCGGCACGTCTTCCTGACCGCCGCCCTCGTGATGTCCCTGCGGACGCTCGTCCAGCGCGTGCGCATCCGCCGCGCGAGCCTGCTGATCTGCATCAGCCGCGTGTTTCGCGACCATCTCGTCCACGACTATGGCTTTCCGCTCGCCAACACGGTCGTCGTTCCCAACCCCGTTCGCCTCGAGCGCTTCGTGGCGAGCGAGCGTCCTGTGGGCAGTCCGGCGAGGGTGCTGGTGCTGGGGCGCATCTCCGTGCGCAAGGGCGTTGAGGACGTGGTCGCGGTCGCGCGCGAGCTCTCACAGCGCGGCGCAGACGTTCGCGTCCGCGTGGTGGGCGGCCCGAGCCTGTGGTCGGACTACACGCCGCTGCTCGCGGGGCTGCCGCCGGAGGACTCGGAGTATGTTGGACGGCTCGGCGCCGGCGAGATCCCGGCCGAGCTGGCGGCGAGCGACATCCTGTTGCAGGCAAGCAAGTACGAGCCGTTCGGGCTGACCGTCGCCGAGGCGCTCGCGGCCGGCGTCCCGGTGGTGGCGACAAGCGAAGTGGGGGCAGTCGAGGGGGTCGATCGCTCGGTCGTGGAGGTGGTGGCGCCGGGCGACGTGACGGCGATGGCGAGCGCGGTCATGAGCATGCTCGAGCGGCTCAGCGCCAACCCTGCAGCGCTGCGCGCCAGCGCGCGTGCGGAGGCCGAGCGGCTGTTCTCAACCGCCGTCGTCTGCCGGCAGATCTCCGATGCGCTGGAACGTCTGGTTGGCGAGCCTCGCCTGGACGCCTGATCGAGCGTCGCCAGGCGGCTAAAGCTCAGCGCGCTTTCAGCCGATCATGCATGCAGCTGACGGGAAGCGGGAATTCACCTGTTTACGTGAGCCAATCTTTCAGCATGCTGCTGCTCCTAGCAATCCTCGTTGCCTGGCTGGCCATCGTGAGCATGATGGTGGCGCTGTGCAAGGCAGCCGCGCGCGGCGACGCCGCGCGGGCACGCGCTCACACGCTGCGCACGGGGGTTGAGGGCCGCCGTGTGGCGCCTGGGCTGGTGGTGTGGGACCCGGCATGCGTGGGGGCGCGCACGCGGCGTGCGACACACGTGGGCCGCGGGCTGCGACGGCGCACGGCGGCTGGCTGACCGCCGTCTACCGACCGCCGTCTAGAGTCCTTTGCGTCCGAGGACGTGGGGGATGGTGCGTAGGAGGATCTTGATGTCGGTCCATAGGGACCAGTTGGCGACGTACAGGTAGTCGATCGCGACCATCTCTCGGAGGGGCACACGGGCGGGGCCGAGGATCTGCCAC
>DATJRV010000110.1:0-31511 GCA_035504435.1 Solirubrobacteraceae bacterium
GGTCCAGCATCGCCATCGGCTCATCGAGCACCAGCAGCCGGGGCCGCCTGGCCAGCGCCAGGGTCAGCGCGAGCTGCGCCTGCTGGCCGCCGGACAGCTTCCCGGCCTTCCGCTTCAGCGGGATGCCGAGCTCGCCCAGCCGGGCCTTCGCATAGTCCTGGTCGAAGCCCCGGGTCAGGTTGCGGGTCAGGTGCAGCAGGTCCGCGGCCGGCAGGTTCTTGTACAGCGGCGTGTCCTGGGCGACGAAGGCGATGCCGTCCAGCGCCGCGGGCGATCCGGGCGGCTGGCCGCCGAGCACGGTGACGATGCCCGCGGACGGCGCCGTCAGGCCAACCGCGAGGTTCAGCAGCGTGCTCTTGCCGGCGCCATTCGGGCCGACCAGCGCGACCACGTGACCGGCGGGGATCGCGACCGAGCACTCGCGCAGCGCCCACGTGCCGCCGTAGCGCTTGCCCAGGCCGCTCGCCTCGACGACGTTCACGCGACGTCCTCCGCTTCGCCACTCGCGCCCCCGCCGCGGGTGCGTGAGCCGCTGCGGTGCTGATAGAAATCCCGCAGCGCACTGGCGAACAGCGCCACCATCCCGTCCTCGTCCAGGCCGGCCCCGTCCGCGGCGGTCAGCCAGCTCGCCAGCGAGCGGCGAAGCGCAGTCAGCTCCGGGAGCGTGACCTGGCTGAGCGAGGCTTGGATGAACGTGCCCTGGCCGGGCCGGCCGACGGTCAGGCCCTTGGTCTCCAGCTCGCGGTAGGCCTTCAGCACCGTGTTCGGGTTGATCGCCAGCGAGGCGACCACGTCGCGAACCTTCGGGAGCTGATCGCCGGGCTCGAGGTAGCCGAGCCGCAACGCGTGCTCGACCTGATGCACGAGCTGCAGGTAGGTCGGCACGCCCGTGGCCGTGTCGAGCCGGAACTCGATCGCCGACGCCGGCTCGCGCGCGACCGCGAGACCCTCGCGCCCGCCGCGGCCGGGCGCCGTGTCGCCAGCCGAGCCCCCCGCCGGCTTGAGCCCTTTATCTACTGTCATACGACAAGATTACAGGACGCCGAAGCTCCGTCGGGTTGCCCGCGTTGACCGGGCCTTCAATCAATGGTTGTGCAGCGGAAACGCGCACGCGGCCGCCGCCCGTGTGAACGTCGGCGACTGCTCGTCGAGCGTGTGCGGGAACACCAGGATCACTCCTTCGATGTCGCTGATCACGCCGGCGCCACCGGAGCCGAACGGGTTGGACGGGACAGAGGTCCGCGGGTCGGGGAAGTCGTAGACGCCGTGCTGGCGCATGCACTGCGCGATCCGCAGAAACCTCGCCAGCGTCTGCGGGGACGGGTTCGTCGACGCGCCGGGGCCGGCGGGGCCGCCGCCCGGCAGGAGCTTGCGGCACTTCGCCTGCGCCGCCTTGAACGCGGGCGATGAGGGGTTCTCTCCGCCACGCAGGAAGAACCCGCCGCTGCCGGTCGGGTCCGGGAAGTTCGGCACGCCGCTGGAGCGCATGCACATGGCGAAGGCGAGCCCCGCCTGCTGGAGGTTCGTCGTGCCTTCAGCCGACGAGCCGCCGCTTGCGGAGCTCGCGCTGCTCGAGCCCTTTCCGGAGGTGAGGTGCGCGACGCTGGGCCTCGACGAGCCGCCGCAGCCGGCGAGCGCCAGCGCGACGCCGGCAAGCCCGGCGGCTGCTCGCGAGGCGCGGCTCATGGTGCGCCCCTGGAGCCCGCCGGCCCGAAGTATCGCCGGCAGGCCTGTTCGGCGGCCTTGAACTGGGGCGAGCCGAGGTCGATGCCGGAGCCGGGTCCGGCGATGCGTATGTGACCGCTGCCGCCGCCGCTGGGATCGGGGAAGCTCGGCTCGCCGTGCGAGCGCATGCACTGCGCGAACTTCAGCGCGCGTTCCTGCGCTTGCTGTTGCACCTGCGGGCTCGGCCCGCCCCCGCTCGGCAGCAACTTGTTGCACTGCTGCTGTGCGGCTTTGAGCTGCGGTGGCCCTGGATCGGGACCGCCGCCCAGGCCGTTGACGATGCTTCTATCGCTGCCCGGTTCGGGGACTTCACCGGCACCGTGTGAGCGCAGGCACTGTGCGTAGTCGACTTCCTTCTGCTGGTGGCGCGTCGTGCTTTCAGGCACCGAGCTGCTGCCTTCGGGGTACGCCGAGGAGGCTCCCTTCCCGGAGGTGAGGTGCGCGACGCTGGGGCTCGACGAGCCGCCGCAGCCGGCGAGCGCCAGCGCGACGCTCAGGAGGGCTGCGGCGGTGAGCGTGAGCCGCCTGTGGTGGATGTTGTTGCGCATCGCGTCTCGTTCTACGCCGTGGGTTGTTTCGGCCGTGTTTCGCTTCCGGGCGCAGGCGGCGAAACAGCGTTGAAACACCGCAGCGCTACCGTCACAAGCAGGAGCTACGGATGCGCGTGCTTGTGATCGAGGACGACGAGGAGCTGGCCGCAACGGTCGCCGCCGGCCTGCGCCATGCGCGGATGGCCGTCGATGTCGCGCTCGACGGCCACGCTGGTCTGACGCGCGCGCTGGTCAACGACTATGACGTGATCGTGCTCGACCGCGACCTTCCCGTGCTCCATGGCGATGAGGTGTGCGCAAAGCTCCTCGCCGCCGGCGGGCGCAGCCGGGTGCTGATGCTGACCGGCGCGGCGGCCAGCGAGGACCTGGTCGACGGGCTTGGGCTCGGCGCGGACGACTACCTGGGAAAGCCGTTCGACTTCCCCGTGCTGGTGGCGCGCATCGGCGCCCTGGCCCGCCGCGCGCAGCCGAGCATCCCGCCGGTGCTGGAGCACGGCGACGTGGTGCTCGATGCGGCCAAGCGCCGCGCGCGGCGCGCCGGACGCGATCTCGAGCTGACGCCCAAGGAGTTCGGGGCGCTCGAGCTGCTGCTGGCGGCCCAGGGCCGCGTCGTCTCCGCCGAGGAGCTGCTCGAACGCGTGTGGGACGAGAACGCCGACCCGTTCACGGGCGCCGTGCGGATCACGATCAGCCGGCTGCGCGCCAAGCTCGGCGAGCCCGCGATGATCGAGACCGTCGCGAAGGCCGGCTACCGCATCGGAGGCCAGTGATGCGCTTCACGCGCCTGCCGCTCGCACCCCGCTCCTGGTTGCGACTGCCTCGCCGCACCGCGCGGCTGCGGCTCACGGCGCTCTACGGTGGCCTATTCCTGCTGTCCGGCCTCGCGCTGCTCACCGTCACCTACGCCCTCTTTGAGCGCGCTACCGAATACAGGGCGCCACACCTGCCGAAGGTCCCACACACCGGCGCCATCCAGAGCCTCCAGCTTCCGCTTGTGCCTGGATACGCTTCGCCCGATGGCGGTGCCGTTCACGTTCTCCAGCGTGCGCCTCAGCTGGTTCAGGCTCAGCAGGAGTTGGGACAGGCGCAGCTGGAGCTGGGGAAGGCTCGGCCCCGGCTGATCGCGGGCCTGCCGACTCAGCTGGCACGGGTACAGCATCAAGTCACACAGGCCCGGCACCAGCTGGCCCAGGACCAGCATCAGCTGGCAGACGCCGTGCATCAGCTGGCGCAGGTGGGGCCCGTCCAGGCCGCGCAGCGCGCTGCCGACTCGCACGAGCTGCTGGTCAACTCGGGGATCGCGCTGGCGATCGTGGCCGTGCTCGCGGTGCTCGCCGGCTGGCTCGTTGCCGGCAGGATGCTGCGACCGATCCGGACCATCACCAGCACAGCCCGACGGATCTCCTCCACCAGCCTGCACGAGCGGCTGGCCCTCGGCGGCCCGCAGGACGAGCTCAAGGAACTCGGGGACACGCTCGATGAGCTGTTTGCGCGGCTCGACGCCGCGTTTGAGGCACAACGTCAGTTCGTCGCCAACGCCTCGCACGAGCTGCGCGCGCCGCTCACCCGCCAGCGAGCCCTGATCCAGGTGGCGCTCGCCGACCCCGACGCGAACCTCGCCTCGTTGCGCGCCGCCCACGAGCGCGTGCTCGCCTCCGAGCAGCACCTGGAGCAGATGATCGATGGCCTGCTCGCGCTCACGCGCGGTCAGGCAGGGTTGGAGCGCCGCGAGCGCGTCGACCTCGCGACCCTCGCTGCCCAGGCGCTACGGATGCGCGACGCGGAGATCACAGGCCTCGGCCTCGACGTCCACGCGACGCTCGCCGCGGCACCGACGGCCGGCGATCCGCGACTCGTGGAGCGCCTGATCGCCAACCTGATCGACAACGCCATCCGCCACAACATCCCGCAGGGACGGGTCGAGATCACGACCGGCATGCGGCAGGAAAACGCGTTCCTGGCGGTCGCGAACAGCGGTCCTACGATTCCCCCCGAGGAGGTGTCGCGCCTGTTGCAGCCGTTCCAACGCCTTCACGGAACCCGCACCAACCACGCCGGCGGCAACGGGCTCGGCCTGGCGATCGTCGACGCGATCGCCGCCGCCCATCGCGCCACGCTGGTCGCCCAACCGCGGCCAGGTGGAGGGCTGACCGTCGAGGTAGCCTTCCCGTCCACAGCCCGCGACACGCGGCCGATCGACGAGGCCACACTGCGGCCGGCGCTAGAGCCGGCGTGAGCTCGCTCGCCCCGGACGCGAGCGCTCCAGGGCGAGCGCCCGTCTCAGCGGCACTCACCGGTAGAGCCCCTCGATCTCCTCGGCGTACTTGTGCGCGATCGGCGTCCTGCGCAGCTTCATCGTCGGCGTGAGCTCCTCGCTGCCGGGCAGCCACTCCTCGCCGAGCACGCGGAAGCGCTTGATCTGTTCGACGCGCGCCAGCTGCTCGTTCGCCGCCTCCACGGCTGCGCCCACCTCCCCGAGCAGCCGCTCGTCGGCGGCGAGCTCGGCGACGGATACGCCAGCGAGCCCGTGCTCCGCCGCCCACGCCCCGACCGCCTCGGGCTCGAGCACGAGCAGCGCGACGTTGTACGGGCGCCGGTCGCCGATGCACACCGCCTGGCCGATCAGCGCGTGCGCGGACTTCAGGCGCGACTCGATGTTCGACGGCGACATGTTCTTGCCGGCCGAGTTGATGATCAGCTCCTTCTTGCGGTCCACGATCGACACGAACCCGTCGGCGTCGATGCGGCCGATGTCGCCCGTGTGCAGCCAGCCCTCGCCGTCGATCGCCTCGGCCGTCTTCTGCGGCTCGCCGCGGTAGCCGCGCATCACCAGCGGCCCGCGCACGAGCAGCTCGCCGTCGTCGGCCAGCGCGAGCTCGGCGCCGCGGACGGGCAGGCCGACGCTGCCGATGCGATGCGCGTGCAGGCGGTTGGTCGTGACGATGCACGACAGCTCGGACATGCCCCACACCTCGCGCACCGCCAGCCCCAGCGCGCAGAAGAACTCCAGCAGCTCCGCCGGCGCGGGCGCCGCGCCGATCGCCAGCCACTCCGCCTGCTCCAGGCCGAGCCGCGCGCGCAGCGGCGCGAGCACCCGCTCCTGCGCCTGCGCGTGACGCGCCGCCAGCTTGGCGTCGAGCGCCACGCCCTCCTGCTCGCGGGCGACGACCTCGCGCCCCACGTCGATCGCCGCCGCGACGGCCGCCCGCCGCGCCGCGTCGGGCTCGGCGGCGAACGCGGCCTCGAGTGCCGCACGCAGCTTCTCGTACACGCGCGGCACGCCTCCCCACACGGTCGGGTGCACCTCCTGCAGCGCCGCGGCGAGCGTGGTCTGATCCGGTAGGTAGGTCACCGACAGGCCGTGTGCGATCGCGGTGTAGAACGTCGCCCAGCGGTCGGCGATGTGCGCGGAGGGCAGGTAGGAGATGGTCCGCCCACCGGGCGTCAGCGGCAGCGCCTCGGCGGTCGCACGCAGCTGGGCGAGCATGTTGGCGTGCGTCAGCTCGACGCCCTTCGGCGGGCCGGTCGTGCCCGAGGTGTAGATCAGCGTCAGCACGTCCTCGGGTGCGACGGCCCGCCAGTGCTCGGCGAAGTCGAACCCCGGCGCGGCGGCCGCCTGCAGCTCGGCGAGCGAGAGCGTGCCGGGCACGCCGGGGGTGACGCAGACGACGTGCTCGACGCGCGTGCCGTGGGCGGCCCGCTGCACGTGCGCGACGAACTGCTCCTCGCACACGACCACGCGGGCGCCCGCGTTCGCCAACAGGTGGGCGATGACCTCCGCGGGGAAGGTGTTGTAGATCGAGAACGGCGTCGCGCCGAGGTGCATCGCCGCGCAGTCCACGAGCGCGAACTCGTGCCGGTTGAGCAGCATCAGCGCCACCGGCTCGCCGCGCTCGACGCCGAGGCTCGCCAGCCCGCCGGCGATCGCCTGCACCCGCTCGCCGTACTCGCGCCAGCTCAGCTCCGGCGGGCCACCGAAGGTTCGCAGCGCCGGCTGCTCGGCGCGCTCGGCCACCGTCGCTTGGAAGAGCTCGCACAGCGAGCCCGCACGCTCCAGGCGGCTGACCGTGTCATGCGCCGGGGAGAGGGCGAACTCCATGTTGCCGACTGTACGCGATGGTCGGGGCCCGCGTCACGACGGCTCTTCGCGCGCTAGGTCCCGCTACGGCCGATCACGCGCCGGGCGCCTGACCCTGAGGTCGGCCGACGCCGTCACGCGCGCTTCGCCCTGGTGGCTGGGCACGAACTGGACGCGCACGGCGAGCTGCAGACGGTGGTGCTTGCGTAGCGCGCTCAGGGCGTCACGCGTAAGGGGGACGTCGAGCGTCGTGGTGGATGCTTTGGCGAATCTGTGAACGACGGAGCGCAGATCGCTTCCCCGCACCCGTACACGGCCTGCCGCGAGCGTCTGGACCTTCAGAACGAGGGTGTGTCCGACGATCCGGTGGGCGAGGATCCTCACGCGACGGCGACTGCGGGCCTTGCCGGCGCAGCCGGCGACGGAGATCCTCGTGTTCTGCTTGATTTGCGCGCCGTCCTGGGCGGTGATCGTCGTGGGCATGAACAGTGTCTTCGCGCACAGGCTCCCGTAAGCGCCCAGGGCGGAGTTTGGGCCCATGGGCAGGTCGAGGGCAAAGCTCGACACCGGCGCGTCGGGGATCGAGGCGAACGTCGAGGTGGTGATCCCCTTTGCGATGTTCGTGTTGCCCACCAGGATCACGCGCACGCCGCTGTCTTCCAGCACGAGGTCGAGGTCGGGGAACGCCGCGCTGCCGTGTGAGACCAGATAGGCGGGTCCTTTGAGCTTGCCCGGCAGCGCGGGCGTGGCCACGATGGCGCTGCCGACCTTCGAGCCCGGCGGGCAGCTGCTGGGAGCGGCGGCGAACGTCGCTTCAGGGCACGCCTGCTGCAGGGTGCTGAAGCGCGAGGGTAGCTGGGAGGGAAGCTGGACGAACACGGAGCGGATGTTCGCCTGGTGCGCGCCCTGCGTGAGCGCCACGTGCAGCTCCGCGCCGTCCGGTTTGGAGGCGTGCGCGTCGGTCGAGGCAGTGAACTTGGGTGTGAACGCGAGGGCGTCGCAGTTTGTCACCTGGAACGGGCTCGACAGAGTCTGGGTCGCGCCGAATGTGGAGGTCAACGTCGATTCGCTCGCCAGCGCCCCGCAGTTGGTCGGGTTGAAGAGGAAGTTGGGCCGGTTGACCGCGATGCTCACCTCCCGCAGGCGCAGCGGGACGCCCTTGACGATCGTGGGCAGCGCGCTGGTGGCGATCACGCGGGCGGTGTACGGGTCGAGGTTGAGAGCCGCGCGGGTGAGCACGCAGTCGCACGGCCCGCTGCCGAGGTTGAACGGCCCCGCTGTGGCAGCCACTGGGATCGACAGGCCGTAGGGCGCTCCTTCGTAGGGGCCCGTGAGGTACACGGGACCGGAGAAGGTGAACGGTTCGCCGCCGGCGCCCGCGTTCACCGTCGCGGTGCCGATCTGGCTGGCCGAGGGGCACGTCCCTTCGCCGGCCTGTGGTTCGCCGCACAGGGGGACCGACGGGATCGCGCCGAGCAGGCCGGCGGGCAGCACGGTCTTCACTTGCGCGAGGTACTGCTGTCCGTCTTCCCGGCTCAGGTTGAACGTGTAGGCGGTGTAGGCGCCCGCGTTCGCCGTGGAGTCCTGCGTGCCCTGCGTGAGCGAGAAGGGCAGCGGCGAGGGGCAGCCGGTGGTGGCGAACGGCGTCGAGCTGAGCGCCGCCGAGGCGCCCGTGTACGGGGTGAAGAGGGCTTCGAGCGGGGTGCTCCCGCACGTCAGCGGGTTGGCGAGCGGCGCCTGCGCCCCGCCGTCGAGCCGCAGGGCCAGGGCGCTGAAGGGGAGCTGGGGGTTGTCCGCGAACGTCACTTCCAGCCTGCCGGTGCTGGGGTTGGGCGTGACCGAGCCCTGCAGTATCACCGACACGCCGTACGCGCTCTCGGCGTCCAGGTAGATCGTGTACGGGGGTTCGGTGATCGGGCCGCCGCCGGGGCTGGCGAGGTAGACGTTGCCCGCGAGCGAGCCGGGAGGCAGATCGGTTTCGATCGCCACGGTGCCCACCTTGGAGGCCGGCGGGCACGCGACGGGGGCGGTGCTGCCGATCCCGATCTCGGCGGCCGTGCACGCCTGCAGCCCACGGGCCGCGGACGGGTCGAGCGTCAGCCCTGCGGGCAGCGTCACGCGCGCGTCCCTTATGTCCGCGGTGTTGACTTCTTCGGGGCCGGTGTTCTGTGGGACCTTGATTTCGGTGGTGACGCCATCCGGTTCGTCGGCTTGAGTGGTTTCAGGTCGCACTTCGGCCGTCGGCTTGAAGGGAACCTTCCCGCAGCCTTCCACGCCCACCGGGGTGTGGGTCTGGGTCCTGGAGACCTGCCCTTCCCAGGATTCCACTTCGAGGTATGAGGTCGTTGTGGCGGAGCATTCGCTGGGCAGCGTCAAGAAGTCGCCACTGCCCGCCCGGCCGTTGAAGATCAGCTTGGACTTCAACACCGACAGCGGGACTTTCACTCCCAGCAGTTCGCCTTCCTTGGGGACGTTGTGAATTTCGAAATACTCGTGGTAGTCGCTGTTCCAGCTGACGTGGCCTTCGAGGTAGAGGTGGACGCTGACCAGCGGTTCGACGGCCACGTGGATGCCGAAGTCCAGGGCCAGGCCCGGCGGCTGTTCGAGGTCGTAAACGGTGCCCGAGACCGTGAGGTCGTTGACGCCGTCGAAGGCCGTCAGTTCGGTCGTGCCGACCTGTGTGTCTGGATTGCATTCGTCACCCTGAAACGCTGCGATCGAGCACTTTGGCAACGCCTGTGGGTTGCCCGCGAGACCCGGCGGGAGATCCACGCGGATGCGCCTGACGGCGCCTTCCGGTTCTTCGCCGAGGAGGCCCCCCTTGTGGTTGACTGCGAAGGCCGTGATGCCCACCGGAGGGTGGCCGGCTGCCTGGGTGAAGGCTTCTTTGCGGTCTTCTTCGACGCTTGCGTACGTGCAGGAGGATGTCATGCAGGTGCCGGCTTCGAAGTTGTGTTCTTCCACGCCAAACGCGGCCTGCGCGGCGGGCGCCGAGATGGCCACGGCCGCGCTTGCCAACGCCGTGGCAGCTGCGCCTACCAAAAGCGCCTGTAGTGAAATACGCGCGCGGTGCATTGCTCCCAGCATTTCTGTACCCGCTCTCCAGTCGGGTAATCGCGGGCGCGGGGGCCGCGCTACGCCAGCTCGTGTTCGTGCGCGTAGCGGATCGCCTGCGCGCGGTCGCGCGAGCGGGTCTTGGTGAACACGTGGTTGATGTGGGTCTTGACGGTGTGTTCGCTGATCACCAGCGCGGCGGCGATCTCGCTGTTGGAGAGGCCGGCGGCGAGCAGTTTGAGCACCTCGGCCTCGCGCGCCGTCAGCTCGTCTGGCAGCTCAGCGGGGAGCGGCGGCTTGGCCGGCTGGGCGTTGGCGGCGCCGGTGAGCAGCATCGCGGTGACCTCGGGCGGGAGGATCGTGTGGCCCGCGGCGGCGCTGTGCAGCGCCTGGGCGATCTCGCGGCGGTCGGCGTTCTTGGTCAAATAGCCGCGCGCCCCCGCCCTGAGCGCGGCGATGATCGTCTCGTCGTCGGCGTAGGTGGTGAGCACGACGATCGCGACGTCCGGGTGCTCGTGGGTCAGCCGCTCGGTCGTGCCGACGCCGTCCAGCACCGGCATGTGCAGGTCGAGCAGGATCGCGTCCGGGTGGTGCTCGGCGACCGCGGCAAGCGCCTGCTCGCCGTCGGCGACCACGGCGACGACCTCGAGGTCGCCCATCACCTCGAGCACCATCTGCAGCCCCTCGCGGACGACGGTCTGGTCGTCTGCGATCACGATCCGCAGACGCTCGCGGTGTGACGGACCCGTCGCGCTCACCGTGCCAGCCGTGCCTGCACGACCCAGCGGTCGCCCACCGGGCCGGCGTGGAGCTTGCCATCGATCAACCGCAGCCGCTCGTGCATCCCAGCGAGACCGTACCCGCCTGCGCTGAGGGGCTGTTCGCCCACCACGCCGTCGGCGCCGGCGAGCGCGTTCTCGACGCGCAGCTCGACGCCGTCGTCGGCGTACTGGAGCGCGATCGTCGCCGGCTGGCCGGCGGCGTGCTTGACGGCGTTGGTCACCGCCTCCTGGGCGACGCGCAGCAGCGCCAGGCTGGCGGCCGGGCTGAGCGCGTAGGGCTCGCCGCTGACCGTCAGCGCGCCGGGGCGCTCCTCGACCAGCGCGGCCAGCGCCTGGGGCAGCGGCGGCGTGTCGGTGCGCAGCGCCCGCACGGCGCGCCGCGTCTCGGTCAGCCCCTCATCGACGAGCCGCCGTGCGCCGGCCAGCGCGTGCAGCGCGCGCTCGATGTCCTGGCGCTCGGACAGCATCGCCTCGGCGGCCTGCAGCTGGATGCCGAGCGCGCTGAGCGAATGAGCGAGCACATCGTGGACCTCGCGGGCGATCCGCGAGCGCTCGGTCAGCGTTGCGGCGCGCTCGGCCTCGAACTGCGCCCGGCGGGTCTCGGCGAGCAGCGCCTGCGCCTGCTCGGTCTGGGTGCGGTACGCGCGCCGGTAGCGGCCAGCGACCGCCAGCCCAGCCAGCAGCGCGGGATACCCGAGCACCGTGCCGAGGTCCGTGTTGGCGTAGCTGATCGCGCCGATCTCGACCGCGAGCACGCCGGCGAGCAACGTGACCGCCAGCCCGGCGAGCGGCAGGTCGACCCCGGCGGCCAGCATGCTGACGATCGCCAGCGCCAGCACGCTGGTGTCGTGATGGGAGGTGGCGGCAAAGCCGCCCACGGCGGTGATCACCGTCAGGCTGGCGAACAGCGAGCGCCCGGCCCACGGCGCGGGCAGGCGCTCGCCCGCCCACCAGGCGAGCAGCGCCGCCGTCGCGATCGCCAGCTCGGCGATGGCGGCGGCGATGCTCCCGCCGGCGCTGAGCACGACCGCGGCGACGATCACGAACACGCCCACGCGCAGCCGCCACTGCCAGGTCCTCAGCAGCGCGAGGCTCTCGCCGCGATCTGACAGCCTCCACCGGCCGGACACCGTCGCTCAACCCTCGCGTCCGGTGGAGCTCGCGAACCAGCCGGCGCCGAACACGCTGCCATCCTGCTCGGGCGCGAACGGGATGCCGGCGGCGATCGCACGGGGTACGACCACCAGCGCCTGGGCGGCGCGGTTGAGGCCGAGCATCAGCAGGATCGCCGCGGTCCCGCCGGCCAGCTGCGCGCCGTCGGCGTGCGCGACGGCGGTGATCGTCAGCCGGCTGAGGACGAGGGCGCCCCACAGCCACAGCCCGCGCTTGGGGAGCTGCGCCCACAGGTGTCCGTCGCGGCGCTCCAGGCGCGTGATCGCGCCAAGCGCGACGCCGGTCGCGATGGCGATTGCCGCGCTCACGACCAGCAGCACGATATCCGTCGCATCGGTGTGCGACTTCTGGGCGCTGATGTCGAGGATGCCGAGCACCGTCAGGACCGCGGGCAGCACGACCAGACGCTTGCCGCTCAGCGCGCTGCCGAGCACCTGCTGCCCGATTGCGAAGACGATGATTCCGACTACCACCAGCACTGTCAAAAGGGACATTTCGAGACCTCCTTGGCGGGTCGCTTGACTGCTGCTGACGCTACGGCCCCGCGGCGGCGCGCACATCGCCCTGCGGCGTGATTTGCCGGGTTGATCTGGGGTTGAGCTCCAGGTTGAGCGCAGGGTTGAGAGCGGCGTACCGTCAACCCACGATCGCCCCGCAAACCAGCCTGTGCGGCATCGCGATGACGCTCGCGCGCACCGTCGGCCTAGTCGCCCGCGCTCAGCGCGCCATCAGCAGCTCGAGCGCGAGCGACGAACGCGTACACGGCGCCCTGTGCGAGATGCCCGGCGACCTCGCGGTCCGGGGCGCCGGCGACGATCGTTGTGCCCGATGCCGCGACCGAGCGGCCGAGGCTGTCGCCGGGCGCGCCGCGGGAGGCGGTCAGCTCTTCTGTCTGGGTCGCGTCGCGCCAGCCGGAGGAGGGTTTGGCGAACACGTACACGGCGCCCTGTTGGGAGTTGCCCGCGACGGCCTTGAACGTCGCGCCGCAGACGATCGCGCGCAGGGAGATCGCGATGGAGCCGCAGAGCTCTTCGTCCTTGGCGCCGTCTGAGGCGGTCAGCTCTGCCGTCTGGGTCAGCGAGCCGCGCCACCCGGAGCGGGGCTCCACGAACACGTACGCCGCTCCCTGGGAGGCGTTCTGGCCGACCGCGTGGTCGGGTGCGCCGGCGACGATCGTGTTGCGCGAGATGGCGAGCGAGTGGGCGAGCAGTTCACCGCCCTGGCCTTCCCTGGCGCTCAGCTCGGCGGTCTGCGTGAGCGCGCCGACCCAGCCGGAAGCGGGCCGCACGTACACGTATGCGGCGCCCGCGTTGGCGATTCTCCCCACCGTGTGCAGGTCGGCCCCGGCGACGATCGTGCGGCCCGCCGTGGCGACGGAGATGGCGAACGCGTCGTCGGCTTGGCCGTCTGAGGCGGTCAGCTTGGCGCTCGCGTGGCGCGCGCTCGCCCATCCGGCGGCCGGCCGCTCGAAGACGTAGGCCGCTCCCTGCATGTCGTTCCTGCCAACCCTGGTGCCTGGGGCACCCACCACGATCGTGCTGCCCGCCACCGCGACCGATTCCCCGAAGAAGTCGTTTGCCCCGCCCGGCGGGTGGAGCGTGCCGGTTTGTGTGGCGCTCCTCCAGCCCGCACGCGGGCGCGCGAACACGTAAGCCACGCCCTGGCCGGTGGCGTTGCCGGCGGCGCGGAACGGTGCGCCGACGACGATCGTGTTGCCGTCGAGCGCCACGGAGTGCCCGAACAGTTCTTCGGATAGGCCCTTGCTCGCGGTCAGCACCGCGGCCTGGGTCGCGTGGCCCCAGCCGGAGGCGGGACGGGTGAAGACGTACGCCGCGCCCTGTTCGGTGTCGGTCTTCGACACCACGAAGTTCGGCGTGCCGACGACGAGCGTGTCGCCCGAGACGGCGACGGATTCGCCGAATTCTTCGCCCCTCGCCCCACGCGCAGCCGCGAGCTCGGCCCGCTGGACGAATGCCGGGCGCTCACGGCGCAACGCCGCCAAGATCGGCGCCCGCGCGCTCGCCGGCACGTTCGCCAGGGCGGGAAGCGGCGTCGGTGTCGATGTCGGCGCGTGCGCGGCGGAGGCGCCGGCCGGCGTGACCGGCGACGCGCCCCACCACACGGCGACGGTCGCCGCAGCCACGCCCGTCAGCACCGCCATGTGCAGCCGCCCCATGACATCTAGTGTACTAGTTCACTAAAACAACTTCACGCTCGCCGGCGCGCGCCGCCGCCGATATCCACTACGTCGAGGTGTGCTTCATGGACACGCAGGACGGTCGCAGCCACACCCAACTGGGGATGGAGCGCATCATCAAGATCGTGAAGTAGCGCCGCAGCGCCGTGCTGGGGTCGCCGGGGGCGCCAGAATGGACGCACATGAAGCACGCGCGAGACGAGCTTGCTCTGAGGCGGCTGGCTGAGCGGGCCCAGCGGCTGACACGGCTGAGCGCCGATCACCCGCTGGCGCTCGACCTCGTGGTCTGCCTGACCGTCGCTGCGGTCAGCGTCGCGGGGCTCGCAGTCCAGCACCGGCTGACCACGCTCGCTGTGGTCTTCTGCGCCGCGCTGTGCGCTGCGCTGCCGCTGCGCCGCCTGCACCCCGTCCTGTGTTTCGCGGTGATCGCCACGATCGCGCTCGCGCAATGGCTGCTCGCCGCCCCGCAGCTCGCCGACGTGTGTGTGCTCATCGCCCTGTATTGCGTGACCCTGGACGGCAGCCTGCTCGCCGCCTCGCTTGCCGCCGCGGTCGTGGAGGCGGGTGCGATCATGGCGGCGGTGCGGTGGTCGCCGTACGAGCCGCTGAAGGTGTGGGTCGGCCTCAGTGGGCTGGCGACCGCAGCCGGCGTGCTCGGCGTGTCGGTCCGTTGGCGCAGGGCGCTGCTGGCCTCGCTGCAGGAGCAGGCGGCGCGGCTGGAATTCGAGCGCGACCAGGAGGGTCGGCTGGGGGCCGCCGCCGAGCGCGCCCGCATCGCGCGCGAGATGCACGACATCGTCGCGCACAATCTCAGCGTGATGATCGCGCTGGCCGACGGGGCCACGTACGCGATGGACATCTCGCCGGAGCGCGCCGCGGAGGCGACGCGGCGGGTCGCCTCCACCGGCCGCGAAGCGCTCGTCGAGATGCGCAGGCTGCTGGGCGTGCTGCGCGAGGAATCCTCCGCGCAGCCGCTCGAACCGCAGCCGAGCCTCGGCCGGCTCGACGAGCTGCTGGCGCGCGTGCACGCAGCCGGCATTCCCGTGACGATGGACCTGGACGGAGATCCGCATGCGCTCGCCGACGGCGTGCAGCTGACCGTGTTCCGGGTCGCTCAAGAGGCGCTCACGAACACGCTCAAGCACGCTACCCGTCCAACCCGCGCGCATCTCGCGTTGCGTTGCCGGCCGGGACGGGTCGAGCTCGAGGTCACCGACACGGGCGAGGCTCGCGCGGCACCCACCTCCGGCGGGCGTGGCCTGCACGGGATGCGCGAGCGCGCGGCGAGCTACGGGGGCAAGCTCGAGGCCGGCCCCGGCCCCCGCGGCGGCTGGCGCGTGCGCCTGCTGCTCGATCCCGACGCCCAGGCTGCTCCACGATGACCGCCGGGGTGCTGCTGGCCGACGACCAGGAGCTGATGCGCATGGCGTTCCGCATGGTCATCGACAGCCAGCCGGACATCGAGGTCGTCGGCGAGGCCGCCAACGGCCGCGAGGCGGTGCAGGCCGCGCTGCAGCTCGCACCGGACGTCGTGCTCATGGACGTGCGCATGCCCGAGAAGGACGGCGTGCAGGCTACGCGCGAGATCATCGCCTCCGAGAGCGCCGCGCGGATCATCATCCTCACCACGTTCGACCTCGACGAGTACGTGTACGCGGCGCTGCGCGCGGGGGCGAGCGGCTTCCTGCTGAAGGACACCCCGCCGGCCGACCTGCTGACGGCGATCCGCGCGGTCGCCAGCGGCGACGCGGTCGTCGCGCCGAGCGTCACCCGCAGGCTGCTGTCCACGTTCGCCCATCGCCTGCCCGTCCCCGGCCGCCCAGACGCGGGCCAGCAGGAGCGCCTGGCGCTGCTCACGGCGCGCGAGCGCGAAGTGCTCACGCACGTCGCCGGCAGCCTCTCGAACGCCGAGATCGCCGAGCGTCTCGTGCTCTCCGAGGCGACCGTCAAGTCCCACGTCGGGCGCATCCTCGCGAAGCTCGAGCTGCGCGACCGCGTGCAGATCGTCGTGTTCGCGTACGAGACCGGGCTCGTGACGCCCTCCCACACCTGAGATGCGACGCGCGGGCGCCGCGGCAAGGGCCGTGTCCGACCTCGGTAGCAGCCCGGTGCCACCGCGAGGTGGACGGGCGTGCGCGCCAAGATGGTCCTGCAGGGCGTTGTCCGCGAGCCGCGCACGCCCTACGGTGGCGGGGTGAGCATCGCGCGAAATGTGACCGGGCGCCCGCGCGCTCGCGCGCGACGATGAGCGCCGAGAGCGTCGGCGCAGGCCCGAGCCCCGGCGCTGGCACGGGCCGGCGCCCCGGCGTTGACTGGCGGCGCGCCGAGTTCGTCCTCACGCTGCTCGGCTTCCTCGGCTTCCTCACGCTGCCGATCCGCATCACCACGATCTACGACGGGCTGCCCGCGCATCCACTGTTCGTGCACGTGCCGGTCGTGCTCATCCCGACCACGGTGGTGGCGGCGGTGGTGTTCGTGTTCAAGCCGGCGTGGCTCTCGCGCTACGGCATCGCGCTGGCGGTGGTGTCGATCATCGCCATGAGCTCGATCTTCATCACCATGCAGGCCGGCGCCGCGCTGCGTGCGGCACTCAACCTGCAGGGTGAAGCCGCGAAACTGATCTCCGAACACTCGCAGGCGGCGCACATCCTCGCGATCGTCTACGTCGTCTTCACGGCCACGCTGATCGTCACGTTCGCCGCCCAACGCATCTCCGGCGGCATGCCCACCGGCCTGACGATCCTCGACCAGCTGCTGTCGCCGAAGTCGGTGCTCGCAGGGCTGCGCGTCGCGCTCGTGCTGCTGGCGATCGTCGCCGGCTACATGGTCTTCAGGACCGGCGACCTCGGCGCGAAAGCAGTGTGGGAGGGACGGCTGCAGGCCGCCAAGCACGGGTTCCCCGGTGGCCCTCCAGGTGGATCACGGCTGTTCGGGCCGCCGGGCGGCGGCGGTCCTTGATCGCGGGCGAGACCTCCGCGGGGCTCATGCTGCGCCGACGCCGGGGCGCCCCGCGAGCTCGCTGAGGAAGTCCCTGAGCACGCGGACGAGTCCGCGCGGGTTCTCGACTTGGATGTTGTGGCCGGCTGCCGCGACGCTGGCCCAGCGTCCGTCGGGCAGCGAAGCTGCGAACGTCGCCGCCTGCTCGGCGCTGAGGACGTCGCTGTCGGCGCCGCGCACCACGAGCACCGGACAGGCGATCGCCGGTGCGCAGTCGTGCAGCCGCTCGAGGCTCGCCATCAGGCTCGCGAAGTGCTCGGGGGTGAGCCGCCGTGGGTCGTACTTCCACGTCCACGTCGCGTCGGGCAGACGCCGGAGGTTGTGCAGCAGGCTGTGACGCAGCACGCGGGGGTCTCGCTGGGGGTGGCGCGCGCGGGCGCGGCGCACGAAGTCCTCCACCGGGCCGGGTCCCGGATCGGCCACATGGTCGATGATGCGCCGCGCGCCTTGCAGTTGAACGTCGGGCCCGACGTCGAGCAGCGCGACGCCCGCCAGCTCGTCCGCCGCGCCGGCGGCGGCGTGTGCCAACGCGCTCATGCCGCCGAGCGATTGACCGACCAGCACCGGTCGTTCCAGCGCCAGCTCACGGATCAGCCCGCCGATGTCGCCTGCGTGCGCGTCGAGCGCGTAGTCGAGGGCCGGCGACCACTCGCTGTCGCCGTGGCCGCGCAGGTCGAGCGCCAGGCAGTGGTAGCTGGAGCACAGCGTCAGGCACACCACGTCCCACGTGTGGGCGGTCATGCGCCCGCCGTGGAGGAACAGCAGCGGCGGACGCGCGCGCTGCCCCCAGTCGAGGTAGTGCAGCCGCAGCCCGTCCACCACGATGTGGCGATCGCCCGGCACGCGCACCTCCGCCACGTCCAGCCCGGCGAGCTCGCTCGCCAGCCGCAGGTGGCTCACCGTCTCAGCCCGCGATGGCATCGCCGCTCACCGCGGCTCGCTCCCCGCGTACAGCCCATGTTGCAGCAGATCCGTTCGCGCGCGCATCCAGCGGGTCACGTTGGCCTCGCTGAGCAGCTCGCTGCCGAGCTCGCGCTCGATGAGCGCTCGCAGCAGCAGCGGCCCGACGATCAGGATCACCTGGTGCATCGCGCGCCAGAACGGGTCGGTGTCGGCGCGCAGGGCGCCAGCCGCGACCAGGCGCTCGTCCTTGCCGGCGAACACGAACAGGCGGTGAAACAGCTGCGCGCTCGCCTCGGTCCCCTCGGCGAGCGCGCGGCCGAGGTAGTCGCACAGTGTCGGCTGGCCGCGCAGGAACGCGGCGACCACCTCCGCACGCGCCGCCAGCAGCTCAGCCCCCGCACCCTCGATCGGCACCTCGCTGAGCGTCGCGTTGATGCGCGCGAGCACCGCCTCGTCCACCGCGCGGATCAAGCCCTCCTTGGAGCCGAAGTGGTGGACGACGAGTCCCGGAGAGACGCCCGCCGCGCCGGCGACCGCTCGCAGCGAGCTCGCCGCCACGCCGTTGGCGGCGAACAGCTCCATCGCCGCGTCGCGGATGCGCGCCTTGGCGGTGAGATCTTGATCCAAGATCGTGACTGTGCGCATGAGCAATTTACTATACGCTTGTTCAGTCACGTGAGCGACCCCAACACCGCACCGGACTTCTCTGCTGCCGCGCTCATCACCATCGACGTCCAGCGCGACGTGCTCGACGGCGGGCCGTTCGAGATCGCCGGCACCTCCGCCGCGCTCGAGCACATGCGCGAGCTGGCCCATGCCTTCCGTGCGATCGGCGGGCCGATCGTGCACATCGTTCGCCTGTACCGCTCCGACGCGAGCAACGTCGATCTGTGCCGCCGCAGCGTCGTGCGCGGCGGCCTGCGCGCGTTGACCCCCGGCGAGCCCGGCTCTCAGCTCGCGTCCGAGCTGTTGCCCGAGGCCACCCTGGAGCTCGATCATCAGACGCTGCTCGCCGGCGGCGTTCAGCTGCTCGGCCCGCGCGAGGTGGCGATCTACAAGCCCCGCTGGGGCGCGTTCTACGGCACCCCGCTGGAGGACCACCTGCGCGAGCTGGGCGTCAGCACGCTCGTGTTCACCGGCTGCAACTTCCCCAACTGCCCGCGCACCTCCATCTACGAGGCCAGCGAGCGAGACTTCCGCGTGGTGCTCGTGCGCGACGCGCTGTCCGGGCTGTACGAGCGCGGTGAGCGGGAGCTCGCCGCCATCGGCGTCCACCTGATGTCCGCCGGCGAGGTGACCGGGGCGCTTCGTCGTCGCACCGTGGAGGTCGCGAGAGATGCGTGACCCCGAGGCCGCTGCCGTGAGCATCCGCGAGCTGGACGCCGGAGACACCCGCCTGGCCCATCGGACGATGCGTCATCTGCGACCGGCGTACGACGACGAGCAGGAGTTCGTCGAGCACGTCGACGGTGTGCTGCGGCCCGCCGGCTACCGCCTGCTTGGAGCGTTCACCCCCGATCACCAGGCGGCCGTGGCGGTCGCTGGCTTTCGCACCGGCGAGAACCTCGCGTGGGGTCGGTATCTCTACGTCGACGATCTCTCGACCGCGCCCGATGCGCGGCGCCGGGGATGCGCGGGGGCACTTTTGGAGTGGCTCGTCGAGGAGGCGCGCGGGCTCGGCTGCGCGCAGCTGCACCTCGACTCCGGGACCGGCGCCGAGCGCTTCGACGCGCATCGCGTCTACCACGCGCACGGGCTGTCCATCACCTCGCACCACTTCGCACGCCGGGTGTAAGGCGGCTCCACTCGGCGTGAGCTCCTGAGCCCAACTTCTATCAAGGCGTCGGCAGTCACGGGTACGCTCGGCACGTGAGCCGACGGCGCAGACAAAGCGGTACGACGGATTGGCAGACCAGGCAGACCGCCGCCCAGCCAGCGCGCGGACGATCGGCGTCTTGAGCCCTGCCGAAACGCAAGACGATCTGATCGAGCGGTTCGAGCGCGCTCTGACAGTGCATCACGGACGGCGCCGTGGGGGAGACGAGACACGGGTTGAGCTGGATCACCTGTTGCCGTCTCCGACCGACTGGGGCAACGCTCTGGCGCGCCGACGCCTGGCGACGACGACGGCCCGTCTCTATCCGTCTCCAGTGGACGGTGAGCCGATGAAGGCGTGGCACATGGCGGACGGCCATAAGGGTCGCAGGCCTCTGGCCGGCGATCTTCGCGCAGACAATCGCGTGGCCGCCGTCCTGGCATGGCACTTCGAGCCGGGCTCGCGGCGCGGCGAGCAGCGTCCGCATCTGATCACTGCGGCGGCGGTCCGCAAGGACGTCAAGGTCCGTGCGCTGCGCGCCGACTACCTCGTCGCCCTGTGGTTGCTCGTAGGCGTCGTTGCTGCGATCGATCGCCGGACCGTCCGGGCGGGGCGAATCGGCCTGGTGCTCGACGGCGGGATCGCGTTGAGCCCGCGCGAGCTGGCCGACTTCGGCTTTACACGCGGTCGCAAGCGCGAGGGCTGCCGCGGCGACTATTACACACTGCCTGCGTGAGCGCGCCAGATCTCCTCGGCCTTGTCCGCCCATTGCGGCGGCAGCGCGGCGCGCAACTCAGCGAGGAACTCATCGGCCGGCGTTCCCTTTTGCGTGGGAAGCTCAGCGAAGAACGCGTCTATCTCGGCGGTCGTCTGATCCAGCGCCTCCGGGTGGGCCTGCTTTGTCCATTCCAGGATGCTGCCGGCGACCTCCTCAAGCGACGCGCGCTGCGCGACCGTGGCGATCTTCAGCACCTGGGCAACCTCTAGGTGCTTGTCGCGGCGGCCCCACCGCTGCGGCTCGATGCCGAGCGCGCGGACCGCGCGGCTCATGCCGCCCGTGTCCAAGCCAATGAATCCCGCAGCCTGCGAGAGCGTCGGAAGCGAGCGCACTCGGTTGCCGCGTGGATGTGCAGCGACAGCAGGCATGGAGACAGGCTAACACACAAGACGCTGATACTGCAAGCTTTGCAGGAGACGCAGAAGGAACGCGCCGCGACTGCAGGCGCCGCTCAAAACACGATCGTGCGCCCGTCGTGCACGAGCACGCGGTCGTCGAGCTGCCTGCGCACCGCGCGCGCCAGGACCATGCGCTCGACGTCGCGGCCCATCCGCTCGAGGTCGGCGATCGAGTCGTGGTGGCCGACGCGCACCACGTCCTGCTCGATGATCGGGCCCTCGTCGAGGTCCTCGGTCACGTAGTGGGCGGTCGCGCCGATCAGCTTCACGCCGCGCTCGAACGCGTGCCGGTACGGTTCCGCGCCGGCGAACGCCGGCAGGAAGGAGTGGTGGATGTTGATCACCGGGCAGCCCAAGCGCGCCAGGAAGTCGCCCGAGAGGATCTGCATGTAACGCGCGAGCACCACCAGCTCGGCGCGACCGGCGAGCTCGTCGAGCGCCTGCTGCTCGGCCTGCGGCTTGGTGTCCCTGGTCACGGGGATGTGCACGAACGGCACCCCCAGCGCCTGCACGTCGGCGCGTAGGGTCTCGTGGTTGGAGATCACGCACAGCACGTCCATCTCCAGCTCGCCCCTGCTATGGCGCCACAGCAAATCGAGCAGGCAGTGATCGGCGCGCGAGGCCATCAGCGCGACCCTGCGCCGCTCGCGCGCGTACGCGATCCGCCACGTCATCCCGAACTGCTCGGCCAGCGCGGAGAAGGCCGCCTCGAAGCCGGCGCGGTCCGCGTCGATCGCCGGCAGGTAGAAGGCGCAGCGCATGAAGAAGCTCCCGTGCTCGGGATCGGTCGAGTATTGGTCGGAGCTCACGATGTTGGCCCCCTGCTCGAACAGAAAGCGCGAGACGGCCGCCACGATCCCCGGCCCGTCCGGGCAGGAGATCAATAGTCGCGCCGTGTGCTCGGCGTCGTGTCCGGTGCGGGGGCCTGCGTCGGCCATCAGTGGCTGACCGCCGCTGCCGCCAGCTCTGACACGAGTCGGTCTTCGTAGAAGCGCTCGAGCGCGAACGGCGCGATCAGCTCGGGTGTGCGCCCGCTGTGCACGAGCTCCGCGAGCGTCTTGCCCACGATCGGCGCGGCCTTGAAGCCGTACGTCCCCCAGCCGGCGCTCACGTGGAAGTTCTCCACCTCAGTGCGCCCGAGGATCGGTGAGTAGTCGGGGGAGAGGTCGCACAGCCCAGCCCAGCTGCGCAGCAGCCGCGCGTGCTCCAGCTGCGGGAACAGCTCGAGCGTGTGTCGCGTGAGGTCTTGGAGGAAGTTGAGGGTGCCCTGCATGCGGTATGTCGTCCACGGTTCGATCTCCGAGCCCATCACGAACTCTCCCCGATCGGACTGCGAGATGTATACGTGCATTTGCGAGGAGACGATCACCACGTCCAGCAGCGGCTTCACCGGCTCGGTCACGCACGCCTGCAGGATGTGCGTCGTGATCGGCAGCTCCACGCCCGCCCGCGCGCACACGAGCGTGCTCCAGCCGGCCGTCGCGCTGATCACCTGCCCGGCGAGCACGGTGCCGCGGTTGGTGCGCACGGCGAGGATGCGTCCGTCGCTGTGTTTCTCAAAGCCTTCCACCTTCGTGTACGGGTGGATCTCCACGCCCGCGCGGTCGGCGCCGCGCGCGTAGCCCCACACCACCGCGTCGTGGCGGATGATCCCGCCTGGGGGGTGGTACAGGGCGCCGAGGATCGGGTACGTGGCGTCTTCCGACACGTTCAGCTGGGGGCATAGGCGCTTGACCTCCGCCGCGTCCACCAGCCGCGAGTCGATCCCGTGCAGGCGGTTGACCTCCGCGCGGTTGGCCATCACGAACATCGCCCGGTCGCTGTGCGCGAGCGTCAGATGCCCGCACTGGGAGAACAGCAGGTTGAAGTCGAGCTCAGCCGACAGGCCTTCGTACAGCTTGATGCTCGCGTCGTAGAAGCGCGCGCCCTGCGGCGTCTTGTAGTTGGAGCGCAGGATCGTCGTGTTGCGCCCCGCCGCCCCCGAGCCGATGTAGCCCTGCTCGAGCACCGCCACCCGCTGCACGCCCAGCTGGCCGAGGTAGTAGGCGGTGGCCAGGCCGTGCGCGCCGCCCCCCACGATCACCACGTCGTAGGCGTCGCGCAGCTCCCCGCGCGCCCGCCACATCCGCCCTGGACGGAAGATCTCACGCATCGGCCGACTCCAGGTGGTGGATGAGCGCTTCCGCGCCCACCGGGCCGCCGCCGAGGTGCGCCGCCGCGTCAGCCACCACGCGCCACAAGTACTCGCCGAGCGCCCAGCCGACCAGCACCAGCAGCCGGTCGTGCGCCTCCACCAGCACGTAGCCGGGCGTGCGCGCGACCGAGCCGGGGCGAAAGGCCGCCGGCGGGGCGATCGCTGGGCGCACGTCGATCGCGCAGAAGCGCGCCAGCAGCTCGCGCGCGCCGGGTCCGATCAGCGACAGCGCCGCCAGAGCGCAGGTGACGTCCACGACCGTCACCGTGCCCTGCGCGTCCGCACTGGCCGCCGCCTCGCGCGCGGCCGCCGCGTCGCGCACGGCCGCCGCCTCGCGCACGGCCGCCGCGTCGGCGACGATGCCGGCCGCCGACTCGTGCATCCTTGTCGCGTGTGCGACCGCACCGGCCACCGACTCGCGCACAGCCGCCGCGGCCGTCGGCGCGCCGAGCACGAGCACGCGGCTCGGCGTCACCGGACACCACCAGGTCCCAGCCAGGCCGCCGCTCGCCGCGCGGCCAGCAACCCCAGGGTCGAGCGCGAGGCCATCGCTCGCCCGCGCGACGATCTGCGCGAGCGTCCGCGGCTCGCCCTGGAGCTCCAGCTTGACGAGGGCCGAGCGGTCGGCGAAGCCCACCGTCTGCGTGATGCGCGCGCGCTCGACGAGCGGCTCGTCGTAGGCGTTCGGCACGTTCCACCCCTGCACGCGCGCGAGCCGCGCGCCCGCGGCCAGCGCCAGGCGCTCCATCGGTGAGCGCGCGTGCAGCTCGCGCGTGGGCGACGCGTCGGGCACGAGGAACGCGAGGCTCACAGGGCAGCCTGTCTCACGAGCGCAGCAGCTCCCCGCCGGGGTCGTGGAACGGCTCGGTCAGCACCGCAGCGCTCACGCGCGTGCCGTTGTCGGAGATCGTGATGCTCTGGCCGTCGCCGGCGAGCGCGCTCGGCACCCACGCCATCCCGATCACGCGCTCGAGCTGGCGCGAGCGGCGCGCGCTCGTCACCTGCCCGGCTGCGCGCCCGTGTTGGTCGAGCACCACCGCGCCCTCCGTCGGCACATGGCCGTTGGCCAGCGTGAAGCCCACCAGCGCCGTCTCCGCCGGCGCCTCCGCGGCGCGCGCGAGCGCCCACTTGCCGATGAACTGCTCGTCCTTGTCGAGCTTCACCGCCCACGGCATCCCCGCCCCGAACGGCGTCGACTCGGAGTCCGTGTCCTGGCCCACGATGATGTGCTGCTTCTGCAGGCGCAGGATGCGCTGCGGCTCCAGGCCGAACGGGCGGATGCCCTCGCTCTGTCCGGCCAACAGGATCGCGTTCCACACGTCCTCGCCGTACGCCGACGGGAAGTGGATCTCATAGCCGAGCTCGCCCACGAAGCCGATCCGCATCACCAGCGCGTCCACGCCCGCCACCCGCGCCTGACGCGCGTCGAGGTAGGCGAACGCCTCCGCCGAGCAGTCCGCGTCGGTCAGCCGCGCGAGGATCGCTCGCGCGCGTGGTCCCGCCAGGTTGACCGCGCACAGCGCCTGCGTGACGTCGCTGAGGTGCACCGCCAGCCCCCAGTCGGCCAGCCACCACGAGAACCACTGCTCGACCGCGCCCGCGCCGCTGGAGGTGGTCGTCACGTAGAACGTCTCCGCGTCGATCCTGCTGATCGTGCCGTCGTCCATGATCCGGCCCGCGTCCGATGTCAGCACGCCGTAGCGCACCCGCCCAGGCTTCAGGTTGGACAGGCGGTTGGGGTACAGGCGATCGAGGAACTCGCCGGCCTGCGGGCCGCGCACCAGCAGCTTGCCCAGCGTCGACACGTCGATCAGCCCGGCCGCCGTGTGCACGTTCAGCGCCTCGCCCTCCGGGTCGCCGTAGTCGTACGCGCGCCGCCAGTCGCCCGCCCATTTGACGCTCGCCCCCAGCTCGCGGTGCGCGCCGTGGATCGCCGAGCGCTTCGCCGGCTCGAACGGCCGGCCCGCGAGCGCGCCCAGCGGCACCGTCGACCACGGTGGGCGCGCGGTGGTGGTGCCGACCTGCTCCAGGCTCTGGCCGGTCTCGCGTGCCATCAGGCGGATCGAGGACAGCTGGCACATGCGCCCCTGGCACGGCCCCATCGTCACGGTGGTGAAGCGCTTGCACAGCTCGATCGAGTCATAGCCCTCCCGCACGCCGCGACGGATGTCCTTGGCGGTCACGTCCTCGCAGAAGCACGTGAACGCCTTGCCCCTGCTCGCGGCGACGTCTGGCGTGGGCGGTGTGGCCCCGCCCCGCGCGGGCGCCATCGCCGACTGCCCGTAGCCCTCGCCCGCCAGGTCCCCGACCGCCGAGACGCCCGGCGGCAGCTCCGCCAGGCGGAAGTGGCCGCGCGCGGGGTCGTACTCGGTTCGCGCGCCCGCCTGCGCGACCAGCGCCGTCGCCGGAGCCTCGCCGCCGCACACGAGCACCAGGTCGCAGCTCAGCCGCCGCACGCCCCCGCCCTGCGCACCGTCGCCGGCGCCGTCCGCGAGTGGGGAGAGCGTGGCGCTCTGCACGCCGCGCCGCCCACCGGCGGCCACGATCGTCCAGCCGCTCAGCACCTCCACGCCCTGCGCGCGCAGGGCGTCCGCCTGCGTCGAGCGCGTCGGGCGCGCGTCGGCGACCGCCAGCACCTCGACGCCGAGCTCGCTCAGCGCGCTCGCCGCACGCAGCCCGCGATCGCACGTGCTCGCGACCACCGCCCGCGTGCCCGGGCGCACGCCGTACAGCGCCGCCAGCCGCCACGCGCCGCCGGAGAGCATCACGCCGGGCAGGTCGTTGCCCGCGAACACCAGCGGCTGCTCGATCGCGCCCGTCGCGTACACGTGCTGGTGCGCGCGGATCTGGTGCAGCGTGTCGCCCTGCCACACCGCCACCAGGCCGTCGAAGTGACCCAGCGCCGGCGCCGAGCAGAGGATCTCCACGCCCGCCTCCCGCGCGCGCGCCGTCAGCGCGCGCGCCTGTTCGTGGCCGCCTTCCCACAGCAGGCGCCCGCCGGGCTCCGGCCCCTCCTCCGCGAGCACCACGTCCGCGCCCCGCTCCGCCGCCGCGATCGCCGCGGTCAGGCCCGCATGGCCACCGCCCACCACCAGCACGTCGGCGTGACGGCGGCGGTACTCGGTGCGCCACGCGCGCTCGGCCTGGCGCTCGGGCAGGCGGCCGAGGCCCGCCGCGTGGCGCAGCACCCACTCGTAGAGCGGCCACAGCCGCCGCGGGCGGATGAACGTCTTGTAGTAGAAGCCCGGCGGCGTGAACGGCCCGCCGAGCATGTCCATCACGGCCATCGCGTCCAGCTCCAGCCCAGGGGTGGCGTTCAGGTGCTCGACCCGCGCGCCCTCGCGCACCGGCTCCGTGCACGCGCGCACGCCCGGCGCGCCGTCCACCGCCACCAGGCAGTTCGGGCAGTGGCCCGCGCAGCACATCAGGCCGCGGCGGCGGTGGTACTTGAAGCTGCGCGAGAACGTGCGCTGCCCGGCCGCGTACAGCGCCGAGCCGATCGTGTCGCCCGCGAGCGCGCTCACCGGCTTGCCGTCGAACGTGAAGCTCACGGTCTGCGTGCGGTCGATGCGCTCGCCCGCCTGGGAGGGCAGGCGCGTCATGTTGCCGCTCCCAGCTCGCCCGGCAGCCCCACACGCAGCACGTGGTTGGTGCGCGTGTCGCGTTCGGCCTGAAACCACGTGCGGCAGCCCGAGCGGTGGTACCACCACTCGCGTTGCACGCCCGCCACGTTGCGGCGGAAGTAGTTGTACTGGGACAGCTCGCGCAGCGAAGGCGTCTCGCGCGGGCGGGTGCTCACCTCGCCGCCGAACGCGAAGTCGGCGACCTCGCGTACGCCGCAGTGCGGGCATGTGAGCACGAACGACATGCAAGGGCAGCCTAGACAACCGTCGCGCAAAGCGCAATACTGTTGCCAATGGCGCAACACCCAGCAAGGCGATCGGCGGGGGCGTCACGATCGGCGGGGACGTCACGATCGGCGGGGACGTCACGATCGGCGCGGGCGCCGCAGCCCGGCGGCCAGGCGCGCCCGGTCGCGTCGGTTGCGCGGGCGCTCGCGCTGCTGGAGGAGCTGCGCGAGAGCGACGAGGGGCTGGGCGTCAACGAGCTCGCACGCAGGATCGGCGTCAGCCCGAGCACCGCCTCGCGGCTGCTCGCCACGCTGGAGGGCGCGGGCATGGTGCAGCGCGACGGGCAGGGGCCGTTCCGCCTGGGGCTCGCGCTGGTCACGCTCGCCGACCGCGTGCTCGCGCGCATGGACTTGCGCTCGCTCGCGCGGCCGGTGCTCGTCGAGCTGATGGAGCGCACGGGGGAGACGGCCACGCTGTCGGTGCCCGGCGAGCGCGAGGCGATCACCGTGGACTCCGTCCCGTCGCGCTCCAGCGTCGTCTCCATGGCGCGGCTCGGCCGCCCGAGCGTCGCGCACGCGACCGCCGTCGGCAAGGTGATGCTCGCCTTCGGCGGCACGGGTGGGCGGGTTTTTGTGCCCCGCGAGCGCGAACTGCGGGCGTTCACCGCGCGCACGATCACCGACCGCGCGAAGCTCGCCGCCGAGGTGCTCGCGGTGCGCCAGCGCGGCTACGGCACCGTGTTCGGCGAGCGCGAGGTGGACGTCAACGCGATCGCCGCGCCCGTGTTCGATCGTGACGGCGCGCTCACTGCCATCCTCGGACTGCAGGGGCCGGCCAACCGCCTCGACGATCCCACGCGGCTGCTCGGCGAGCTACGTGCAGGGGTCGCCACGCTCACGCGCGCGCTGGGGGCGGGGCGCTGAGGCGCAACCCCATGCGCCTGCTCGCTGCCGTGCCACGCGCGCTCACGGCGCTTGCGCTCGCCGCCGCCGTGCTCGGCCTGGTGGTCCCCTCGCACGCGCTCGCCGCCCGCTCGGACCTGCTGCTCGCGCTGCTCGTGCTCGCCACCGCGCTCGGGATCTCCTTCGCCGAGCTCGCCCGCCTGCGCGACCACGCGCGCGCGGTCGTCGCGCTCTCGCTGCTGTCGCTGCCCGTGCTCGTCGGTGCCGCCTGGCTGCTCGGGCGGGCGTTCACGCCGCTCATCCGCGACGGGCTGCTGGCAGTCGGGCTGTCCTCCGCGGAGGTCGCCTCCGTCGGCCTCGTCGCGCTCGCCGGCGCCGACGCCACGATCGCGCTCGGCGTCGTCACCGGGTCGCTCGTGCTCGCCGCGCTCTTCGGTCCCGCCGCCATCGGGTGGCTGTCCGCCAGCGCCGTGCACGTCAGCTCCGGGCACCTGCTCGGCCGCTTCGCGCTCGTCGTGCTCGTGCCGCTCGCAGTTGGCGTGGCGCTGCGCAGCCGCCAGGCTTTCGCATCGCGCCTCGTGCGCGTCGACGCCGAGCGCGAAGGGGTCGCGGCGCTGACCGTCGCCGTGCTCGTCTACGCCGCGCTCAGCGGCACGCGCGGCGCCCACCACCTCGGCGCCGCGCTGCTCGCCAGCGTCGCCTTCCTGCTCGTCTGCGCCTGCCTCGCCGAGCTCTGGCGGCGCCTGGACGCCCACCGCGCGAGCGCGCTCCCCGGTGCGTTCACGATCGGCATGCGCGACTTCGCCGTCGCCGCCGCGCTCGCCACCCAAGCGTTCGGCACCGCGGCCGGCGCCGTGCCCGGCGTCTACGGCGTCGTCATGTTGCTCGCCGCCGCCATTGCCGCGGGGCGGTTCTCAGGCGCGCAGACAGGGTAAACAAGGCTAGGCAGACGCAGCGCGTCGTACGCGCCGGCGGGCGCTTGTGCCGGCTTTCGTGGTTTCTTTCTTGCGCCCACCGGTTGCTTGTTGAGGCCGAACTGTCGCACGGTACGCCTTGGCCTCGACAACCTGCACGGTCTCGCTCCCGTCATCACGGAGGATCTTCACGAGCAAGTCGGCCTGCTCGCTGGCGAGGCGCTCAAGGCCGCTACGAACCGCGTCGGACACTTCAGTCGTATCCCACGCAACGACGAAGCCATCGTCGAGGGTCCGAATGATCTCAGGCTGCTTGGAGGCCATACCATCACGATACTGGGACGAGCGGATCACTCGCCACCCCTGCATCGCTATGGCGAGGACACGTCCAGATCCGGCAGCTCATCTGTCGCGTCGATGATCGCACGCATGACGGCGAGGAGCGTGTCATGAGCCGCAGCGCGACGGTCGGCCGGCATCGTAGTCAGAATGCTCTCACGACCAGGCTTGCTCGATGCGATGGTCAAGCAGCCGATGAGTAGGCGTGACGGCTGGTGCACGAAGAGCGGCAAACCCCTGACGAAGCGCCATCTCGACGCATAGTTGTCGCGGTCCAGATCAACTCGTGCGCCGCGGCATACGGTTCGCACGGCAACCCAGTCGCTCGCGGCGGCTATCTCTATCGGCGAGATCGTCGCTGGGTCCTGATGGGCTCGATCACTGTGCGCCCAGCCCGTAATGCGTGTCCCGTCTCGACTCATCAGCCACAGCGCGAGAGCGAGCTTCTCGTCAGCAGGCGGCGGATCGCCAAGCGCGGACTCGATGACCGAGTAGAGCATCTCCCGCAGCCAAGCGCTCAGCACGACCTGTCGATTGGCAAAGAGTTCACGATCCGCAGTTGTCAAGAGCAGCCTCGTCTCGACTCGATCGAGAAGAGCATCCGCTCGAGTTCCGACCAATTCATAGCTCCCACCAGCCTCGCGGCGGTAGCCAATCTCATACAGGAGCTGCGCGGCGTCTGCATAGTGGTCAACGAAGACAGCCTCGACCCCGCACCGCCCCCAGCGCCTGGCGGTCGCCTCCTCGCGCATCGCGCGCACTGCAGGTGGACACGAGGGCTCGCCTTGGCGCACAAAGATCGCAGCATGCCGCCTGGTGCCCGATTTCTTGTATCCGTACAAATAGCGGATCAGGTTCGGGTCTGCGAGACTCATGCCCACGAACAGACAAACGGAGTTTTCGAGGCATTCCGTCACGAGCGTCTCCTGCCATGAACGCCCACGCTGCATGCGGTGGTAGTGCTCCTCAGTGAGCACGATCCGCTTCGGGGGACTCGCTCTCCCGGCCAGGCCATGCAGGTGAATCACAGCCGCGACACCGGGGGCGCGCTGCTCCAACGTGCGGTTCACAACATACGAACGGACATGCCCGCGAGATATGCCGCTCGCAATCAGCGCCTCCTCGATCAGATCGTCGTAGTTGGTCGTGAGCATCTCGAGCCCCGAGCCGAAGCACGAACGCAGGTAGGCCACCTGGTGGGCGATCTCGCCGGGAACGAAACCCGATGGACCCTCGTCGCTGTACAGCTGTTCCGGGACCAGCTCGTCCAGCGGCCTGGCGGCCATCACCTCGACCACCGCGCCGGCTCCAAGCAATCCATCACGTTCGAGTGTCTGTCGTACCCAGCCGCTCTTCGCCTCAGGCGTCGCCAGCTCGTCGCGAGCGTCCGCCACCGTCGTGAGGAGTTTGCTGACCAGATCCGGCCAGCTCGGCAGGTCTGCCTCCATCGATGCACCCGCGCCGACGAGGAGCGTGGCGTGACCCGCTGTCGCAAACCGTTCGACCAGCGGGCCAACCGCCGGCTGGGCCAAGGACGCAAAGCTCACATACCGGACCGTACCCAACACATGGGACGCGGTACCGAAGCGCGCGTCTGGCGCCAACCGTCTGGCGCTAAACCCCCGCGCTGACCCCCGGAACCCAGCTCGTCCCCGCAAGCGGCACGCGCGCCATCGCCGCCGCCTCGATCGTCAGCGCCACCAGGTCCTCCGGCTCCAGGTTCAGAAGATGGGACTTGCCGCACGCGCGCGCGAGCGTCTGTGCCTCCAGCACCAGCGTGCGCAGGTAGTTGGCCACGCGGCGCCCGCCCGCGATCGGGTCCAGGCGGGCGGCCAGCTGCTCGTCCTGGGTGGTGATGCCCGCTGGGTCGAGGCCCGCCTGGTAGTCGTCGTAGTAGCCGGCCGCCGAGCCGAGCGCGCGGTAGGCCGCGTCGTGCTCGGGCGCGTTGTCGCCCAGCGCGATCAGCGCCGCCACGCCCAGCGACACGGCGTCCGCGCCCAGCGCCAGCGCCTTGGCGACGTCCGCGCCCGTGCGGATGCCGCCCGAGACGATCAGCTGCACCTCGCGGTGCATGCCGAGCTCCATCAGCGACTCCACCGCCTGGGGGATCGCCGCGAGGATCGGGATGCCCACGTGCTCGATGAACACCTCCTGGGTGGCCGCCGTGCCGCCCTGCATGCCGTCGAGCACGATCGCGTCCGCGCCCGCCTTCACGGCGAGGGCCACGTCGTAGTAGGTGCGCGAGGCGCCCACCTTCACGAAGATCGGGATGCGCCAGTCGGTGATCTCGCGCAGCTCCTCGATCTTGATCTCCAGGTCGTCGGGGCCCGTCCAGTCCGGGTGCCTGCAGGCGCTGCGCTGGTCGATCCCCACCGGCAGGTCGCGCATCGCCGCCACGCGCTCGGAGATCTTGTGGCCGAGCAGCATTCCCCCGCCGCCGGGCTTCGCCCCCTGGCCGACCACCACCTCGATCGCGTCCGCGCGGCGCAGGTCGTCGGGGTTCATCCCGTAGCGCGAGGGCAACAGCTGGTAGACGAGCGTGCGGGAGTGCTCGCGCTCCTCGGGAGTCATGCCGCCGTCGCCGGTGGTGGTGCTCGTGCCGACCTCGCTCGCCCCCCGCCCCAGCGCCTCCTTCGCCTGCCCCGACAGCGACCCGAAGCTCATGCCGGCGATCGTGACGGGGATCTCCAGATGCAGCGGCTCGCGCGCGAAGCGGGTGCCGATCGTCACGTCGGTGGCGCAGCGCTCGCGGTAGCCCTCCAGCGGGTAGCGCGACACGCTCGCCCCCAGCAGCAGCAGGTCGTCGAAGTTCGGCACCCGCCGCTTGGCGCCGAAGCCGCGGATGTCGTACAGCCCCTC
>DATJRV010000111.1:0-94695 GCA_035504435.1 Solirubrobacteraceae bacterium
AGCCCGACCTCCTACGCCTACCAGTGGCAGGACTGCAACACCTCCGGCGAAGGCTGCACCAACATCGGCGGCGCCACCTCCTCCACCTACAAGCTCACCGCCAGCGACGTCGGCCACACCATCCGCGCCGTCATCACGGCCACCAACGCCGGCGGATCGACGCCGGCCACCTCAGCGGCGACGAGTGTGGTCGTGACGGTGCAGGCTCCGGTCAACCACGTCCTACCCACAATCACCGGCATCACAGAGGAAGGCCAGACCCTGACAGCGACGACCGGGGTCTGGACTGGCAGCCCGAGTTCCTACGCCTACCAATGGGAGGACTGCAGCACCTCCGGCGAAGCGTGCACCAGCATCAGCAAAGCCACCGCCAGCACCTACAAGCTCACCTCCAGCGACGTAGGCCACACCATCCGTGTCATCGTCACGGCCACCAACGGCGGCGGCAGCACACCGGCGACCTCGGAAAGGACCACGGTCGTCGAAGGCACGCCCGCATACAGAACCTTCTACATCAGCTACGAAGGCGGCAGCGAATCGAATGGCGGCGAATCGGAAAGCTCGCCCTGGAAGCGCGCACCGGGCATGCAGGGCTTCGAACACGCCTACACCCACCACGCCGGCGATCACTTCATCTTCAAGGGCGGCGTGACGTGGCCGAACAAAGTGTTCCCGCTCGACCCAACCGGGGAAGGCACATCCTCGAGCGAGGACGTCTATGGAGCCAAGGAAACGTGGTACGCGGGCTCCAGCTACTCCCGTCCCGTATTCAACGCCGAAGACAAGGAAATTGGCGGCCACGACGGCGACGACAACTTCTTCTTCGACCTGAGCGCCGGCGGCGAACACCGCAACTACATCACCGTCGAAGGCATCCACTTCAAGGGCTTCAACGCCGAAAACCCATCGGGCGGCTATGGCACGTGCGCGGCGATCTACTTCTACGACGGCACGCACGACACGGTGAACAACATCCTCTTCAACGAATCGCCGGTCGGGGACTTCATTGAAGAATGGGGCAGCGGCGCCAACAAAACCAGCGAAGAAGCCCGCTGTGCAGCGGTTGCCAGCGACCTTGAAAGCGAATACTTCGGCAAGGATGAATCGACGGTCGAGAACAGCACGATCGAAGGGCTGCCCGCCGAAGGCGATGAGCCTGGGGGCAACTTCTTCGAAGGCATCCGCGCGGTGCCGATCCTCAAGAACAACGTGATCAAGGGGCTCACCCAGGGTACGTTCCCGCCCCAGGGTGGCGGCATCATCGAGGGCAATCGGATCGAAGACTGTGGCTATCCGGCATTCCCGCTGAAATACAAAGGCAACCTGCACTCCAACGCAATCGAGTTCATCAGCGCCGGCCTGTCGGTCGACTATGAACACCCGTACTACATCTACAACAATGTGATCCGTGGGACGGGGGACAGTGGCAGCGAAGGTGGGACCGCTGAGTGCGAAGCGGACAGCATGGAAGGCGGCACGTACTACTTCTGGAACAACGTCGTCACGCACACGTTGGGCAATCCGGTGCTACTCGGCAACGCCGAAGGTCTCGGCGGCCCAGCGAAAGACGCCGACGGCTTCCTCTGGAACAACAGCTTCGAAGGGTCCGGTTCGGGTGGGGGCGGATGCGTGCGGGGCGACAACAGCTCCGAGTGGAAAGAAATCCAGCTCGAGAACAACTTCTGCGCCTCGACATACAGCAAATTCGGGGAAAGCAACATCTCGGCGAAAACGCTCACCGAAAAGGACAACCTGGTCGTCGCGCCATCCGAACTCACGTCCAAGCACTACGGCACTGCGGAAGCGGCCTTCCCCTTCGCGCCGATGAGCGAAGAAGCGCCGGGCGCCGGACGGGGCGAAGACCTGTCTTCCCGGTGCGCGGGCCAGATGACGAGCCTCTGCGCCGGCACGACGTATGGCGGCGAGCATGAAGCTCCTCCGGCGCGCGGCCTCAAATGGGACGTAGGCGCCTACGAACTGGAATAGCCGGGTGGAACGGCCTGTTGCTGTAGACGGCGGGCCGTGCTCGCGGCCAAGTCTTGGAGTACTCTCCCAAGCGTGCCGAGCCGCACCCCCGACGTTCACGGCGCGCAGCGCTCATACAGCACGCAATTGCACGGAGCGCTGTCTCATGCTCGTGAGGCATACGGCCTGTACCGCCTACACACAGAGGATGTTTCCTCACGCGTAGCCGCACGGCTCGCAGAGATGCAAGCGGTCACGCAGCTGCTGGAGGAGGCGCTGGGCGCGCCGTTGAGCGGCCGGCGCATCCTCGACGTCGGCGCCGGCCAGGGCCTTTTCCACATGGCGTTCTTCAGTCGTGAAAACGATGTGACGGGCATCGATCTCGAGGTCATCGCCCAGGGCATGGACCTCAGGTCGTACGCGCACATGTGGCGCGCGAACGGTCCACGGCGGACGATCAAGACCGTCGGGCGCAAGGTCTTGCGCATCGACCGCCACTATCGCCGTGAGGTGGAGCGCCAGCTGGGACTAAGGCGCTTTCCGCGGGCGGACGTGTTGCAGATGGATGCCACGGCGATGTCGTTTGCGGACGAATCGTTCGAGGTGGTCCATTCCCGGTCGGTGCTTCACCACCTCCCCGATCCCGCGCAGGGTGTGCGGGAGCTCGCGCGCGTGCTTCGCCCTGGAGGCGTCGCGTACATCTCGCTGCATCCCTACACGAGCCATACAGGCTCGCTCGATCCCCGCGTGATGCGGGGCGAGGGTGGGCTTCCGCTGTGGCCGCACCTGCGTCCCTCAACCGAAGGCATGGTGCTGCAGAACGCGTTCCTCAACAAGCTGCGCCTGACCGAGTGGCGGACCTTGTTCGCCGAGCTGATGCCCGGCGCGCACGTTCACGGGCTGTGCTCGCAAGACGAAGCGCGCCTACGGGATGCGGCGGCTCGTCTTCAATCCGAAGGCGAGCTCACGGCCTACACGCTCGACGAGCTGCTCACGGGCAACCTCGTGGTCGTCTGGCGCAAGGAGTAGCCCGCGGACGCCACCCCTCAAGCCGCGCGACATCCGCCAGACGCCGTTGCGCTCACCCCAGCCGCAGCGTGATCCAAGCCTGGACAGCGGCTGAGCTGCCACTGAGCGCAGCGTCGACGCGAACGCGCAGCGAATGTCCGCGAGCGCGGCCCAGCAGGCTACGTGCGAGTGGGCTGAGCCGCAGCGTGACGACCCGCCGCTTGTCGTAGGGCAGGGTGTAGCTAGCGCTCGCGAGCACGACCCGTCGCAGCATGACGCTCGCATGCGCGTCTGCGCGGCGCCCACCGCGCTTGCGCAAGAACAATGACAGCGAGACGGTGCCGCGGCAAGCGCTCGCAGGCGCTCCGCCGTCGCACCACAGCACCAGGCGGGTCACGCCACCCCGCACCTGCGCACGCGGCGTTGCGAGGGACAGCTGTCGCTGCGCGCATCCACCAGCGCCCTGACACACGCCCGAAGCGCCGGCGCTCGCGCCCGTGGAGGATGCCGCCGAAGAAGATCCGCCGCCGGAAGGCTCGGTCGACCCGCCGGGACTCTGCACTTTTTCGCTGAAAGGCCCGGGTTCCTTTTCGCCGGTTGAACCCTTTTCTTCTGAGCCCTTTTCTTCTGAGCCGGGTTCTTCGTTGGGCGGCGGTTCCGCGCCACGATATTGGTATGCGCCGATGTCCCATTTGTCGCTCAACGGACGCCGCAGGGCGGTGCGTGCGCCCGCACACGTCGTGTCTTCGCACAGACCCGTGAGCATGCCCGAGCACTGCGAACCGAGGTTTTCGCCCTGGTCGATGCCGACCGCTTCGCTGTCGGCTGGCGCGAAGGGGAACGTTTCGTTGGCGCTGTTGTAGTGCTTGGCAGCAAGCGCCGAGGGCGCGACGATCAGATTGGCTCGTTCCGTCAGCGTTTTCGCTTCGATCTTGCTCGAGCCCTCTCCCGGTTCACCGAACTTGCCGTACGTCGACGCACAGAGGTTGTTCTCGAGCTGGATTTCTTTCCATTCGGAGCTGCCGTCGCCCCGCACGCACCCCCCGCCACCAGAACCGGAACCTTCGAGACTGTTGTTCCAGATGAACGCGTCAGCGTCTTTCGCCGCGCCGCCGAGGCCTTCGGCGTTGCCGAACAGCAGCGGATTGCCCAGCGTGTGCGTGACGACGTTGTTCCACACGTAGTAGGTGCCGCCTTCCATGCTGTCGGTTTCACACTCCGCAGAGCCACCTTCACCGCCGCTGTCCCCAGTCCCACGGATGACGTTGTCGTAGATGTAGTATGGGCGCGAATAATCCACGGATAGCCCAGCGCTGATGAACTCGATCGCGTTGGAGTGCAGCGCGCCTTTGTATTTCAGCGGGAATGCCGGGTAGCCGCAGTCTTCGATCCTGTTGCCCTCGATCACGCCGCCGCCCTGGGGTGGGAACATGCCCTGCGTGAGCCCCTTGATGACGTTGTTCTTGATGATCGGCACGGCGCGGATGCCTTCAAAGAAGTTCCCTCCAGGTTCATCACCTTCGGCGGGCAGCCCTTCGATGGTGCTGTTCTCGACCACCGATTCATCCTTGCCGTAGTACGCGCTTTCGAGGTCGCTCCCGACGGCCGCGCAGCGTGCTTCTTCGCTGGTTTTGTTGGCGCCGTTGACCCATTCTTCGATAAAATCTCCTACTGGCGATTCGTTGAAGAGGATGTTGTCAACAGTGTCATGGGTACCGTCAAAGAAGTAGATCCCCGCACACGTCCCGTACTTGCCGGATGGGTTTTCTGCGTTGAAGCCCTTGAAGTGGATGTCTTCGATGGTGATGTAGTTACGGGACTCGTCACCAGCGCTCAGGTCGAAGAAGAAGTTGTCGTCGCCGTCATGGCCGCCCATTTCCTTGCCTTCAGCGTCGAATACGGGCCGTGAGTAGCTGGAGCCCGTGTACCACGTTTCCTCGGCCCCGTAGTAGTCCTCGCTGGACGACGTCCCTTCGCCGGTGGGGTCAAGCGGGAATACGCTGTTCGGCCACGTCACGCCGCCCTTGAAGATGAAGTGATCGCCGGACTCGTGCGAGTAAGCATGTTCGAAGCCCTGCATCCCCGGTGCGCGCTTCCAAGGCGAGCTTTCCGAGGTGCCGCTGTTTGCTTCGCTCCCATCTTCGAAGTCGATGAAGAAGGTGCGATACGAGGCAGCGTCGTCCGCGCGCGACGCCACAGCAGACGCGGCAGGGGTCGCGGTGGCTGTCCGTCGATCGCTCCTCGCCAGCAGCACAGCGGCCAGCAGAAACATCCCCAGCAGCGCCGCACGGCTAGCGTACGACTTCACGCCGGCGCGTTTCTTTCCCCCGAACATGCTCGGAGGAGCATAGCGGCCCCCCGCGCGGGGATGCGCGGATCAGCGGGACGGTGGCGGGCGCATCATGCGCGCTGCATCCCGTGCCGGGCCGGCGTCAGCTCGCGGACGTGACCCGCGCCGGAAGGCGCAGCACCACAGCGCTCAGCGCAAGCAGCGTGAAGGCCACGAAAGTGCCTTGGATGAACGAAAATGCGTCGTAGAAGAACATCGCGGTGGCAAACGTCGCCAGCGAGGCAGCGAGCGCGACCGGGAGCCACCCCTCGCGCGCATCGCCTTCCAGCTTCGCGCGGATCGCCAGCCTGCGGATGGCGCGGGCGAAGAGCCACGTCCACCCGAGCACACCAAGCAGACCGGTCTCCAACAGCGTCCCGAGCCACTGGTCGTCGAGGATGATCGCGTTGTCGGCGATTTCTGCCCTGCCGGTGATCCGGGTGCCGTACCCCTGTCCCAACAGGGGGTCGTACGCGGAGAATTCGTGCAGCTCTGGCCCGATGCGCGACAAGCGGTTCGAGTATTCGACTTTTCCGCCTGCCGCAACGAAGGTTTCGCTCTGTTGCGCCACCACGCCGCCCTTCGGAAAGAAGCCCCCGACGATCCCGCCCAGCGCGCCCGGCGCAGCGACGTGCACGACCACAGCCAGCGGGATGAGAGCTGGCCAGAAGCGGATCGTCTGACGCGGGCGCAGCCACAGAAACACCGCTACCGCGACGACGAGCCCGATCACCCCCGTCCGCGAGCCACCCGCAAAATCGCCGAGCACCAGCAGCACGAGCGCGACCCACCAGATTCGCTGGCGCCGGCTGATCGCGAGGTAGACCGCCAGCGGCATCAGCATCGCCATCGTCGCAGCCAACTCGATCGGATCGCCGGCAGACGCTGTCGCCCGGAGCGCCCCGTCGCGTTCCACTGCGCCCACCGCAGCGGCTGGGATGTAGTCGAACACAGGCAGTATGAAGTGCAGGTGGTTGAAGACGTTGAACGTGGTCTCCCTCTGCACGACGGCGGCAAAACCGACGAAGGAGGCACCCGATACGAGCACCGCGATCACACGCTCGACGGCTGCTCGGGTGCTCAGCACGCTGACGACCAGATACAAGAAGAGCACCAGGAGGGCGAACAGCCAGAGCGCCTTGACGACGAAGCTCGACACCGACCCGACGCGCCCAGGGTTGACGAGATCCGAAGCCAGGGTGGCGCCGACGATCGCGATCAGTGGGCCCTCGAAGCCCGTCGCGCGAGCCCGCACGCGAGGATCCACCAGTAGCGAGATGAGCCACCCGATTATCAGCAGCCCGAGCACCACGCGGTAGGGCTCGAGCTGGAATGGCAGCCCGTGGGGCAACACGTAGCGACCGTCGCTGGGTATCAACAGTGCGACGAGCCCGATCACCGCGACGAGCGCGGTCCAGCTCCTGGCCAGTCGGGTGATCCAGATCAGGAGGGCGACGGCCAAGAGCGCCGCTGCCATCGGCTCTGCTTGGCCCGCGCCGGCGACGACATCAGCGGCCAACAGCGCGAGCAGCGCCCCGATTGCAATGACGGACGAGGGCAGGCGGTATGCGCCGACCATCGCTACCGCTCCAGCTGGGGGCGCTGCCGAGTCACCACTCGTAGTCGCCGCTCTTCACGGGCTCGCGATAGACGCCCGCATCTCCCCCATTCGTGCTCGCGTCTTCGTGGTGTGGCTGAGGCGCCTCGGGCATCTGCGGCACCTCGGGCATCTGCGGCGACGCCGCCGTCCGTGCGCGCTGCAGCTCCAGCTCCTTGGCAGCGCGCGAGCGGAGGTTCTCTTTGAGGAACACCATCGAGATGAAGCCGATCAGCACCGCGACGAACACGAGAATCGGAACACTGAGCTTGTGTCCTTCGGCGAGTTTCGCTTTGGTGCCCGACGCGACGATCGAAAGCTGAACGCGTTGACTCGCCGGGATTCGCTCCGCCGCCTGCTGGCGCGCCACATAGCTCCGGAAGATCACGGCGGCTCCGGCGGCCAGCCGCATCGCGTCGCTCGAGCTCGGTGCGCTCGCCACAAGATTCACGAACGGGAGACCACTGCTGGTCCCGAGATCCAAGGCTTCTGAGGCCTTCACGGTTCCGCTCGTCCCCAGCTGCTGGCGAATTTCCGCCTGCACTTGATTGCCGTTCGCCAGCGTCGCGTAGACGGGGGACAGCTGGGCGAGGTTTCCGGGGACCGAGTTGACGCCCTGCCCGTACGGGTATCCCGCCTGCGTGATCAAAAGCTGCGATTCACTCTGCCACACTTCCGCGCCGCGCGGCGTCAAGGAGGGCGCACCGTTGGAGATCCCGGGTTTGCCGTATGCCAGCACCGCGAGGATCACGGCGAACAGCACCCCGACGCCGAGCAGCCGCTTGGAGCGCCACAGGACCGCCAGGAAGAGCGCGAGATCCATCTCAGATCAGCCCCTGCGCCCTGAGATTCAGATACGCCACCGCCGCCTGCGTGCGGTTCGCCACCCCGAGCTTGCCGTAGGCAGAGGACAGGTGAAACTTGATCGCGTACGTGCTGAGGTCGAGTCGCTGCGCGATCTCGTTGTTGGTGAGCCCCATGGTTGCAAGCTCGATCACGTCGACTTCGCGCTGCGTGAGCGCCGGGGACCGCGTCGCGCCAGCGTCGGCGCCGGCCGGAGCAGCCTCGGCGGGCGCTCCTTGCTCGGTGGGCTCCACGGTCGGCGTTCGTCGGCTCACACTGGCAGTATTGGTCGCAGTCGCGGCCCGTGGTATGGCCGGAAGACGAGTTCGGCAACTAGCCGATCGGCTAGTTGCCGACCAGCGCGTCCACCGCCGGCGCAGCGTCTGCCTGTGGCGTGTCGAGCACGGTCGCAAACGGAGGCGGGCTCAACCCAAGCAGCGCGCGGATCGCCGCCGACGAGGCGGCCCGACGGCTGGTGCGATCCTCGCCTGCCCCAGCGCTCAGCGCGCGCATCAGGTGGCCGAGCACCAGCGCGAAGAGGATCATGTGACGCCTCACGCCAGTCACGTTCTTGGAGAGGTACTGGCGGCGGGCGTAAGCTTCCTGCGCGACCAGGCGCTCGCTGCGCGGGGCACTGCCGCGTGCAGCGTGGAGGATGGTCATGCTTGGCAGGTGGCGCACCTGCCAGCCGTCACGCCGCAAGCGCAGGCACAAGTCGGGCTCCTCGCAGTAGAGGAAGTAGCGCTCGTCCATCCCGCCCACCGCGGCGATCGCCTCGCTCCTGGCGAGCATGAACGAACCCGAGGTCCAGTCGCATGGCGTCTCGCGCTCGTACGCCAGCGGATCGAGCTCACGTTCACCGAGCCACGATGCGCGCACCGGATACCGCTCAGATCCAAGCGCCTGAAACAGGCAACGAGTAGCGCTCGGAAAGCGCCGGATCGTCGGATGCACAGTACCGGCTGAGTTGAGCTGGCGGCAGCCGGCGAGCCCCAGACGCGGATCGGCTTCCATCCGGTCCAACAGCTCCCCGAAGGTGCCCTCGACGATCTCCGTGTCGGGGTTGAGCAGCAGCACGAAGGGCGCAGACACGCTCTCCAAGCCGCGGTTGTTGCCATACGCGAATCCCCGATTGGCTGACCTGACAACGCGGGCGCCGACGAATTCACGCTCGACGAGCTCGGCAGAGCCATCCGAGGACTCGTTGTCCACAACCACCACATCCAGCTTTACACCGCCCGCGTGGGCGTACAGCGAACGCAGGCATGGCTCCAGCCAGCTCGCAGAGTTGTGAGAGACGATGACCACCGCGAGCTCGCGCACCGCACCTGTGTTTAGCAACCGCCCAGGGGGCGGGCACACCCCCACCCGGCTAGGCATGGGCTTGCTCCCTATACATGTGGAGGTGGCGGGTGTTGGGGGCCGCGGCCTAGCATTGCGCGAGCATGGGCGACGGGGCAGCTCTCACGTACGTTGCGATCACCCCTGCGCGGGACGAGGAGACAAACCTCCGACGCGTGGCTGAGGCTCTCATCGCCCAGAGCGTGCGACCGCTCAAGTGGATCATCGTTGAGAACGGCTCCACCGACGGGACGCTCGAGCTCGCGCGCGGCCTCGCGGAGGCACACTCGTGGATCGAGCTCACAACGATCGAGCCCTCGCCTGGCTACAAGCGAACCATGGCCGAGGTGGCCTTCCAAGCGGGCGTGGACGCGCTCGCCGGCACGGGCGACCTGGTTGCCAAGATCGACGCCGACGTGTCGTTCGACGCCGACTACTTCAAGGGCGTGCTCGCCGCGTTCGAAAGCGATCCGACGCTCGGAATCGCGAGCGGGGCCTGCCGCGAGCTGCACGGAGGCACGTGGGAGGAGCTGACGCTGCTCGGCGATCACTGCTGGGGACCGTCGCGCACCTACCGGCGCCCTTGCCTGGAAGCTGTGTTGCCCCTCGAGGGCGCGCTGTTCACGCTGATCGACGAGACCAAGGCGCGCCTCGCTGGCTTTGCGACGCGCACGCTCGTCGACCTACACTTCTATCACCACCGCCCGGAGGCCACCAACGACGTCAGCCTGTGGGGACACTGGCGTCGCCAGGGAGTCGGCTCCTACGTGCTGGGGTACCGCCCCACCTACCTGCTCGTACGATGTGGCTACCGTGCGCGGCGCCAACCCACGGCGGTTGCGCTGATCGTGGGCTATCTGAGCGCCTTCTGGCACCGGACGCCTCAATATCACGACCGGCGCGTCATTCACGCGATTCGTGAGCAGCAGCGCGCGCGTCAGTTCCTTGCCACGGTGCGTAGCGCGCGCAGCGCCAGCCGCTGAGGTCTCGCCAGCGGTCGCCCACGGCGCACAGCCACCCCTTTGCTTGGGAGGCCCGCATGCCCAAGGGCCCTTCACCTAGCCGGATGGCTAGGTGAAGGGCCAACTTTGCGGCAAACTTCTGTTCAAAGGGACGTTGGGCTCACACGCCGGCTGGCCTACTCTCCCAAGCCGCATGTACGGGGGTCCTCACGATTGTGCCTCAGCGCAAGCTGCGACGGAGGCCGAGCCGCCGACGCTGGTCTATGTCGTCGGGGCGCGGCCGAACTTCGTCAAGATGGCTCCAGTCGTCTACGAGATGCGTGCCCGCGCGCCCGAGCTGCGCCACGTGCTGGTACACACCGGCCAACACTACGACGCCGAGATGTCGCGGATCTTCTTCGAGGAGCTCGGCCTGGGCGAGCCCGACTACCTGCTCGGCGTGGGCTCCGCCAGCCACGGCGTGCAGACGGCGCGCGCGCTGGAGGGCCTGGAGGAGGTCATGGCCGAGCTGCGACCGCGCGCGGTGGTCGTGCCCGGCGACGTCAACTCCACGCTCGCCGCCGCGCTGGCGGCGGCCAAGCTCGACATCCCGATCGCCCACCTGGAGGCGGGACTGCGCAGCTTCGATCGCACGATGCCCGAGGAGGTCAACCGCGTGCTCGTCGACCAGCTCTCGCGCTGGTGCTTCATCCACAGCCCCGAGGCGGCCAGCAACCTCGTGCGCGAGGGGATCGAGGAGGAGCGCGTGCGCTTCGTCGGCAACACGATGATCGACACGCTCGTCTCGCTGCGCTCGCGAATCGACGGCTCGCGCATTCACGCCGAGCTCGGCTTGGAGCGTGGGCGCTACCTGCTGGTCACCCTGCATCGTCCCGCGCTCGTCGACGGGCCGCTGCTCGGCGAGGTGATGAGCGCGCTCGCCGCGCTCGCTGACGAGCTGCCGGTCGTGTTCCCGATGCATCCGCGTACGCGCGCGCGCCTCGCCGGCGAGCTGCCGGCAGCAGGCGGCTTGAGGCTCGTGGACCCTGTCGGCTATGTGGACTTCCTGGCCCTGGAGCACGGCGCGCGCGGCGTGCTCACTGACTCCGGCGGAGTGCAGGAGGAGACGACCTTCCTGCGCGTCCCGTGCTTCACGCTGCGCGAGAACACCGAGCGCCCGATCACGATCACGCAGGGCAGCAACCGGCTGCTGGGACTGGACCCGCAGGCGATCACCCGCATTCCGCGCTGGCTCGAACGTGCGTCAGGGCCGCCGGACGCCCCGCAGGGCTGGGACGGCAAGGCCTCGCAGCGCGTCGCCGAGGCGCTGCTAGCCGATCTGTGCCAGGACTCGCCGACAGCAGCCGCCGGCGGCGAGCCGCTGGAGCTGGCGCTGGACGCGGCGTCGTGAGCATGCGCGGCGCTCAAGTCTTGCGAGGCCCCGCGTGAACGAGTACTGCCAACGGGCGCTCGACTACCTCAGCCACGAGTACGACGGGCAACGCGCGTGGTTCTCGTGGCGTTCGCGCGCCGGCGCGGACGGCCAGGTGCTGCACGACTTCCAAGCGCCGTGGTCGCTGCGCTACACGGTCAACACCTACCTCGGTCTCGCCGCAGCCGAGCGCCACGCCGGCGAGATCGCGTGGCTCGGGCCGGTGCGCGAGCGCCTCGCGCAGTTCCTCTCGGGCTTCGAGCCCGAGCTCGTCAACTGCGGCGATCGCGGGCTGCTGCTGGTGGCGCTCGCGGACTGCGACCCCTCCCACCCGGCAGTGGAGCGCTCGCTCGATCAGCTGGAGCGAGCGATCGCCCGCGGCGATGCCGCCCAGCGCCTGGACCTGCAGCAACTGGCGTGGATGCTGTGGGGTGCCGCCAGGTGGTCGACGAGCGAGCGCGCAAGCCGACTCGCCGATCAGCTCTTCGCGCTGATCGAGCGCCGCTTCGTGCACCCCGACACGGGCATGCCGCGCCACAGCACGCACCGCTACCGCGCGCACACGGTCTCATTCGGGAGCGTCGTGTACTTCCTGCGCGCGATGCACGAGTACGGACAGGCGTGCGGCAGCGAGCGGGCGAGCGAGCTGTTCACGACGTGCCTGCGCCGGGTGCTGGCGATCCAGGGACAGGACGGCGCGTGGCCGTGGATGCTCGACGTGCGCAGCGCACAGCCGGTCGACGTGTACCCGATCTTCACCGTGCACCAGGACAGCATGGCGATGCTGTTCCTGTTCCCCGCGCGCGAATACGGGCTCGAGGGCATCGAGGAGGCGATCGAGCGCAGCTTCCGCTGGAACCTCGGCTGCAACGAGCTGCACAGCTCGATCGTGCTCGAGCAGCCCTACGCCTGGTTCTATCGCTCGATCGAGCGCGCCGAGCGCTGGCCACGCGCCCGGCGTTACCTGCGCGGGCTGCGCGGACCCGTCCGCGAGCCTGCGAAGCTCCGCGCGCGCGTGCGCTTCAACCGCGAATGCCGCTCCTACCATCCCGGCTGGATCCTGTATGCGTGGTCGGCGTACGCTGAGGCGCCTTCGCTTCCAGCCGCGAGCGAGCGCCAGGGAGCTGTGGGCGAGGATCAGCTGCGGGCGCTGCGATGAAGGTCTGGATCGACATCGAGAACCCGCCGCAGGTGCAGTACCTGCTTCCTTTCCACCACGCCTTTGGGGACGCCGGCATCGAGACGGCGCTCACCACGCGCAACTACGGCAGCACCGTGGAGATGCTGGAACGCGCGGGGGTGCCCGCGCCTGCCTTCGGCGAGCGCGTCGGGCCTGGAAAGCTCGCGAAGCTGGCGGCGGCGTGGACGCGAGCGCACGCGCTACGCGCGTTCTTCGCCGACACGGGGAGGCCCGACGCCGTGCTCGCGGCCTCGCGCGCGTCGGCGATCGCCGCGCGCACGATGGGCATCCCGAGCTTCTTGATCGGCGACTACGAGCACGCCAACATGGGCGTGTTCTGGTTCACCGGCTCGAAGATCCTGCACCCGCGCGTGATCGACGCCGAGGCGCTGCGCCGGCGTGGCCTGCGTCGCGACCAGCTGCTCGCCTTCGACGGCATCAAGGAGGATCTGACGTTCGCCGAGGTGAACGTGGACGCGATCGAGGCGCACGAGCTCCCAGCGGCCCCCGCGGGCGCGGTGCGCGTCCTCTTCCGCCCGCCGTCGGAGACGAGCCACTACTACAAAGCCGCCTCCAGCAGCTTCGCCAGGCAGACGCTCGCGCACCTGGCCGCAGGGGACGCCTTCGTGGTGCTCTCTCCGCGCGAGGACTCCCAGCGGCGCATGCTGGAGGGCCTGCCGTGGCGACACGAGCCGCTGGTGCTCGAGCGTGCGGTGCCGTTCGTGTCGCTGCTGAAGAGCGTCGACATGGTGGTGTGCTCGGGCGGCACGATGCTGCGGGAGGCCGCCTACCTGGGCATACCCGCGTATGGGATCTTCCAGGGCCGGATCGGGGCTGTAGACCGCTGGCTGCAGGAGATCGGACGCGTGAAGCTGCTGCTCGACGAGCGTGATCTGCCCCACATCGAGCTCGTCGCGCGTGGTCCGTTGCAGCGGCTGGACAGCAATCCACAGCTGCTCGGGCAGCTCGTGGCGCTGATCGCCACCGCCGCCGGCCACACGCCGGCGCACACCAGCGTCGCCGCCTGAGGGCGCGCGCCCGGCGCGGCTCGCGGGGGTCGAGCGCTGCGGCGCAGCCCAAGGGCGCGCCCGGCGCAGCTCGCGGCGCCTGGCGCGCCTCAGCCGGCGAACGCCCGCACTGCGCCTGCGACCTGCGCGACTTCCGCCTCGCTCATCGCCGGGTGCATCGGCAGCGAGACGATCCGCTGCGCCAACGACTCGGCCACCGGCAGCGACGGGGCCTGCGTGCCGGCCGGGGCGTACGCGGCGGTGCGGTGGATCGGCACGGGATAGTGGATGGCCGTCGCAATCCCCGCCGCCGCCAGGTGTTCGCGCAGGCGCTCACGCTCGTCGCTGCACACGACGAACTGGTGGAAGACGTGATCGCCGCCTTGCGCGGGCGGCGCGAACAGCTCGACCGGGCAGTCGCTCAGCGCGTCGGCAAGCGCTGCGCCGACGCGGCGACGACCGGCGTTCCAGTCCTCCAACCGGCGCAGCTTCACGCGCAGGATCGCCGCCTGCAGCGCGTCCAGTCGCGCGGTCGTGCCGATCAGCTCGTGGTGGTAGCGCGTGCGCTCGCCGTGGGCGCGCAACAGCCTGACGCGCTCCGCCAGGCGCTCATCGCTCGTCACCACCGCGCCGCCGTCGCCCCACGCGCCGAGGTTCTTGGCCGGATAGAACGAGAAACAGCCGGCGTCACCGATCGCGCCGGCGCGCCGGGCGCCCAGCAGCGCCCCGTGTGCCTGACAGGCGTCCTCGATTACGCTCAGGCCGTGATCGCGTGCGACCGCGACAATCGCCGCCAGCTCGGCGGTTCGCCCGTACAGGTGGACGGGGATCACGCAGCGAGTGCGCGGCCCAACCGCTTCGCGCACCGCCTCCGGCGTGATCAGCGCGGTCCGCTCGTCGACGTCGAGGAAGCGCGGGCTGGCGCCCGCGAGCGACACCGCCTCGGCGGTGGCGATGAACGAGTTGGCCGGCACGAGCACCTCGTCGCCCGGCCCGATCTCCAGCGCGCGCAGCGTCAGCGCCAGCGCCTCGGTGCCGGAGGACACGCCGATCGCGTGGGCCGTGCCGCAGTAGTCGGCATACTCCGCCTCGAACGCCTCGACCTCCGGCCCCAGCGTGAACGCCGCCTTGCCCGCGACCCGCGCGACGGTCTCCAGCAGCTCCTCCAACAGCGCCGGGTCGGCGTTGTCGAGTCGAGTGAGCGGAATCTCGCGACCGGCGATCGAGGGCTCTAGCTTCACGTGACGGCAACCATACAGGCTCGCCGGCGCAGCACAATGGAGCGCGAGACGAAGGCGCGGCGCATCCGGGCAGGCGACCGGAGCGGCGCATCCCGCGCAGGGGGCGCGATGCAATGCCTGGAAGCCCGCAGGAGGCGGTCCCTACCCGCATCCTTGGGCGATAAACCCGGACAGCGAAAAAAATCATTCGGTAAATGCGACTTCCGCCTGGAAGCGCTATCATCCGCGGACGCCCAGTCGGGATCAGGGCGAGGAAGGGCGCTCCGCCTGGGGGGACCGGAACGGATGCGCAACGGACGGCGCTTTCGAGGCGAGCCAAAACATAGGAGAAGCACGTGATAGACGAACGGAATTGCTACCACGGTCAGGGTGCTACGCGAATGGTCACCAAGGGGCTTGTCGTAGTGACCGACAACGCGATGATGGTCGGCGCGATTCGCGCCGGGCTCGGCGAGGGCCAGGCATTCCAGCTACTCGGATACGTGGATCCGCGTAGGGCCACCGCGACGGGCATCAGGGAAACCGGCGCCCACGTCGTGCTGATCGACGAAAGCGAACACCACGAGCAGGCGATCGCGCTGATCCGCGCCATCAGGGAGGAAGACGAGGAGATCGCGATCGTCTTCCTGGCGATGCAGATGGCTGACGTGGCGCTCGAACACGCCTTCGAGGCCGGCGCCGGCAGTGCAATCTCGAAGTCGATTCATCCCAGCGCGCTTGCCGTGTTCCTGGAGGAGGCGTTGAGCGGCCACATCGTGCACTCGCCGGCCGCCGTCAACGCGCGCAGCCACGCACCCGCGCTGCATGCCGCCGTAGCGCAATCGCCGCTCACGAGCCGCGAGCTCGGAATCCTGCGCTTGGTCGCCGCCGGCGCCACCAATCACGAGATCGCGCAAGAGCTGTGGATCACCCGCCAGACGGTCAAGTTCCATCTGGCCAACGTCTACCGCAAGCTGGGCGTGAGCAACCGCACCGAGGCCTGCCACTACGCGCACGTCAACGGCATGATGGCGGTTGCGCCGGCCGGCGAGGGAGCATCGATCGCCGGCGCAGGCGACTACGCGGCGCCGCGCAGGGAGTACGCGAGCACCTAGCTGCCCGCCGTGCCGGCTAGGCTATGGCGCAGTGGACGTCAAGCGCGGTCAAGGAATTCCCGAGCCCTGCCGTTACGTAACCGATGACCGAGGAAATCCGCGAGATCATTAGCAATCACGGTCGCCTGCCGGTGGACATAAGCACCCTGGCCCCGGACGCCGACCTCTACCAGGCGGGCTTGAGCTCCCACGCGAGCGTGAACGTGATGCTGGCGCTCGAGGATCACTTCGACATCGAGTTCCCCGACCACATGCTCACGGCCAGCGTCTTCGAGAGCATCGTCGCGATCGAAGCGGCGGTGAGCACGCTGCGCTCCGAGGCGACGCTGTCGTGAGCGTGGCCCTCGATCGCAGCCAGGCGTTCCTCGACAGCGTCTGTCAAATCGCCGACGAGGTAGCCGCGCCGCACGCGGACGAGGTCGACCGCGAGGCGCGCTTCCCCAGCGAGACGATCGAGGCGCTGCGCGGGGCGCAGGCGCTGTCGGCGTTCGTGCCGCGCGAGCTCGGTGGCGCGGGCCTGCCACTGGAGGCGATCGCCGCTGCGTGCTTTCAGCTCGGCCGCCGCTGCGGCTCCAGCGCGATGGTCTTCGCCATGCACCAGATCCAGCTGATCACGATCGTGCGCCACCTGCAGGGCGCGCCGTGGTTCGAGCGCTACCTGCGCCGCGTGGCCGACGAGCAGCGGCTGATCGCCTCGATCACCTCCGAGGTCGGCACCGGCGGCGACATGAGCCGCTCGATCGCCCCGCTGACGCCCGCCGCCGAGGGAACCTCCACGTTCGAGAAGCAGGCGCCGACGGTCAGCTACGGCGCGCACTGCGACGACCTGTTCGTGACGCTGCGCCGCAGCCCGGACGCCGAGCAGACCGACCAGGCGGTGGCCCTGATCCACAGCGAGCAGGCGCAGCTGGAGCCGACCGGCACGTGGGACCCGCTGGGGATGCGCGGCACGTGCTCGCCGGGCTATCGCGTGCACGCGACGCTCAGCGACGAGCAGGTGCTGCCGGCGGCGTTCGGGAAGATGATGGCCGAGTCGATGGTGCCCCTCTCGCACATCCTGTGGTCGCAGCTGTGGCTGGGGATCGCCACCGACGCGTTCGACCGCGCGCGCGCGTTCGTGCGCGCCCAGGCCAAGCAGAAGCCCGGCGAGACCCCGCCGGCTGCGCTGCGCCTGTCGCACCTGATGAGCGAGCTCTCGCTGCTGCGCGCGGAGGTCGCCTCGGGGCTGGAGGAGTACGTGGAGATCGCCGACGAGCCGGGGCGCGAGCGGCTGTCGACGATGGCCTGCGCGCTGCGCTTCAACAACCTCAAGATCGCCGCCTCCGAACAGGCTCCCCGCGTCTGCCAGGGCGCGCTCTCGGTGTGCGGGATCGTGGGCTTCAAGAACGACACGCCGTTCAGCGTCGGGCGCCACCTGCGCGACACGATGTCGGCGTGCCTGATGATCGCCAACGAGCGCATCCATCAGACCAACGCCAGCTTGCTGCTGATCGCCAAGGACGTCTGATGCCGGGGCCGCGGCCGGCCAGCCCCGACCAGGAGGCGCTGCTGCGCGAGCTCGTCGCGCGCCGCCTGCTGATCGAAACCGGCGTGCCCGGCGTCTACGGCCGCGGCGGAGACTTCGAGCAAGTGCGCGAGCGGCTTGCCGCGCTGGTCGGCCGCGCGGTCGCCGGCGAGCAACCCGAGCACATGCGCTTCCCGCCCGTGTTGCCGCGCAGAGAGCTCGAGCGTATCGATTATCTAAAATCGTTCCCACATCTGGCTGGCACGATCTTCGCCTTCGAGGGCGACGAAGCGCAGGCGGCGGAGCTCTCCCAACGCGCCAGCCAGCACGAGGATTGGAGCGGGATGCTGCACGCGACCGACCTCGTGCTCACCCCGGCCGCCTGCTATCCGGTGTATCCGGCGATCGCCGCCCGCGGCGCGCTGGCTCCCGGCGGCCTGACGGTCGACGCCGGCGGCGCGTACGTGTTCCGCCGCGAGCCCTCGCACGACCCCGCGCGCCTGCAGATGTTCCACCAGCGCGAGCTCGTGCGCCTCGGCGAGCCCGACGTCGTGCGCGCGTGGCGCGACGCGTGGCGCGAGCGCGCGCTGCAGCTGCTCGGCGAGCTCGGCCTGCAGGTGCAGCTCGACCTCGCGTCCGACCCGTTCTTCGGGCGCACCGGGCGCATGCTGTCGGCCAACCAGCGCGAGCAGGAGCTGAAGTTCGAGGTGCTCACGCAGATCGCCGGGCCCGAGCCGACCGCCGTGGCGTCGTTCAACTACCACCAGGACCACTTCGCGTCCGTGTACGGCATCGAGCTCGCCGACGGCACGCCCGCGCACACGGCGTGCCTCGGCTTCGGGCTCGAGCGGATCACGATCGCGCTGCTGGCCACGCACGGGTTGGACATCCGCGCGTGGCCCGACGAGGTGCGCGCGCGGCTGTGGTGAGCCAGGTGCACGGCGCCGATGGATGCGTGAGCCTGCTGGGGCTCGACCCGGAGGGCTACGAGCGACACGCGCTGCACGGAGCGGGGCGCTCGTACGGGGAAACGAACTGCTACACCGACATCCTCATCGAGCTGCTGCACGCTCGCGGCGACGAGCCGCTCGCGGCGCTCGGCTGCACCCTGCGGATGGACTTCGAGGGCGACCAGTGGACGTTCTTCAAGCCGTTCCCGCAAGACCTCGAGCTGCTGTTCGGGATCGACGTGCACGAGATGCAGCCCTACCGCCCGCTGCCCGAGCAGGCGGCCGAGCAGCTCGCCGCAGGGCGCACGCTGATCGTCGAGCTCGACTCCTGGCATCTGCCCGACACGCACGCCACGGCCTACCGCCGCGAGCACGTGAAGAGCTCGGTGGTGGTCGAGAGCATCGACCCTGGCGCGCAGCGCCTGCGCTACTTCCACGGCACCGGGCTCTACGAGCTGGGCGGCGAGGACTACCGCGGCGTGTTCCGCCTCGGACGCGCGTTCTCCGAGGACGTGCTGCCCCCCTACACCGAGCTCGTGCGCTTCGACGCCGGCCCGCGCCTGCGCGGGCCGCAGCTGCGCGAGGCCGCGCGCGTCCTGCTGCGCGAACACCTCGCGCACCGTCCGGCGAGCAACCCGTTCACGCGCTTTGCCGCGCAGTTGGAGCGCGACCTGCCGCGCCTGCTGGCCGGGGACGCGAACGACTACCACGCGTACGCGTTCGCCACCGTGCGCATGGCCGGCTCCGCGTTCGAGGTCGCCCGCTCGCAGGCGCAGTGGCTGCTGGAGGACGACGCCCGCGCGGCCTGTGAGGCGCTGCAGCAGATCGTCGATGGCTGCAAGGCGCTGTCGTTCAAGCTCGCACGCCGCCGGCCGTTCGACCTCGAGCCGGCGCTGTCCGCGCCGGCACAGGCGTGGGAGCAGGCGATGGAGCTGCTCGATGGCGCGCTCCGTTGAAGCGTCCGGCGCGCACCGCGCTGCGGCGCGCGCACGTGTGGAGGGCGAGCAGGAGCAGGCGCTGTCGAGCGGCTGGCGGGCGGCCAGCGCGCCGGTGGACGCGCCCGTCGCGGTGAGCGCGCTCGATCGGCTGGACTGGCTTCCCGCGCGCATCCCCGGCACGGCCGCCGGCGCGCTGGCCGACGCGGGACTGTGGCGTGCGGGAGAGCCACACGACTTCGACGCGGAGGACTGGTGGTTTCGCACGACGTTCGCCGCCGCTCCGCCCGCCCCCGGCGAGCGGGTGAGCCTGTGCCTGGACGGCATCGCGACGGTCGCCGAGGTGTACCTCAACGGCGAGCTGCTCCTGGACAGCGACTCGATGTTCGCCGCCCACACGCTGGACGTCGGCGAGCGCCTGGCGGGCGGCGCGCCCGGCCTGGACGGGCACGCGGATGGCGACGCGCCGCGCCACGAGCTCGCGATCCGCTGCCGCGCGCTCGCGCCGCTGCTCGCCGCGCCCAGGCGCCCCCGCGCGCGCTGGCGCACGCGCCTCGTGGCCGAGCGCAACCTGCGCTTCTTTCGCACGATGCTGCTCGGGCGCGCGCCCGGCTTCGCGCCCGGCCCGGCGGCGGTCGGCCCGTGGCGAGCGGTCAGCCTGCGCCGCCATCGGCGCGTGCTCGTCGAAGAGCTCGCGTTGCGCGCACGCGTCGACGGCGCCGACGGCGTGCTGTCGGTGCGCGCGCAGCTGCAGACGCTCGACGGCGCGCATCCGCGCGCGGTGAGCGTCGAGCTGGACGGCCCGTCGGGCACGCACCGGGCGGCGCTCGCGCTGAGCGGCCCCGCCGGCGCGCCGCGCGCAAGCGGCGAGCTGGTCGTGCCGGCGGTCGCGCGCTGGTGGCCGCACACCCACGGCGAGCCGGCGCTGCATGACGTGCGCCTGCTCGTCGATTGCGCCGGCGAGCAGCTCGCGGTCGACGCCGGGCGCACGGGCTTTCGCGCGCTTGCTTGCGGCGCCCACCCCGCGCACGAGCTCGAGCGCGACGGGCTCGACCTGCACGTCAACGGCGTGCGCGTGTTCGCGCGCGGGGCGATCTGGACGCCGCTGGACATCGTCGGGATGAGCCCGCCCGCGGCGGCGCTGCGCGAGCAGCTCGAACGGGTGCGCGACGCCGGCATGAACATGCTGCGCCTGCCCGGCACCGGCGCGTATGAGACGCGCGCCTTTCACGACCTGTGCGATGAGCTGGGAATCCTCGTGTGGCAGGACTTCATGTTCGCCAACTTCGACTACCCGCTCGCGCACCAGCCGTTCCGGGAGAGCGTGGTGCGCGAGGCCACGCAAGTCCTCGACGCGCTCGGCGGGCGCCCCAGCGTGGCGGTCGTGTGCGGCAACAGCGAAGTCGAGCAGCAGGTGGCGATGCTCGGGCTCGAGCCGGCGCTCGGACGCGGCGAGCTGTTCGGCGAGCTGCTGCCGGGCCTGCTCGCGCGGAGCGCGCTCGACGCCGTGTACGTGCCCTCGGCGCCGTGCGGCGGCGATCTGCCGTTCCGCCCCGATCGCGGCGTCGCCAACTACTACGGCGTGGGCGGCTACCGCCGTCCGCTCGAGGACGCGCGGCGCGCGGGCGTGCGCTTCGCCGCCGAGTGCCTGGCGTTCGCCAACGTGCCGAGCGCAGGCCCCAGCGAGCCCGTCCCCCAGGACGTGGGCGCCGACTGGGACTTCGCGGACGTGCGCGACCACTACCTGGGCCTGCTGTTCGACGTCGATCCCGCCGCGCTGCGCGCGCGCGACCCGGAGCGCTACCTGGAGCTCTCGCGCGCGGTGAGCGGCGAGGTGATGGCGGAGGTGTTCGGCGAGTGGCGGCGCGGCGCCTCGCCGTGCGGCGGCGGGCTCGTGCTGTGGCTGCGCGATCTGCTCGCGGGCTCGGGCTGGGGCGTGCTCGACTGCCGCGGCGTGCCCAAGCTCGCCTACCACCAGCTCGCGCGGGCGCTCGCGCCGGTGGCGGTGTGGACGATCGACGAGGGTCTCGGCGGGGTCGTCGCGCACGTCGCCAACGACCGCCCGCAAGCGCTCAGCGCGTCGCTGCGCGTGGCGCTGTACCGCGGCGGCGAGCTGCGCGTCGAGCAGGCGCTCGCCCCCGTCGAGCTCGCGCCGCACAGTCACGGCGAATGGAACGTGGAGAGCGTGATCGGACGCTTCGTCGACGCCTCCTGGGCCTACCGCTTCGGCCCTCCCGCACAGGACGCGATCGTGGTCAGCTTGGAGCGCGACGGCGAGGACGCGGCGGCGGACGGCGCGCGGCTGCAGCACGCCGGCGAGCGCGACGGCGCGCGCGTGATCTCCCAGGCGGTGCGCTTCCCGGCGGGACGCCCGCTCACGCGCGAGTCGCCCGAGCAGCTCGGGCTGCAGGCGCGCTGCAGCGCGCTCCCCGGCGCCGAGGTGCAGCTGGAGTTGAGCAGCCGGCGGCTCGCCTACGGCGTGCGCATCGACGCCCCGGGGTTGCAGGCGAGCGATAGCGGCTTCTTCATCGAGCCGGCGGGCACGCGCACGGTCACGCTGCGTTCGCGCGCGGGCGCGCCTGCACCCGAGATGCTGCGCATACGCGCGTTGAACATGCAGGCACACCTGGAGCTCGCGCTGCCGGGGCCGACGGCGTGAGCGCCCCACACGGCATGAGCGCCCCGGCTCCCTCGCACGCGTTCTACCTGCAGCCCGCGGGCGGCTCCGCCGCGTGCTTCGCCGTCCTGCACCCGGCGCAGGGCGCCCCACAGCCGAGCGCTGTCATCCTGTGCCCGCCGTTCGGCTGGGAGGACATGTGTAGCTACCGCGTGCGTCGCGAATGGGCCGAGCAGCTGGCGCGCGCAGGGCACACGGCGCTGCGCATGGACCTCCCCGGCAGCGGCGACAGCGCCGGCGGACCCGGCGATCCCAGCCAGCTCGACTCGTGGACGCAGGCGATCGACGCGGCGGCGCGCTGGCTGGGCGGCACGCAGGGCGCACAGCGGGTGGCGGCGATCGGCATCGGGCTCGGCGCCGTGGCGTGCCTGCGGGCGGCAGCGCACGGCGCGCCGCTGCAGGAGCTCGCGCTGTGGGCGCTGCCGGCCAGCGGGCGCGCCCTCGTGCGCGAGCTGCGCGCGTTCGCGCGTCTGGAGTTCGCCAGCGCGCTCGCCGACGGCGAGCAGGTCCCCGACGCGGCGTCCGCCGACGCCGCCGCGGTGGTCGCCAACGGCTACCTGCTGAGCCCCGAAACCGTGCGCGACCTCGAGCATCTCGACCTCACCAGGCTCGAGCTCCGCGCGTCCCAGCGCGTGCTGCTGCTCGGACGTGACGGGCTGAAGGTCGATCGCTCGCTCGCGCAGGCGCTCGAAGGCACGGGCGCCACCGTGCGGGTCGCCGACGGGCCGGGGTTCGGGGCGATGACGGCCGAGCCCCAGGACGCGCGCCCACCGCTCGCGGTGTTCGAGCTCGTGAGCAGCTGGCTGGCCGAAGGCGCCGCGCACGAGGACGCCGGCCTGTCGCCGCCCGCCGGCCCGTCGCCGCCCGCAGGCGCGTCGCCGCCCGCAGGCGGGGCGCCGGCGGCGCGCGAGGAGCTGCTGCTCGACTGCGGCGGCGTCGCCGTGCGCGAGCGCCCGCTGGAGCTCGAGGGCCCGAGCGGTCGGCTGTTCGGCGTGCTCGCCGAGCCGCTCGCAGGGCGCAGGGAGCTCACCGCGCTGCTGCTGAACGCGGGTCCCCAGCGCCGCACCGGGCCGAACCGCATGTGGGTGGAGATCGCGCGGCGCTGGGCGGCCAACGGCGTGCCGGTGCTGCGGCTGGACGCGGACGGGATCGGCGACGCGGACGGCGATGCTGCGGAGCTCGGACAGGTGACGGCGTTCTACAGGCCGCGGTACGTCGAGCAGGCGTGCGCGGCGCTCGCGGCGCTGGCCGAGCTGGGGCTGCCCGAGCGCTTCATCACGCTCGGCCTGTGCTCGGGTGCCTACTGGGGGGCGCAGGCGGCGCTGGCGGACGAGCGCGTGGTGTCGGTGGTCATGCTCAACCCGCGCACGCTGGTGTTCGACGAATGGCGGCACGCGAAGCGGCGCACGCGCGTGCTCGCCCGGCGCGCGTTGATGCCCGCCACCTGGCGCAAGGTGGCGCGCGGCGAGATCAAGCTGCGCAAGCACATGGAAACCGGGCGCACGCTGCTGCAGCGAGCCGCCGGCGCGCCGCTGCGCGCGCGCCGGCACATGCTCGCCCCGCGCGCAGGCGGTTCGCCCGCGGACGGCGAGGCGCAGCCACGGCGGGCGGCGGCACACACGCCGATCGAAGACCTGTTCGATGCGCTCCGCGACCGCCACCAGCGTGGCCTGTTGATGTTCACCGGCCAGGAGGTGCTGCGCACGGAACTGACGGAGACGGGCGTGCTCGAACGCATGGAGCGCTGGCCGAACCTCGAGCTCGCGCTGATGGGCAGCTCAGCCGACACGCACACGCTCACCCCGCTGTGGCTGCAGCGCGAGGTGCACGCGCTCGTCGATCGCGTGCTCGCGCAGGAGCTGGAGCGCCTGGCGGATTGAGCGCAGCGCGCGCACTGTGCGCCGCCGCATCCTCCGATCTTGCCGACAGCAAGGTCTCAGTGGGAGAGCAATGTCGTAGCCTTATCAGGAGTCAACTCCATGGAAGAGGGCCTCTTTCGTGGAATGAAATGCGCTCCCTGGGCTCGAAGATCAGCGAGGGTCAACCGTCAGAAGGCCACCGCGCCCATGCGCGCGCTGCCGGGACGTCCGGCAATTGTGGCCACGCGCGAGGACCTCGAGTCCTCCGCGTCCGCGAACCTCGTGCCGGCCGCGCTGCTGCTGTGGGCGCTGTCCGGCCAGCCGGAAGTTTTGCGGCTAGCCCGTGCGTGCGGGGCGTGCCACGTAGTACAGCTCTGACGCCGACGCGCCCGTCTCCCCTTCGCCAACGGGCTCGCCGGAGAGCTCTCGGCACTCGAGGAGCTCGAACCCCTCCTGCGCGAACTGGCGCTGCTGGGCGTCGCGCGAGATGTAGTAGTGCAGCAGCGAGAAGTCGTGCGCCTCGTCCACGAGTATCGCGTAGTCGCGCTCGCGCCGTTGCATGTGCGCCAGCCGCCGGTGGTTGCGCACGCGACGCGGCATCCGGAGCGCGCTGCGTGCGAGCGCGCGCGGGCTGATGCCGTCCACGTGCGTCGGCCGCGCGATGGCCGGCGCATGGGCGAGGTTGTGGGAGGAGACGATGAACACGCCGTCCCCCACGAGCAGGCGGTGCACCTCGCGCAGCAGGCGGCGGCGCTCGCTGTCACCGAGCACGTCGATCACGTTGAACGGCGCGAGCACCGCGTCCAGGGAGCCGCTGGCAAAGCGCGACAGGTCACGCAGGTCGCCGACGGTGAACGCGACGCCGGGGTAGGCGCGCCGGCAGTAGTCGATCATCGCGGGCGAGATGTCCACCGCCTGCAGCTCGCGCGCGCGCTCGCGCAGGTGGCCGGTCAGCCGGCCGGCGCCGCAGCCCAGCTCGAGCACGCGACCGGACAGCTGGCGGCGGTGGCGCTCGAGCAGGATCGTCTCGGCGGGGCGCAGCTCATGGGTGGCGTAGAGCGCGACGAAGTCGCCGCGCTCCCACACGCCTGCGTTCAGGTGGGCTTGTTCGTCCGTCATCGTCACCCGCTTGAGGATCGCCTGATTCTGCCCGATGATGAGGCTATGACCGAGGAGATCCGCCAGATCATCAAGCAACACGGTCGCCTCCCCGGCGCGGACGCGCTGGCGGTGGACGCGGACCTGTACGAGGCGGGGATGAGCTCGCACGCGGGCATCGACGTGATGCTCGCGCTGGAGAACCACTTCGACGTGGAGTTCCCCGACCGCATGCTCACACGCAGCGTGTTCGAAAGCATCGCCAGCATCGAGGCGGCGCTGACGGAGCTGCGCGCCGAGTCGCACGTCGGCTGAGCGGCAGCTCAGGTGGTGCGCACGATCAGCACCGAGCAGGGGGCGTGGTGGGAGATCTTGTTGGGGACCGAGCCCAAGAGGAAGCGACGGGCGCCCGTCATGCCCTTGTTGCCCACGATGATCAGGTCCGCTTCGCGCTCCTCGGCTACGTCCACGATCGCGTCTGCGGGGTCTCCCTGGCACGCGTAGGTGTTCACCGGCACCCCCGCCTCACGCGCCACCGCCGCCGCCTTCTCGAGCGTCGCGTCGACGTCCTCGCGGGGGTTGATCGCCCACTGGATGTCCTCCGGCGCCTGGCGGCGTTCCTCGTGCAAGCGCTGCGCGGGCACCGCCCCGTAGGCGCTCACCAGCTCGAGCGTCGCGCCGACCGACTTGGCGAGGTCAACGGCCTGCAGGACGGCCTGCGCGGCTGTGTCGGAGCCGTCCGTTCCCACGACTATCAATTTGAACATTGCTTTCCTCTCATCGGTCCGCGCCGCTCGAAGCTCCGTTGACGCGCCGATCATATCCGTGCGGCGCACACCGCGCCGGGTAGGAGCCGAACGACGCATGATCGACCTGCACTGTCACCTGCTGCCCGGCCTGGACGACGGGCCGCGGGGCATGCCTGAAGCGCTCGCGCTCGCTCGGCGGGCGGCCGCCGCCGGCACCAGCACGATCGTCGCCACACCGCACATCAATCACCACTGGCGGGTCGATCCGCTCGCGCTGGCGGGCCGCGCGGCCGCGCTGCGCGACGCGCTCGCGCAGGCTGGCATCGCGCTGGAGATCGCCACCGGCGGCGAGATCGCGATCACCCGGATGGCCGATCTGCGCGCGCAGGAGATCGACGCCCTGCGCCTGGGCGACGGGCCGTGCCTGCTGCTCGAGTGCCCGCTCGAGCCCATGCCCTGGGACTTCGACGCGGTGCTGTTGAAAATGCGCGAGCGCGGCGAGACGATCCTGCTGGCGCACCCCGAGCGCTGCCCGCTCTTCCAGCGCGAACCCCAGCGTCTGGTGCGGCTGGTCGAGCACGGGCTGCTGTGCTCGATCACTGCAGGCTCGATGTGGGGGCAGTTCGGGCGCCGCGTGCGCGAGTTCACGATCGAGCTGCTGCGCGCCGGGCTGGTGCACGACGTGGCCTCCGACGCGCACGACAGCGAGCACAGGCCCCCTGGGCTGGGAGACGCGTTCGCCTCGGCCGAACGCGAGCTGCCGGGCATCGGCGCCCAGGCCGACTGGCTCTCGCGGCTGGCGCCGGCGGCGATCCTCGCGGGCGAGCGCCTGCCGGCGCGGCCCGCGTGAGCGCTGGGCGATTGAGTCGAGCCTCCGCGCGGCGCAGGCGAGCACGTGCGCGGCAGCGACGCTGACGTCAGCCCGTGCGATGGCGCACAGGCCGCGCCAGCGCTCGCGCGAGCGTGCCCGGCGGCGAGTTGCGCAACGGCAGGTACAAGCGGCGCGACTTCAGCGCGAACGCCAGCCGGCCGTCGAGCGAGGTGATGCTTTCGCGCGCCAGCTCGAACGGACGCCAGCCACCGCGTCCCTCGCACGTGACCGCCAGCTCGTAGCCCGCCCTCGCCGCCGCATCGGGGCAGGATGGAGAATATCCGCACTTGGGGTAGGCAAACGTTCTCACCTGCCTGCCCAACAGCTGCTCGAGTGCGTCCTTCGAGCTGCGCATCTCAGCTAGCGCCTGGCGCCCGTCGGCGGTGGACAGATCGCAGTGGGTGTTGGTGTGAGAGCCGATCTCCACGCGCGCGGCGGACGCCAGCTCGCGCAGCTGTTGCGCGTCCATCAGCCGCACGCCGGCCTGCGCGGGCATCGCGAAGTGCGCGCTCCCGAGCAGTCCGGGGCACACGAAGATGCTCGCCGGCAGCTCGAGCTCGACCAGCAGCGGCGCCAGCAGCTCGAGGTTGTCGCACGTCCCGTCGTCGAACGTCAGCGCACACACCCCTTCGGGCGGCGTGCCGTGCCGCAGGTGGGCGCCGATCTGCGCGAGCGACACGAAGCGGTAGCCGCGGCCGCGCAACGCCTGCACCTGCTCGCGAAAGCGCGCCGGATCGAGCATCAGGTTGTAGGGGTCAAGGGCACGGGGGAAGCGCCCGAGACCGTGGTAGGCAAGCACCAGCGCCGGGCGCATCCCCGGCAGGCGAGCTCGGCGATCGCCGTCGGCGCTACTCATCGCGCGCGACCTGGAGGCGCGACCGGGAGGACCGCCACCGTGCGCCCGCGCAGGCGATCGGCCAGGCCCCCGAGCACGGCGAAGTCGTCGGGGTAGACGACGCGCTCGAACAGCAGCAGCGCAGCGAAGTACACGGCGATCCCCAGCGGGATGGCTACGACGAGCGTGTCGTGGAACGCCGCCATCGCGATCGCGGACAGCGCGCTGCCGAGCAGCGGCCCGGCGATCATCCGTCTGATGTGCAATCTTCCGTGCAGGCGCTTCGAGAGCAGCACGAGCGTCGCCGATACGAGCACCTCGGACACGGACGTCCCCAGCGCGGCGCCGTACAGCGAGAAGCGGGGGATCGCGACCAGGTTCCACAGGACGTTCTCCACCAGCACGCACACGTAGGTCGTGCCGACGATCCGCTTGACGTCCTGGGAGTAGATCAGCGCGGTGCTCAGCCCGCTGATCGGGGCCAGCATGATCGTGGGCGCGAGCAGGATCACAGCGTCAGCCGCGCGGTGAAATTCAGCGCCGTACAGGAGCGCTACAAGTGGGGCGGCGAGGATCGCCGCCCCCACCGCCAGCGGCACGGTGAGCGACAGCACGAGCTTGATCGCCCGTTCATAGACGAACCCCACCGGAGGCTCGCTGGTCGGGCTGAGCCGCGACATCGTGGGAATGACCGCCGTGTTCACCGCCCACGTGACGAACGCCGTCGTTTCCAGCAGGCGATACGCCGCGCCGTACTGACCCACTTCGGTGGAGCTCTTGAACAGCTCCAACATCGTCGTGTCGATCCGCGAGAGCAGCAGCAGCGCGATCGTCCCGAGACCGATCGGCAGGGCTTCGCGGGCGACCCGCAGCGAGGCGCGCCAGTCGAAGCGCAGCCGCGGGCGGGAGATGCGCGTGCACAACAGCCACGCGGCGGACGCCGCCGCCAGCGCCGCGCCGACGCAGTAGATGGCGGCCACCGCCTCCACGCCCCGTCCGAGGAACAGCGCCGCCGCGGCCGCACCCGTGGTCAGCCAGCGCTGCGTGATCAACACGACGGGGATGAAGCCCACGCGTTCGTATGCGAGGAAGGCAGCGAACGAGACCCCGAGCACCCAATCCCCGACGAACCCCAGGCCCATGAACAGGACGACCAGCGCGGTGTGCTCGTCCATCCCCGCCAGCACACCGATGCCGACCGCCGCCAGCAACGGCGGCACGCTCAACATCAGCTTCGAGAACAGGACGTCCGAGTAGTAGCGCTCGAGCTGGCTGTGGTCGCGGGAGACCGCGCGCGTGAGCACCACCTCCTGTCCGAACTGGCCGAAGGTGACGGCGATCCCGGCGAAGGAGATGCCGAAGGCGAGCACCCCGAACTGGCTGGCGCCGGCCTTGCGCGCGACGAGCACGTACAGCGCCGCGGTGGCGATCTTCGAGCCGATGTCCGCGATCGCGCGGAAGCTCGCGTTGACGAGAATCCGCGACGAGCGCCCGCCCTGCGCGAGCGGCTGGCCGTCGGGCTCGCCGGCGGGGGCCGAGGCGTCCTTCACCTGTCCATCGCGTGAGCGCACGCCGGCGGGCAAGGGACTCCTCATGAGCACCACAGTATGGGCGATGCACCCGCGGCCTCCCGCGAGGCGCCCGCTCTCCTCAGGCGCTCGTGCGCTCGCCGGCGACCAGCCGCAGCGCGGCGAACACGCGACCCGCGACCCGCTCGGGCGCGAACCGCTCGCGCGCGAGCCGCCGTCCCGCCTCCCCCGTACGCCGGGCGAGCGCGGGGTCGCGCAGGTAGGCAGCGATCGCGCCGGCGAGCGTGGCCGGATCGCCCTCGTCGACGAGCGTGCCCGTCACGCCGTCCAGCACCCCCTCCGGCGTGCCCCCGCCGCGCGTGGCGACCACCGGCCTGCCGACCCAGCTCGCCTCGAGCATCGCCCCGGAGAGGCCCTCCAGCCCATACCCGCTGGCGTCGCGGTATGTGGCGTTGACGTACACAGCGAGCTGGCCGAGCACCGCGCCCACGTCCTCGACGAAGCCCATCAGGTGCACGCGCTCGGCGATGCCCAGCTCGCGCGCCAACGCGCTCAGCTCCTGCGCGTAGCCGGGATATGCGGCCAGCGGCTCGCCCGCGAGCAGCACGCGCAGCCGTGGGAACTCAGCCGTCAGCAGCCCCGCGGCCGCGAGGAGGTGGTGCTGTCCCTTGTACGGGGCGAGCGCCGCCAGCGTGCCGATCGCCGGCTGCTCCCCCTCGGGGGGGCGGTAAGGCTCATCGGGCATGCGCACCGGCGGGCCGACCACGTCGAGCAGCCGCCGGGCGCGCAGCGGCGTGAGCGGCGCGAGCGCCGCCTCGCTGACGGCGATCACCCCGTTGACGGCCACCGCCAGCGGACGCGCGAGCGACGCATCGTAGGAGAAGTCGACCTTCTGCCAGACGATCGGCACGCCGCCCAGGCGGGCGCCCGCCACCGCCAGCATCGCCGCCTTGATGCCCACCGCGAGCACCACCTGCGGGCGTGTCTGGGCGAGCAGGGCGAGCAGCGAGCGGGTGAAGCGCGCCGCCTGGGGGCCGGTGGGGCGCTGCTCATAGCCGCGCGCCCGCCACGTCGGCACGCCCAGCTCCGCCAGGCGCGCCGGTAGCTCGCCGGCGCTCAGCACCAGCGCCAGCGCCTCCACGTCCGCCGGACGGTGGCGCAGCAGCTCGGCGAGCGAGAGCTCCGCCCCGCCGAGCCGGCCCGATGAGGCGACCGCCAGGACCCTCACGCGGGTTCCACCGCAGTGCACACGCGCGGCGCATCGTATCGACCGCCGCGGTGGCCGCCAGGCGCGCGGCTTGACACAGGCGCGACGGCGGCTCCGGCTCAGCGGGCGCCAGCCAGCGGCGACGGCGGCCCTGGCTCAGCGGGCGCCAGCCAGCGGCGACGGCGGCTCTGGCTCAGCGGGCGCCAGCCAGCGGCGACGGCGCCTCCTGATACACCTGCACCATGCACGATCAGAGCTCCGAGGATGACGCCGTGCCGCGTTCGCTGTCGGTCGTGGTCCCCACCCACCAGCGCCTGGCGGCGCTCGCGCGCCTCTTGCGCCCGCTGCTCGTCGACCCCGCGGTATCCGAGCTCGTGGTGGCGGTGGACGGATCTGACGACGGGTCTGTGGAGTGGCTGCGCGAACAGGCGCGCGAGGACCCCCGCATCGTTGTCCTGGATCTCCCCCACCGCGGCCTCGCCGCCACTCGTCAGGCCGGCATCGAGGCCGCCACCGGCGAGCTTGTGTTGCTGCTCGACGACGACGTGATCGCGGAGCCCGGCCTGGCCGGCGGTCACGTCCGCAACCACGCCGACGGCGCCCGCCGGCTCGTGCTCGGCTACATGCCCAACGACTGGCGCTCGCAGCCGCCCGGGCGCCGCGGCATCGCCTATCTCTACAGCCGTGACTACGAGCGGCGCCGCGCCCGCTGGGAAAGCGACCCAGGCTTCGTGCTGCGGGGCCTGTGGGCCGGGAACCTCTCGATGCCGCGGGAGGAGCTCGTGCGCGTGGGCATGGGCACGCGCGCCCTCAAGCGCGGCGAGGAGGATCGCGAGTTCGGCGTGCGCTGCCTGAAGGCCGGCATCGAAGGGCGCTTCGACCCGAGCCTGCGCGCGCAGCACGAGTTCGAACGCACACTGCCCCAGTATCGGCGGGCGTGCCGGCTGGCGGGTCAGTACCGGCGGCTGATGTTCGCCGAGCACGGGGACGTCCTCGGCGAGGACCTGGAGTTGGGGCACTCGCTGCCGGGGCCGTTGAAGGCGCTGCTGCCGCGGCTTGCCAGCGAACCCGTGTTCAAGCCGCTCGCGGCCCTGCTCACGGCGCTCTTTCACGTCGGCGTGCTGCTGCGCTCGCTGCGGCTCGAAGCATTTGCCGCACGCGGGCTCGGCTCGCTGGAGACCCAGCGCGGAGCGCTCGAGAGCACCGTCTCGTAGACGTCCACCGTCTGATCGACCATCCGCTCGAGCCCGAACAGCTCGCGGTGGCGGGCCAGCGAGGCCGCGCTCATCTGCCGGCGTCGCTCGGGGTCGGTCAGCAGCACGACGAGCCCGTGCGCGAGCGCCGCGGGGTCTTCTGGCGTGACCAGCACGCCGGTGTCGACGCCCACCGCCTCCGAGACGCCGCCCACGTGCGTGGCGACCTGCGGCACCCCGCAGGCGAGCGCCTCGAGCACGCCGATCGGCAGCGACTCCCAACCCGATGACAGCGCGTACAGGTCGGCGCACTTCAGGTAGCGGGCGGCGCAGTCGCGGAAGGGGGCCATCAGGAAGCGCTCGTCTTCGGCCAGCCCGAGCTGGAGCGCGAGCCGATGCAGCTTGGCGCGCTCGGCGCCGTTGCCGATCAGCGCCGCGCGCGCGTCGGGCACGCGCCGGAACAGCTCGGGCAGCGCGCGCAGGAACACGTCCACGCGCTTCTGCGGGCGCAGCGAGGCGACGAGCACGACCAGCGGATGCCCCTGCTTGAACGCGCGCAGCTGGTTGTCGGCGGGCACGTCCGGACAGGGCTCGCTGGCGTTGGCGACCAGGTGATGGTGTTCGCCGCGGCCGACCCGCAGCCTGATCGCCGCCCGTCGCTCATACGAGCTCACGTCGATGAACGCCGAGGTGAGTGGTGCCAGCGCCTGCTCGATGTTCAGCCCCACCATCGAGCGCGCGCGCGCGGGGTTGCCGAGAAAGGTGAAGCAGTGCGGCGTGTACACAACCGGCGGGCCGCCGGCAAGGCGCGCCAGGCGCGCCAGGACGCCCGCCTGGGCCGAGTGCGCGTGCAGCAGATCGAAATGGCGCTCGCTCACGATCGCGCGCAGGCCGCGCAGCGCGGAGGCGTTCTCGCGCAGCGACGCGTAGCCGGGCGAGATCGGCAGCCGGTGCACGCGGATCGAGTCCGGGATGTGCTCATAGATGCGCGACTCCAACGGGCCCACCAGCTCGACCTCCCAGCCGCGCGCACCCACGCGCGAGGCCAGCTGCAGCACGTTCTCGGCGGCGCCCCCGTCCGGGGCCTTGAATGCCATCAGCAGCCTCGGCACCGCGCGAGCCTAGCAACAGCGCAGCGCGGGGAATCGCGCGCCGGTGCGCCGGTGCGCCGCCGCGCCGCAGCGACCGCACAGCCGGTTGCTATCGTCACGCAGCGAAGATCGCGTGCGCGGAGCCGGTCCCACGAACTCCTCTCCCCTCCCGCGCGCCGTGTATCTGCGCGTGGACAGCGAGGTCGTCTTCGGCGTCTATCACGCCGCGCTCGGCGCGCAGACGCGCAGCCCCGTGCTGATCTGCCCGCCGTTCGGGTGGAGCGAGGTGTGCTCCTACCGCGCGCGCCGCGCGTGGGCGCAAGACCTGGCCGCCCGTGGGCACGCGACGCTGCGCATCGACCTGCCGTCAACCGGCGACAGCACCGGCACGAGCGATGACCCGCAGCGCCTGCAGGCGTGGAGCGACGCGGTGAGCAGCGCGGCGGCGTGGCTCGGCGAGCAGGCGAGCGTCGCGGCGGTCGCGGCGATCGGCATCGGGCTGGGCGGACAGCTGATCTGCCGGGCGGCCGCCGCCGGCGCGCCGATCGAGCAGGCGGTGCTGTGGAGCACCCCCGCGCAGGGCAAGGCGCTGCTGCGCGAGCTGCGCACGTTCGCGCGCCTGGAGAGCACGCAGGTGGCGCTGGCGCAGAGCGAGGAAGCCCGGCCGTCGCCGCCGGCGGCGAACGCACGCGACGCTGAACCGTCGCCTGCCGCCGCGACCGTGCTGGAAGCAGGGGGCTTCGCGCTCAGCGAAGAGACCGCCGGCGCGCTCGCGGCGCTCGACCTCGCGCAGCTCTCGTTCACAGCCGGGCGCCCGCGACGGGCGCTGCTGCTCGGTCGCGAAGGCATCGACACGGACCCGCGGCTGTGCGAGCACCTGCGCGCGAGCGGCGTCGAGGTCGCGCTCGACGCCGGCGAGGGCTACGGCTCGATGATGGCCGAGCCACAGGAGGCGCGCCCGCCGCGCGACACCTTCGCGCGGGTGGCAGCCTGGCTGGCAGAGGCGCCCGCCGCCGGCTCGCGGGCAGGCGGCATCGGCGACGCTGGCTCGCGGACAGCCGGCGCCAGCGCCGGCGAGCACGCCGAGAGCCCGGAGGCGGTCGCCGGCACCGCCGCACCGTCGTCGCACCCGGCGCGCCCCGCCGCAAGCGAGGTGCCCGAGCTCGAGCTGACGCTCGCGGGCGCGCGCGTGCGCGAGCGGGCGATCTCGGTGGAGCAGCCGTTCGGACGCCTGTTCGGCATTCTCGCCGAGCCGCTGGACGCTCCCCCCGCGCCGCTCACCGCGGTGCTGCTGAACGCGGGCGCCATCCGTCGCATCGGCCCGAACCGCATGTGGGTGGAGATCGCCCGGCGCTGGGCGGCGCGCGGCGTGCCCTCGCTGCGCCTGGACGTGGAGGGCATCGGCGACGCGGACGGCGACGCCGCCCGCTACCGCGACGTGGCCGAGCTGTACGTGCCCGAGCTCGTCGATCAGGTGCGCGCCGCGCTGGACGCGCTCGAACAGGCCGGCCTCGCCACGCCCTTCGTGCTCACGGGCCTGTGCTCGGGCGCGTACTGGTCCTTTCACGCGGCGCTGGCGGACACGCGCGTGACGGCTGCGCTGATGCTGAACCCCCAGGTCCTCTTCTGGGATGACGCGCAGGTCTCGCAGGAGACCGTGCGCGAGCTGCGCAAAGCGTTCCTGCGCCGATCCTCGTGGGCGCGCGCGCTGCGCGGCGGCTCCTCGGTGACGCGCGCGGGCGAGCTGCTGCGCGCGCTCCCCACCGGCATCGCGGTGCTGGCGCGGCGGCGCCTCGCCGGCCAGCGCATGGCGGCACCCGGCGACGAGGCGCTGCAGGAGGCGCTGCGCCAGCTCGATCGCGCCGGCCAGCGCGCGCTGTTCGTGTTCTCCGGGCAGGAGCCGCTGTATGAAGAGCTCGCGCGCGGCGGCGGCGTCGAGCGCCTGCAGCGCTGGCCGCAGGTCGAGCTCGTGAGGATTCCAGGACACGACCACACGCTCAGGCCGCCGGCGGCGCGGCGCGGCGCTTGCGCGGCGCTCGACCGCGCGCTCGAGCGCGAGCTCGCGTCGCTTTAGCTGCGATCCTGGCCGCCCGTGCCCCGCGTGCTTCTAGCCTTCGAGCCACCCGACGGGGGCGTGCCCGAAAACGTCGCCCAGCTCGCCGTCGGGCTCTCCCGGCACGGCTGGGAGGCAGAGGTCGCCGGCCCGCACGAGGCGGCGCCGTACGACGCGCTCGAAGCGGCCGGCGTGAGCGTGCACCGCCTGGCGCTCGCCCGCGACCACGCGCGCCTCGGCGCGCAGGCGCGCGCGCTGCGCGAGCTCTCGCGCCTGCTGGCGCGCGGCGACTTCGACCTGCTCCACACCCACGCCTCCCAAGCCGGCGTGCTCGGCCGGGTGGCGGCGCTCGCGCGCGGCACGCCGTCGCTGTACAGCCCCCACTGCTTCGCGTTCGCCTCCGGCCTGCCGCTGGGCTGGCGGGTCGCCGCCGCCGCCGTCGAGCGCGGGCTCGGACGCGCGGGGGGCTCGCTGCTGTGCGTGTGCGAGCACGAGCGGCTGCTCGCCTTGCGTGCACGCGTCGTCACGCCCGAGCGCGCGTACGTGGTCCACAACGGCTGCGAGGCGCCCCCACCGGCGCTCGCGCCCGACCCGGCGCTGCGCGCACTGGCGGCGCGCGGGCCCGTCGCCGGCGCCGTCGCCGCGCTGCGCGAGCAAAAGCGCCTGGACCTGCTGATCGAAGCGGCGCCGCTCGTGCTCGCCAGGGCGCCCGACGCGACGATCGCGATCGTCGGCAACGGGCCGCTGCACGGCCAGCTGCAAGCGCAGGCCGCGCGCCTGGGCCTCGACGGCGACGAACGCTTCGCCCTGCTGGCGTTCCACGCGCCCGCCGCGCGCGCGCTGCGGGCGCTGGACGTGTACGTGCTGCCTTCGGCGTGGGAGTCGTTCCCCATCGGCGTGCTCGAGGCGCTGGCCTGCGGCGTGCCGCAGGTGGTCAGCGACGTCGGCGGCAACAGCGAGGCGGTGAGCGAGCAGACCGGTGTGCTCGTGGCCCCGAACGACCCGGTGGCGCTCGCCGAGGCGATCGCGGAGCTGCTGCTCGACCCCCAGCGCCGGGCAGCCGCCGCGGAGGCCTCCCGCCGGCGCCACGCCGAGCGCTTCGGCGTGGCGCGCATGGTGGCTGAGACCGCCCACGTCTACGAGGCCGTGCTCGACGGCGCGCGCGCTCACGCCGCGACGGGCCGGCGGCGCTCCGGCTGAACGGCCGGCGGCGGCTGCCGGCGCGCGCTCAGGCCGCCACCGGCCGGCGGCGCTCCGGCTGAACGGCCGGCGGCGGCTCGGGCTCCGCGCCCCGGCGGCGCTGGCGCACCCCCGCGACGGTTCCACCCAGCATCGCCAGGTCCTTCATCGCCACCACCGCGAGGATCCGCCACCAGTGGCGCGCCGCGAGCCCCGTCCGGTGCGCGCGCACGATCGGCAGCGACGCGTAGGTGGCGGCGCCCGCGCACAGCGTCAGGCGCCCGCGGCGCCCCGTGCACAGGCCCAGCACGACCGCAAACGCCCACGCCAGCCCGCGCGCCACGGCGCGCGGCTGCACGCCGAGCATCGCTTCCCCCGCGGCGTAGCGCCAGTACATTTGCGCGTTCTCCCGCCACGTGCGCCGCCCGCGCCAGGCGACGATCGCGTCGGGGGCGAGCGTCGAGTAGGCGTCCACGTACACGACCGCCGCGCTGAACGCTACGTCCTCACCCCAGCCGACGTTCTCCGGGAATCCGCCGGCGTGCTCCCAGCAGGAGCGCCGGAAGGCCATCGAACGGCCGGTGGCGCGATCGATCCGAAACCGCCGCCCGAACAGGCTCAGCCACGCGCGCGTCGCCGGCGACAGCCGACCGCTCAGCTCCGCGACGTCCGGGTACAGCGTGACGGCGACCGCGTGCTCGAAGGGGGTCGCGTGATCCACGGTGTAGGTCCCGGCCACGAAGTCGCAGCGCTCCAGCCCGTGCGCGAGCGCGGCCAGCCAGCCGGGAACGGGACGGCAGCCGGCGTCGGTGACGGCGATGCGATCGTTCGCGGCTGCGACGATGCCCCGGTTGCGCCCCGCTGAGATGCCGGCGCCGGGGACGTGCATGAGCCGCAGCGGCAGGCCACGTTCGCGCCAGTAGTCGATCAGCTCCGCCGTCCCGTCGGTGGAGCCCGCGTCGACGATCACGATCTCCTGCGCCGGGAGATGCTGGGCGGCGAGCGCCGGCAGCAGTTCCGCCAGCCCGAGGCGATCGTCCAGCACCGTCACGACGATCGACATGCCCGAGCTCATGCGCGGCCACCTTAGCCCTTTACTCCCTCGCCGGGCTAGTCGATGATTGTCCTGATGACCGAGCTCGTCGCCAGGCTGCCTGCGCGCGTGCCGACCGTGGCCACGCGCACCGCCCTGCTTTCGCTGGCCGCGGTCGCGCTCGGGACGCTGTCCTTCGGGATGGCCGTGCTGCTCGGCGGCCTGGACATCTCGATCTGGCTCGCGGTGGCGGGCGGGCTGGCGCTCGTGGGCTTCGCGCTGCTGGCGATCCGCAGCTACGACACGGCGGTCGTGATCGGGCTCTTGAGCATGGGCTTCGTGCGCTATCAGCCCGCCCCGACCGACGCCGCGTTCGCCGTGATCATGGTCGTGGCGGGGGCGACCGGGCGCTTCCGGCTCGCGCGTGTGCCCCTGGTGATCCGCTGGCTGGTCGGCCTCTTGCTGATCGTCAACGTGTTCTCGTTCATCGACGTGGTGGAACCGAAGGAAGCGTTCCAGTTCTTCTTCATCACGGCCTACCTGCTGGTTTTCTCCGTGTGGTACGCGGGCTATCTCGACTCCGCCAAGCGCGCGCGGACGCTCGTCATCGTCTGGATTGGCGTCGGCGTCGTCTCCGCGGTGCTGTCGGTTGCCGCCCTGTATGCCCACATCCCGTTCAGGTCGCTGATCCTCAGCGAAGTGGACGGCGGCGAGCGGGCGGCGGGGTTCTTCAAGGACCCCAACGTGTTCGGGCCGTTCCTCGTGCCGATCGCGGTGATCCTGCTCGAGCAGCAGATCACGCGTCGCACGCCGCGCCTGCTGAACCTCCGCGGCGTGACGTGCTGGCTGCTGCTCGCCACGCTCACGCTCGGGGTGCTCTTCTCCTACTCGCGCGCGGCGTGGGGCAACTACGCGATCGCGGTGGCGGTGATGCTGATCTGCGCGAGCATCCGCAGGCGCGGCGCGCGACGCGCGATGAAGGCCATGATCGCGCTGCTCGCCACGGCTGCGGTGGCGCTTGTCGCGCTCAGCGCCACGGGATCGATCGCGTTCCTCGAGCACCGCGCCCAGCTGCAGAGCTACGACACCGAGCGCTTCGCCGCCCAGGATTACGGCTGGGACCTCGGCTGGTCGCACCCGTTCGGCATCGGGCCGGGGCAGTTCCATTTCTACTACCCCGTGGAAACCCACTCGACGTTCGTGCGCACCTTCTCAGAGCAGGGCTTTCCCGGCCTGCTGCTGTGGGTCGCGATCCTGCTGACCACGCTGGTGATCGCGCTGCGCAACGTGCGCGAGGGCCGCGACACCTTCGGGATCGGCTCCTCCGCCCTGCTCGGCGCGTGGTGCGGGCTGATCTTCAACAGCGCGGTGGTAGACACCCTGCACTGGCGACATCTGTGGCTCGTCGCCGCCCTGATCTGGGCCAGCACCCTGCGGCGACCCGCCACCAGCACCCTGCAGCGATCCGCCATTCCCTGAGCTCCGCAGGAGTCCAGGGCGGCCAGACCCGCTCAAGCGACGCCGAGCTGGAGCCGAAGTGGATGGTGGATGAATCGAACACTGCGCTCACTGGCGGCCGTTGCGACGCTCGCAGCCACCCTCGCCTCAGCCCAGCCGGCAGCGGCCGAATCGCCGGCCGCCGGGACGCCCAAATTCGTCTTGCGGATGACGCCCGAATTCAACCGCTTCGTGGAAGAACCCACGCCGGAATTCGTGTCGTGGATGAACCAGAGCTTCTGGCGCACCGAGGTCTTCACCCCGTATTTCGACAACAAGACGAGCTGGTATCCCCACGGCTGGGTGTACAAGGACCTGTACGCGATCTACCCCACGAGCAGCGAGGCCACGGAACATCCGGAATGGATCCTGCGCGGCGCCGACGGCGAACCGATGTACATCCCCTGGGGCTGCTCGGGCGGCACCTGCCCGCAGTACGCCGGCGACGTCGGCGACCCGAGCTTCCGCCACGCGTGGATCGCCGAAGCCAAGGCGGAGCTCGAACACGGCTACGCCGGCCTGTGGATCGACGACGTCAACCTCGAATTCCGCGTCAGCAACGGCAACGGCGAACAGGTCGCGCCGATCGACCCCAACACGGGACAGGCGATGACCGAAACCGCCTGGCGCGAATACGTGGACACGTTTCTCGAAGAAATCCGCCAGGCGCTCCCGCGGACTGAACTGCTGGAGAACTCGATCTGGTACGCCGGCGGCGGCGAACGCTGGCAGAACCCGCTCGTGCAGCGCCAGATCGCGACCGCCAACTACATCAACCTCGAGCGGGGCGTCAACGACCCCGGCCTCACCGGCGGCAACGGCATGTGGTCGCTGAAGACCTTCCTGTCGTTCGTCGACCACGTGCACTCACAGGGCAAGGGCGTGATCCTCGACGGCGACAGCAACACCCCGGAAGGCCGCGAATACTCGCTGGCGGCCTACTACCTGATCTCCAGCGGCAACGACGGCATCGGCAACGGCGCGATGACACCCGAAAACTGGTGGGCCCCCTACGACGAGGACCTCGGCACCCCCGAAGGCCCGCGCAGCGAATGGGAAGGGCTGCTGCGCCGCGACTACAGCGACGGGGTCGCGCTCGTCAACGAACCCCAGGCGCCGACCCGCACGGTCACGCTCCCCGCGCGCATGTACAACACCGAAGGCGCCGCCGTCACCAGCGTCACGCTCGGCCCGTCGGAGGGCGCGGTGCTGCGCTACGTCGAAGCGCCCAGCCCCAAGACCAGCCGGGAAGGCGCCGGCAAGAAGACGCCGGGCTCCGGCGAAGCGCCCTCCCTGACCGTGCGGCTGAGCGAGCGCTCGGGCAAGCGCGGGCGGACGGTCACGCTCGCCGGTCACGCGTCCGCGCCCGGCGCCGGCGGCGTGCAGCTCGACGTCGAGCGCCTGCTCCACGGGCGCTGGGTCCAGAGCAGCGCGCTCACTGCGCCGCTCGGACGGGCCGGGCACTTCAGCGCCAAGCTCTCGCACCTGCCCCCAGGCCGCTATCAGGCCGAAGCCACCGTGACCACGGCCGCCGCCGGCACAGCCAGCTCCGCGCCGGTGGGCTTCGCGGTCGCGAGCTCCACCGCCGTCGACGCGCGGCTCGCTCGCCGTGGCGCCAAGCACGCTCACAGCGCCCGCCGCAGCGCCGATGCAGCTCACAGCGCCCGCCGCGGCGCGACGCACGCCCACAGCGCCTGACGCGTGCGCGCTGACTTGCAAAAGGCCGGCCCGCGGCCTTCTATGCTTTAGCAGCCGCTGCCTGCTGCCGATTGGGGAGTAGCAATGAATCCTCCGCGCCCCGACGCCGCACCAAACTCCGAACTGCACCTCTTGCGCACGCCGAGCGCCCACAACGACCAGCCCCGCCCGCAGGCTGGCGGCACGGGCGAGGATCCGGTCGAGGTCACGCGCTATGTGGAGTCGCTGCGCCGCAGCCGCTGGCTGATCGCGGCGATCGTCGTGGTGGTCACCGGGGCGGTGATCGCGATCTCGCTCGCGCTGCCGAAGGTCTACGAAGCGAGCGCCAACATCGTCATCAACAGCACCGCCGGCGTGGCCGTCAGCAGCTCGACCGAAGCCGTCGAGCGCGAACTGGCGACGATCGCCACGCTCGCGACCACCACCCCCGTGCTCCGCGAAGCGGCGAAAGCGGTGCCCGGCGAGACCGTGTCGAACCTCGAACGGCACGTCTCCTCCTCGGTGGACTCCAGCGCCAACATCATCCATCTGAAGGTCAGCGCCAGCTCCGGCCACGCGGCCGCGACGCTCGCCGACGCCGTCGCCCAGGCGTTCCTGAGCCAGCGCGCCAGCACGCAGCGCGCGGCCGCCACCAGCGCGCTGAGCACGCTGGACAAGGAAATCGAAGCGCTGCGCGCCAGCGGCTCCTCGAGCCCGATCGTGGCCGCCCAGTTGAACGCGCTGGAGACGCGCGCCGGCGAGCTGGAAAGCGCCCGCGCGAGCTCCGGCGCAGAACTGCAGCTCGTGCAGCCGGCCACCGTGCCCTCGGGTGCGAGCTCGCCGCGGCCGACGCGCAACGCCGTGATCGCGCTGTTCGCGTCGCTGTTCCTCGGCGTGCTGGTCGCGCTCGGCCGCGAGCAGCTGACCCCGCGGGTGAGCAGCCAGCGCGAACTCGGCCAGCTGCTCGAGCTGCCGGTGCTCGCCGGCATCCCCTACGTCGGGCGCCGCGTCAACGCGCGCTCCGCGCGCGCCGAGCACGAGACTTATCAGACCCTCGCCGCCGCGCTGCAGCTCGCGCTGCCGCCGGGACCCCGGCCGCACGTGATCCTCGTCACGAGCGCCGCGCAAGGCGAAGGCAAGACCACGGTGTCCGCGCGACTCGCGCGCATCCTCGCGCACGCAGGCCAGCGCACGCTCGTGGTCTCAGGCGACCTGCGCGCGCCGCGGCTCGACGAGCTCTTCGCGGTCGGCGACCGGCCTGGGCTGCGCCGCCTGTTGGCAGCGAGCCCCGCCGACACCGTGTCAGCCGCGGAGGTGCAGCGTCTGATCGTCCCGGTCGACGGCGAGGCCGACCAGAGCACGCGCGGCCTGCTCGACGTGCTGCCCGCCGGCGACCTCCACGCCGCGGCCGCAACGCCCGCGCGCGACGCCTCCTCACTGCCCCGCGCGAGCGCCGTGGAGTCGCTGCTCGCGGCGCTGCGCGAGAGCTCCTACGCGTACGTGCTGATCGACTCGCCGCCGCTGCTGGGGATCGCGGACGCCCAGCTGTTCGCGCGCTTCTCAGACGAGCTGCTCGTGATCGGACGCCTGAACCAGCTGACGATCTCCAACGTGATCGACCTGCGCGAAGCCCTCTCCCGCGTCAAGGCGAGCCCCGTCGGCTTGGTGGTGATCGGCACGCGTCCGGCGGAGTCCCCCTACTATGCCGGGACACCGTATGCCCTGGCATCGTCCTGAGCGACGCAGCCTGCAAGCGAGGGCAGCGCAGCCGCCGGCCACCCAGCTCACACGAGCTTGGTGATGGCCACGATCATGCCCACCAGGACGAAGAACACGATCGCCACCTGCATCCACACCCACATCCGCGGCACGCGCCCAGCCTACTTCGCCGCAGTCGCGGGCGCGTGACCCGGCGCCTGCCAATGGCCTTCCTGCTCGCCCTCGTGGCGCTGTGCGCGCTCGTGCCGGGGACGCTCGCTGCGGGCGCACAGGGCGCTGCTGGCCAGACGAACGCCGCCTCGCTGGCCGTGGGCATCAACATCGACTTCAACCTCGCCTCCTCCGCCGCCGAAATACGTCACGAAATCGCCCTCGCGCAATCGCTGCATGCGCAGATCGTCAGGGTGACCGTGCCGTGGTACGCGTTCGAGCCGCTCGGCCCGCAGCAGATCGAACCAGGCCCGCTGGCCGCGCTCGACCGGCTCGTCGAAGACGCCCACGCCGCGGGGATCGGCGTGATCTTCACCGTGTACGAGACCCCCTGTTGGGCTTCGTCGGCGCCGCCCTCGCTGCTGCGCCGATGCTCGCCGCGCCGGGGGAGCACAGCTCACGCCTGGCCGCCACAGGACCCCGCCACGTATGCCGCGTTCGTCGCGTTTCTCGCACAGCGCTACGGCGGCTCGGCGCTGACGGCGATCGAGATCTGGAACGAGCCCGACCAGAGCAACCAGGAGTACTTCGCGGGGCCGGAAAAAGTGATTCGCTACGCAGCCGTCCTGCGCGCCGCCTATCCCGCGATCAAGCAGGCCAACAGCCACGTGCTCGTGCTCGGGGGCTCGCTCGTGGGCCCGCGGGGGCTGTTCCTGAAAGACCTGTACGCCGCCGGCATCAAGGGCTACTACGACGCGCTCGCGGTGCACTTCTACACGCTCACGGTGGCCTCGCTGCGCGCGTTTCGCGAAGTGCAGCTGGCCGCCGGGGACACCACCCCGCTGTGGCTCGACGAGTTCGGCTGGAGCAGCTGCTACCCGCACCGGCGCATCGAGCAGGAACAGGCGTGCGTGACCGCGCCCGTCCAGGCCGCCAACCTCGCGAGCACGATCCACGCCATCGCCCGCCTGCCCTACGTGGCAGCCGCGGTCGTCTACAAGCTGCAGGACTCCACGGGCGAACAGTTCGGCGTGCTCAGCTCCAGCGGCGCCCGCAAGCCGTCGTTTGCGGCGCTCGCGCAGGCGTTCGCCGATCCGCTCGCACCGCTGGCGCCGGTCACGCTGCGCCTGACGCGAGCCGGCGGCCGGGTGCTGGCGGGCGGCTCCGGCCCGGTGGGCGAATACATGCAGCTGCAGGCGTTCGTCGGCGGGCGGCTGCGCTACAGCGCGATCTTCGTCCTCAATCGCTTCGACCGCTATGCCATTCACCTGCCGGCGGTCCTCGGCACGCGCAACCTGCGCGTGAAGGTCTACCCGTACGGCGCCGGGGCCGCCTACGCCGCGTCGGCCGGCGTTTGACTCACTCGGCGTCGTGGAACAGCGCGGTCAGCGTGAGCGCCAGGATCTTCAGGTCCAGGCCGAGCGACCAGTGCGCGATGTAGTAGTTGTCCCACTCCACCCGCTCGGCCAGCGAGGTCTGCCCCCGCAGCCCGTGCACTTGAGCCCAGCCGGTGATCCCCGACTTGACGCGGTGACGATCGCCGTAGCGCGCGATGTCCTGGCGGAACAGCTCCACGAACTCGGGGCGCTCCGGGCGCGGGCCGACGATGCTCATCTCGCCTTTGAGCACGTTGAACAGCTGCGGCAGCTCGTCGATCGAGGCCCGGCGCAGGAAGCGCCCGACGCTCGTGCGGCGGTCCTCCCCCTCGACCCCGCCGGGCGCGACGTCGCCGGCCAGCAGGAAGTCGAGTGCGCCGCCGCCCTGCTCGGCGAGCAGCGCGTCCTCGTCGGGCAGGCGCATCGAGCGCAGCTTGTACAGGCTGAAGATCTTGCCGTCGCGCCCGACCCGGCTCTGCTTGAAGAACACAGGCCCCGGCGAGCTGATGCGGACCGCGAGGGCCGCGCACAGCAGCAGCGGCGCGCACACGATCAGCGTGAGCGAAGCGAGCACGCGGTCGAACACGTGCTTGAGCGCGAACTGCACACCCTTGGGGTTGACCGCGGAGAACGACAGCAGGGGCAGGCCGCCCACCGTGTCGTAGCCGACGCGATCGTTGATCGTGTCGAACATCCGCGGCACCACGGAGACTTCCACGCCCAGCTCCTGGCAGTGCTGGACCAGCCGGCTCACGCGCGCGTCAGCAGCCGTCGAGAACGCCACGATCAGGTTCGTCGCGCCCGTGCGTCTCACCGTCTCGTCCACGTCGTCGATGGTCCCCAGGATGGGTAGGTCACGCCCGCCCACCTCGACCACCGAGCGTGGTTCCTCGTCGAGGAAGCCGACGGGCGCCAGCCCGTACTCGGGCCGGCCGTCCAGCCGCCGCGCGACCTGCGCGCCCACGATGCCGGCGCCCAGGATCAGCACCGGCTTGCCCACCAGTCGCCGCGAGCGCGCCCAGCGTTGCGCCCACGCCAGCGCCACCCGCCCGACGCCGGCCAGCAGCAGCGTGAACACGAACGCGCGCAGCCACTGCGACTGCGCGGGCATCTCCCCGTTGGCGAGCTTGCCCCCCACCGCGACCGCCATCGCCGCCACCGAGATCGCGCCCACCGCCGGAACGATGCCGTCGAGCACCAGCGTGCGCATGCGCGTGCGGTACAGGCCGCGCACGTAGAACAGCACCAGCACGAGCGGCGGCAGCGCGAGCAGCGGCGCCTCCTGCGCACCGGGGTGCAGCACGGAGTGCACGGAGCCGAGCGCCAGCGCCACGGCGAGCAGCCCGGCGAGCAGGTCGACCGTCGGGCGCAGCGCACCCCAGCCGTGGCCCTCCAGCGCCCACTGCAGGGGCCCGTGGAAGGTCGCGCTGCGCGCCGGCTTCGGCGCGGGCGCATCGTGCGCCAGCTCGCCGCGCAGCGAGACCGCCGAGGAGGTCTGCTGGGTGATGTGCGTTCGATCCATGAGCTCGGGCTTCCTGTCCCCTACGGGTCCTTGTGCCTTACTTGACTACTCGGGTCGCCGCTCGCTTCCCTTTAGCCGCCGCCTCCGCGCGGCGGGTGGGAGAGACGCAAGGTGAGCGCGCCCGTCAAGCCCAGCGCGAGCAGCGCGAGCAGCATGTACAGGAAGTCGGCCGTGGAGATTCCCAGCGGCTGCGAGCTGGCTGCGTCCGCCAGCGTCCTCGCCGGCGCCGTCCTGGTGGCGCTTGGCGGCGGTACGCTGCGCGCATGCGGCGCTGCGGCGCCCGCGCCGGTGTGGGCGTGCGCCGGGGGACCGCCGTGCGCCGCCCCACCGGCCTGCCGGCCGGAGCTCGCGCCGCCGCTGGGTGCCGCCAATTCGCCTGCCACAGCGGAGGAGCCGGCGCCGCCCGCGCCGCCGGAGCTGTTGGGGCCGCCGATCAACGTCGAGCCGAGGATCGCCTGTTCGCCCTCTCCCGGGCCGCCGTAGCCGCTCAGCAGCGGGTTGCTCGCGGCGGCCGCGGGGGCGGCCGTCAATGCTGTGGTCACGAACAGCGTGGTGATCGTGACGATCACGCGATGGCAGATCATGCGTTTGCGTCCGGGTTCCAGGCACCCCGTCTAGACAACACTGATTGGTCGATGCCACGCCCCCGGGATTGCGCCAGCACCCGATCTCCGTGGCCTGGTGCGAGCGCACGACCACTTGATCGGGACATCCTTCGGCATCCATGAACACGCTAGCGGACACAGGCACCGCTTTCGACACTTGGGGCCGCGTGCACGGACGCTTGCCGTGCGCTTTCAGGAGAATTGCTGAGCTTTGGCGACGATTAGCCGGTTGAGTGCGTACACGTCGATCGTGCGCCCCGCGCGCACCACGCGCAGCGCTTCGCCCACGAGCTGGTCGCGGGGAGCGAGCCGCTCGGCGCGCTCGAGCAGCCCCAGCGCGCGCGCGCGTTCGCGCTGCTGCGAGGCGATCGCCCCGCGCTCGAGCGTCGCGTACGCGTCGCCCGGCGTGCGCGCGAGCGCCAGCCGGAACTGCCCATCGGCGCGTGCCAGTTCGCCGTAGCGCAGCGCGATGCTGCCCGCGACCGCGTACGCCTCTTCGCTGAGCGGGTTCAGCCGGGCGGCGTCGCGCAGACGGGCGTACGCCGTCTGCGGCGCCGTGGTCCAAACATGCGCGGCGCTCTGCACCTCCAGCTGGCTGAGCCACGGTGCCGCCAGCGACGCCGCTGCGGCGAGCGCCAGGGGAACCGCGGCCAGCGCCAAGGCGCGCCGGCGGCGGGAGCGCACGCGGCCCCGCCCGCCGGGTGCTGCCGCCGGCGCACGCTGCTCGACGCGAGGCGCCGCACGCGTCCCATCGGCCCGCTCCTGCGCCTGCCCACGGCGGGGCGCGAGCGCGCACGCCAGCCCGAGCAGCGCGAACGCGGGGGCGCCGAGGCCGGCGAACTCCCAAAACCAGTCGAACGAGCCATGCACCACCCAGTAGCCGAAGCCCGCGAGCGCCGCCACCGCCACGTAGCGGCCGAGCGGGTCGGCGCCGCGCGCGGCGCGCGCGACGGCCACCAGCGCCGCGCCGAGGCCGACGAGCGCGAGCAGCGCGCCGAGCAGGCCGGTCTCGGCGAGCGTGCGCAGCTCGACGCTGTGGGGGTAGCGGGGGGTCTCTTCGGAGCGGCCGTGCGCGAGGTACTGCTGTTGGAAGTTGTCCGCGCCGATGCCCAGCAGCGGGTGGGCGACGAATTCGTCGAGCGCCACGCGATAGAAGTCGTAGCGGTTGCTGCCGAGGCCGCTGATCAGGCGCGACCCCGTCTGCTTGTCTTCGCCGTAGCCGCCCTTGAAGCTGTGCCACGCGCTTTCCACGCGGCTGACGGGGTTGCCGGCGACGGCGAGGCCACCGACCACGACCACCGCCAGCACCGCCAGCGCCAGCGCCCGCGTGCCCCTGGCGAGCGCCGCGCGCGTGCGCGCGGACAGGCGCGCGCGGCGCGCGCCGTCCGCGCCCGACGGGACGCCATCCCACGCCGCGCCGCCATCCAGCGCCGCGCCCCCCGCCACCACCAGCCCCACCGCCACCGCCGCCGCCAGGCTCGCTGCGACGGCGGCGTGGACGTGCGCGGCGGTCACGTCGCCGCTCGCGGTCAGGTCGTCGCCCACGCGCAGCACCGCGGGCGCCGCCGCCGCCACGCCGAGCGCGACGGGCACGAGCAGCGCGAACGTGCGCGTGCGCTCGCCAACCAGCGCGAACACCAGCACGAGCATCACCGGCGTCGCGTACAGCGAGCCGCGGCTCTGGCTGAGCAGCGCGACGGACGCCAGCAGCACCGCGCCGCCGGCCAGCGCGCCGCGCAGCGCCCACGGCAGGCGCGGCGAGCGCGCCAGCAGCAGCGCCGGCCAGAAGGCCATCAGCCACTGCGCGGCGTTGGCGTTGGCGTAGCCGCTGGGGTAGGTCAGGCGCCCGCCGGGGAGCATCGCGCGCAGGCTCGCCGTGGAGGCGCCGCCGAGGCGCAGCTCGGCGTGCACCGCGAGCACGACCAGCGCGAGCGTCCACGCGCCCAGCAGCAGCGCCGCCGTCGCGCCGCGCTGGCGCCAGCAGGCGAACAGCGCGAACACCAGCAGGTACAGCAGCGTGCGGTCGGCGCCTTCCCACGCTGCGCCCGGCACCGCCGCCCACAGGATCGACAGGAAGCTGAGCGCCGTGTACGCCGCCAGGCAGCCCACGGCGATGCGCACCGCCGGCGGGACCTCCCGCCAGCGCACCCGCACCGCCGCCAGCGCGATGCCCAGCAGCGCGAGCACGATCAGGGCGCCGGGCGCCCAGTGGGTGAGCGGATATCCGGCCTGGCTGGTGGCCCACACGACGAACAGCACGAGCGCGGCCAGCGCGGGCACCGTCGCCGGCGCCTCGCGCAACGACGCCGTCAGCTTGGCACTCACCGCCATCGCGCCAACGATAATCCCCGGCGTGGAGGACTCCGCCGCGCTGGTCAGCTTCTACGAGGACGCGTACACGCTCAGCGGCGAGCAGGGGGCGCTGTACTCGCGCTGGCGCGCGCTGGGGGCGGTCGGCAAGGCCGAGCACGTGATCGAGCTGTGCACGCGCGTCGGCCTGGCGGGGGGCGGGCATCCGCTCACCACGCTCGACGTGGGCTGCGGCGACGGCGCGCTGCTGTGCGAGCTGCGCCGCCGCGGCTTCGGCGGGGCGCTCGCCGGCGTGGAGATCACGCACGCGGCGGTCGAGATCGCGCGCGCGCGGCCGGAGATCGAATCCGTCGCGCTGTACGACGGCCGGCGCCTGCCGTTCGCGGACGCCACCTACGAGCTGGGCGTGCTCTCACACGTGCTCGAGCACGTGCCGGAGCCGGCTGCGCTGCTCGCGGAGGTCGCACGCGTGTGCCGCGCTGTCGTCGTCGAGGTGCCGCTCGAGGCCAACCTCTCGGCCGGGCGCGCGCGCAAGCGCGAGCACGCCGCGGAGGTCGGTCACCTGCAGCGCTTCAGTCGCGCCGGCGCCCGCGAGATCGTCGCACGCGCGGGCCTGTGCGTCGCGGGCGAGCTCGAGGACCCGCTGCCGCTCGCCGTGCACCGCTTCTTCGCCGCCGGCAGGCGCGGGCGGGCGCTCGCAGGCGCGAAGTGGGCCGTGCGCGCCGGCACGCATCGCCTGTGCCCGCCGCTCGCGCGCGGGCTGTTCACCGTGCACTACGCGTGCCTGTGCCTGCCGCCGGGCGGGTAGCCGCCGAAAACAGCAGCGCGAGCACGTTGCCCATCAGCTCGTCGGGCACCGCCTGCGGGTCGGCGAGCTTCTGGCGCGCGATGCCGTCGGCGAGCGCGTCGATCGCCAGCGCCAGCTGCTCCGCAGGCAGCTCCAGCTCGAGCTCGAACTCGCGCACGCCGTCGGCGATCAGCTGCGTGATCACGCGGCGCATCTGCGCGAAGCGCTCGGCCACCTTCGGGCGTACCTGCGGGTCGCGCACGCCGTACGCCCAGAACTCCATGAACAGCAGCAGCAGGTCCGGCTCGCGATCGATCATCGTCATCCACTGGCGCGCGCCGCCCGTGGCGCGCTCGGCGATCGACGCCCGCGCGCGCACCGCCTGCGCGATCTCGCGCGCGTGCTCGTCGATCTCCCGCTCCATCAGCACCAGGAACAGGTCCTCCTTGCCGTCGAAGTTGGAGTACAGCGCGCCCGTCGAGAAGCCCGCCTGCGCGGCGATCTCATCGACCGACGCGCCGTGGAAGCCGTGGCGCGCGAACACGCTGCGCGCCGCCGCCAGCAGGCGCTCACGCGTGTGCGCACGGCTCTGCTCGCGGGTCATGCGCGTCTCCATGCGTGAATCGTACTTGACGGAACGCGCACTATTTCGATAACGTTCATTATCCGATTCTGACAACCGGAGCGAGAGGAACGACCAGATGGCGACTGCCACGAGCTCGACGCAAGCCGACACCACCAACGTCGCCAGCCTGCCCGCTGACGCGATCTCCTACGAGGACCTGTACGCGCGCTGGGAGCGCGGCAACTGGTCGGCGACCGAGCTCGACTTCTCCGAGGACGCGCGCCAGTGGCGCGAGGACTTCACCGAGTTCGAGCGCACCGCCGCGATCTGGAACTACTGCCTGTTCTTCTGGGGCGAGGACGCGGTCGCGGACAACCTGTCCCCGTACATCGACGCCGCGCCGCGCGAGGAGCAGAAGTACTTCCTCACCACCCAGCAGGTGGACGAGGCGCGCCACGCGGTGTTCTTCAAGCGCTTCATGCACGAGGTGTGTGGGATCGGCGACGGCTCCATGACCAGCGGCCTGCAGGCCGTCAAGCCACAGCTGACGCCCGGCTTTCGCAAGATCTTCGGCCGCCTCGACCGCATGGCCGACGAACTGCGCGCCGACCGCTCGCCCGCCAAACTGGCCGCCGCGGTCACCCTCTACCACCTGGTCGTCGAGGCCTCGCTCGCGCAGCCCGGCCAGCACTTCATCTGCTCGTACTTGGAGCGCCGCGACCAGCTGCCGGCGTTCCGCGAGGGGATGGAGAAAATCGCCGCCGACGAGCAGCGCCACATCGGCTTCGGCGTCAAGCTGCTCGCGGACCTCAAGCGCGAAGACCCCGTCGGCGTGCCTAAGGCGGTCGCCCATCTGCTGCACGACGTCACCCGCTACACCGCACAGGTGCTCATGCCCCCCGGCTGGGACGAAACCTACATCACCGTGTTCGGCTCCACCTACGACGAGGTGGGCGTCGAAGGGATCACCTCTTTGACCACCAAGCTGCGCTCGGCCGGCTTGTCGGTGGACTCGCTGCCCGGACCCGCGCTGCTGCCGCCGGGCCTCACGCCACTGGAACTCACCCAGCGCGGCCGCGCGCTCGCCAAGGCGGGCGTGCTCGGCGTGCGCGAGGGCCCCACCAAGCGCGACCCCGAAACCGTCGCCCTGCTGTTCGACACCATCCGCCGCCAGGTCAACCCCAGCCACGGCCTGCGCCAGCCGATGGCCATCCAGTGGGAGTTCTCCGACCCCGACATCCCCACCTGGCACCTCGTGGTCAACAACGGCTCGAGCACCGTGAGCGAGGGAGCAGCGCCACGCCCCGACCTGCGCCTGCGGGTCTCGTGGCAGGACTTCGTCGACATCGTCGGCGAGCGCCTGGACCCGCTGCGCGCGCTCGCCACCGGGCGGCTGCGCCCGCGCAGTAACCCGCTCGCCTTCAGACGCCTGGCGAAGGTCTTTCCGCGCGCATAACATCTGCTGCCGGCATGGTTGTCCGAGCAGCGGCGTGATCGCCGTCGTCCATCTCGTGTGGGGCCCCTTCGGGCCGGGCGCGCTGCGTGGCTTTCTCGACTCCTATCGCCGCCACCCCCCCGGCTGCGATCACGAGCTCGTGGTGCTCTTCAACGGCGTGGATCGCGGGCAGCTGGACGAGCTGCGCGGGGAGTTGAACGGGGTTGAGCACACGGCGTTCGAGCTGCCCCAGCCCGTCCAGGACCTCGCCGCCTACGCGTGGGCGGCCGAGCACCTGTCCCATGAGCGCCTGTGCTTTCTCAACTCGCACTGCCGGGCGCTCGCCGGCGACTGGCTGGCCAAGCTCGACAGCGCGCTCGACGAGCCGCGCGTTGGGCTCGCCGGCGCCACCGGCTCGTGGGCCAGCTTCCGCTCCGCCGTGCTCAACGGGCTCGGCCTGCCCAATCCCTATCAGCACGTCCGCGAACCGCCGCGCGCGCTGCGCCGCGAGCTGTGGTGCGAGATCGAGCGCGAGCTCGAACAAGCCGAGCCGAGCCGCGCCGCCGCCGGCCCGCGTGACCCGCGCCAGCACCGCCTGCTCAACCGCGTGAAGTCCGCGCGCGAGCTGCCCGAGCACCTGCTGCTGTTCCCCGGCTTCCCCGCCCACCACCTGCGCACCAACGCCTTCATCGCCGAGCGCGCCACGTTCACCTCCCTGAGCACGCCTCGCCTGACCCGCAAGATGGACGCGCTCGTGCTCGAGTCCGGCCGTCGCAGCTACACCCGCCAGATCCACGCGCGCGGCCTGCGCACGCTCGTCGTCGCGCGCGACGGCCGCACCTTCGACCACCCTCAGTGGCCGGCCAGCCGCACCTTCTGGCAGGCCCGCCAGGAAGGGCTGCTGATGGCGGACAACCGCACCGCCGTGTACGACAGCGGCGGCCTCGAGCGCCGCACGCTGCTCTCGGCGCGCGCGTGGGGGTCGCTTGCCGAGCCACTGGCGCCGGCGGCGGTCCCAGCGGCGGCGGCGGGCAACTTGCCCTAGCCGGCGATCTAGATCGCCCTCACGCCGGCGCGCACGAGCTCACGCGCCAGCGCCCGCTCAGCGTGTTCGAAGGCTGGCACAAGTCGCTCTATCTCCCCGGAAGCCAGGCCATTGCTGGCGGCGAGCTCGCGCCACGGCTCGGTCGCGTCCAGGAGCTCGCCGAGCACCCCAAGCGCCTCACGCTGTGAGAGGCCGAAGAGCTCGGCAACCTCCATCGCGCTACCGATGCTTGCAAGCGTGCTCCGCTCGTCGATCGCAGTCTGGAGCCGCTTGGTCTCGCCTTCGGGGTTGGGGTTCAGGTCGAACGCCGGGGCCAGCGACCAGCCTGCGCTGCTCGTACGGAGGAATCCGTGGTTTCGCAGGTGATCGTCGGTGTTCGAGATCAGCACCGTGAGGACGATCCTGCGCCATAGCTCCCGCAGATCCTCCGCCGAACGAGCAGAGCGCTCTTCGATCGCCTGCGCGATTTCCAGATAGCTTCCCTGTTCGCCATCACGGGCGCCAAGCATCGTCATCGCACTCACGTACCCGACCCGCCGTCCAGCGTGACGGTCAAAGCGACGCACCACCAGCACCGGGCGCTCGACGATCGAAAGCAGCTCGTATGACGGCACCTTGACTCCGGCACGCTCGGCGAGGCCAAGGGCGACGGCCTCCCATCGGATCACGTCCCACCCGTCGCGCACGGGGGATGGGAACTTCGCTATCGAGAGCGCCCCTCGAGCATCGATCACGTGAGCCTTTGGACGGGCACCGCCAAGCGAGCTCGCTCCGTGCAGGAGGAGCCTGAGATCCTCAGCGCTTGGCTCGTCGCGTTCGAGCTCCTCTGCGGCATGCAGCAGGCGCGGCAGATCCACGAGGTGAGGGACCCCCCGGTCGTCGGGAGAGAGGTACTCGTCGTCGTGGGCTCCCTGAAAGCGCAGCGCACCCTGACGCAGATCGTCACGGACGCCGAGCAGGTAGTCGATCTCCGCGAGGCTGCGTGGCGCACGCGCCTCCTCGTGGGCGCTGTGTTGCTCGGCGCGCTGGACGAGTCCACGCCCCCATCCATCCGGTGCGCAGTCGCTGAACGCACCGAACAGCGCCTGGCCAACCGCGGTTTGCTGCTGGCCCTCGTGGCCGCCGAGCGCCGGGTCGAGCTCGTAGCTGCCAGCGCGACCAAGGTACTCGGGCAAATAGGAGAAGGTTGCCGATTCGCTGCGACCATGTCGGTGGGTCCATAGGCGCCCGGCGAGCACGTCCTTGCCGGCAAGCTGAACGCTCACTCGGATCGGCTGCTCAACCATCTCCGCTCAACCGCCTTGGCCTGACGCGCTCCGGCAGCGCCTGCTCGGCCCGCAGACGTCCGATGTCGCTGTTCAGAGGGTCGAGCGCGTCGGTCATGAGCTCTGCAACTCCCAGCGCACGCAGGATTCGCAGCAGGTTCTCGACGCTCACGCCTCCGTCGCCGGCCTCCAGCCTGCGGACAACGCCACGGGACACCCCGGCTCGCTCTGCGAGCTGGGCTTGGGTCACGCCGCGCAGACGTCGCCACCGCGACACGCTGTCCGAGACGCCCCGCATTGCACGGCGGACGGGCAGGGGAACAGGAGCGTCTTTTCGACTTTTCGGGTCCATATACGAAGCATTATAGCTATTAGAGATCTATATATCGACCAATAACTGCCTGTCCCAATCCCTTTAGCCCGGCGAGAACTCGCGCTCAGCGGCGGCGGAGTCGCCGGACGCAGACGACGCTTCGCCGGATCCGCCACTGGATTCGCCGCCAGCAGCGTTCGAGGCTCGTTCGGCCGCGGGGCGTTCCGCGGATGCAGGGTCGCCGCCACCGGCTTCGAGCGCGGTGCCATCGGCTGATGCTGAGGCGTGGGACGCGCGGGACGCGGCCGAGCGCGCCGTTGGGGGCGCGACCGCAGCGCTGGCGACCGCCGCGCTGGCCACTGCCGAGCCTTCTGGCGCGAGCGCCTGCTCGGGCCCGAACTCGCGGTTGGCCCTGGCGGCGGGCGTCAGCAGGGCGGCGGCCGGTTGGGCCGCGGGCAGAGCTGTCATGGGCTGCACGCCCAACCCGGCGCCAGCCGCATCAAGCCCACCGCCGGCGGGCGCAGCGGCCGCGGCACGCGCACGGCTGGCGCCGGTCGGCCGCCTGTGGCGCGGGGCCGCGCGGTGCGCGCCTTCGAGCGCCACGCACCCCGCCCCCACGCTCAACGCGAGCAGGCAGCCCGCGGCGAGCTTCGCGCTGAACGGGCCGGCGCCGAGCAGCCAGCCTCCACCGGCCGCGCCGCCAGCACCCGCGGCTCCGGCCCCCGCGCCTGCGGCGCCCGCCGCACCCGCGCCGGCGGCGCCGCCGCCGCCGACTCGCGCACCGGCGCCGCCAACGCCCGCACCGCCACCCGCGCTGCCCCCGGCTCCCGCGCCCACCGCGCCGGCATGGGCTGACTCGCCGACGTGCGCGAGCACGGCGGCAACCGCGCCACCCGGCAGGAACACGGGCGGCAGCGCCGCCGCGAGGCCGCGCAGCGAGACGACGTAGGCACGGCACGCGGGACACTGGCTGCTGTGTGCGAGCGCCAGCTGGTGGCGCTCGCCGGCGGGGTCGAGGACGCCGAAGGCGAGCGCGCGCATCAGCGAGCCCTGCTCCTCGCACCAGCCGCCGGCGGCGATCGTGTGCACGAGCGCGCCGACCTTCGCGGCGACGCCGGGGCGGCCGGGCCCGCGTCCCTCCATCAGCTTGCGCATGCGCGCCTCGCTGACGCCCATGCGCGTGGCGGCCTGGGCGCGCGAGAGGCCGTGCAGGTAGCAGAGCGTGGCGGCCTGGCGCTCGCGGGCGTCCAGCCGGCCGCGCAGGCCCTCGAAAAGTTGGCGCAAGCGGACACGGTCGTCGAGCTCGGCGGCGAGGTCGCGCTCGCTCCGGCCAGCCTCCAGCTCGGCGTGCTGGTGAGCGGGCGCGTGCTGGTGAGCAGGCTGGCGGTTGTCGACGCGCGCGCGAGCACGGTGCTCGTCGAGCGCCCGCCGGTGGGTGACCACCGTCAGCCACCCCCGCGGGCTGGCGATCTCCCGGCCCTCCAGCAGAGCCATGTACAGGCCCTGCCAGGCAATGGCGTAGCAGCTCTCCAGGTCCCCCTGGTCGAGGCTCACGCCGCTCGCCCGCAGACGCCCGCGCACGCTCGCGAGCACCTCGCCGCGCAGCCCCTCGAACTGCTCCCGCAGCATCCGCTCGGCACGGTGGCGGCGGAGGCTGAGGGGACTCATGGGCGGAGGTTATGTAGCGCCCACGTGCCTGTCCAGTTCGCCGATGTGGGCGATCTGGGCGAGGCTGACCTCGCGCATGTCGTGTCCTTGGCGCGCCGCGCGGTGCCAGGCGACGGTCAGGCCGAGCGCCGCGTCGAGGTCGCAGGACGCCTGCCACCGAAGCTCGCGTTCGGCGTCCGCGGAGTCGAGCGCCAGGTGCTGGGCCTCCGGCGGGTTGACGCCCTGGTCGAGCTCCCAGGCGAGCTCCCCCTCCCACAGCTCCGCCAGCCGCGCCACGACCCAGCTCACGGGCCGTTCGTCGTGTGCGGGCGGCCCGAAGTTCCACGCCCGCGCCGCGCCGGGCTCACCGAGCGACAGCGCCTCGGCGAGGCGCAGGTAGCCGGCGAGCGGGCTGAGGACGTGCTGCCACGGGCGCACCGCGTGCGGGTTGCGCACGCGCAGCGCCGTCCCGTCCTGCACCGCCCTGACCGCGTCGGGGACGAGCCGGTCCTCGCCCCAGTCGCCGCCGCCGATGACGTTGCCCGCGCGCGCGGTCGCCAGCAGCGGGCCGTCGCCGGAGAAGAACGATCGGCGATAGGCGCTCGTCACGAGCTCCGCGCATGCCTTGGAGCTCGAGTACGGATCGGCGCCGCCGAGCGGGTCGTCCTCGGCGAAGCGGTGGGTGCGCTGGCCGGGGTTCTCGTAGCACTTGTCGGAGGTGACGACCACCACCGCCTGCACGTCCTCGCCGGCCTGGCGGACGGCCTCGAGCACGTTGACGGTGCCCATGACGTTGAGCTCGTACGTGAGCGCGGGCTCGCGCAGCGAGCGCCTGACCATCGGCTGGGCGGCGAGGTGCAGGACGACCTCCGGCCGTGCGCCGGCCACGGCCTCGCGCACCGCGCGCGCGTCGCGCACGTCGAGGGCGTGCGCGCGCATGTGCTCGCCGACGCCGGCGAGCTCGTACAGGGACGGGCGCGTGGGCACGCCCGTCGCCAGCCCGGTGAGCTCTGCCCCCAGCGACTGCAGCCACAGCGACAGCCACGCGCCCTTGAAGCCGGTGTGGCCGGTCACCAGCACCCGCCGGCGCGCCCAGAAGTCGAGGTCGATGTGCACGAGTGCGGCTATCTTCACGCAATCTCCTCGCCCGCTGCCCCCTCCCCGTCGCCCCCCGTGCTTCCTCCCGTGCCACAACGCGCCGAGATCCTCGGCATCCCGCTGGCGATCTCCGACTACGAGCACGTGCTCGACTGGATGGAGGCGGTGATCGCCGCGGACGCGCGCGCGTCCGTGACGGCGGCGGCGGTGAACCTGGTGATGGCCGCGCGCGAGGACGCGGACACGCGCGCGGCGGTGCTCGGCGCGACGCTCGCGGTGCCCGACGGGCAGCCGCTGGTGTGGGCGCTGCACGCGCTCGGCCACGCGCGCGCGACGCGCGTGTACGGGCCGGACCTGATGGCGCGCTTCTGCGCCCGCGCGGCGCAGGCGGGCACGCCGATGTACCTGTACGGCGGGCGCACGCCGGAGGCGCTCGCGTTGCTGCAAGCACGCCTGCGCGAGCGCTTCCCCGCCCTGCGCATCGTGGGCGGCTTCTCGCCGCCGTTTCGCGAGCTCACAGCTGAGGAGGAGCAGCGCGTGGTGGACGACATCCACGCGTGCGGCGCGCAGGTCGTGTGGGTGGGCACCGGCCAGCCCAAGCAGGAGCGCTGGATGGCGCGCATGCGCCCGCGGCTGCGCACCCCGCTGCTGGTGGGCGTGGGCGCGGCGTTCGACTTCCACGCGGGGCTCGTGCCGCAGGCGCCGGCGTGGATGCAGCGCAACGGCCTGGAGTGGACCTACCGGCTCGCGCGCGAGCCGCGGCGCCTGTGGCCACGCTACGCGCGCTACAACCCGCGCTTCATCGCTGCGTTCACGGCGCAGTATGTGCGCAACCGGCGGGGCGCTCGCGGTTTTCAAGGTCGATGATCCACGTGCACGAACGCGTGCTGGCAGCCCCCGGCGCACGGATATCCTCTTCGCCTTAGATGGGCACCTCGCAGAGCACTGCCGACGTCTCCGTCGTCGGCCTCGGCCGCGTCGGCCTGCCGCTGGCCTTGTCGTTCGCCGACCGCGGCCTGCGCGTGATCGGCATCGACAACGACCCGGCGCGGCTGGAGGCGGTGCGCGACGGGCGCATGCCGTTCGCGGAGACGGGCGCGCAGGAGCTGCTCGAGCGCGTGCTATCGGATCCCGCCCACGGGCGCCTGACGCTGTCCGAGCGCGTGGCGGATGCCGCTGACGCGCGCCACATCGTGATCACGTTGGGCACGCCGTCGTTCGCGCACATTGAGATCGACATGCGCGACATCCGCTCCGCGCTCGACGACCTGCTGGGTGTGCTCGCGCCGGGGCACTCGGTGATCCTGCGCTCGACGGTGGCGCCGGGGACGACGGAGTTCGTGGCCGGCTACCTGGCCAAGCACCGCGGCTTTGAGATCGGCGAGGAGGTGATGGTGGCGCACGCCCCGGAGCGCATCGCGGCGGGGCGCTTCCTGGAGGAGATCGACACGCTGCCGTGCATCATCGGTGGCGTCGGCGCGCGCTCGGGCGAGGCGGTGGCGGAGCTGTTCTCGGTGTTCGACGCGCCGATCGTGCAGACGACGGCGGTGCAGGCGGAGCTGGCGAAGATCTGGACGAACATCTTGCGCTACACGAACTTCGCGCTGCCGAACTTGTTGATGATGGACTGCGAGCGCTACGCGGCGAACGTGTTTGAGGTGATCGATTTGATCAACCGCGACTATCCGCGCGGCGGCATCGCCCAGCCGGGCCTGACGGCGGGCACGTGCCTGCGCAAGGACTTCACGTTCTCGGAGGAGCGCTCGCCGGCGCCGGGCATGCTGCTGGCGGTCTCACGTGTGAACGAGTCGGTGCCCCTGTTCCTGCTGGAGGGCGCGAAGCGGCGGCTGGGCTCGCTGGCGAACCACAAGGTGGCGGTGCTGGGGCTGGCGTTCAAGGCGGACACGGACGACGAGCGCGACTCGCTGGCGCACAAGCTGATCCGTCTGCTCGAGCGTGAGCTGGCGGACGTGGCTGTTCACGATCCTTGTGTGGCGACGCCGACGGCGTCGTTGGAGGACGCGATCGCGGGGGCGGCGATGGTGGTCGTGGCGGCCAACCACTCGGAGTTTCGCGAGGCGCGTGCGCTGGCGGCGATCGCGGAGCGCGCGGGCGGCGACTGTCTGGTGGTGGACCCGTGGAACTGCTGGGGCGCCGGGCAGGTGTTCGCGTACGCGTCGGAGCTGCTCGCGCTGAAGCCAACCCACCCGGCGCGCGGATGAGCGGCGTCGTGCGATGAGCCGCGTGCTGGTGACCGGCGGCGCGGGGACGATCGGCGCGGCGGTCGTGCGGCGGCTGCTCGCCGACCCCGCGTACGAGGTGCGGGTGTCCGACCAGCGCGCGGCGCCGCAGTGGATGCGCGAGGGCTGCGAGGTGCACACCGGCGATCTGCGCGCGCCCCAGCAGGCGCGGATGGCGACCCACGGCTGCAGCCATGTGATCCATCTGGCGGCGATCGTCGGCGGCATCGCCAACTTCCACAAGCTCCCGCACACGCTGACGGAGGTCAACAACGCGCTGTACAACGCGGTCGTGCGCGCGGCGCTGGACGTGGAGGTGGAGCGCTTCGTGTACGTGTCCTCCTCGATGGTGTTTGAGCGCGCCGAGCTGTTCCCGACGCCCGAGGAGCACCTGCCCCAATGCCCGGTGCCGCTGTCGGCGTACGGCTTCTCGAAGCTCACCGGCGAGGTGTACTGCCGCGCGGCGCACGACGAGCACGGCCTGCCGTACACGATCTGCCGCCCCTTCAACGCGTACGGCCCCGGCGAGCTGCCGGACGCCGAACCGGGCATCGCGCACGCCGTGCCGGACCTGATCGAGAAGGTGCTCTCCGGCCAGCGCCCGCTGCAGATCTTCGGCTCGGGCGAGCAGACGCGCACGCTGACCCACGTGGACGACATCGCCGACGGCGTCGTCACCGCGATGAGCTCGCCGAAGGGCTTGAACGAGGACTTCAACATCTCCGCCGCGCGCGAGCTGACGGTCGCTGAGATCGCGCGCATCGTGTGGGAAACGTGCGGCGAGCACCCGGACGCGTTCGAGCTCGAGCACCTGCCGACGTTCGCGGTCGACGTGCAGCGCCGCTGGCCGTCGGTGGAGAAGGCCAGGCGGCTGCTCGGCTGGGAGGCGAAGATCGGCGTGGAGGACGGCATCGCGGCGACCGTGCGCTGGCTGCGCGGGCGGGGCGACGCGCCGTGGCGTGCGCACCAGGACCCCCCGAGCGGGGCGCACCGGAACGGGAACGCCGAGGCCGCCGCGCCCAGCCCGATCGCCGCCGGCCGCTAGGCTCCCGCGCCGCCGATCGCTAGGCTCCCGCGCTCTATGAACGACAGACCATCTGCACTGATCACCGGCGTGACCGGCCAGGACGGCTCCTACCTGGCGGAGCTGCTGCTGGAGAAGGGCTACGACGTCCACGGCATGGTGCGCCGCGCCTCGACCGAGAAGTTCGAGCGCATCGAGCACATCCGCGACCGCATCACGCTGCACCAGGGCGACCTGCTCGACCAGCGCTCGCTGGTGGACGCGCTCCGCGCGGCCAAGCCGGCAGAGATCTACAACCTCGCGGCGATGTCCTTTGTCGCCGTCTCCTGGATCCAGCCGACGCTGACCGCCGAGTTCACCGGCGTGGGTGTCACGCGCATGCTCGAGGCGATGCGCGAAGTGTGCCCCGAGGCGCGCTTCTACCAGGCCTCCTCGAGCGAGATGTTCGGCAAGGTGCTCGAGGTCCCGCAGACGGAGACCACGCCGTTCTACCCGCGTTCACCTTATGGCGTGGCGAAGGCGTACGGACACTTCATTACCGTCAATTATCGCGAGTCATATGACTTGCACGCTACGTCGGGAATACTTTTCAACCACGAGTCGAGTCGCAGGGGTTTGGAGTTCGTAACCCGCAAGATCACGTGGCACGCGGCGGCAATTAAGCACGGTGTGACAAACGAGCTGCGCCTGGGAAACCTCGACGCGGAACGCGACTGGGGCTACGCGAAGGACTACGTGGAAGCGATGTGGCTGATGCTCCAACGCGACATCCCCGCGGACTACGTGATCGCCACCGGCAAAGCGCATTCGGTGCGTGAATGCTGCGAGGTGGCCTTCGATGAGGCGGGGCTGGGCGACTTCGCGCAGTACGTGACGATTGACCCCGCGTTCGTGCGCCCGGCGGAGGTGGACCACTTGATCGGCGACGCGAGCAAGGCCGAGCGCGAGCTCGGCTGGAAGCCGCGCACGAGCTTCGAGGAGCTGATCCGCCTGATGACGCGCGCGGACGTCGAGCTGCTCGCCTCGCGCTGATCCGATGGGCGTCCCGCTGTTCGATACCGCGACGCCGATCGCCGGCCTGCGCGAGCAGCTGAGGCAGGCGGCCGAGCGCGTGCTGGACTCGGGCCGCTACATCCTCGGTCCCGAGGTCGATGCGTTCGAGCGCGAGTTCGCGGCCTACTGCGGCGTCGTCCACGCGGTGGGCGTGGCGAACGGCACGGAGGCGATCACGATCGCGCTGCGCGCGATGGGCGTCGGGCCGGGCGACGAGGTCGTCGTCCCCTCGTTCACGTTCTACGCCTCCGCGGAGGCGATCCCCGCGACGGGCGCCACGCCCGTGTTCTGCGACATCGACCCTGAGACATATTGCGTGACCGCCGAGACCGTGCGCGCGGCGCTCACGCCACGCACGCGCGCGGTGATCGCCGTGCACCTGTTCGGCAACGTGGCCCCGGTCGCGGAGATCGAGGCGCTCGGCGTGCCGGTGCTGGAGGACGCCGCCCAGGCCGCCGGCTCGCTGGCCGGCGGAGGCAAGCGCCCGGGCGCGCTCGGCACGGCGGCCACGTTCTCGTTCTTCCCCTCCAAGAACCTCGGCTGCTTCGGCGACGGCGGCCTGATCACCACGGGCGACGAGCAGGTCGCCGAGCACGCCCGCACGCTGCGCTTCCACGGCTCCCGCGACAAGGTCACCTACGAGCAGCTCGGCTACAACTCCCGCCTGGACGAGCTCCAGGCGGCGCTGCTGCGCGTGCAGCTGCCGCACCTCGACGCGTGGTCGCACGGGCGCCGGCAGGCGGGCGCGCACTACGAGGAGGCCGGGCTCGGCGAGCTGGTCGCGCTCCCGCGCCCGACGGTCGGCTCCGCGCCGGCTTGGCATCTGTACGTGGTCGCCCACGAGCAGGTGGAGCGCCTGGAAGCGGGGCTGGCGGTCGCCGGCATCGGCCACAAGGGCTACTACCGCACCCCCGTGCACCGCCAGGCGCCGATGCGCCAGTGGGCGCCCACCACTGCGCTGCCTGGCACCGAGCACGCCGCGCGCACGCACCTGGCGATCCCCATGAGCCCGGCGCTCAGCCGTGAGCAGGCCGGGGAGGTCGTGGCCGGCGTCCGCTCGGCGCTCGCCTAACGCCAACGCCCGTCGCATCGCTGTAGGCGCCCGCTCGGCGCTCGCCTACCGCCAGCGTTCGAGCATGTCCTCCTCACCGACTTCGCGCACGACGCGCGCGGGCACCCCCATGACGACCGCACGCGCGGGGACGTCGCGCGTGACCACCGCGCCGGCGGCGATGAACGCCTCCTCGCCGACCTCCACCCCTGGCGTCAGCACCGCGGCGCCGCCCACGCGGCACGCGCGACGCAGGATCGCGCCACGGATCGGCTCGTCCGGCCCGTGGCGGGCCATCGTGTGGTCGTTGGTCGTGAGCACGCCGGGACCCACGAACACGTCGTCCTCGATCACCGTGAAAGCCGTCAGGTACACGTTCGTCTGCACGCGCACGCGCTCGCCCACGCGCACGTCGTTGTCGACCACGCTTCCGCGGCCGATCACCGAGCCCGCACCGATGCTCGTGCGCTCGCGCACGAACGTCTGGTCGCCGAGGATCGCCTCCTCGCCGACGCTCGCGCCCGCGAACACGACCGCGCCGGTGCCCACGCTCGCGCGCGCGCCCAGCTCCAGCGCGCGCACCTCGCCGGCGGCGCTCGAATGGCGCGCGAGCCGCGGGCGCTTGCCCAGCACCGCGTGGTCCTCGATCGAGCAGCCGGCGCCGATCACCGTGCCCTCGTGCACCACCACGTACGCACCGAACGACACGCCCTCGCCGACCTGCACGCCGGCGGCGAGCAGCGGCGCCGGCACGGCCGCTGCCTCCTGGCTGCCCTCAGCAGTGGCGTCGGCGAAGCTGTGACTCACAGTCTCACAGTCTCACAGCCGGACTACGTTGGCGGTGCTCGACGCGCGCGTGACGCCGCGCAGATCCACCACCAGGTGCGCGCGCTGCGCGATCAGCTCGTTGTCCACGCCCGGATGCGCGGTCACGATCAGCGCCAGGTCCGCGTCGGCCACCGCGTCCTCGAGCGGCGTGCTCGCGAGCCCGAGCTCGGACAGGCTGGGCACGTGCGGGTCGTGGTAGAGGACCTCCGCGCCGAGCCCTTGCAGCAGCGCGATGATCTTCAGCGCAGGCGACTCGCGCACATCGCCCACGCCTGGCTTGTAGCTGACCCCCACGACCGTCACGCGCGCGCCTTTCACCGACATGCCGGTTTCGTTCAGCGCCCGCTGCACCTTCGCCACGCAGTGGTAGGGCATCTGCTGGTTGACCTTGCCGGCGAGCTCGATGAACTCCGTCGCCATGTCGAACTCGCGCGCGCGCCAGCTCAGGTAGAAGGGGTCGACCGGCAGGCAGTGCCCGCCCATGCCGGGACCCGGCTCGAAGCGCATGAAGCCGTACGGCTTCGTCGCGGCGGCGTCGACGACCTCCCAGATGTCGATCCCCATGCGGTCGGTCAGCATCGCCAGTTCGTTGACCAGCGCGATGTTCACGGAGCGGAAGATGTTCTCCAGCAGCTTCGTCAGCTCCGCGGCCTCGGGGCTCGACACGCGTATCACCCGGTCGCACACGATGCTGTACAGCTCCCGTGCGCGCTCCGCGCACGCGTCGGTCAGCCCACCCACCACCTTGGGGGTGTTGCGCAGCGTGTAGTCCGTGCGGCCGGGGTCCACGCGCTCGGGCGAGAACGCGAGGTGGAAGTCCGTCCCCGCCTTCAGCCCCGACTCCTCCAGCAACGGCGCCACGCGCTCGCGTGTCGTGCCGGGATACGTGGTCGACTCGAGCACCACCAGCTGTCCGGCCTGCAGGATTCCCGCCAGCGCGCGCGTCGAGTCCAGCAGCGGCATGAGGTCCGGCTCACGGTTGGCCGTCAGCGGCGTGGGCACGCACACCAGCACCGCGTCCGCCCGCTCCAGCCGCGCGTAGCGGGTGTCCGCGTTGATCCGCTCCGCGTGTTCGCGCAACAGCTCCGAGGGCACGTCCTCGATGTAGGACTCGCCCGCGTGGATCGCCTCCACCTTGCGCGCGTCCACGTCCACGGCGATCACCTCGCAGCCCGACTCCGCGAACGCCACGGCGAGCGGCAAGCCCACGTAACCCAGCCCGATCACACCCACGGAGGTCATTCAGTCGGGCAGTGTAGGGGACTCAGGTGGCGGCGGCTGTGGCCTGCAACGAGCGCACGTCGGCGCGGACCATCCGCTCGATCAAGTCGGCGAAGCCCACACGTGGCTCCCACCCAAGCTGCGCGCGCGCCTTCGTCGGGTCGCCCACGCTCGGCGCCGCCTCCGGCGGACGCACCAGCCCGCCGTCCACGCGCACGTAGCGCTCGGCGTCCAGCCCCACGCACGCGAACGCTATCTGCGCCAGCTCCCGTACCGTGTGCGCCACACCGCTGGCGAGCACGTAGTCGTCCGGGTGCTCCTGCTGGAGCATCAGCCACGCCCCGTGCATGATGTCGCCGGCGAACGACCAGTCGCGTACGGCGTCCAGCGCGCCGAGCGTCAGCTCCTCCTGATAGCCGAGGCTGATCGCCGCCGCCGCGCGGGTGACCTTGCGCGAGACGAACCGCTCTGGCCGGCGCTCGGACTCGTGGTTGAACGTGATCCCCGAGCTCGCATGCAGCCCGTCGTGCGCACGCAGCACGCCCAGCAGTTGATGCGCTGACAGCTTGGCGATCGCATACGGGTTCGTAGGTCTGCACGGCGTGTCCTCGCGCTGGGGACTCTCGCTCGTTTCGCCGAAGATCGCCCCGGAGGCCGACACGAACACCCGCATGCTGCGATCGACGTCCCGCACAGCCTCGAGGATCGCCGCGCACGAGCCGATGATCGCGCGCATCGTCTCCTCCGGATGCCCCCATGAGGCAGGCACGAACGACGGCGCCGCCAGATGGTAGATCTCGCGCGGGCGCACCTCGTCGATCGCCGTCCGCAGCGTGTCCGGCGCGAGCAGGTCGCCGTGCACGAGCTGTATCCGCCGGCGCAGGTGCTCACTGCACCCGAGCGAGCAGCCCGGCTCCTCCCGCATCACACCCGTCACCGCATAGCCCTTCTCCAGCAGCAGCTCCGCCAGGAACGAACCGTCCTGGCCGGTGATACCGGTGATGAGCGCGCTGCTGGCGGTTGACACGAGCGCAGCTTAAGCCCCGCCGTACACCGCCGCCAGCGCGCGCGCCACCGCCTCCGGGGCGCACACCACGCGCACCCGCTCGCGGCCACGCTCGCCAAGCAGCCGATCCCCCGCCAGACGTTCGATCGCCTGCGCCAGCGCGGCGGGGTCCTCGGGCGCCACGAGCGCCTCCGCGTCCACCAGCTCGGGGAGCGCGCCCACGCGGCTGGCAACCAGCGGCAGCCCCGCGGCCATCGCCTCCGCCGCCGCCAGCCCAAACGACTCTCCCGAGCGCGACGGAACGAGCGCGATCGACGCCCCCGCGCGCAGCCTCGCCAGGGTGGCGTCGTCGACCCGGCCGACAAAGCTGACGTCCCCCGCGCCCGCCTGCTCGACCAGGGCCGCGCGCTCCGGGCCGTCTCCGGCCACCACCAGCGGCACGCCCGCCATCCTGCACGCGTGGATCGCCACGTCCACGCCCTTCTCCGGCGCCAGGCGCGCGACGACCAGCGCGTACGCGCCCATGCCGGCGTCACCCGCGGTGGACGTCCCTGGATCAGCGGCGGTTGGCGCCGCCACGGCGGGCGACACCGCCGGACCGGCGAGCGCCGGCTGGGAGTCGCCGCTGGGCGCCTGCGCCAACGCGCGCAGCGGCGGCGCCAGCACGTGCACCCGCTCCCACGGCAGCGGCGCCCCCAGCTCCCGCAGGCGCTCGCGGGCGAACGCGCTGGGGACGATCACCGCGTCCGCCTGCGCCACCAGCCGCCGTTGCCAGAGCGCCAGCGAGGCTCCGTACGCGAGCGCCTCCGGCACGCTGGCGCGGCAGTTCAGCCGCACGCCGGGGAGCGTGTTGCGCGCGTGGCAGCGCGTGCACTCGGCGCCGCGCGTGTAACACACGCCGGTGGCGCACACCAGGCGGTACTGGTGCAGGTGGAGCACAACCCGTGCGCCCGCCGCGCGCGCAGCGGCCAGCGCACGCCAGCCGAGCGTCGGCTGCAGGTTGTGCGCGTGCAGCACGCGCGCGCCGCTGAGGCGCACCGCGGCGGCGACTTCGCGGGGCTCGAGCCCGCCGCGCAGCAAGCCGAGCGCAGCACGCGTGCGCCCCACCCGCGCGGAGTCGCGCGCGAGCAGCTCCGCCGGCTCGCCCAGGTGCTCGCGCACGAGCCACAGCAGATCGTCCACCGCGCGCTCCTCGCCGCCGGTGGTGCGATAGCGGTTGTGCAGGAACAGGACCATGCTGGCGCCAAACCTAGACTCTCTGCCAGCCGTGGCCCCGCCAGCCTCCATCGTGATCCCCACCCGCGAGCGCCTTCCCTACCTGGAGGTCGCGCTCGACTCGCTCGCCCGTGAAGCCGCCCGGCTGGGTGCGGAGGTGCTGGTGGTGGACGACGCCGGCGAGTCACAGAGTGCCCGCGCGCTGGCTGCGCGCTTTGGCGCGCGCTATCAGCCGCACCCGCGCCCGCAGGGGCTGAACGTCGCGCGCAACACCGGCGTGGAGCACTCGAGCGGCGGGCTCGTCGTGTTCGTCGACGACGACGTGCGCGTCAGCGCCGGGTGGCTCGACGCGCTGCTGCGCGCCGCGCGCGAGCACCCGCAGGTGGATGTCTTCACCGGCCCCATCCAAGCGCGCCTGAACGGTCCGGGTGGGTGGGGTTCTCGTTCTTGCGGGCGCGAGCGCCCGCCGATCACCACGCTCGAGCTCGGCAGCGCCGACACCGACGCACAGTTCGCGTGGGGCGCGAACATGGCGATCCGCCGCAGCGCGCTCGCGCGCGTGGGGCCGTTCGACGTGTCGCTCGAGCACGGCGGCGACGAGCAGGAGTGGCAGGAACGCCTGCGCGCGCGTACGCCCGGCGCGCGCGTGCTGTACGTGGCGGGGGCCGCCGTCGAGCACCGCCGTGTGGGCGCCGACGCGCGCCTGCGCTCGCTCGCGCGCGGGTCCTACGCGCGCGGGCTGGCAGCGCGGCGCTTCGACGCGCGCCGCGGGCGCGCGCCTTCGCTCACGCGCGAGCTCGCCACGCTCGCCGGCTGCGCGGGGCATGTCCTGCGCTACCGCTGCCCTGCCGGCCTGACGATGGTCGCCCACAGCGCGGGCCGCCTGCGCGAAGGGCTGCACGAACGCACGGCCACCCGTCGCACCGGCGCCGCCGGCGCGGCCGCCCGTCGCACCGCCGCCGCCGGCGCGGCCGCGGGCACCGGCGCCGGCCAGCCCCATGCGCGCGCCGGCGAGGACTTCCTGTCGGGCGCCAGCGGCACGGTCGGCGGCTTTGACGCGCTGCTGCGCGACGCCCGCGACGCGAGCATCGACGCGTACGAAGCCCTCAGCGCCAGACGCCTGCGCCTGGGGCTCGCGGCCCGCCACGCGCCGCCGCTGCGGCGGGTGCTCGCGTTGAGCGTGCAGCGCCCCGAGCGGCTGCAGCTCGCACAGGCGGTCGACGCCGAGCTGTTGCGCTCGCGCCACGACGTCGAGCTGTGCAGCTGCCCGCCGGAAGGGCGGGGAAAGTTCGAGAGCCTCAACCGGCTGCTCGATGCACGGGAGGGTGGGACTCCAGTCACGGACTACGACTGGCTGGTGGTGGTCGACGACGACGTCGAGCTGCCGCGCGGCTTCCTCGACTGCTTCCTGTTCCTGTGCGAGCGCTTCTCGCTCGCGCTCGCGCAGCCCGCCCACCGCCTGTGCTCGCACGCAGCTTGGCGGGTCACCCGCCGGCGGGCGCGCAGCGTCGTGCGCGAGACGGCGTTCGTCGAGATCGGCCCCGTGACGGCGTTTGCCGCGCGCACGTTCGCGGTGCTGCTGCCGTTCCCCGAGCTGCGCATGGGCTGGGGCCTGGACGTCCACTGGGCGGCGCTCGCCCGCGCGCACGGCTGGCGGTGCGGCGTCGTCGACGCCGTCCCCATCCGCCACCTCGCCGCCCCCGCCGCAGCGGCCTACGCGCGCGAGGACGCCGTCGCGGAGGCGCGCGCGTTCCTGGCCGAACGTCCCTACCTGAGCGCGCGCGAGGCGGAACGCACGCTCACCACCCATCGCAGCTGGCGAGCGACTCCGAAGTGAGCGACGCGGAACGCACTCCCGCGCGCGTGGTGGTCGTGGCCGAGTTCTATCCCAGCCAGCGCGACCCCGTGCTCGGCGTGTGGGCGCACCGCCAGGCGCTCGCCGCACGCGACGCCGGCGCGCAGCTGCGCGTGCTCGTGCTGCACCGGCTGGTGCCGCCCCGCGCCACGCTCGCCGCCGGCCCCGCCGGCGCGCCGTCGTTCGCGCGCGCTGCGCGCGCGCTCGCCGAACGCGTGCGCGAGCCGCGCCGGCAGACGCGCGACGGGCTGGCCGTCACGTACGTCCCATACGTCTCCCCACCGCGCGACCGCCACTACCCGGCCTGGGGGGCGTGGGCGGCGCCGGCGCTGGGGCTCGCGCTGCGTGTGCTCGCGCGCTCCTTCCCGTTCGAATTGGTCCACGCGCACAACGCCGTGCCGGCCGGCGACGCGGTTCGCCGGGCGCGTCTCAGGCAGCCGCTGATCGTGTCCGTGCACGGGGGCGACGTGCTGCACACCGCCCGGCGCGACCGCGCCGGGGCCGACGCAGTCGCCAGGAGCTTGGGTGCGGCGGCGCTCGTGCTTGCCAACAGCCACGGCATCGCCGAGCTCGCCCTGGGCCACGGCGCACGCGAGGCCCGCGTGGTGCATCTCGGCGCCGACCTGCCATCCGCTGTGCGTGGCGGAAGGAGTGGGAGCCCACCCGCTCCACCCACTCCACCCGCTCCACCCGCTCCACTCGCTCCACCAACCGCAACCGCGCCGCCGACGCTCGTCACCGTCGCGCACCTGGTGGCGCGCAAGCGCCACGCCGACGTGCTGCGCGCGCTGGCCGTGCTCGGCCCGCGCCATCCCACGCTGCGCTATGCGGTGATCGGCGACGGCCCCGAGCGGGTCGCCCTGGAAGGGCTCGCAGCCCGCCTCGGCGTCGCCGGGCGCGTCGACTTCCACGGCCAGCTGCCCCCCACGGAGGCGATCGAGCTGGCGCGCGGCTGCACGCTGTTCGTGATGCCCTCCACCGAGGAGGCGTTCGGCGTCGCCTACGTCGAGGCGATGGCCGCCGGCGTGCCCGCCATCGGCTGCCGTGGCGAGCCCGGCCCGGAGGAGATCGCGGCGGCGGGCGACGGCTTCCTGCTCGTGCCGCCCGGCGACATCGAGCGGCTCACGCAGCGCATCGACGAGCTCCTGTCCGACCCCCACCGGCTGCGCGAGGCCGGACAGCGCGCGCGCGCCACGGTGGCGGCGCACTTCACCTGGGAGCGTTGCGGGCAGGACACGCTCGCCGCCTACCGCGACGTGCTCGCGCAGCACCGCATGACGCAGCACCGCGTGACGCAGCACCGCGTGACGCAGCACCGCGTGAGGATCAACGGGCCGCGCGCGTGAGGCCGGTCGTGAACCCCGTGGCGAAGCCCGTCCTGTTCGTCGCCGGCCACGCGCCCGCCTACCGCGTGGGTGCGCTTGCGCGCCTGCACGAGCGCGAGGGCATCGAGCTCGCGCTGTTCGGCGGGCGCTCCACCCACGGGGGAATGCCAACGCCCGCGAAGCTGCCGGTCCCGCACGTGCACGTGCGTCCCCACCAGCTCGCCGCGCTCGCCGCCAGCGGTCGCTACCGCGCGGTCGTCTGCCCCACCGGCGGGCGTCTCGCGCCGCTGGCCACGTGGGCCGGCGCACGTCGGGCGCGCGTGCCGGTGATCCTGTGGGCGTCCCTGTGGGCGCACCCGCGCAGCGCAGCGCACGCGCTCACCTACCTGCCGCTCGCGCGCCTGTACCGCTCCGCCGACGCCGTCGTCACCTACGGGCCGCACGTCAGCGCGTACGTCAGCGCGCGCGGGGCGCGCAACGTGTACGTGGCGGCGCAGTCCGTCGACAACCAGTTCTGGCGCGCGCGCGTGTCCGGCGCGCCGCAAGAGCCGGGCTGGCCCGCAGGGGCCGCTGTCAGGTTCCTGTTCGTCGGCCGAGCGGCGCCCGAAAAGGGATTGGGCGTGCTGGCGGACGCGTGGCGCGCGGCAGGCAGCGCGCTCGCCGACAGCGGTGCCGCGCTCGCCGATGCCGATGCCGAGCTCGCCGATGCCGATGCCGCGCTCGCCGGCGCTGACGCCGCGCCCGCGGACGCAGGCGCCGCGCTCGTGCTCGCCGGCGTGACACGCGGCTCGCCGCTGCTCGGCGGGCTCGACGCAGACGCCGGTGCCCGACCGCGCGCGCCGGTCGCGTGCCTCGGCACGCTCGATCCGCCGCGCCTGCGCGACGTGTACGGGGCCTGCCACGTGCTGGTCGTGCCGTCGGTGCGCACCCGCACCTTTCGCGAGCCGTGGGGGTTGGTTGTGAACGAGGCCATGAACCAGGGGCTCGCTGTGATCGCCACCGACGCTGTGGGCGCCGCCGCCGGCGGCCTGGTGGAGCATGGCGAGAACGGGCTGATCGTGCGCGCCGGCGACAGTCACGCCCTCGCGGAGGCGATCATGCGGCTGGCGGCAGACGCGCAGCTGCGGGCACGCATGGGCGCAGCGGGGGCGCAGGACGTGCTCGCCTACAGCTACGACGCGTGGGCGGAGGGCTTCTCGCGGGCGCTGTCCAGCCTGGGCGTCTCCCGCGGGCACTGGTAGCGTTGGGCGCCGCAGCTATGAGCCTCGCCCGCCTGCAGAGCCGATCGAGCGCCCCCCTGCGGACTCGACCGGCCGGCGTGCGCGCTGGCGCGCTTGCCGCGCTGCTCGCGCTCGCGCTGCTCACCATCGCTGCATCCGCGCGGGCGGACATCGGCGAAAGGATCATCCTGCGCTGCACGCACAACGAATCGCTGAGCGGCTTCAGCCAGAGCGACTACAAGAAAGCGCTCGAAGAGCTGGAAGCGGACACCGTCGAGTACGGCAGCTGCTCGTCGCGCATCCGCGAAGCCGAGCTGGCGGCGGCGGCGGCGGGCCGCGGCGGCGGCGGTGGCGCCAGCGGCCTGGGCGCGGCAGCGGCACCGCTCGCCGCCACGCCCGCCGAGCAGCGGGCGATCGTGCACGCCCAGCACGCCGGCTCTGAACCTGTGCAGCTGGGCAGCGGCCAGGTGGTGCACCCGGGCGTGGTCCACGTGGACGTCGCCTCCGCGCTGAGCGCGCTGCCCACGCCGGTGCTCACGATCCTCGCGTTCCTGCTCGCCGGCCTGCTGCTGGTGGCGGGAGGGGCGCTGCGCAAGCGTGCCCGTGGCCGCGCCGACTGAGCTCGCGTCGGCGCCCGGCGCCCGCCAGCCGCGCGCCCCGGCGCCCGCCCCCGACGCAGCGGCGCCGCAAGCTGCCGGCTCCCGCCTGGCCGGCGCTTGGCAGCGGCTGTGGTGGACGGCGCTCGCGGTTGCGGCGCTCTTCTGCTGGATCACGTTCTACGCCAAGGGCGGGCTGAAACTCGGGCCGATGACCTCCATCGAGATGGTGCTCACGGTGGGCGCCGGCCTGCTGATCGGCGCCAGCGTGATCGTGGCGCCCGCGCGTGGGCGCGTGCACGGGTTGTGGCCGGCTGCGCTGCTGCTCGGATTCGCGATGCTCACGGCGCTGTCGATCGTGTGGTCGGTGCAGCCGGACAGCAGCTGGCAGGACTCCGGGCGGATGCTCGCGTACGCGGGCGTGTTCTGCGCCGGCGTCGCGCTCGCGCACGTCGCGCCCACGCGCTGGCCGGCGCTGCTCGGCGGCTTGACGCTGGCGGCGACGATCGTGTGCGGCTACGCGGCGCTGACGAAGGTCTTCCCCGACAGCCTCGACCCGTCCAACAGCTTCGCCCGCCTGAACGAACCGTACGGCTACTGGAACGCGGTCGGCCTGAGCGCCGCGCTGGGCGTGCTCTGCTGCCTGTGGCTGGGCGCCCGCCGTGACGGCCACGCGCTGCTGCGCGCGCTCGCCTACCCCGCCGTCTGCCTGGCGCTGGTGACGCTCGCGCTCGCCTACTCGCGCGGCGCGCTCGCGGCGCTCGCGCTCGGGCTGGCGCTGTGGTTCTGCGTGGTGCCGTTGCGGCTGCGCAGCGCCGCGCTGTTGCTCGTCGGCGGGCTGGGGGCGGCGGTGGTCGTCGGGTGGGACTTCTCGCGCCATGCGCTCAGCTCCGAAGGCGTGCCGCTCGCCGAACGCACCAGCGCCGGGCACGAGCTGGGCGCGCTGCTGGCGGCGATGCTCGTGCTGCTCGCGCTCGCGGGGGTGGCGATCGGCTTCACCACCGCGCGCCGCGCACCCTCGCCGTTCGTGCGCCGGCGCGCCGGCGCCGTCCTGCTGGCGGCGCTGGTGCTCGCGCTGGTGGCGTTCGCCGGCGCGCTGGCGCACAGCCAGCGCGGCTTCACGGGCACGATCGCGCACGACTTCCACGCGCTCACCGACCCCAACGCAAAACCGCCCCCCAACACGCCGGGACGGCTCACCGCGGTGGCGAGCGTGCGCGCGCGCTACTGGAAGGAGGCGCTGCAGGTGTTCGACGCGCACCCGCTGCTCGGCGTGGGCGCCGAAGGCTTCGCCATCGCCCATCTGCGCTACGAAACACAGACGCTGGAAGTCCGCCACGCGCACGGCTTCGTCGTGCAGACGCTCGCCGACCTCGGCCTCGTCGGCCTGGCGCTGGCGCTCGCGCTGCTGCTCACGTGGATGGCCGCCGCCGGCCGCGCGACGCACCCGTTCAACCGTCGCTGGACGCGTTGGCGGGCGTGGCGCCAGCTGCGCTCCGGGCAGCGCCCCGGCTGGCGGCGCCTGCACGAGCCAGCGCTCACCCGCTACACCCCCGAGCGGGTCGGCATGCTGGCGATGCTCTGCCTGGTGGTCACGTTCGGCGTGCACTCGTTCGTCGACTGGACGTGGTACGTGCCCGGCGACGCCTGCGTGGCGTTGCTGTGCGCCGGCTGGCTCGCCGGCCGCGGCGAGCTCGTGGCCGAGCCGCACCGGCGGACGCGCCCCTCGCGCGCCGGCTACGTGCGCGTGACGCTGGCCGCGCTGGTGGTCGTGGCGGCGCTGCTGGCCGCGTGGTCGGAGTGGCAGCCGCAACGTGCGGAAGAAGCCAACCAGCAGGCGCTCGCGCTGCTCGCGCACAGCCCGAGCAGCGCGCTGGCGGCCGCCGAGAGCGCCGTCTCGCGCGACCCGCTGTCGGTTGAAGCGCTGTTCACGCTGTCCACCGTCCAGCGCGTCGCCGGCGAGCGCCAGCGCGCGCGAGCCACGCTCGAACGGGCCGTCCGGCTGCAGCCGTCCAACCCGCAAACGTGGCTGGAACTCGGCCGCTTCCAGCTGACCGGCGATCCTGCTGCCGCGGTCAAAGCTCTGCAGGCGGCCATCTACCTCGATCCCGAGTCCGTCTCCCCGGAAGCGATCGCGGCGGGCAACCGCGCGGCGATCGAAGTGCACAACGACTACATCCAGGCGCTCGAAGCGCAGGCGCGCCTGCGGAGCGCGGCCAGCCAGAGCGCGGCCCACCCGAGCACGGCCCACCCGAGCACGGCCCGCCGGGGCGCCGGCGCGGTGCGCGGGGCGCGGCTCAAAACCGCGCGCGGATCGCGCTCGCCAGCAGCACACGGCCTGCTCCGGGAGCTCCGGCGGCTGGGTGGACTTCGAGCGACGCGAAGCCGAACCCGTCCAGCAGCTCCGTGAGCGTCTCGCGGCTGTAGAAGCGCAGGTGATCGCCGAGCGGGTCGAAGTGCGCGGCGAAGGCGCGCTTGGAGAGCGCCAGACGTGCGAGCGCCACGCGCCCGTGGGCCGGCGTGCTCACCAGCAGGCGCCCGCCCGAGCGCAGCACCCGCCGGACTTCCGACAGCCACACGGCGGTGTCGGCCACGTGCTCGATCACCTCGCCCGCCCACACCACGTCGAAGCTCGCATCCGCGAGCTCCCACCCTCCTGCGGCGGGCACGATGCGCAGGTCGAGCTCGGGATCGCGCGCCCGCGCGCGCCGCAGCGGCTCCTCGGCGACGTCCACGCCCACCGCGTCGGCGCCCGCGCGCACGAGCTCGGTCGTGAAGCGCCCTTCGCCGCAGCCGACGTCCAGCACCCGCTCGCCGGCGTGCACGTGTGCGAGCAGGAAGCGCCTGCGCAGGGCGAAGTCGGATGGCTCCAGCCCTTCCGGCAGCTGCCGCCAGAGCTGCTCGTGATAATCGCGCCCCGTCATGCAGCAAGCGTGTCAAACCTGTTCATCCGTCGGCGAAGCGAATAGTGTTGGCGCCAATGCACGGCCCTCGGGGACTGCGTGACGGTGCAAGGCTGACGTGAGGGTCGCGTTCGACAGCCGCCCGGTCGCCGATCCGGAGGGCGTGGGACGCTATTCGCGCCGCCTGCTGGCGGCGCTCGGCGAGACCGCCGCGGCGAGCGACCAGCTCGTGCAGGCGCACCGTCCCTCTGCGCTCGCCGCCGCGCGCAACGCGGACGTCTTCCACGCGCCGTGGATCGACGGCGCGATGCTGCACAGCCCCTGCCCGATGGTCGTCACCATCCACGACCTCGCCGCGCTCAAGCGCCGCAGCGAGCGCCTGCGCTGCGGCGGCCTGCACCTGCGCATGCGCAGGCTGGCGCTCCAGCGCGCGGTCCAGGTGATCGTCCCCAACGAGCTCGTCGCCACCGAAGCCGTCGCCGAGCTGGGCCTCGTGCGCGAGCGCGTGACGGTGGTGCCCACGAGCCCCGACGGCGACTGGCATGACGTCGCCCGCGCCACCTGGGGCGTCTACGCACGCGCCGTCGCCGCGACGAAGGCCGCGAGCGCGCGTCCCGCTGCTCGCCTGGGGGCGAGGACGCGCTCGTCGCTGCTGCGACCTCAGTAGGCCCCGCGCCGTGAGAGCACGGCGGGGATCGTCTTCAGCAGGATCGTGAGGTCGAGCGCCAGCGACCAGTTCTCGAGGTAGATGAAGTCGAGGTGCACGAGGTCGTCGAAGTCCAGCTCCGAGCGGCCGGAGACCTGCCACAGGCCGGTGATGCCGGGCAGCACGAGATAGCGCTTGCGGTGCCAGTCCTCGAGCATCGCGTAGTCGCGTTCGGGCAGCGGGCGCGGGCCGACGAGCGACATCTCGCCGCGCAGCACGTTCACCAGCTGCGGCAGCTCGTCGAGCGAGAAGCGCCGCAGCAAGCGTCCCACGGGCGTCAGGCGCGGGTCCTCGCGGATCTTGAACAGCGCGCCCGAGGCCTCGTTCAGCGCTTCGAGGTCCGCCTGCGACTGCTCGGCGTCGCTGTGCATCGTGCGGAACTTCAAGCACGCAAACGGGCGCTGGCCGATGCCGCGGCGCATCGAGCGGTACACCACCGGCCCGCGCGAGCTCAAGCGCACGGCCAGCACGATCGCCAACAGCAGCGGGCTGAGGAAGACCAGCAGCAGCGTCGCGCCGACGATGTCGAACGTGCGCTTGAGCGCGAAGTCGACGCCTTCGAACACCGGCGGCCCGAGTTCGAACAGCGGCACCGACTGGCCGGGCACGAACTCCGCGCGGTGGATCAGGATCTCCATCGTCGACGGCGCGATGCGCACGCGCACGCCCGCGCGGTGGCACTGGTCGACGAGCTCCACCGCGTCGTCCTGCGGGAAGTCCGGGTCGGCGATGATCACCTCGTCGACGCGCTGCTCGCCCAGCACCCGCCGGAGGTCCGCCAGCGTGCCCAGCGAGCGCAGGCCGTCGACCTCGAGCGCGTCCGGGCCGAGGAAGCCCACGAGCTCGCTCGTCGCGTGCAGCGCCCGCGACAGCGCGCCGGCGACGTCGGCGACGTGCCCGCCGCTGCCCACGAGCACCGTCCGGCGCTGGTAGCCGGCGCTGCGCAGCACTGCCGCGGTGACGTGCTCGTAGGCCGCGCGCAGCGAGCCGATGTAGAAGATCGCGAACGCGAGCGAGCCGTAGAACAGGTAGTAGCTGGAGAAGCGTTCGCCGCTGACGACCGCGAAGATCAGCGCGACGAACGCCACCTGGAAGAGCGAGCCGACGATTCGCGAGAGCCCAGGGCGCAGCGCGCGCTGGGCGTACAGGCCCGAGCGCGCGAACAGCAGCGCGGTCAGGAGGTAGGCGAACGCCAGGAACTGGCGCGTCTCGTGGTAGGCGTCGGCGCTCTGCACGCGGCCGTGCAGCGCTTCCTTGAGCACCAGCGCGGTGAAGATCGCGAGCGCCACGCCGGCGAAGTCGAGGGCGAGCAGCGAGGTCACGCGCGCGAGCCGCCACAGCGTGGACATGCGCATCAGCAGCGACAGCGCCGGCGGGCGCTTGCTGCGGATGTCGCGGTCGGAGCGCTCGACGCGTCGCGCGGCCACCGACAGCGCCAGGCTCGGCGCCGGCGCGCGCAGCGAACGGCGCGGCGGGACCGGCGTGCGCGGCACGCTCGGCGTGGGCGACGGAGCCGAGGCCTCCGACATGCGCGGTCCCATCTCGCTGCTCACAACACCGCACACTCGCAGATGTAGCGGCCGCGCAGCAGGCTCAGCGGCGCGCTGCACGTGCGGTTGCGCGCCCGCACGCTGGAGCGCCGCGGCGAGCGCGGCGTCCTACGCAGCACCGCCACCGATCAGCAGCTCGACGCCGGACTGCTCGATCGTGCGCTGCAGGCCCTCGCGCAGCGGCACCTGCGGCGACCAGCCGAGCAGCTCGCGCGCCAGCTCGATGTTCGGCTTGCGCTGCTTGGGGTCGTCGACGGGCAGCGCCTCGAACACGATCTCCGAGCTCGACCCCGTGAGCTCCTTGATCGTCTCCGCCAGCTCCAGCAGCGTGAACTCGTCCGGGTTGCCGATGTTCACGGGGTTGTGGTAGCCGGACTCGGCGAGCGCGATCATGCCGGCGATCAGGTCGGACACGTAGCAGAACGAGCGCGTCTGGCTGCCGTTGCCGAACACCGTGATCGAGCGGTTGTCCAGCGCCTGGCGCAAGAACGTGGGGATCGCGCGGCCGTCGTGGGGGCGCATGCGGCTGCCGTAGGTGTTCTTTGCCATGACGCCGCTGCCGGCCCAGAAGTTTTCGAACCCCGGAACTGAGAAGTCGTATACGAGTGGTGTGGCTGCAACCTCCTCAACCGCAGTGACTCTTGCCCACACGATGTCTCCGGTGACACGGGCGTTCAGTCTCTGGCTGACGCCGCCGTCCCACTCCAGGACATTCCATGGCGACACGTGGGAGAGCGTTACCGTCCAGAATGGATACGTGCGCTCACCCGTCTTATGGCGCATACGTGTCTTATAGCGGCCGACTGATGGTACGAGCCCGAAGCGCGCAAGCGCTACCACGAGGTCGTCCTTCAGCTCAGTGCTGACGGTTACGAAGGCATGGCGGATGCCCTCGTCCATCCGCTGCCCTGAGTGGACACCGTCCCCCTCGCGGTATCCCTCCAGGAACCACTTCAACCGGCTCAGAGGCAGCCCCAGGACCCATCCGGGGATCCGCTTGCGGTTGTTGTCGAAGCCCAGGTGATCCATGAGCCGCAGCAGCAGCTTGGAGTGGACGAAGATGGACGCCGCGCGCGCAGCGCTCGCGGGCGCGCACACGACGTGCAGGCCGAGCTCTCGTTCGATGATCTCCCGAGCCCGGCCGAGCACCCGCTCATCGCAGGAGATCGTGAGGAACCCGTTCTTCGTGCTCTCGTGCCGTGAGCCCTCCGCCACCCACAGCCCGAGCAGCCACAGCAGCGAGTCGGTGATCTCGATCGTGGCCGGCAGTGAGACGGAGCGTCCTGCGTGGCGCTGACGAACTCGGGCACCCGACGGCAGCTCGTCGACGATCCGCCACAGCACCGGCAGCGGCACACGATTGGTCCGGCGCATCCTGATGAGCTTCGTCCATGCGCCGTTGCGCCAATTCGGGCCACTGTTCCGCCGCTGGGAGACGAGGATGCCGAAGAGTTCGCTGCGCCTTGCCCACACGCGCTCGCCAAAACCATCAGCTTCGACCGCGAGGTCCCACTGATCGGCCTCCGCGCGGCGCCACACGTCGAGCATGCTCACCTCCCGGCGGTCGCGCTCGGGGACCTCGATCCGTCTCGCAATCGCGATTCGCTCCCCTGGTTCCAGCTCGTCTACCGGGCGTGGCAAGGGCTCCCCGTCGGGACCCTCGACGAAGACGGAATGATCGCCAGTGACCCGAATCGAGCGTCCGTAGCGCGTTCGCACCTCGTAGCAGCGCGCTTCGGTCGGATGCGCGATCAGATGTGTCGCGGACGCGGCGAGCTGCCGCCCGCCCTGACCGAACGCCGGCACGGTATAGCCGTCGAGCGGGTATTCGAGCGCAGGCTGCATGGTCTGCGGGCCTGCGCTGTGGCCGATAGGCGCTCGGGAGGGCACGTACCCGGCGGCAAAGGCGTACGGCAGCAGCCGCGCTGCCGCTTGCTCGGCGGTTTCCCGTCGAAGTTCCGTTCCGTCGTCGTACAGCACTTGCTCGTCGGCGAGGATCGAATTGAAAATGCGGATGATCGCCGTGTCCACGCCCTGCTGGCGGTGGTAGGCCATCGTCAGCGCCTCCGCGTAGCGCTTCGCCTCGTCGTACACGCCGCGCGGGCCGATCGGGTTGACGTGGCCCCAGTAGGTCTCAGACTGCGGGTGTTCGAGCGGGTCGCCGTACACCTCGCTGGTGGAGGCGATCAAGAAGCGCGCGCGCTTGGCCTTCGCCAGGCCGAGCGTGTGGTGGGTGCCGTAGGAGCCGACCTTCAGCGTGTGCAGCGGCAGGCGCAGGTAGTCGATCGGCGAGGCCGGCGAGGCGAGGTGGTAGACGAAGTCGACCGGCTCGGCGACGAAGTACGGGTCGATGATGTCCACGTTCAGGTGCTCGAAGCGCTCGGGGTCGCGGATGTGCGCGATGTTCGCCAGCGAGCCGGTCTCCAGGTTGTCCACGCAGATCACGCGGTGCCCGCGCGCGAGCAGCGCGTCGCACAGGTGCGATCCCAAGAAGCCGGCGCCGCCGGTGACCAGGCACGTGGACACTGAGGCGCAGAGCTTAGTCGCTGGCGCGCCGGGGCGACCGGCCGGCCGGCGCGCACCGGGCGCCACGGGAGCCGCAGGCGCAACGGGGCGCGGGACTATCCTTTGCGCATGGCCACCGCCGAGGAGCGCGCCGCCGAGGAGCGGTTGACCGTCGCGCCGATCATCGGCCCCGACGACCCGCGCCGCTTCACCGACTCGGGCATCGAGGTCGCGGAGCTGTACACCGACGCGGACGTCCCGGCGGAGCTCGAGCTGGGCGAGCCGGGCGAGTTCCCGTACACGCGCGGCGTGCACCGCGAGATGTACCGCAAGCAGACGTGGACCATGCGCCAGTACGCGGGCTACGCGTCCGCCAGGGAGTCCAACGAGCGCTACCGCTACCTGCTGTCGAAGGGCACCACCGGCCTGTCGATGGCCTTCGACCTGCCCACGCAGCTGGGCCTCGACTCCGACAACCCGCGCTGCCAGGGCGAGGTGGGGCGCACGGGGGTGGCGATCGACACGATCGAGGACATGCGCACGGCCTTCGACGGCATCCCGCTCGACCGGGTGTCGACGTCGATGACGATCAACGCGCCCGCCGCGTGCCTGCTGTTGCTGTACGAGCTCGTGGGCGAGGAGCAGGGCGTGCCCTCAGAGAAGCTGCGCGGCACCACGCAGAACGACGTGCTCAAGGAGTACATCGCGCGCGGCAACTACATCTACCCGCCCGCGGCCACGATGCGCCTGACGACCGACCTCTTCCAATACTGCCACGAGCGCGTGCCGCGCTGGAACACGATCTCGATCTCCGGCTACCACTTCCGCGAGAAGGGCTGCTCGGCCGTGCAGGAGGTCGCGTTCACGCTGTCCTCGGGGATCGCCTACGTGCAGGCGGCGATCGAGGCGGGACTGGACGTCGACGAGTTCGCGCCGCGCCTGGCGTTCTTCTTCAACGGCCACAACAACGTCTTCCAGGAGGTCGCCAAGTTCCGCGCGGCGCGGCGCATGTGGGCGCACATCATGCGCGAGCGCTTCGGCGCCACCAACCCGAAGGCGACGATGCTGCGCTTCCACACGCAGACCGGGGGCGTCACGCTGACGGCGCAGCAGCCGGAGAACAACATCGTGCGCGTGGCGCTGCAGGGCTTCGCGGCCGTGTGCGGCGGCACGCAGTCGCTGCACACCAACGGCTTCGACGAGGCGCTGGCGCTGCCCACCGAGCGCGCCGCCAAAATAGCGGTGCGCACGCAGCAGATCCTCGCGCACGAGTCGGGCGCGGCGGACACGGTGGACCCGTTCGCTGGCTCCTACTTCGTGGAGGCGCTCACCGACGAGCTCGAACAACGCGCGCTGTCGCTGATCGCGAAGGTCGACGCGCTCGGCGGCTCGGTGAACGCGATCGAGTTCATCACCAAGGAGATCGACGAGTCCGCGTGGGGCTACCAGGAGCGCTACCGCATCGGCCAGGACATCGTGGTGGGCGTGAACGCCTACCAGGAGGAGGACCTGGAGGTCCCCGAGCTGCTGCGCGTGGACCCCGAGTCGGAGCGCGAACAACTCGCGCGTTTGAAGCTATTCAAGGAGGATCGCGACCAGGCGCTCGTCGCTCACCGGCTGGACGAGCTGCGCGCAGTCGCCCGCGGCAGCGAGAACCTGCTGCCGGCCATCCGCCAGGCGCTGAAGGACCGCTGCTCGCTGGGCGAGGTGTGCGGGGCGATGCAGGACGTGTTCGGCAAATACCAACCCACGTTCTAAACGCGTGCGATCGGAGGTCGGCTGTGGCAAGTGAGGGAAGCGCGGCGGGCGGCGAACAGCCGGACCCGCGGACGAAGCTCATGCAGGAAGTCGCCGACGAGATGGACGCCATCGAAACGGACTTCGGCGACGCCTACCAGATCGGCCGCGTGATCACGATCGTGGAGGTCATCAGGCCGAACGGCGACGTCGGCCTGCGCGTGCGCGCCGGGCAGTATCCGTGGGTGGCGCTGGGGATGCTGCGCTTCGCCGAGAAGGTCATCGAAGGCCAGATCGGCGCCGCCGAGTAAGCCGCTCTGGATGCGGCGGACGAACCGTCCAGCGCGCCAGGCTGCACAGTGGGCGCTCAGCGCGAGGCGCAAGCCGCCTCCCCCACAGACGGTTTAGGGTGCGGGTCTCATGCCAACCACACCCCTTGCCGTCTCCTTCTACGAAGTCGTTCTCGCCGTTCACATCATGGCCGTCGTGATCGCCTTCGGCGTCACGTTCGCCTACCCCGTCATGTTCGCCGTCGCCGCCCGCCACGACCCGCGCGCGCTGCCGCTGCTGCACCGCATCGAGTACACGATCGAGCGCGTGCTCGTCAATCCCGGGCTGCTGCTCGTGCTCCTCGCCGGCATCTACCTCGCCAGCAAGGGGCACTTCTGGAGCGACTTCTTCGTGCAGTGGGGGCTCGGCGCCGCGATCGTCATCGGCGCGCTCGTCGGCTCCGTCATGATCCCCACCGCCAAACGCGCCGAGCAGGTGGCCGCGCGCGATCTCGCCGCCGTGGGCGCCGGCACCGTGGGCGCCGCCGCCGCGGGCGCGGGCGCCGCTGGGGCGAGCGCCGCGGGCGCGGGCACCGGTGCGAGCGGCGCGGGCGCGAGCTTGGGGGGCGAGGTCACGATGAGCGACGAGTACCGCGCGCTCGTGCGGCGGCTGACCGTCGTCGGCTCGTCGCTCAGCGCGCTCGTGCTCGTCACCATCCTGTTCATGGCGCTGCAGCTGGGAAGCTGACGCAGCCGCGGGCCCGAGCAGCCGCGCCCAGTTCGGTCCCGAGCGGATGGAGCCGGAGATCGGGAGAGCGTAGCACGCGTGCTACATTGGCTGTGTGGCACGGGAGATAACTCAGCGAGAGCTGCGCAACGAGAGCGGCGAGATCATGCGCGAGCTCGACCGCGGCGCATCCTTCGTGGTCACGCGCAACGGCGTCCCCGTCGGCGAGCTGGCTCCCGCGCGCCGGCGGCAGTTCGTATCCGCCGCCACCGTGCTCGAGGCCTTCGCCGGCGCCGCGCCCATCGACTCGGCCCGCTTCCGTGCGGACGTCGATCGACTGCTCGACCAGGACATCGCGCCGCGTGCCTGACCAGCCACGGCGGCGAGGGCTGCTGGACACGTCCGTCGTCATCGACCTGGGAGGTCTCGACCCTGACGCCCTGCCAGGGGAGCTCGCGATCTCCGCGATCACCCTCGCCGAGCTCGCTGCCGGTCCGCACGCCACAACCGACACCGACGAACGGGCGCGCCGGCAGGAACGCCTGCAACGCGCCGAAGCCACGTTCGAGCCGCTTCCGTTCGACACGGATGCCGCGCGGGCGTACGGCCGCGTGTACGCGGCCGTCACCGCCGCCGGCCGTCGCGCGCGCGGGCGGCGCGCGCTGGACGTGCCGATCGCTGCCATCGCGCTGTCCAAGCAGCTGCCTCTGTACACGTGCAACCCGGATGATTTCGAGGGGTTGGCTCACCTGATCGACGTGGTCTCCGTCGGCCCCCGCGAGCGCCCGGTACCCTGAAAACATGAGCAACGGATACCGCGTAGCCGTCGTCGGCGCCACCGGCCAGGTGGGCACGCTCATGCTCCAGCTGCTGCGCGAGCGCCGCTTCCCCGCCAGCGAGCTCGTGGCGTTCGCCTCCGAGCGCTCCGCCGGGCGCGTGCTCGCCGGCGCCGGGCCGGGGGGCGAGGATCTCACCGTCCAGGCGCTCTCCGACGACGCGATCCAGGGCTTCGACATCGCGCTGTTCTCCGCCGGCGGCCCCACCTCCGGCGAGTGGGCGCCCAGGTTCGTGGCCGCGGGCGCGACCGTCATCGACAACTCCTCACGCTGGCGCATGCAGGACGACGTGCCGCTCGTCGTCAGCGAGGTCAACCCCCACGCGCTGGACGCCCACCGCGGGATCATCGCCAACCCCAACTGCTCCACCATGCAGATGGTCGTCGCGCTCAAGCCCATCCACGACGCCGCCGGCATCGAGCGGCTCGTGATCAGCACCTACCAGGCGGTCTCCGGCACCGGCAAGGCGGCCGTCGATGAGCTGCTCGACCAGTCGCACGCGCTGCTGCACCAGTCGGACATCCAGCCGCCCAGCGCGTACGCCCACCAGATCGCCTTCAACGCGCTCCCCCACGCCGGCAGCTTCGCCGCCGGCGAGGACCACACCGACGAGGAGCTCAAGCTGATCAACGAGACGCGCAAGATCCTCGAAGACCCCGCCATCCGCGTGTCCGCCACCTGCGTGCGCGTGCCCGTCGTCAACGGCCACTCCGAGGCCGTCAACGTGCAGACGCGCGAGCCGCTGTCGCCCGAGCGCGCGCGCGAGCTGCTCGCCGCCGCCCCCGGCGTGACCGTGCTCGACGACCCGGCCGCCGCGCTCTACCCGCTCGCCATCGACGCCTCCGGCCACGACGGCGTGTTCGTCGGGCGCATCCGCCGCGACCGCGGCCACGAGCGCGCGCTCGACCTGTGGATCGTCGCCGACAACCTGCGCAAGGGCGCCGCCACCAACGCGGTCGAGCTCGCCGAGCTGATCGTCGAGCGCGGGCTCGTGCGCGCGCAGGGGACGCCCGCCGCCGCATAGGGAGGACTGGCCGGCGATCGCTCGAATCTTGGGGCGATGGTCTCATCGGAGGTGCAGCGCACGCTGGTCAAGTCGCCGCCCGAGCTGTGGGCCGAGCTGAGCGACGCCGAGTCGCTCGCGCGCCACCTGCGCGAGCTCGGCGAGGTCCGCATCGTGCGCACGGAGCCCGAGAGCACCGTCGAGTGGGCCGCCGAGGAGGTCACGGGCAGCGTGTCCATCAAGCCGTCCGGCTGGGGGACCAAGGTCACGCTCAGCGCGCGCCGCCAGCTCAGCAGCGCGCAGGCGCCGGCGCCGGCCGCTGCGCCCGCGGGTGCCGAGGTAGAGCCGGCGCCTCAGACGGAGCCGGCGCCCCAGGCGCCGGAGGTCGAGACGGAGCTGGACGCCGCGTCGACACCGCGGCGCGGCTTCTTCGCGCGGCTGTTCGGCCGCCGTCGCGCCAAGGGAACGAATCGGGCCGAGCCCCAGCAATCGGACGCGTTCGCTGCGGTCACGCAGGCCCTGGCGCCGGAGACGGTTGCAACACACCATCCCTTCGCAGCGCCGGAGCCGCCGAGCGACATCTCCGCCGAGCTGGCGAGCGCCGAACTGATGGCCGCCGAGGAGCTTGCAGCCGAGGAAATCGCGGTGGTGCTGACGGCCGTGCTGGATCGCTTGGGCGCGGCGCACCACCGGCCGTTCTCGCGCGCGTAGCGACCGCTCGACCGTCTCGCGGCGGGCGCGGCGGCTGTTGTCACATGACCCGCGAGCTGCCGGAGCGCAGCGGGCAGTAGCCCCACGCGCCGCTTGCTTGTGGGCCGCCACGGCGCACCCAGATGCCCGCGCCGTTCTTCAGCGTGACGCACGGGTCCTCTAAGCTCGGCAGCGCTTCGCCGCGGCTGAGGTACGCGTAGGCGCGGCCCACCCTGTCGGGGTTGGGATAGCTGCTGGGCACGTGCAGCCCGGCGATCCGCGCCAGCGCGAGCATCCCGGGGTAGGAGTATTCGATTTCGCTCTGCTGCTCTGAGACCCACACCTCGCGCACCCCGTCTCGCCGCAGCGTGCGCAGCAGGCTGAGCATCTTGCCCGCGGTCTGCGGCGGGCCGATCCAGAAGCCGTAGTTGGAGTAGAGCGTCAGCCTTCCCGGCTGCTGCTCGTAGGTGGCGTTTTCCGATCCAGTCGCCACCGGGCTTCCGAGGCCGAAGCTGACACCCAGCGTGTTGGCGAGCGCGACGAGCGCCAGCGCGCCCGCCGCCACCAGCCGCCTGCGCGCTCGAAGATTGGATATCCACCCGCCGGCGAGCACCGCGAAGTACGCCTCCATGGGGAGCGCGTAGCGGGGGTCGTGCACGTAGGTCGCGGTGAGGATCAGCCAGGAGACGAGCGTGCCGGCCACGAGCTCGGGGGCGACTGCGCTGACGGGGCGCCGGCGAGCGAACCCGACCAGAGCCCAGGTCAAGCCGGCCAGCGCGAACGCGAACAGCGGCACGAGCAGCTGCCAGTTGACGATGCTCCAGAAGTACCACGCGAGGTTCGCGCCGGACAGGCGCGGCGGGGCGATGCCCGGGAAGATCTTCAGCGTCGACAGGTGGCTGGAGGAGCCGAGGGCCTCGTTCCCCAGCGCGTGGATCGTGGGCAGCTCGTACAGGTACCAGGGCAGGGTGACGACGAGCGCGACCGCGGCGAAGACGGCGGCTCCGCGCCACGCGCTGCGCCCGCCGCGGATCAGCGCCACCAGCACGACGCCCGCGAGGAAGTACACGAACGTCTCCTTGCTCAGCATGCCCAGGCCGACCGCGAGCCCAGCGAGCGCCGACACCCCCAGCCGCGAGAAGCGTTCGCTGGCAAGGATCGCCCAAAGCGAGACCGCCACCATCGCCGCCTCGGGCGCGTCGAGCATGAACTCGTGGAACTCTTCGATGATCAGCGGCGAGCCGAGCGCGAACACGACGGCCAGCAGCCCGGCGGTCGAGCCGAAGGCCAGGCGCCCGACCTGATAGCAGCCGAGCGCCAGCAGCGCCACGAACACGAGGTCCTGCGCGATGATCGGCGGCGCAACGTCCACGCCGCCGGCGAACACCCCCAGGGCGCCCACCAGGAAGGTGAGCGGCGGGTATGGCGCCGCGGCCGTCAGCGCCCTGCCGAGGCGGCCCGACCCCAGCGCTTCGTATGCCGCGATCGCCGAGCTGAGATGGCTGCCCGAGTCGTACACGGGGATGCTGCGGTCCTGGCTCAGCCACCAGCAGGCGACGCCCAGGAACGCGAGCACGAGGCCGAGCGACGCCCACGCCGGCGCCGACCATTCGGGCAGGGCGATCCCCCCGGCCCCGCTGCGCCTGATCACGGGCCGGCGAAGGATCTCGGCGTCTATGGCCATCGTCACCCCAGGCTAACTTTGCGCCCGCACGATCTCAAACATTCGAACGCTTTGTCTCCAACCCCTGCGCCGGCCGCGTCCGGCGCCGAGTTGGCGGGCCGCTCCTGCCACGCCTGAGCGCTGGCGCGCGGATAACATCCTGCGCCCGATGGCAACCAGCTCCCACGACCGCCAGACAGACGCCGCGCTGCTTGCGGCCACGACCAGCGGCCACCGCAAGCCCCCGCGCCAGAAGGCGCCGGAGACCTACGAGGAGAAGCTCGCGCAGCTGCAGGAGCTGCGCGAGGCGGCGATCCACTCCTCCCCGGAGGCCGAGGCCAAGCAGCACGAACGCGGCAAGCACACGGCGCGCGAGCGCGTGGAGAAGCTGCTCGACCCCGGCTCCTTCCAGGAGCTCGACACGTTCGTGCGCCACCGCACGTACGACTTCGACATGCAGAAGAACCGGCCGTGGGGCGACGCGGTGGTGACCGGGCACGGCACCATCGACGGGCGCACCGTGTGCGTGTTCAGCCAGGACTTCACCGTCTTCGGCGGCTCGCTGGGCGAGGTGATGGGCGAGAAGATGTGCAAGGTCATGGACCTGGCGGCGAAGATCGGCTGCCCGGTGATCGGCATCAACGACTCCGGCGGCGCGCGCATCCAGGAGGGCGTCGTCTCGCTCGGCTCCTACGGCGACGTGTTCCTGCGCAACGTGCGCTGCTCGGGCGTCATCCCCCAGATCAGCCTCGTGATGGGGCCGTGCGCGGGCGGCGCGGTGTACTCGCCGGCGATCACCGACTTCATCTTCATGGTCAAGGAGACCTCGCACATGTTCATCACCGGGCCCGACGTGATCAAGACGGTCACCGGCGAGGAAGTCGGCTTCGAGGAGCTCGGCGGGGCGATGTCGCACAACAGCAAGTCCGGCGTCGCGCAGTTCGCCTCAGACGACGAGGACGCGTGCCTGGAGGACTGCCGCTACCTGCTCAGCTTCCTGCCGCAGAACAACCTGCAGTCAACGCCGCGCGTGCAGCCCACCGACGACCCCGAGCGCATGGACCCGGAGCTCGACCACGTGGTCCCCGACAACCCCAACAAGCCCTACGACATGCGCGACGTCGTCAAGCTGATCGTCGACGACGAGGAGTTCTTCGAGGTGCACGAGCACTACGCCAAGAACATCGTCTGCGGCTTCTCGCGCCTGGACGGCTACGCGGTGGGCATCGTCGGCAACCAGCCCAACCAGCTCGCCGGCGTGCTCGACATCGCCGCCTCCGAGAAGGCCGCGCGCTTCGTGCGCACCTGCGACGCGTTCAACATCCCGCTGCTCACCTTCTGCGACGTGCCCGGCTTCCTCCCCGGCACCGCCCAGGAGTGGGGCGGCATCATCCGCCACGGCGCCAAGCTGCTGTACGCGTTCGCCGAGGCCACCGTGCCGAAGGTCACGATCATCACCCGCAAGGCCTACGGCGGCGCCTACGACGTGATGTCCTCCAAGCACCTCGGCGCGGACTTCAACTTCGCCTGGCCCACCTCCGAGGTCGCGGTCATGGGGCCGGAGGGCGCCGTCAACATCATCTACCGCCGCGACATCGCCGCCAGCCCCACGCCCGAGGAGCGGCGCAAGAAGCTGATGGAGGACTACAAGGCGCGCTTTGCCAACCCCTACACGGCTGCCGAGCGCGGCTACATCGACGACGTGCTCGTGCCGCACGAGACGCGGCCGCGGCTGATCGTCGCGCTGCGCACGCTCCAGGGCAAGCGCGAGCCGGGGCCCAAGCGCAAGCACGGGAACATCCCGCTGTGAAGCTGATCGCGCCGAACGCCTCCCCCGAGGAGGCCGCGGCGATCGTGGCGGCGCTCGAGCGCTTCATGCGGGCAACCGCATCCCCGCCTCCCACCGACGCCGCTGCGACGCTCGACGCCTGGCACGAGGCGGCAAGCCTGGAAGCTGTCTCCCGCGACCCCTGGGAGACCATCGCCGACTCCGCGCTCGGCGGCCACTGGATAAACCCCTAAAACCCGCTAGGCTTTAGCCCAATAGCTTTTCGCCGGTAGCCGGCCATCGACGACAGCACCCGGGCGGGGCGCCCGGGCCAGGAGGTTTTCGCACCCATGGAGCCAGGTTCCATCTCTGCGCAGCGCGGCACGCTGGAGGACCCGGAGGTCCTGCAGAACGTGCCCGGCCACGTGATCCCGATCCTCGAGCGCGAGTTCGACGACTTCAAGACCGAGGCCGGCAGGTTCCTGGCGGGAGACATTCCTGAAGACGAGTTCATCAAGTTTCGCCTCAAGCAGGGCGTGTACGGGCAGCGCCAGCCGGACGTGCAGATGATCCGCGTGAAGCTGCCGTTCGGCGGCATCACCCCCGAGCAGCTGGAGGCGTTCGCGGACGTGGTCGAAAAGTACGTGCCGCTGAACAAGGGGCACATCACCACCCGCCAGAACATCCAGATGCACCACATCCCGCTGCCCGAAGCCGAGCTGGCGATCCGCGAGCTGGGCGAGGCGGGGCTGTCCAGCCGCGAGGGCTGCGGCAACACCGTGAGGAACGTCACCGGCGACCCGTGGGCGGGCGTGGCGGCGGACGAGCTGTTCGACATGACGCCCTACGCGGGCGCGTACGTGCGCTACTTCGTGCGCCACCCCACCACGCAGGCGATGCCGCGCAAGATCAAGACGGCGTTCGACGGCAGCCCCCAGGGCCGCGCGATCGCCGAGATCCACGACATCGCCTTCCGCGCGCGCACGAAGACGATCGACGGCCAGGCCGTGCGTGGCGCGCAGATGCTGGTCGGCGGCGGCACCTCGATCATGCCGCGCACCGCACCCGTCCTCTACGACTTCGTGGGGCTGGACGACGGCGAGTACCTGAAGCTCTCGGAGGCCGTGTTCAGGATCTTCGACCGCCAGGACTGGCTGCGCGTCAACCGGGCGCGGGCGCGCATCAAGGTGTTCGTGGACAAGTTCGGCATCGACGAGCTGCGCCGCCAGGTGGAGGAGGAGCTGGAAGGCGACTGGGTGGCCGAACGCGACTTCTCGGTCGAGCACCGCCTGTTCAACGACGACGAGCGCGAGTCCGCGCCCGCGCCGCCGCAGGGCTACGGCAGCCCCAACGGCGACATCTCCGAGTTCGAGCGCTGGCGGCGGGCCAACGTGCAAGCGCAGAAGCAAGACGGCTTCGTGACGGTCGAGGTGAAGGTCACGCGCGGCGACCTCACGCCCGAGCAGTTCCGCGGCCTGGCGCAGATCGTGCGCGCATACGCAGGCGGCTACGCGCGCACGACCGTGCAGCAGAACCTGCTGCTGCGCTGGGTGCGCCACGAGAGCGCCTACGACGTGTGGCGCGCGCTCGGCGAGCTCGGCCTGGGCGACGCGGGCACACGGGAGATCAACGACGTGGTCTCCTGCCCCGGCACCGACTCGTGCAAGCTCGGCATCACCAGCTCGATGGGCCTCAACCAGGCGGTGCAGGAGCGCATCGAGCAGATGCGGATCAGCGACCCGCTGACGCGCCAGATCCACATCAAGATGAGCGGCTGCCCCAACGGCTGCGCGCAGCACCACGTGGCGGACATCGGCTTCTACGGCGCGTCGATCAAAGTCGGCGAGCACCAGATCCCCGCGTACATCCCCCACGTGGGCGGCGTCTACGAAGGCGCGCCGGTGGCCTTCGGCCAGCGCCTGAAGCTGCGCCTGCCGGCCAAGCGCATACCGGAGGCGATCGAACGCTGGCTGCGCCACTACGAGGCCAACCGCCAGGACGGCGAGGCGTGGGGGGCGTTCGCGCAGCGCGTCGGCACGGGCGAGCTGGAGGGCCTGGTCAAGGAGCTGTCGCTGCCCGTGGACTTCGGGCTGGAGACGATGAACGAATTCATCGACTGGAACCGCAACGTGCCCTTCGAAGTACAGCGGGGCGAGGGCGAGTGCGCGGTATAGATCCGGCGGACCTCAAGGCGATGCGGAAGCGAGACGACGACAACAAATGGCACCACTAGAGACCCACATAGAGTCAGTGACCTCCAACCTCGACCCCGGCCTCAGCCTCACGCACACGCTGCGCGAGGCCGCGCGCCACGGTGAGCGCGCAGTCCTGCTGTGCTCCTTCCAGAAGGAGGAGTCGGTGCTGCTCGACGAGCTGCTGCGTCTCAATGAGGAGATGACCCCGACCGCCCCCGGCAAGGCGGTGCGGATCGTGACGATCGACACGGGCGTCCTGTTTGCAGAGACGCTACAGACGTGGCGCGCGTTCGAGCAGCGCTTCGGCGTGCAGATCGAGGTGCAGGACGCGAGCAATCCACAGAATCCGTGGAGCGGTCCCGAGCACTGCTGCTCAGTGGCAAAGGTGGCGGCGCTGGAGAGCGCGCTGGCCGGCGCCGAGGGGTGGATCACGGGCATCCGCCGCGAGCAGGGCCCCACGCGCGCGAACACCGAGCTGATCGAACGCGACCACAAGCGCGACCTGTGGAAGTACAACCCGCTGGCCAACTGGACCGACAAGGACATCTGGCGGCGCATCCACGAGCGCGACCTGCCCTACCACCCGCTGCACGACCAGGGCTACGAGTCGATCGGCTGCGCCCCGTGCACGCAGCCGGGCGCCGGCCGCGAGGGCCGCTGGGCGGGCACGTCGAAGACCGAGTGCGGCCTCCACGTCGATGGATAGCTGCGCTGTACGGCGTCCTCGCTCGCTCGTGTGCGAAGCACACTTCGCTCACTGCGTCCTTGTACAGCTTGCCCTCCATCGCCGTGGTCGTGAGGTCCCGAGATGAGCGTGGCCACGCGCCCCCAGCTGAGCCACCTGCGCGCGCTGGAGTCGGAGGCGATCCACGTGATGCGCGAGGTGGCCGCGGAATTCGAGCGTCCGGTGCTGCTGTTCAGCGGCGGCAAGGACTCGATCGTGCTGCTGCGCCTGGCGGAGAAGGCGTTTCGCCCCGCGCCGTTCCCGTTCCCGCTGATGCACGTGGACACCGGGCACAACTTCCCCGAGGTGATCGAGTACCGCGACCGGCGCGTGGCGGAGCTCGGCGAGCGGCTGATCGTGGCGAGCGTGCAGGAGTCGATCGACACGGGCCGCGTGGTCGAGGAGACGGGGCCGCGCGCGTCGCGCAACCAGCTGCAGACGGTGACGCTGCTGGACGCTATCGCCGCGCACGACTTCGACGCGGCGTTCGGCGGCGCGCGCCGCGACGAGGAGCGCGCGCGGGCGAAGGAGCGCGTGTTCTCGTTCCGCGACGACTTCGGCCAGTGGGACCCCAAGAACCAGCGCCCGGAGCTGTGGAACCTGTACAACGGGCGCATCAAGAAGGGCGAGCACGTGCGCGTGTTCCCGCTGTCCAACTGGACGGAGCTCGACGTGTGGGAGTACATCGACCAGGAGCGCCTGGAGGTGCCCTCGATCTACTTCGCGCACGAGCGCCCGGTGTTCCAGCGCGACGGCATGCTGTACGCGTGGCGCGAGGGCACGGAGCTGATCGACGGCGAGGAGGTGTTCCCCGAGACGGTGCGCTACCGCACCGTGGGCGACATGAGCTGTACCGGCGGCGTGCGCTCGACGGCGGCGACGCTGGAGGAGGTCGTGCTGGAGATCGCCGCCACGCGCATCACCGAGCGCGGCGAGACGCGCGCCGATGACCGCGTCTCGGAGGCTGCCATGGAGGACCGCAAGAAGGCCGGATACTTCTAGGCCGATGACCCTCGATCTGCTGCGCTTCACGACGGCGGGCTCCGTCGACGACGGCAAGAGCACGCTGATCGGGCGGCTGCTGTTCGACTCCAAGCAGGTGTTCGAGGATCAGCTCGCGCACGTGGCGCAGGTGTCAGAGCGCCGTGGCGGCGAGGGCGCGCTGGACCTGGCGCTGCTGACGGACGGCCTGCGCGCGGAGCGCGAGCAGGGGATCACGATCGACGTCGCCTACCGCTACTTCGCCACCGCCGAGCGCCGCTTCATCATCGCCGACTGCCCAGGGCACCGCCAGTACACCCGCAACATGGTCACCGGCGCGTCCACCGCGGATGTGGCGGTCGTGCTGATCGACGCGCGCAAGGGGCTGCTCGAGCAGTCCAAGCGCCACGCGTTCCTCAGCGCGCTGCTGGGCATCCCGCAGATGGTGGTGGCGATCAACAAGATGGACCTCGTGGGCTACGCGCAGGCCCGCTATGAGGAGATCGTGCGGGAGTTCGAGGAGTTCGCGCGCAAGCTCAAAGGCGGCAAGAACCCGCGGCAGACCGAGACCACCTACCTGCCGATGTCGGCGCTGAACGGCGACAACGTGGTGGAGCGCTCGGCGCTGATGCCCTGGTACGACGGCCCGCCGCTGCTGGAGCTGCTGGAGCAGGTGGAGGTGGCCTACGACCACCCCCACGAGAAGCCGGCGCGCTTCCCCGTGCAGTGGGTCGTGCGGCCGGCGAACGGCGGCGGCGACTACCGCGGCTACTCCGGGCAGCTGGCAAGCGGCGCGCTGCGCCTGGGCGACGAGGTCGCGGTGCTGCCGTCGGGGGCGCGCACGCGGATCGCGGGCATCGACACCTACGACGGCGAGCTGGAGGAGGCGACGGCGCCGATGTCGCTGACGCTGCGCCTGGAGGACGAGCTCGACGTCTCGCGTGGCGAGCTCATCTGCCACCCCGAGGAGGCGCCCACGGTCGCGCGCGAGCTGCAAGCGGACATCTGCTGGATGGCCGAGCAGGCGCTGCAGCCGGGCTCCCGCTACGTGCTCAAGCACACCACGCGCGCCGCCACCGCGGTCGTGGACGCGATCGACGACATCCTGGACGTGCACACGCTCGAGCGCACCGCCGCACCCGAGTCGCTCGAGCTCAACGACATCGCCCGCGTGCGCCTGCGCACGAGCGCGCCGCTCGTGTTCGACCCCTACGCGGCCAACCGCCGCACGGGCAGCTTCATCCTGATCGACGAGGCGAGCAACGGCACGGTCGGCGCGGGGATGATCATGGCGCAGGCGGCCTGACTCAGCGGGGCGGGCGCGGGCTGCGCTCGCGATAGGCGCGAACCTTCGTGCGGTTGCCGCAGACGGCCATCTCACACCACACGCCTGAGCGATTGCGCGAGCGGTCGTAGAACGCCCACGCGCAGGCGGCGGCGCGGCAGGCCTTCACGCGCCGCCAGCTCCCGTCCGCCATCGCCCGCGCGACGGGTACGAGTAGACGCGCGAGCGCGCCGTCCACCCCGTCTGCGCTCGGCGCGAGGTCCACCGCGCCGCCACCCGCGAAATGGACGCCAAGCTCGCCCCGGCGAGCGGCACGCTCGAGGCGACAGCCCGCCAGCTCCAGCTCGCGCGCCCCGTATTCCGCGTCGTCCGCTGCGTGCTCGCCGTGCGCGCAGCCGTTGTTGGCGAGCATCAGCGTGCGCAGCGCCTCGCGCAGCTCGACCGCGTTGCCCAGCTCGCGATCACCCGCGCTCGGCGCGGGAGCGCTGGTGAGCGCGTGCCCGGCAAGCCACGCGTCGAGCGCGGACGGGCTGTGGAGCTCGTCCGCGCCGCGATCCACGTCGAGGGTGTTCACGAAGTCGATCACCAAATCCAGTCCGTAGGGCGTCTCCCACGTGCTCACGATGAAACCAGTGTCTTTCTATGGTAGGTTACCAACACCGTCTAACCAGTTTTGGAGGTGTCAAAGGTCATGGTATCCCAACGTAGCGCTCTCGCCGACACGCAGAGCCTTTCCCGGAACTCGCATCACCCCGCCGCGCGGACACTCGAACCCGGTCCGCTGACGATGCTGGCGGCGAGAATGTGCGCCGGCAGGCTGAACCGAGCGCTGATCGCCGGCGGTGACCCGGCCAGCTCTCGCCGGCTCGCCGCGCGCGCTCTGCAGCTGACCTCGCCAAGCTCGCGCATAGCGCTTGCCGACAATCTCGACCGCCTGCTGTGGAACGCGCAGGTCTCGCACGGGCGCTGGCATGTGCGGCCCAACCGGCAGGCTGTGTGCGCCAACGCATCCGCACTGGGAGCGCTGGCAGGCCTGCTCGTCAGCCCTACGCCGCTGTATGCGCGCGGCGTGGCGGCGCTGGAGGAGCTGTTGAGCGATGGGATCGGGCCGGTCTACCGCGGCGACGCGCAGGCACTGGCACACAGGCTGGAAGAGTGTCGCGCGTTGCTGACGGGCGCTGCTTGACCGCGGACCCTCGCTAAGCTTCCGCGGCCGGTGTTCAGCAAGGTCCTGATAGCCAACCGCGGCGAGATCGCCGTCCGCATCGCCCGCGCGCTCGACGAGCTGGGCGTGGCGAGCGTGGCCGTGTACAGCGAGCTCGACCGCGACGCGCCGCACGTCAGGCGTGCGGACGAGGCGTACAACCTCGGCGACGGGCCCGCGGCGGACAACTACCTGAACGTGGAGAAGATCCTCGACGCCGCCGCGCGGGCGGGCGCGGAGGCGATCCACCCCGGCTACGGCTTCCTCGCCGAGAACGCGCCGTTCGCCGCGACGTGCGAGGCCGCGGGCGTCGTGTTCATCGGCCCCCCCGCCAGCGCGATCGAGGCGATGGGCTCCAAGACCCGCGCGCGTGAGCTGATGCAGGCGGCGGGCGTGCCGATCGTGCCGGGGACCACCGAGCCCGTGGAGACGGTCGCCGACGCCCTGCGCATCGCCAAGCGGGACGTCGGCTTCCCCGTCGCGGTGAAGGCTGCCGGCGGCGGCGGCGGCAAGGGCTTCCGCGTGGCGCTGTCCGAGGAGGAGCTCGAGGCGGCGTTCGCGGGCTCCAGCCGCGAAGGCGAGAAGTTCTTCTCCGACCCCACCGTCTACCTCGAGCGCTACCTGCCCGACCCGCGCCATGTCGAGGTGCAGGTGCTGGCCGACCGCCACGGCAACGTCATCCACCTGGGCGAGCGCGACTGCTCGATCCAGCGTCGCCACCAGAAGGTCATCGAGGAGTCGCCCGCGCCCGCGTGGGTCGTGGACCCGCAGATGCGCGAGCGCATCGGCAAGATCGGCGTGGAGGCGGCGAAGGCCGTCGACTACGTCGGCGCCGGCACGATCGAGGGCCTCTTCTCGGCCGGCGAAGACAAGGAGCCCGAGTACTTCTTCCTGGAGATGAACACGCGCGTGCAGGTCGAGCACTGCGTCACCGAGATGACCACCGGCGTGGACATCGTCAAGGAGGGCATCAAAGCCGCCGCCGGCGAGGAACTCTCCTACGCTCAGGTCGACATCGAGCTGCGCGGCCACGCGATCGAGTGCCGCATCAACGCCGAGGACGCCTCCAAGAACTTCGCCCCGGCCCCCGGCAAGATCGGCGTCTACCGCGAGCCAACAGGTCCCGGCGTGCGCGTCGATTCCGGCGTCAAGGAAAACGGCGAGGTCTCGCCGATGTACGACCCGATGGTCGCCAAGCTGATCGTGTGGGACGCCGACCGCGAGCAGGCCACCGCCCGCATGCTGCGCGCGCTCGGCGAATACGAGATCGGCGAGCTGAGGACGCTGATCCCCTTCCACAAGGCGCTGCTCGCCACCGAGCAGTGGGCGAGGGGCGAGACCTGCCGTGACCTGCTCGAGGACAGGCAGTGGCTGAAGACGCTCGCGTTCCCGCCCCCGCCCCCGCCTGCCGATGCGGAGGATGAGGCCGAGAAGCTCGAGCAGACGTACTCGGTTGAGGTCTCCGGCAAGCGCTTCGACGTGCGCGTCATCGGCCCGCCGTTCGCCGGCTCTGGCGGCGGCACAACCGGCGCCAACGGCACCGCGCCGACCGCCGCGCGCAAG
>DATJRV010000112.1:0-1026 GCA_035504435.1 Solirubrobacteraceae bacterium
GCGCTGGCGCTTCCCGTACTCGCGCTCGGCATGTCCAGCTTTGAGGTGGCGTGGGTAAAGAACGGCGTGGCCGTCGGATCGCGCCGCCCCATCGAATGGGCTGAACTCGTGCTGGCGACGCCGGCCGTGCTTTGGTGCGGCTGGCCGCTCTTCGCGCGCGGCTGGGCGTCGCTCGTGAATCGCAGCCTGAATATGTTTACGCTGATCGCGCTCGGCACCGGGACGGCTTACGTCTACAGCGTGATCGCCGTAATGACGCCATCGATATTCCCCGCGTCGTTTCGCAGCGGCGGCGGCCAAGTGCCTGTCTATTTCGAGGCAGCCGCGATGATCACCGCGCTCGTCCTGCTCGGGCAGGTGCTGGAACTGCGCGCGCGCAGCCGCACATCCGCCGCGATTCGCTCGCTGCTGAAGTTATCGCCGAAAACGGCGCGCCTCGTTCGCGCGGACGGCACCGAAATCGACGTGCCCGTCGAGCACATCGCGCCGGGCGATAGGCTCCGCGTGCGCCCGGGCGAGCGCGTGCCCGTCGACGGCGTGCTGACCGACGGGTCGAGCGCAATCGACGAATCGCTGGTGACGGGCGAGCCGATCCCGGTCGAGAAAAACACGGGCAGCCGCGTGACCGGCGGCACGGTGAACGGCACGGGCAGCTTCGTGATGCGAGCGGAGCGCGTGGGCAGCGAAACTCTGCTCGCACAGATCGTTAGCATGGTGAGCGCGGCCCAGCGCAGCCGCGCGCCCGTGCAGCAGCTGGCTGACCGCGTGGCGTCGTATTTCGTCCCAGCGGTGGTGATCGCTGCGGCGCTCACGTTCGCCGCGTGGGCTGCCCTCGGCCCGCAGCCGCGAATGGCGCACGCGCTGCTCAATGCAGTCGCGGTGCTGATCATCGCCTGCCCGTGCGCCCTTGGACTGGCCACGCCGATGTCGATCATGGTCGGCACGGGCCGCGGCGCGCTGGCGGGCGTGCTGGTGAAGAACGCCGAGGCGCTCGAGATTCTGGAGAAGGTGGATACGCTCGTCGTC
>DATJRV010000113.1:0-2357 GCA_035504435.1 Solirubrobacteraceae bacterium
GAGCCCTCCGGTCGACGCGCGTGCCGGCATGCTCGTCCCACACCTCCAGACTGACCACCCGCGCGAGGCCCGGCGCCCAGCCGGTGATGGTCGGCACCGCGGGGTGCTCCCGGTCGCGCAGCCGCGCGTCCAGCCATGCGAGCGCCTCCCCGGCCGTCGCCGTTCGCTCGGTCTGCTCGACAAACGCGAAAGCCAGATCCTCGCTGAACGTCACATACGGCCCTGCCGTCACTTGACCAACCGTACCCCGCCGCTCAACGGGTCGAGTGAGGGGCTCCGCACCCGCATGCCGTTCAGTCGCCGATCTCGAAGCCTCGGTCCAGGTTCGCGCCTGGCTGTGGCTGGTCGAGGCCGACCTGGACGCGGAACCGCCCGATCGCGCGGCGCAGCGGGACGTCCGCGCGGCTGTAGCCGTTGTCGATCTCGCTGGTGATGCCGTTGCTCTCGCGCAGGCCGATCATTCTGCGCCCGAGCGTCTCCCACTGTTCGGCGAGCTTGGGGTCGGCGGGCCGCTCGCCGAGCGCGCCGGTCAGCCACCGCGGTGAGGAGTCAAGCTCGAGCTGCTCGGCCACGCGCCGGGCGTCGAACGCGGCCTGAAGCAGCGCAGGATCATCGGGATTGGCCATCAACTCCTCGAGTGTGAACCGCGCTTCCGCGCGCGCCGCGGCGAGCGGATCGCCCGTCGCCTGTCCCGTTGACGGGACAGGCGCGTCAGCCGCGCGGTCGACCGCTTCCTCACGCAGCCGCTCGATCTCTTCCTGGGCGCGCGCGTCGACGTAGCGGCCGGCGAGGTCCTCGACGACCTCGCTCCACGCTTCGCGCAGCTTACGTCCCGCGGGCTGGGTGCCAACCACGGTCACCCACCCGGGCTGCGCGGCGATGTGCTCGGCGACGGCCGCCGCCCTGGCACGCGCCGTCTCCCGATCGAGCGTCTTGATCGCTTGGGCATGCCTGGTCTGCATGTTCAGGATGCCCTGCGGGTCCGGGTAGCGCGCGGTGATCTCCCCCTGCGCGACGAGCAGCGTCTCCATGCTCTGGCGCTGCGCGAAATCGAGGTCGTTTCCGCCGGCTTGCTGGTGGATCTCCTCGATCATCTCGACGGCCCGCTGCCAGTCACGCGCCGCCTGAAGCGCGTCCTGCATCTGCTCGCTCTGGAAGGTGCGCTCGACGGTGTGCCGCTGCGCGAGGAGATCGGCGTAGGCGTCGAGCTGCCGTCCGCCGACCGGCTCGCCGCGTTGCATGCGGTGGAACGCCTCGCCGGCGAGCTGGTAGCGCCCCTCGCGGTAGCGCTCGATGTCCACCTGCAACTCGGCCTCAGCCTTGACGTCGACCTCGCCGTCGGCGCCCAGATCAAGGCGCCCGTCGCGCGCGCGCTGTAGCAGCGCGGCTTCTTCGAGATCGCGCGTGTCCATCCGCGCCGCGAGCCGCCCGATCACCTTCTCAGGGTCGGTCTCGGCGTCCATCACGGTCGCGTATTCCTTGCGCTCCTCCTCGCCCTGCGTGTGCCCCGACACCAGGTACACCCTCGTTGTCTGCTTGGCGCGCGAAAGCGCGGTGTAGGCCCACTCGCGCGAGAACTCGCCGGGGAGGCCGACGACACCGGCCCACTGAAGCGTCGCGCCCTGCGTGCCGTGCGCGGTCAGCGCGTAGGCGTGCTCGAGGTGCTCGCTGACGTACTTGACGTGCTCGGGGTCGTTCGCGTCGAACCGCCGTGTGTTGCCGTTGTTATCGGCGAGCGTCAGCCCGCTCTCGTCGAGCTCGACGATCGTCCCGAGCGTGCCGTTGTCCAGGTCATAGCCCTTGTGGTTGCGCCGGGCGATGACCCGATCGCCGACCGCCCACTCAAGCTCCTCATCCTCAAAGCGCCCCATCGTCCTATGCCCGGTCAGGACACCCTGCTCGGTGAGCTGCTCGCGGATCATGCGGTTCAGCGCCGCGCGCCGCGTGTTGTCCTTGGTCACGAGCGCGATGTTGTTCATCCCGCGCGCGTGCGCCAGCGGCGTGGCACTCCCCTGAAGCGCAGCCTGCTGCGCGCGGTCGAGCATCGCGTCGCGCATCTGCATGAAGTCGGCGACCGCTTGCGCCATCGCCTCCTGGTTGGCGTCCTCGCCGGTGAAGATCTCAAGGTCGGGACGCTCAGCCCACGCGGCGAACCGGCCCTGGTTGAACTCGGCCGCCGCCTCGGCCCTGGCCACCTCATCGACTTCCTCACCGCCGAAGCGCTCGTCGAGGTAGCTCTGAAGCGTGTGCTGCTTGAACGCCAGGTACGCCGTGGCGTTGCCGCCGCGCAGCTTGGAGAGCGCGTCGATCTCCAGACGGTTCAGCTGACGGCGCACCTCCGAGAGCTTGTAGGCGCC
>DATJRV010000114.1:0-5893 GCA_035504435.1 Solirubrobacteraceae bacterium
CTCGTGCGCCCCGACCGCTACGTCGCCTGGCGCCGAGTCGACGCCAGCGAGGACCCGCTGGAGGAGCTCTCGTCCGCTCTCAGCCAGATCCTGGCCACGTCGATCGCCGCGGCCGCTCGGGCCTGACCGCGTATGCGCCCCACCCCCCACGACATCGATGTCGACGTCGCGATCGTCGGGTTCGGGCCGGTCGGGCAGGCGCTCGCCGCGCTGCTCGGCCGTGGCGGACACTCGGTGCTCGCGGTGGAGCGGTTCGCCGAGATCTATCGGCTGCCGCGCGCGGTGCACCTCGACCACGAGATCATGCGCCTGCTCCAGGACCTCGACGTGGTCGACCAGCTGGCCGGCGAGCTGCTGCCCGTCCGCGACTACCACTGGTACGGCGCCGACGGAGAGCCGCTCATGACGCTGCAGGCGCCCGTGCCCACAGCCTCGGGCTGGGAGCCCGACTACATGTTCTTCCAGCCGGCGCTCGAGCAGGCGCTCGAGCGCCGCGCCAGCGAACAGCCCTCTGTGACGGTCGAGCGCGGGTGGGCCGCCGAGGCGCTGAGCGTCGAGCCGGACCACGCGCTGCTGCGCGTACGCCGCGCGAGCAGAGAGCGCCCCGAGGGAATCGCGGCTGGCGAGGCCCGGTCGATCCGCGCCCGCTGGGTGATCGGCGCGGACGGCGCGAACTCCTTCGTACGCGAGCAGCGCGGCATCGCCCGCCGCGACCTCGGCTTCCAGGAGCGCTGGCTGGTGGTCGACCTCGAGCCGCACGACATCGACGCGCTCGACCTCCCCCCTGCGTGCCAGTGGTGTGACCCGACGCGCCCCACCACCCACATGCAGTGCGGCACCCGCCATCGGCGCTTCGAGTTCATGCTGCTCCCCGGCGAGAACCCCGCCGACTTCGAGCATGCCGCGCGGGCCTGGGAGCTGCTGGCGCCGTGGTTCACGCCCGCCGACGGGACGCTGATCCGCCACGCCGTCTACGAGTTCCGCTCGATGCTCGCCGAGCGGATGCGCGACGGCCGCGCGCTGCTGGTGGGCGATGCCGCGCACCTCACGCCGCCGTTCCTCGGCCAGGGCCTGTGCTCGGGGCTGCGCGACGCCGCCAACGTCGCGTGGAAGCTCGACCTCGTGCTGCGCGGCGTCGCCGGGGAGGCGCTGCTCGACACCGTCGAGGCCGAGCGCCAACCGCAGAACGAGTGGGTCATCACCCTGGCTGTCGAGCTCGGGCGCGTGCTGTGCCAGCTCGACCCCCGTCTCGCCGCCGAGCGCGACGCTGCGCTACGCGCCACGGGAGCTCCACCCGCGCCCGCGCTCGCGCCGCTCACCGGCGGGCTGCTGCGCCGCGACGCCGACGGCGCGCCCGCGCCGCTGGCCGGCCACCTGTCCGTGCAGGGTCTCGTCGCGACGCCGTCGGGCGACGTGCTGCTCGACGACGTGACCGGGGGCGGGTTCACCCTGATCATCGCCGCCGCCGGCGAACCACTGGGCGAGCTCGACGGGCGCGACCGCGCGCTTCTAGACGCGCTCGGCACGCACGTCGTCTCGCTCGACCCCGGCGCCAACTGCGGCTGGCGCGACGCCGACGGGCGCCTCACCGGCTGGCTGCGCGAGCACGGGGCGCACGCGGTGCTCGTGCGCCCCGACTTCTACGTCTTCGGCAGCGCCGCAGACGCCACCGATCTGCCCGCGCTCGTCGACGATTTGCGCGAGCAGCTGCCCCTCCCGACCCCCGCCTGACCACAAGGAGCCACCGATGCCCGAAACCACCGCGGTCCACCCGAAGTTCCACCACGTCAACCTGAAGACCACCCGCCTGCAGGAGATGATCGACTGGTACGGCGCGGTCGTCGGCACCGAGGTCGTCTTCCAGGACGCCACAGGGGCCTGGCTCAGCAACGACGCCGCCAACCACCGCGTGGCGCTGCTCGCCTTCCCCGGCTTCGCGGACGACCCGGACAAGGACACCCGCACCGGCATGCACCACAGCGCCTTCGAGTTCGAGAGCTTCGAGGAGCTCAACGCGAGCTACCTGCGGCTGCGCGAGGCGGGGATCGCGCCCGCCATCTGCATCGACCACGGGATGACGTTCTCCTACTACTACCAGGACCCCGACGGCAACCACGTCGAGCTGCAATGCGACAACTTCGGCGACTGGGCGGCCTCCAAGCAATGGATGCAGACCAGCGAGGAGTTCCACGCCAACCCGATCGGGCACTTCGTCGACGCCGAGCAGGTGGCCGCCGCCGCGGCCACCGGCGAGCCGTTCGCCGAGATCCACCGCCGCGCGATGTCCGACGAGGTCGCGCCCGCGCAGCCGCCCGTCGAGATCCCCACCGAGGGCTGAGTCCGATGCGCCTGCTCACCTACGACAGCGGCGCTGGCGCGCAGGCCGGCGTGCTCGTCGAGGAGCAGCTCGTCCCGGTTTCCGCGCTGGATGCGCCCGCGCGATCGGTGCGCGGCCTGCTCGAGCGCCTCGACGCCGCCGACCTCGTCGCGCTGGGCGAGCGCGCCGCCGCCTGCGACGAACGACTGGCGCTTCAGAGCGTGCGCCTGCTGGCGCCCGTTCCGGACCCCGAGAAGATCATCTGCCTCGGCCTGAACTACCACGACCACGCAGCCGAGACCGGGCAGGAGCCACCGGCGGCGCCGCTGTGGTTCGCCAAGTTCGCCAACTCCCTGATCGGCAGCGACGAGGAGATCCTGCTACCCGCGGCCCACCCCGACTATGTCGACTACGAGGCCGAGCTCGCCGTCGTGATCGGGCGCCCCACCCACCGCGTCGAGGCCGACCAGGCGCTCTCGCACCTCGCCGGAGCGATGCCGTTCAACGACGTCAGCGCCCGCGACCTGCAGCTGCAGAACCCGCTGTGGACAAGCGGCAAGGCGATCGACACGTTCGCCCCCTGCGGACCCGCGCTCGTCACGCTCGACGAGGCCGGCGAGCTCGGCGCCCTCGGCCTGCGCACACGGATCAACGGCAAGCTCGTACAGGAGGGCAACACGTCCAACCTCATCTTCTCCGTCGCCGTCGCCGTCGCCTGGCTCTCCAGAACGATGACACTCCTCCCAGGCGACATCATCGCCACCGGCACGCCCGCCGGCGTGGGCGGCCCCCAGGGCATCTTCCTACGCGCCGGCGACACGGTCGAAGTCGAGGTCGACCGCCTGGGCACACTCACCAACCACGTCCGCGCGGAATGAGCGCGAATCAAGGAGCTGTCGAGAAATGAACACGATCATCTGGATCGCGCAGGGCATCCTGGCGGCCGTATTCCTCGCCGCAATCTCCACCTGCAGCGCGCTGACCGCCCGCCCGGCTAAAGGGGCACGGGCCGGTCAGGCGGCGCAGGCGTTGCAAGCGCCGTGCAGGACGACCTCGTGCTCTGAGACATCGAGCGCGACGCGCTCCGACACGCGCTTGATCGCTCGCTCGAGGCCCTCGTCGGAGAACGGCTCAAGCCGGCCACAGCGGTCGCACACGAGATGATGATGGTGTCCGCGACCGCGCCGGACGGGCTCGAAGCGCGCCATCCCGCCGCCGACCTCCACACGCTGGACCACGCCGATCTCGTCGAGCTCCTCGAGTATCCGGTAGATGCTCGCCCGCGAGACGCGGCGGCCACGATCGGCGAGCGCCTGCTCCATCTCGATCGCTGTCAATGCGCAGCGTTGCTCACCCATCAACGTCAAAAGCTCCCGCCGTGCGCCGCCGCGACGGTACCCCGCATCCGCCAGCTGCTCCAGCGCCAACTCTGTCCATCGCTGCGCGTCACTGATCTCTGCCATGGGGCGATTCTAGGGCGTGTTCTCACCCCAAACAGGAGATTGTGAGATCCGCTCCTGTTTTGTGGCGCCTTTGCGGCGGTTTCGCCATACGGCGCAGAGTCGCCCGATCGTGTAGGAGATGGCGCTGCCGGCGCCGACGAAGAACCCCACGGGATAGTTCGTTTCGTAGGAGGCCGCGATCGCGATCCACACGATCAGCAGCGCGATCGCCACCGACAGGCCCATCGCCACGAGCGGCCGGTCGGTGAACGAGCGGGCGGCGGCCGGCGCGCCGATCATGAGGCTGAAGATCAGCAGCGTCCCGACGACCGGCACCGTCATCGTCGTCGCGAGGGCGAGCACGGCGAGGAACAGCATCTCCATGCGGAAGCTGCTGATGCCGCGCGCCTCTCCCACCTCGGGAAGCAGGGAGGAGAGCATCAGCGGCCGGTAGAGGACGGCGGTCGCGATGATGCACAGGGCGCCGAGGATCGCGGTCGGCGCGATCTCGTTGGGGCTGATTCCGAGGACCTCGCCGAACAGCACCGAGTAGACCTCTGGCGCGTACTCGACGCTCAAGCTCACGAACAGCGCGCCGAGCGCAAGCATCGCCACGAGCGTGAGGGCGGTCGCGACGTCGTGGCGTCCCCGGCGGCCGAGCAGGCCGATCGTCACAGCGCCGCCGAGCGAGAAGACGCCGAGGCCCAAGAGCGTGGACACGCCGACCAGGATGGCGCCAGCTGCGCCGGCGAAGGACCCGTTGGGGATCGCGTGGGCGGCGAACGCCGATCCACGCATGACCGTGAAGAACCCCACGATCCCCGCGACGACCGCGACGATGCTCGCGACCTCCCAGGCGTTGACCATGAAACCGGAGAACACGTTCGTGCGCCCGCTAGCTCGCTGTCGCCGGCCGCGCTGCCGAGGACTCCGACGGGGTCCGCTCTGCCCGCCGGCGGCTGGCCTCGGGGAGCCCCGACAGCAGGTAGGTGACGAACACGAGCGTCACGACGAAGAAGCTCACTGGCCAGATCGTGCCGTGCGGCGGCCAGTAGTAGCTGTCGTAGGCGAGCACGATGCCGAGCCACATCGCGCCGATCCCGATGCCGGCCGCGACGACCAGCGCGGTCAGCGGGCGCCTGGTGAGCCGTAGCGCGCTCGCGGCCGGCCCCACGATCAGGGCCGTCGAGAGGATCGTGCCGATCGTGATCGCCGCCAGCGCCGCCGCGAGCGCGAGCGCGAGCAGGTAGAGCACGCCGATGAGTCGGACGGGGATTCCGCGGGCCGATGCCATCTCGGCGTTCACGGAGCTGAGCAGCAGCGGACGGTAGATCGTGAGCGTGATCGCCAGCACGATCGCGCCCAGGAGCACGATCAGCGGGACCGTCGTGCTGGAGATCGCGAACACCGAGCCGAACAGGATCGTGACGGTCGCTCCGGTGGTGCTGTGGCCGGTCGTGTACAGGTGCAGGAACAGGGCCGCGAGGCCAAGCCCCGCGCCGAGCACGATCCCGGTGGCCAGATCCCTCCCGCGCACGCGCTGCACGCCGATCGCCTCCATCGCGCCCGCCGCGATCACGTTGCCCAACACGAACCCCCACAGCGGCCCGACGCCGACGAAATAGGCGCCCGCGCCGCCGGTGGTCCCGAGGTCTCCGAATGCCTCGCCCGCGAAGGACTGGCCGCGCATGACCGTGAACACCCCCACCACGCCCGTGACGACCGCGACGAGCGTCCCGACTCCGAGGGCGATGTGCACGGCTTCGCTTTCGAAGAACCCGGACGCGAAGATCGGGGACAGGAAGTGGCTCACAACAGAACCCCCGCGCCAGGGAATACACCCTCGTGGCCCGCCAGGTCGGCGTCCTCGCCGGCGCCGGCCACGATCAGCACGCGACCGTGGACATGCAGGACATCGACATGGCGGCCGTAGAGCTCGCTGAGGACGTCCGGACGGACGACCTCCTCGGTGCTGCCGCTGACCGCGCGCCCGGCGGCGAGGTAGACGATGCGGTCCATCACCGGCAGCAGCGGGTTGATCTCGTGCGCGGAGATCAGCACCGCGACCTCCTGCTCGCGGGTGATGCGCGCGAGCAGCGCCACGACTTCCTGGGCGCTGCCCAGATCGAGGTTC
>DATJRV010000115.1:0-9883 GCA_035504435.1 Solirubrobacteraceae bacterium
CCGACCATGAAGGTGGCCCACACCAGCGAGGTCGCCACCTGGACGATCACATGTGCGGCCCCCTCGAGCCGTTGTGCCTGGGCGAGCGGACGGGTCTCGGCGAGTACCTCCAGCAGCTCGTCGGCGATCACCCGGTGGACGGCGCCCTCGCGGCGCAGCAGCAACCGGAGCCCGAGCTCCTTCTCGCGCGCTACGAAGCACCGCATCGGCTCGAACGCGGCGGAGGCGGTCATGACGTTGCGGGCGTAGTCGCACACGCGCTCGTCGCCGTCGCCGTGCGCCTGGGCCCTCGCGTGGCTGCTGAACTCGCGCGCGAGCTGCTCGAAGGCCCGTTCCAGCAGCGCCCCGCGGGACCCGAACCAGCGGTACAGCGTCGCCGGCGCCACGCCCAGCTGTGCCGCGAGCGTCTGCATGTCCACGCGAGCCTCGGAGAGCAGCGTCTCGATCGCGAGGTCCACCGCGTCGGCCGGCTTCGCGCGGGGGAAGCGAGGGGTCGCGGGAGGGGTCGCGGGCTCGGCCTGCTCGACGGGGGACGCTTGCGCCATCGCCACGACAGCCTAGCGAGATACGCGGCGTATCTCTAAAATGAGAGATCCTTGACATATCTCTCATCGTGTGGTTGGATCTTGTCCCGCCGGCCGGTCCGGCGGATCGGCTGAAGCTGAATCGAGGAGGTCGAACGTGGCTGCCACACGCGGGGACATCACCGAGGTCGAGCTCGCCCAGGGCGAGCTGTGGAAGGACGGGCCTCCGTATGAGCTGTTCAGGGAGATGCGCTCCAAGTGCCCGGTCCACTGGTCCGGCCAGATCGAGCAGTACCCAACCGAGGCGGGGTTCTGGTCGGTGACGACGGCCGAGGACGTGCACGCGGTGAGCCGTGACTGGGAGACCTACTCCTCCGAGCTCGGCGGCGTAACCGTGTTCGCCGAGGTGTTCCCGCTCGAGCTCGCCCGGGCGATGTTCATCGGCATGGACCCGCCCCGTCACGACAAGATCAAGGCCCTCTTCCAGCGCGGTTTCACCCCCAAGCGGATAGCCGACCACGAGGACCGCATCCGCGCGATCACCTGCCAGGTTCTCGACCGCCTCGAAGGACGGGAGACGTGTGACCTGGTCAGCGAGGTCGCCCAGCCGGTGGTCTCGCGGGTGATCTCGAGCTTCATGGGCCTGTCCGAGGAGGAAGACGCGCTGTGGGCGCGGATCATGAACTCCGCCCTGGCCCCCGACGATCCCGACCTCGCCCCGGAAGGTGCCGAGGGGGTGTTGGAGAAGGACATCCCGGAGATGTTCGAACGCTGCCGGGCGCTGATCGCCGAGCGGCGCGAGAACCCGACCGACGACCTGATGAGCGTCCTCGTCCACGCAGAGGTGGAAGGCGAGAAGCTCTCCGAGACGGACATCGTGATGGGCTTCTTCCTGTTGATGGCGGCGGGCAACGACTCCACCAAGGCGACCTACTGCAGCGGGATGCGGGCGCTGATGGAAGACCCGGCCCAGCGGGACGAGCTGGTGGCGGATCCGTCGCTGATCCCGGGGGCGGTGGAGGAGGCGCTGCGGATGTTCCCCGCCTTCGCCCACTTCCGCCGCACGGCCACCTGCGACACCGAGCTGCACGGCCAGAAGATCAAAGAGGGCGAGAAGGTGGTCATGTGGTACGTATCCTCCAACCGCGACGAGACGCGCTACGAGGACCCCGACCACTTCGACCTGCGCCGCAAGGCCGAGCACCAGGCGTTCGGCGCCGGCGGGCGCCACTTCTGCTTGGGCACCGCGCTCGCGCGGCTGGAGCTGCGGGTGCTGATCGAGGAGACGCTCGCGCGCTACCCGCACATCGAGCTCGCCGGTAGGCCGACGTACGTCGAATCGCTGTTCATCAACCAGCTGAAGACGCTGCCCGTGCGGCTGGGCGCTCCCGCCGGCGAGAGCTCCAGGGCGCCGACGACAACTAGCGCTTCGCGCGCCGCGTAGCTGTCACGACACCGAGGGGCGATCCGCCGGCGCCGCAGACGTTTACCGCGCGGCGAATGCGGGCAAACACCTAGCAGGAGTCTCGCCGGCGGTCCTTGGAGGAGCGGATAAGCCCTTTGTGCATCAGCGATGACGCGCCGCCGGCAGGCGTGCGGCGCCTGCCGCGTCCGCGCTGGCGCAACATGCTGCTGGGGGGGCTGATCGGCCTGCCGCTGCCGCTGTCCTCGCCACCGGCGACACAGAGCTCCCAATCGCCGAGCGCCCCCGCGCCAGCTGCACCGGCGCTCTCGGTGTCGCTGGGCAGCCTCGATCCAGCGCTGCCGAGCGTCAACCTACCCGTGCCCGGAGTCGGTGCGTCGCTGCCGGGCGTCAACGTCACGCTGCCGAGCGTCAACGTCACACTGCCGAGCGTCAGCGTGTCCGCGCCCGGCGTGAGCGTGACCACGCCGAGCGTCAGCGTCAGCACGCCGAGCGTCAGCGTGACCACGCCGAGCGTGAGCACCTCGCCGAGCGGCTCCTCCGGGACGGGATCGTCGGAATCGCCAGCCTCAGGCAGCGCGCCGACCGGCGGCGAAGCCGGTGCCGGCGGCGCTCCCAAAGGCGGCGGTGCCACGGGCGGCGCCACCAGCGGGCAGGGCGCCTCCGCCGCCACCAAGGGCGTCACCGTCCGCTATGCGCCGGCGGCCGGCACGAGCGCTGCCGCGGAGGGATCGCAGGCGCCTGTGGTCACGCACGGCGGCGGGCAGCCTGCGCAGCAGGTCAAGCAGGTCCGCGCGGGCGCCAGGCGTCGCACCCCCGTCGCACACGCCGCGCGCCAACGTTCGCCAAACGGCGCCCGCATCAGCGCCGCGGCGCGCGGCAAGGGCCGGTCGGTGCTTGCCGCGTCCGCCCCGCCGGCGCCGGCTCGCGATGCACGCAGCGTCCCGCACGGAAGCGGCGGTCCACTCGGCGCGATCGGCGAACACATCCCGCTGCCGATCCCCGTCCCCGACTGGAGCAAGCCGATCATCCTCGCGCTGCTCGCGCTGGCGCTGTGGTTCGGGGTGCGCTCGCGCATGCACTCGCGGCGCGCTCGGCGCCTGGAGCGCCAGCACGCGACGCTGATGCATGACGCCGGCGCGATGCAGGCGGCGCTCGTCCCGAAGGTCCCCGCGCGCGTCGGCGGGCTGGCGGTCTCCGTGGCCTATCGCCCGGCCGACGGTCCCGCCGCGGGCGGCGACTTCTACGACGTGTTCGTCCCCGAGCGCGGCAAGGTAGCGGTGATCCTCGGCGACGTGGTCGGCCACGGCCACGCCGCGCTCAAACAGGCTGCGCTGACGCGCTACACGCTGCGCGCGTACGTGCAGACCGGGATGCAGCCCCGCGCGACGCTCGCACTCGCCGGCCGCGTGCTGGCCGATCCGAGCGCCGAGCACCTTGCGACGGTGGTCGTGGGCATCTACGACACGCGCGAGGGCTGCCTCACGTACGCGAGCGCGGGGCACCCGCCGCCGATCCTGCACGGGCTGCGCACGCGCGAGCCGCTCAAGGTGTGCGCCTCCCCGCCGCTCGGCTGGATCTTGCCGACCGGTCTGCGTCAGACCACCGTGTCGCTGCCGGCGGGTGCGGTGGTGTGCTTCTTCAGCGACGGGCTGTTGGACGAGCGCGTGCACGAGGACACGCTTGGACGCGAGCGCCTCAGCGAAATGCTTGGCGAGGTCGGCTCGCGGCCGAACGCAGCAAGGCTGCTCGCGCGCGTGCGCGCGGCGTCGCTGGCCACCCCTGACGACATGGCCGCATGCATCCTCACGTCCGAGGTGGCGCTTGTCGGCGCGGGCGTCCACACCGAGGAGCTGGAAGTCGACGCGGGGGCGCTCGACGGCGGACAGGCGCGGTTCTTCCTGGAGACCTGCCAGCTGCCCCGCCTGGAGCTGGAGCAGATGCTCTACCGCGCTACAGACATGGTCGCTGAGCTGGGCACGGCGCTGTTGCGGGTCGAGCTCGCCGGCCGCACCCCGTGTGCGACGGTGCTCGCACCGCCGCCCGCGCCGCAGGCGCCCGCCGGGCGAGGTTCGGCGCTGGTGGGCGCGCCGACAGGCGCATAGCTCCGCTCAGGGGAGCGACGCCTGCGTCCCTCCCACCCTCGGCCGCTCGGCCCGGCACACGCTGATCACGTCCGCGTATGCGCTCAGGTCGTAGCGGCCGTCCGGTCCCCAGGAGTCGAGCTGGCGCTCCACGCGCAGGCCGCTCGCGCGCGCGAGCGACGCGAACAGGCCGCGTGACATCGGTGAGCGCCAGCCTTGACGCGAGGGCGCAAGCCCGCGGTTGCGCCCGTCGGAGTGGTGGATGACCGCCACTCCGCCCGGCACGAGCACGCGTGCGATCTCCCGCATGTAGCCCGCTTGATCGACGGGCGCGACATGCACGAAGACGTCGAACGACCACACCGCGTCGATCGACGCATAGGCGACGCCGGGGATGTCGGCGCCGCCCGACAGCACGAACTCGACGTTCTCGCCAGCCGCAAAGCGCTCCTTGCAGAGCGCCAGCGGGCGCTCGCTGACGTCCACGAGGACGAGGCGCGCCGCGCGCGCCAGCAGCGGCTCAGACCAGCGTCCGCCTCCCGGCCCGATCTCCAGGATCGCGCCGCCCGCCGGCATCCAGCGATCGAGCACGTCGTCGATCAGCGCCTGCTTCCACTCCGGCGACGCGTTCCACTCCTCGCCGCGGCTGCTCCAGTCCCAGCCGTCCCAGCGCTGTCGGTTCTCGCGTGAGGAGTTGCCGCGCCAGCGCAGGTGCGCGGGGCCGAGCTCTTCGCGACGCTGCTCCGCGGTCAGACGGCGGTCTTCCAGCGCCCAGCGCGCGCGCAGAACCGCCCGCCGTGCGGAGCCGCCCAGGCGGCTGGGTTCGAGCAGCCGCCTCGCGGGCGTGCGTGTGCGGTCTTCGTCGGGCACCGGGCCAAGCATAGGCTCGACGCTGTCGCTCAGCGCTCGACGATCCTGTGCAGCAGCTCGGCGAGCGGGCCGGGCAGCGACAGCATCGCCCAGTGGCCTGTCGGCAGGTCGTGGAGCTCCCAGTCGCCGTCGGCGAAGATCGCCGCGCGGGGATCGTGGCGCGCCGCCAGCTCACGCACACGGGTCGTATCGACGCCGCCCGCGGTGCAGAAGATCGCCGCGCGCCGCACGCCGGGGGGCCTGTCGTGGGCGAGGCGCACCGGCGAGGTCATGGTTGCGTACGGCTGCGGGGTGGCGCGCTGCGCGATCAGCTGCAGGTGCTCGTCGCTCAAGCCGCTCGTGCTCCCGAACGCGCCCGTCGTGAGCGTGTCGCGGTCAGGGACCGGCCAGCGCCAGCCTTCGCCGTGCTCGCGCACCGCGCGGCGCTGGCGCTCGAGCTGCTCAGGCGACTGGACGTCGGCGATCGCCGTTCCGTTGGGGAGCGGGGAGGTGTCAAGGTAGACGACCGCGTTCAGGCGCTGCGGCCGGCGGTCGGCGGCGGCTGTGACCACCGTGCCCGCGTAGCTGTGACCGACCAGCACCGCGTCTGCGAGCGCCTCGTAGTCGAGCAGGTTCACGACGTCTGTGACGTGCGTCTCCAGGTCCACGCCGGGGGCCGCGAGGTGCACGCGCTCGCCAAGGCCGGTGAGGGTCGCCGGGTACACGTCATGCCCTTGCGAGCGCAGCGCCGACGCCACCTCGCGCCACGCCCAGCCGCCGAGGCACGCTCCGGCGACGAGCACCAGCGGTCGCCGCTCGACGCTAGCCGCGCTCATCGCGTGACTGCGACGCGCTCTTGGGTTGGGCGGCTTTCCCGCGGCCTCCGCGCGGTTGCGTGCCGTCGCCGCTTGCAAGCCATGTCAGCAGCGAGCTGCGCGAGAAGCGCCACTCCTCTCCGAAAGCGCGGCCCGGCAGGTCGCCGGCGAGCGCCCGTTCGCGGACGACGTCGAGCGGCAGGCGAAGCAGCGCGGCGGCCTCCTCCAGCGTGAGGACCTCATCATTGGCATTCTGCTCGGCAATCTCAATGCGGCCGACCGCCAGCTGGTCGGCGAGCAGATCGCTCACCAGGTGCTGCTTGCGGCGCCCCGTGGAATCGACGAGCCGGTCCAGCGCGTGCGCCTGCTCGCGCGGCAGCCTGACGAAGAGGGGGACGCGGTCTTCGGGCACGCGCCGCACGATATCACACAATATCTTTCGATATCATGAAGCTCGCGATGGGGTCAGCACGATGCCTCGAGTGACCTTTTACTTCGATCTGGGCTCGCCGTACGCGTACCTGGCCGCCGAGCGGCTGGACACGCTGCTGCCCGAGCCGATCGAGTGGCAGCCGATCCTGCTGGGAGGCCTGTTCAAGGCGACCGGGAGGAGCTCGTGGGCACTCGGCGACTACCGCCGCCGACAGGCAGGCATGGCCGAGATCGAGCGTCGTGCCCGTGACTACGGTCTGCCGCCGGTGCGCTGGCCGGATCCCTGGCCCACGAACTACCTCACCGCCATGCTCGCGACCACGTTCGCGTTCACCGCGGGACGTGGGCGCGAGTTCACCCTGCAGGCCTTTCGCAACGCATTTCAGATGGGATCGGAGCTGGGCATCCCCGAGCGCATCCTCGAGACCGGCAGTCAGACCGGGCTCGACCGTGATGAGCTCGAGGCAGCGACGCGAGACCCCGAGATCAAACAGGCGCTGCGGCTCGCCACCAACGCGGCCCACGAGCTCGGTGTGATCGGCGTTCCCACGATCGCGATCGACGACGAGCTGTTCTGGGGCGATGACCGGCTCGAGGACGCCGCGGCCCACCTCAAGGGCGTGAGCGTCGCATAGATGGCCGGCCTCTTCCACCCTGACACGCTGTCAGTGCCGATCGTTCAGGCGCCGATGGCGGGCGGACCCTCCACCCGCTGCGCCGCCGCCCGCCGGCGAGGCGACGCCGACGCGTTCAACCTGTGGGCCGGCCAGGCGCACGGTCGGTCGGCTCGGGGAGCGCTCGGCGAGCGATCTCGGCGGCCTCGCTGCGATCGAGGCCAAAGCTGCGCAGCACGCCCTCGGCGTGCAGCACGTCGGCCTGCTCGCCGCGCTCTCCCACGAGCTGGGCGTGGATGACCGCGAACAACGCGCCGCCGCTTGCGTTCAGCGCCAGAGCGGGGTCGATGACATGGAAACGGCCGGCCGCGATCGCGGCATCGAGATCGCTGCGCGCTGAGCGCCCGAGCACCTGCCACGCGGCGCGGAAGGGGACCTCGAGCCGGACGAGCAGCCACGCCCAGTCCGAGTCGCTCTGGGCGGCACGCACGAGGTGGCGGTGGGCGATGCTGATCTTCTCAGCCGGGTCCTGCACGTGGGCCTGGCGCAGCTCAAGCAGCGCGAGCTGCTGCGCGAGCTCCTCTTCGAGCAGCGCGTCCAGCAGCTCCTCCTTGGTGGCGAAGTAGTTGTAGAAGGACCCGATCGCGATGTCCGCGCGCTCGGCGATCTGCGCGATCGTCGTGTGCTCCAAGCCGCGGGCGGCGAACAGCTGCCGCGCCGCCGCGAGCAGCCCGGCCCGCGTGCGCGCCTTGCGGCGCTCCACCCGTGTCTGTTGACGAGGTGCGTCGTGGCGCGGGCTCGCGGGCATCCGCGCATTCTCCAACACGGGCACCACATGAACATAGCATCATGATTGAATATATATTCATTATCTGCTACGGTCATCGCTCACGGTGACCGAGGGGCATTGGGGAGCAGACGAGCTGAGCGAGGAAGTGCCGGTGCTGGTCGTCGGCGGCGGGGGCGCGGGGCTCACCGCGTCGATGCTGCTCGCGCGGATGGGCGTAGAGCACCTGCTGGTCAACGCCCGCGCGGAGACCTCGGATCTGCCGAAGGCGCATGTCCTGAACCAGCGGGCGATGGAGATCCTCGAGGATGTGGGCGCGGCCGAGGAGATCGCCCGCCGTGGCACGCCCGCGCAGAACATGGCGGCGACCGCCTTCTATGCCGGCTTCGCGGGGCCGAGCGAGGAGTACGGGCGCCGCCTCGCGCGGCTGGAGTGCTGGGGTGCGGGCGGAACGGATGAGAACTGGCGCTCCGCGAGCCCCTGGCTCCAGCAGAACCTCCCGCAGATCCGGCTCGAGCCGATCCTGCGCGCCCGTGCCGAAGCGCTCTCGCCCGGGCGCATCCGCTTCCACCACGAGCTCACGCGACTCGAACAGGACGGCGAGGGCGTCACCGCGCGCGTCCGCGACCACGACGCCGGCCGCGACTACGAGATCCGCTCCCAATACCTGATCGGCGCCGACGGCGGGCGCCTCGTCGCGAAGGAGATCGGCGTGGAGTACGTGGGGCTCGGCGTGGTGGTGCAGGCCGCGACGCTGCACGTGAGCGCGGACTTCTCGCGGTGGGCGCGCGACCCCGATGTGCTGATCCGCTGGATCCTCTCGCCGCAAGCAGGGGTCGGCGTGGTGATGGTGCCGATGGGCCCCGAGCCCTGGGGTCCCGAGTCGGAGGAGTGGGTGATTCACCTCAACTACCCCGTCGACGACCCCCGCGCCCAATCGGACGAGCAGGTCGAGGCCGATGTTCGCCGCGCGATGGGGATCGGCGATCACCCGATGAAGATCCACAAGGTCACGCGCTGGTCGGTCGACGCGGTGATGGCTTCGGCCTTCAGCGTCGGGCGCGTGCACCTCGTCGGCGACGCAGCCCACAGGCACCCGCCGACCGGGGGCCTCGGGCTGACAAGCGCGATCCACGACGTCAACAACCTCTGCTGGAAGCTCGCAGCCGTGCTCGAGGGACACGCGACGCCGGCGCTGCTCGACACCTATGAGCCCGAGCGCCGCTCCTGCGACGAGCACAACGCGCAGCGTTCGCTGGAGAACGCGATCAACCATCTGGCGATCACCACCGCGAGCGGCGTCTCTCCCGCGCAGGCGGAGGAGCAGAACCTCGCCGCGCTGCGCAGGATGTGGAGTGGCCTGCCGCAGGACGCCGAGCACCGCTCGACGCTGCTGCGCCACATGCGCGCGCAGTCGATGGAGTTCAGCGAGCTGAACGTCGAGCTCGGCTACCGCTACCAATCCGCGGCGATCATCGACGACGGCAGCCAGACGCCCGATCCGCTCGATCCGGTGCGCGTCTACGAACCGTCCACGCGCCCCGGCTCGCCCCTCCCCCATGCCTGGATCGACGACGAGGACGGACAGCGACGAGCAATCAAGGACCTCGTCGGTCCCGGGCGCTTCCTGCTGATCGCCGGCGAGCAGGGCGAGGGCTGGTGCGAGGCGGCACGCGAGCTGGCGGCCGCCACGGGCCTGCCGCTCGACGACCTGCGCATCGGCCACCTCGACGGCGACCTGTTCGACCCCCGCTGCACCTGGCTGCGCCACCGCGGGATCGGCCCCGACGGGGCGATCCTCGTGCGCCCCGACCGCTACGTGGCCTGGCGCAGCATGGGCGCCGTCGACGCGCCCGCCGACGCGCTCGCGCAGGCGCTCGGCCAGATCCTTGCCACGCCGATCGCCGCAGTCGCTCACGCCTGACCTGACCATGCGCCCCTCTTCCCACGACATCGATGTCGACGTCGCGATCGTCGGGTTCGGCCCGGTCGGGCAGGCGCTCGCGACGCTGCTCGGCCGTGCTGGGCACTCCGTGCTCGCGGTCGAGCGGTTCGCCGAGATCTACCGGCTGCCGCGCGCGGTGCACCTCGACCACGAGATCATGCGGCTGCTCCAGGGCCTCGAGGTGGTCGACGACCTCGCCGGCGAGCTGCTGCCCGTCCGCGACTACCACTGGTACGGCGCCGACGGGGAGCCGCTGATGACGCTGCAGGCGCCCGTGCCCGCCGCGTCGGGCTGGGATCCCGACTACATGTTCTTCCAGCCGGCGCTCGAGCGGGCGCTCGCGCGCCGCGCCGGCGAACAGCCTTCCGTCACGGTCGAGCGCGGCTGGGTCGCCGAGGCGCTGAGCGTCG
>DATJRV010000116.1:0-131175 GCA_035504435.1 Solirubrobacteraceae bacterium
GCATAGCAGGCTAGCTACGTGTGGATCGGATAACCGCTGAAAGCATCTAAGCGGGAAGCCGGCCTCAAGATGAGCTCTCCCATCCCCTAGAGGGAGTAAGACCCCTGGTAGACCACCAGGTTGATAGGCCGGATCTGGAAGTGCGGTGACGCGCGAAGGAGACCGGTACTAATGGGTCGAGGGCTTGACGGATTTTTTGCCTACCTCGCAAGGGTAGGCGTGTGGTACCCGTTGTGGCTGCTGTGTAGTTTTGAGGGACCGTGGGGGCGTGGTCTTTCGCCTTTTTCCGGTGGCTTTGGCGAGGGGGAAACACCTCTTCCCATTCCGAACAGAGCAGTTAAGCCCCTCAGCGCCGATGGTACTTGGCCCGCAAGGGCCTGGGAGAGTAGGACGCCGCCGGTTCTTATCGATCGACGAGCCGCCACCAGGCGGCTCGTTGTCTATTGTGAGGATCGACACCCACGACCACCACGAAAGGGCTTCGCGATGAGCGCAAAGATCGAAGGCAGGGCCGAGGAGCTGCTGAAGGCCAAGAACTTCTGTGTCGTGTCAACCGTCCGCGCCGACGGCACCGTGCAGGGCGCGCCCGTCTGGGTTGACGTCGAGGATGGCCAGCCGGTGCTCAACACCGCCGAGGGGCGCGCATGGCCGCGCAACCTCGAGCGCGACCCGCGCGTCACGCTAACCGTCCAGAACATGGAGAACCCCTACGAGTACCTCGAAGTGCGCGGGCATGTCGCCGAGCGCACGCACGAGGGTGCCGACCAGCACATCGACGCGATGGCCAAAAAGTACCTCGGCAAAGACGAGTACCCCTACCGCCAGCCCGGCGAACAGCGCGTGATCCTGCGCATCGAGCCCGAGGTCGCACACGTGAGGGGCTGACCATCCCCCCAACAACCGCTTTGCGGGCCGCGCGCCGTCTACCCGGTGCTGTCGGCAGCGCGCACAAACGAACACGCGCCGCGGGCGCTGGCCGACCCACCACCAGGCTGTCCCGCTCGCGCAGGATGCACGCGAGCGTCGTGGAGCGTCCCTCGGCACTCCACCGGAGACAAGCACACGTGGTAGGTCGGCGCTGGGGCGCCGGCGCGGCGCTGGGGGCGCCGCCTGCGCAGCAGGCCTCGGTGCGGATGCCGCGGCGCTGGTGTCAGCTCGTCCTCGTCGACCTCCCAATCGACCTCGTGGTCGTCCTCGAGCAGGAGGAACGAGCGGGCCGCAAACAGGGCGCCGAGCGCGTGCTGCGCAAGCTTCGATGTTCGCTTGGTAGGGAACATGTGTTCGCAAGATAGGTTGGCCATCGGACGGACGCGGTGCGAACGTGTGTACGCGTCGGGTGCTTGGCACGCAAATGGCTTTGCAGAGCCATTTGCGGGAGCTACTAGCTGCAATGGGAGTTGCAGGAAGGGCTGCCCGTGAGCGGTTCGCCGCACGTCGAGCCGGAGTCGGCAGGGGGCGAGCCAGGTAGCTCGAACTCCAGTCAACAGATGGCTGTTACGCTTGCCAAGCGTACCGCCGACGGACCGATCTTGGGCGGCAGGCGGCGCCGAAAGCTCATGGAGAAGTTCGTCATCGAAGGCGGCGTCCCGCTGTCGGGGACCATGGTCCCCGCGGGAAACAAGAACGGCGCGCTGCCCATCCTCGCCGCAACCGTGCTCACCGACGAGGAGGTGCTCGTCCGCAACGTCCCGCGCATCCGCGACGTCGACGCCATGATCGAGATCCTGCTCGCCATCGGCGTCAGCGTCGAATGGCGCGGCCCCAACGAGCTCGCGCTGCGCGCCAACAACGTGCACGAGGCCGCCATCGAGCCCGAGCTCGCCGAGTCCATCCGTGCCTCCTTCCTGCTCGCCGGGCCGCTGCTCGCGCGCTTCAGGCGCGCCGTCATGCCGCCCCCAGGCGGCGACGTCATCGGCAGGCGGCGCCTTGACCCGCACCTCGACGCGTTCCGTGCCATGGGCGCGCTCACCAACTGCGAACGCGAGATCATCCTCGAAGCCCCTCGCGGCCTGCGGCCCACCGACGTGTTCATGGACGAGCCCTCCGTCATGGCCACCGAGAACGCGCTCATGGCCGCCGCGCTGACGCCCGGCACCACGATCATCGGCAACGCCGCCTGCGAGCCCCACGTCCAGGATCTCGCGCGCATGCTCGTCAAGATGGGCGCCGACATCCAGGGGATCGGCTCCAACCTCATCACCGTCAACGGCGCCCAGCGCCTGCACGGCTGCGAGCACACCGTCGCGCCCGACCACATCGAGATCGGCAGCTTCATGGCGCTCGCCGGCGTCACCGGCGGGGAACTGCGCATCAAGGACGTCGTCGCCGCCGACCTGCGCATGATCCGGCTCGTCTTCGAGCGCGTCGGGCTGCGCAGCGAGCTGCGCGACAACGACATCGTCGTGCCCGGCCAACAGGAGCTCATCGTGCAAGCCGACGTCGGCGACTACAAGAGCAAGATCCAAGACGGGCCCTGGCCAGCGTTTCCCGCCGATTTGACCTCCATCGTCGTCGCCCTCGCCACCCAGGCGCACGGCTCGCTGCTGATCCACGAGTGGATGTTCGAGAACCGACTCGTGTTCACCGACAAACTGATCCTGATGGGCGCCGACATCGTCGTGTGCGACCCCCACCGCGTGATCGTCACCGGCCCGCGACGGCTGCGCGGCAGCGGCGGCGAACGCGTCGAGTCGCCCGACATCCGCGCCGGCATGGCCATGCTGCTCGCCGCCCTCTGCGCCGAAGGGCGCTCGGAGATCGGCAACATCCGCCAGATCGACCGCGGCTACGAGCGCATCGACGAGCGTCTGCGCGAGCTCGGCGCGCGCATCGAACGCGTCGCAACCGAGCCCGTGCACGCGTAATTCCCCCGCGCCCGCGTAAGCTCGGGTAGGCATGATCCACCCAATTCCCAGCGGCACGCGCGACGTGCTACCCGAAGAGACGCGCGAGGTGCGCGCCATCACCGATTCGCTGCGCAGCGTCTTCGAGCGCCACGGCTACGGCGAGGTGTACACGCCCGCGCTCGAGTACGAGTCCGTGGTCGCCCGCGCCGACATGGCCGAAGCCAAACCTGCCTATCGCGTGTTCGACGAGACCGGCGCCGTGCTCGTGCTGCGCTCCGACATGACCGTGCCCATCGCCCGCGTCGTCGCCACCCGCTACGCCGCCAGCGACACACCCCTGCGCTTCTGCTACTTCGCCCACTGCTACCGCGGCGTGCGTCCCCAGCGCGGCCAGCCGCGCGAGCTCCTGCAGGCCGGCATCGAGCTGATCGGCGCGCCCGCCCCACACGGCACCGCCGAGGCGCTCGCCGTGCTCTGCCACGCGCTCGACGCCAGCGGCCTCAACGACTACCGCATCGGCCTCGGCGACGCCTCGCTGTTCCCCGCGCTGATGGCCAGCCTGTCCGTCCCCGACGACGCTCGTCCAGGTCTGCTCCAGGCGCTCGTCATGCGCGACTTCGTCGGCCTCCAGCAAGGACTTGCCGAGGCGGGGATCACCGGCGAGGCCGCGCAACTGCTGCTCGAGGTGCCCCAGCGCCGTGGCGGCCCCGAGATCCTCGCCGACGCCCCCGCGCCCGCCGACGCCGCCGTGGGCGGCCTGCGCCAGGTGCACGAGCTGCTCGAGCCCGCCGTCGCCGCGCGCGTCATCTTCGACCTTGGGCTCGTGCGCAACATCGGCTACTACACCGGCGCCGTGTTCGACGTCTACGACCCCGCGCTCGGCGCGCCGATCGGCGGCGGCGGACGCTACGACGAGCTGCTCGGGCGCTTCGGGCGCAGCCTGCCCGCCGTTGGCTTCGCGCTCGGCGTCGACCGCCTGCACATCGCCCTCGCTGGCGAGGAGCGCGGGACCGGCGCCCTGCTCGCACAGGCCGCCGCCGACATCAGCGCCTCCCCGCGGATCGCAGGCGCCACGTGACCCCCATCGACGGCCTCACCATCGCCGTGCCCCGCGGGGCGCTGTTCGACGGCACCGTCGAGCTGCTCACCGCGCTCGGGCTCAACACCGACGAGCTGCGCTCCAACGACCGCAAGCTGCTGTTCGAGGACATCGGCGTCATCACCATGCGCCCCTCCGACGTGCCCACCTACGTCGAGGCCGGCGCCGCCGACATCGGCGTCACCGGCAAGGACGTGCTGCTCGAGCAGGGCGGGCACGCCAGCGGACGGGAGTCCGAGCTCAGGGAGGGGGGACGCGAGGTCTACGAGCTGCTCGACCTCGGCTACGGACGCTGCACCATGGTGCTCGCCAGCAAGGCCGGGCCCGACCCCGCGCTCGCCGCGCTGCGGCGCCTGGGCGTCATGCGCGTCGCCACCAAGTACCCGCGCATCGCCGCGCGCCATCTGGAGGAGACCGGCAGGCAGGCGGAGATCGTCGAGGTCAAGGGCTCCGTCGAGCTCGCCCCGCTCACCAGCATGGTCGAGGCGATCGTCGATCTCACCGCCACCGGCACCACGCTGCGCGAGAACAACCTCGTGGTGCGCGAGGAGATCGTCGTCTGCACCGCCCGTCTGATCGCCAACCCCGTCGCGCACAAGCTCAAGGCCGCCGCCATCGACCGGCTGCTCGAGCGCCTGCGCGAGCTCACATGCGCATCGAGCGCCTGAGCGCGCAGCGCATCCAGCAGCTCGGCGGCGTCAACGCAGCCGCCGCGCACCTGCGCGCGCTCGTGCCCTCCGGCGACTCCGTCGCCGAGCAGGTGCGCGAGATCATCGCCGCCGTGCGCGCCCACGGTGACGACGCCGTGCGCGACTGCACCCGCCGCTTCGACACCGCCGGCAGCCCGCCGCGCGAGCTGCTCGTCCCCGCCGCCGAGCTCGACGACGCGCTCAAGCGCATGCCGCTCGAGCTCATCGCCGCCCTGCAGGTCGCGATCGTCAACGTCGCCCGCGTCGCCGACGCAGCCATCGCCCGCGACGCCACCGTCGAGCTCGCGCAGGGCCAGCGCATCGTCGTGCGCGAGGTGCCCGTCAGCTCCGCCGCCGTCTACGTCCCAGGCGGTCGCGCCCCCTACCCCAGCACCGTCGTCATGGGTGTCGTCACCGCCCGCTCCGCCGGCGTCCTCGACGTCGTCGTCTGCGCGCCGCCAGGCCACGACGGACAGATCGACCCCGTCATCCTCGGCACCTGCCGGCTGTGCGGCGTCGAGCGCGTCTACCGCATGGGCGGCGCACAGGCCGTCGCCGCGCTCGCCCTCGGCACCCACACCGTGGACCGCGTCGACGTCATCGTCGGCCCCGGCAACCTCTACGTGCAGGAGGCCAAGCACCAGCTCTCCGCACAGGTCGGCATCGACGGCTTCGCCGGCCCCAGCGACCTGCTGGTCGTGCTGTCCGCCGGCGCAGACCAACACGCAGTGCGCCTCGCCGCGCTCGACATGCTCGCCCAGGGCGAGCACGGCCAGGGCAGCCTCGTCGTCGGCGTCTCACCCTCCGAGGACGTCTGCAACGCGCTCGCCGCCGCGCTCGAGCAGCTCCTCGTCGAACGCCCCACCGTCGGCGAAGCCGCCTTCGCGCTCGTCCACGTCAGCGACCCGCGCGAGGCGATCGCGCTCGCCAACGCCTTCGCACCCGAGCACCTGCAGCTGATCGGGGCCGACATCGAGGCGCTCGTCCCCCAAGTCCGCTGCGCCGGCTGCCTGTTCGTCGGCATCAACAGCGCCACCGCCTTCGGCGACTACGTCGCCGGCTCCAACCACGTGCTGCCCACCGGCGGCGCCGCCCGCTTCGCCTCCGCGCTCTCCCCCCGCCACTTCCGGCGCACGATGTCCGAAGTGCGCATCGGCGCCGACGTCGCCAAGCTCGCCGCCGCCGGCGCGTCCATCGCCAACGCCGAGGGATTTCACGTGCACGCCGAGTCCATGCTCGCCCGCGTACGCCACAATCCTGGGTGATCGGCGCACCTCAGCGCACCTGCCCCACAAGCCACGACCATGAGCACCGCCACCGAAACCCGCACAGCCAGCGTCGAGCGCGTCACCGCCGAGACGCACGTGCGGCTCACGCTCACGCTCGACGGCAGCGGCAGCGGCACCCGCTCCACCGGCGTCGGCTTCCTCGACCACATGCTCGACCTGCTCGCCCGCCACGGACGCCTGGACCTCGACGTCAACGTCAGCGGCGACCTACAGACCGGCGCGCACCACACCGCCGAGGACACCGCCATCGTGCTCGGACAAGCGCTCGACGCCGCACTCGGCCAGCGCGCCGGCATCGCGCGCTATGGCGCCGCCGTCGTGCCCATGGACGAGGCGCGCGCCAGCTGCGCCATCGACGTCTCCGGGCGGCCGTTCACGCTGTTCGAAGCCCAGCTGCCGCCCGGCGCCACCGGCGGCTTCGAGCACGAGCTCACCGAGGAGTTCTTCCGCGCGCTCGCCAACGCCGCCAAGCTCACCCTGCACCTGCGCGTGGAAACCGGCAGCAACGCCCACCACATGATCGAGGCCGCCTTCAAGGCGTTCGCCCGCGCGCTGCGCCAGGCCGTCGCCATCGACCCCACCGAGACCGGCGTGCCCAGCACCAAGGGTACGCTTACCGCATGAGCCCGCTGGTGGAACAGCCCGTGCAGATTGCCGTCGTGGACTACGGCATGGGCAACCGCCGCTCCGTCGAGAAGGCGCTCGAGCACGTCGGCGCGCGCGCGCTCATCACCAACGACCACCACGCGCTGCGCGCGGCCGCCGGCCTGATCGTGCCCGGCGTCGGCGCCTTCCCGCGCGCCATGCAGCGCATCCGCGAGCTGCGCCTCGACGAGCTGCTGCACGAGCGACTCGCCGCCGGCGTCCCCATACTCGGCATCTGCCTGGGCATGCAGCTCGCCTTCGACTCCTCCACCGAGATGGGCGGCGCGGCCGGGCTGGGCATCGTGCCCGGCGAGGTCCAGCGCCTGCACGCCGGAGCGCTCAAGCTGCCGCACATCGGCTGGAACGAGGTCAGCTTCCTGCAGCCCGACGCGCCGCTGATCGCCGACCTGCCGCTGCGCTGCGCCTTCTACCACGTGCACTCCTTCGCGCCCGTGCCCGCCGAGGAGCACGACGTCCTCGGCACCGCCGAGTACGGCCAGCGCTTCGTCACCGCCGTGCAGCGCGGCAACTTCTACGGCGTGCAGTTTCACCCCGAGAAGTCCTCCGCCGCCGGCCTGCGCCTGCTCGCCGACTTCGCGCGCATCTGCATCGCCGCCCAAGTTGCGCCTGCCCTTACAAGCGCCGTGCCCGCCGCGCAGTGACGCGCCACCCCACGGCGCCCGCGCCGCCATGAGGCTGTATCCCGCCATCGACATCCTCGCCGGCAACGCCGTGCGGCTCGTCAGGGGAGACTTCGACGCCAAGAAGGTCTACGACCAGGACCCGCTGTCCGCGGCCCGCGGGTGGGTCGACGCGGGCGCCCAATACCTGCATGTCGTCGATCTCGACGGGGCCAAACAGGGGGAACCCGTCAACCTCGAGCAGCTGCGCCGGATCGCGGGCGAGGCGGGCGTCCCCGTGCAGTACGGCGGTGGCCTGCGCTCCGCGCGCGCCGTCGACGACGCGCTCGACGCCGGCGCCAGCCGCGTGATCCTCGGCACCGTCGCCTTCACCGACCCCCACGTGTTGCGTGCGTGCCTCGACGCGCACGGCCCTGACAGGATCCTCGTCGGGGTCGACGTGCGCGGCGGCCACGTCGCCACCCACGGCTGGCTCACCGACACCCGCACGCCCGCCGACAGCGCCTTCGCCGGCCTGCGCCACTGCGGTGTACGTCATTTCGTGTTCACCAACATCGACCACGACGGCATGCTCGACGGCACCAGCCGCCAGGAGGTCGCGGCGGTGGCGGCGGCGGTGGGGGAGGGCACCGTCATCATCTCCGGCGGCATCGGCACCCGTGACGATCTGCTCGCGCTCTCCCGGACACGCGCCGAGCTCGGCCTGCAGGCGATCGACGGCGTGATCGTCGGCACCGCCCTGTATGAGCGGCGTTTCACCGTCGCCGAAGCCAACGACATCCTGCAGGCGTAGCCGCAACGGCGGGCTACGCTTGACGCGTGCACTTCAAGCGCGTCATCCCCTGCCTCGACGTCAACGCCGGACGCGTCGTCAAGGGCGTCGAATTCGTGGACATCCGCGACGCCGGCGACCCGGTTGAGCTCGCCGCCCACTACGACCGCGCGGGCGCCGACGAGGTCGTGTTCCTCGACATCACCGCCACACACGAGAAGCGCGACACGATCGCCAAGCTCGCGCGCGCCACCGCCGACGAGGTGTTCGTCCCGTTCACCATCGGCGGCGGCATCCGCTCCGTCGAGGACGCCCAAGCCGTGCTCGACGCCGGCGCCGACAAGGTCTCCGTCAACTCCGCCGCGCTGCAACGTCCACAGCTGCTGAACGAGCTCGCCGAGGTGTTCGGCGCGCAGTGCGTCGTGCTCGCCATCGACGCAAGGCGTGTCCTGTCACAGGGTGCGTATAGCGATGGTTATACGGCCAACGAGAAAGGAAATACACCGCAGGCCGCGGACACATTCCCGGCACAATCCTGGGAGGCGTACCTCGCCGGCGGGCGCACGCCCACCGGCCGTGACGTCGTCGCGTGGGCCAAGGAGGCCGTCGAGCGCGGCGCCGGCGAGATCCTGCTCACCAGCATGGACCGCGACGGCACCAGCGACGGCTACGACCTGCCGCTCACGCGCGCCGTCAGCGACGCGGTCGGCGTGCCGGTCATCGCCTCCGGCGGCGCCGGCGAGCTCGACCATCTCGTGCAAGCGCTGCAAGCAGGCGCCGACGCCGTGCTGTGCGCGTCGATCTTCCACTACGGCCGTCACACCGTCGCCGAGGCCAAGGCACACCTGGCAGCCGCCGGCATCCCTGTGCGTGAGGCGTGAGGTGAGAGGCCGCGGGCGAGCGCCGGGCAGGCGCGCGTGAGCGAGCAAGCCGCGCCGCGCGTGAGCGAGCAAGCCGCGCCGGCGGCCGAGCACACCAGCGGCGAGCAGGTGCTCCACGCCCTCGCCACATCGCCCGGCGGCCCACAGCTGCTGGGCGTCTGCCAGCAGCGCGACGACGTCGCGCTCGTCGGCGGCGCCGTGCGCGACCTGCTGCTCGCACGTACGCCGCGCGAGCTCGACGTGGTCGTCGGCGGCGACGCCGGTGCGCTCGCGCGCGAGCTCGCCGACCTGCTCGGCGCGAACGTCACCACGCACGAGCGTTTCGGCACCGCGCTCCTGCAGTGGGAGCAGGGGCGCATCGACATCGCCCGGCGGCGCGCCGAGTCCTACCCGGCCCCCGGCGCGCTGCCCGACGTGCGGCCCGGCAGCATCGCCGAGGATCTCGCGCGCCGGGACTTCACCGTCAACGCCATCGCCGTCGTCCTCGGCGGCGCGCAGCGCGCCGCGCTGCACAGCGCCGAACACGCCAGCGAAGACCTCGCGGCGGGCCGCCTGCGCGTGCTGCACGAGCGCAGCTTCCTCGACGACCCCACGCGCCTGTGGCGGCTCGCGCGCTACCACGCACGGCTCGGCTTCCAGCCCGAGCCCCACACCGCCGAGCTCGCCGCCCAGGCCGTGGCCAACGGGGCGCCAGCCACCGTCTCACGTGCGCGCAGCGGCGCCGAGCTGCGTCTCGCGCTCGCCGAAGCAGACGCGCCCGCAGCCCTGCAAGCGATCGACGCGCTCGGCCTGCTCGCCGCGCTGCACCTCCGCCTGCGCTTCGACCGGCAGCTCGCCCACAGCGCTCTCGCGCTCCTCCGCGTCGCTCACCCTGCCGGCGGGCGCTCGCCGCGCGCCGATCTGCTGATGCTCGCCGTGCTCCTCGCCCCTGCCCTCGCCGGCGGCGCCGCCAAAGATGAGCTGTACACGTTGCTCGACGAGCTGGAGTTCCCCGCCGGCGACCGCGACGCCGCGCTCCACGAAGCCGCGTCCGCGCCCGACGCCGCCGCGCGGCTTGCCAGCGCCACCACTCCGTCGGAGATCCACCAAGCCGCTGCCCCCATGTCAGGCGAGGGCGTCGCCCTCGCGGGCGCCTGGGGCGCGCTGCGTACCGGCAGCGAGCGGGCCGAGGCCGCAGCACGCGCATGGCTCACCGAGCTGAGCAACGTCGCGCTGCTCATCACCGGCGATGATCTGCTCGCCGCCGGCATCCCCGAGGGTCCCGAGATCCGCCGCCGCCTCGACGCCGCGCTGCTGCGCAAGCTCGACGGCCAGCTGGCCGGCGACGGGCCCGGCGCGGAGCTGAGCGCCGCGCTGGAGGCATCGCCGTGAGCGCCCACAGAGCACCGGCGCGCGGGCCTGCCGCCACGCCGTCCAGCGGGCCGCCTGCCGTGTGGTCCACTGCGCCGTCCGCCGGAACATCCGCCGTACCGTCCGTCGCAGAGCTGGCCTTCGAGCTGCCCGGCAGCGGGCACGCGCTGTTCACCACGCGCGTCGCCGGCAACCTCTCGACGGCCGCCGGCGACGGCCACCGGCACGGCCTGCAGCGGCGGGCACAGCTCTGTCAGCAGCTGAACCTGCGCTGGCTGTGCTCCAGCGCGCAGGTGCACGGCACGGCCGTCAACGTCATCCAGCGATTCGCCGGCCACGGTGGCACCCCCGCACCGCTGCAGGCCGACGCGCACGCCACCCAGCTGCCAGAGCTCGGCGCGATGGTGCTCGCCGCCGACTGCCTGCCCGTCGCGCTCGGCTGCCACGGCGCGGTCGCCGTCGTCCACGCCGGCTGGCGCGGCCTCGCCGCGGGGGTGATCGAGCAGGCGGTCGCCACGCTGCGCCGGCTCGCCGACGGGCGGGAGATCACCGCGATCGTCGGGCCGGGTGCCGGGGTGTGCTGCTATGAGGTGGGGGAGGAGGTGCACGCCGCGTTCGCCGGCGCCCACCGGCACGGCCGGCACATCGACCTGCGCGCCATCGCCCACGAGCGCCTGGCGGCAGCCGGCGTGGGCGAGGTCCGCCACGTGCGCGCGTGCACCATCTGCGACGAGCGCTTCTTCTCCCACCGGCGGGAAGGCGCCCGCGCCGGACGCCAGGCGGCGGTCGCGTGGTTGAGCTGATCAGCGGCCTGCGCGCGGAGGTCGTGCGGGCGAACCTCCACGCGCTGCGCGCCGAAATCGACGCCGCGGCCATGCGCGCGCCCGCCCGCGGCACCGGCGCCGTGGAGATCCTCGCGGCCACCAAGTACGTGCCCCTCCCCGAGCTGCCGGTGCTCGCGCAGGCGGGCGTGCGGCTTGTGGGGGAGAACCGCGCCCAGGACCTGCAGCAGAAGGCGGCCGTCTACGGCGACCTGTTCGCCTGGGACTTCATCGGCCAGCTGCAGAGCAGGCGGGTGCGCACGATCGTCCCCCACGTGCGGCTCATCCACTCGCTCGCCAGCGAGTCCGCCGTGCGCGAGCTCGAGCGCAGCGTGGCGCTGGCGCGCCCCGGCCTGCGGGTGCTGCTGCAGGTGAACGTCGCCGGCGAGCAAGGCAAGGCCGGCATCCACCCGCGCGAGATCGCCGGATACATCGCCCGCTGCCCGCTGCCGGTGGCGGGGCTCATGACCATGCCGCCGCTGGCCGCCCGCCCGCAGGAGAACCGCCGCTGGTTTGCCGCCCTGCGCGAGCTCGCCGACGAGCACGGCCTCGAACACCTCTCCATGGGGAGCTCCCAGGACTACCTCGTGGCCGTCGAGGAGGGAGCCACCATCGTGCGAATCGGCACGAGACTCTATCGGGGCCGGTAGGGTTTCGGCGTGCCTACCCTCGTGCCTGCCCTCGCCAGGTCGGGCCCACGCCTACTCGCCGCGCTTGCCGCCGCCCTCACCACGGCCATCGCCCTCGCGGGCTGCGCGTCGAGCAGCATACAAACGGACGCCGCCGCCTTCGTCAGCGAACACGCGGGCACCGCCACCAGCGCGGCCAGCGCCATGCGCGCGGTCGAGCAGGCCGTCTCTGAGCTCTCAGCTCACCCGACCGGCCAGCAGCTCGAACGGCTCTCACACGCAGCCTCCCGCGCACGCGCGAGCACCGTGCGCGCGAGCGAGTGGGACGTGAGCAAAAGCGGGGAAGGGGGGGAAGAAGGCGCGGAAGAAGAAAACCTGCCGCGCGCCGAGAGCGAAGCCACGAGCGCCGCCAGCGAACTCGCCAGCGCCATGCTCACGCTGCAGGCCTATGTGCGCGCGCCGAGCGCCGGCGGGCTCGCGCGCTACCGCAGCGCGCTGGCTGGCGCCCGGGAAAAGTGGGACGAAAGCATCTCCCAGCTGTGGTTTCTCGCTCACCGGCACGATCCGCCCACGGTTTAGCCGAGGCAGCAGGGGGGGGGTTGACGTGGGCGGGCCATCGTCGTAGGCTCGACGCAGACATAGCCGCGGGGGGAGCGCGGTTCACGGAGGGGCGCGCGGCGCGAAGCCAAAACTGGGACCAGGGTGAGCGTCGAACGGGTTTGAGGGTGAGCGTGATGGCGAGAAAGCTCGTCGCAGTGAGTGCGGCAGTAGCGGTCGTCGGGGTGCTGATCGCCCTCTACGTCGCCGACTGGGCCACGAGCTTTCCCGTGTCGGTGAGCGCCACGGTGAACCCTCCGGCTGCGGGCGGCGGCACACGGCTCACGCTCGAGACGGTCGGCGCCGTCGGCAAGAAATACGGCAGCGACCCCGACTGGGTCTCCTATCTGATCCGCAGCCACGGCCGGTGGGTGCACAGCACGATCTACGCGGTGCCCGCGAACTCGGTCGTGCACGTCACGCTCTACGAGTTCGACTCACCCACCGGCCTGCGCAACCCGCTCTTCTCCGAGGTCCGAGGCACCGTCGGCGGGACCATGACCCTCAACGGCAAGACCGTGAGCTCCGTCGGGCCGGAAGAACCCGCGCACACGTTCGCGATCCCCGAACTGGGGGTGTACGTGCCGCTCCCCGGCGTCAACGAAGAAGCCAAGAACTTCTGCGAAGAAGGCCCATGCGAACCCGCCACGCAGGAGCACAACACGATCACGTTCAGCATCCGCACAGGCAGGAAGGGCCGCTACCGCTGGCAGTGCTTCGTGCCCTGCGGCGCCGGCACGCTGAACGGCAACGGCGGCCCGATGCAGACGCTCGGCTACATGGACGGCTTCATCGATGTCGTCTGAAGCGGCCGCGACGGGAGACGGGCGCGGCACGGGCGCGGGAGGCGGCGGCGAACCCAACCACTGGCGGCGCTTTGCCACGCTGTGGCTCGTCTGCAGCGTGATCGCGCTGCCGCTGGTCATCCTCTTCGTCGGCCCGTTGCTCGGCCCCAGCACCGGCAGCGAAGAAGCGGCGGGCCAGCAGACGATCATGACCGTGCTCGCCGGGGTCGCCACGCCCGTCGTACTGCTCGTGCTCAGCTACCTGGCGTACGCGCTGGTGTTCTTCCGCCAGCAGCGCGGCGCTGTGCTGGAAGGGCCCGCGATCCGCGGCAACGCGCGCGTGCAGACGATCTGGCTGGTCACCACCTCGTTGATCGTGCTCGGGCTCGCCGCCTACGGCACCTACGAACTCGAGGTCCACTACGGCCACGGCTCGGGCAACGGGCCGAACCCGCTGACCGCCCCCAGCGGCCCCGAGCTGCCGGTCCAGGTGATCGCCCAGCAATGGCTGTTCACCTACCGCTATCCGACCTACGGCGGCGTCGAGACCACCCAGCTCGAGCTCCCGGTGAATCGACGCATCGAATTCCAGGTGACCTCGCTCGACGTGATCCACTCCTTCTGGGCATACAAGCTCGGCGTGAAGGCCGACGCCAACCCCGGCGTCGAGAACGTGGCGTTCGTGAAGCCCACCAAGATCGAGTCCTTCAAGGTGCGCTGCGCCGAGCTGTGCGGCATCTGGCACGCGGCGATGACGAACGCAGGCAGGGTCGTGAGCGAAAGCACGTTCAACGCCTGGATTCACGAACAGCAGAGGCTGCTGGCGCCGGCGACGAAAGTCCTTCCCAAGTACAGCAAGACCTACATTCCTGAACCGACAAGGCGGGGAGAATGAGCGCTGCAGAGATACCGAGCACCGGCGCGAGCATGCCGCGCACCGCTGAGAAACGGCCGGTGTGGCGCCGGCTGATCGGATTCAACCTGTTGACAGCTGTGATCCTGGGAATCGGCGGCTACTACCTGGGTTGGTGGATCGGGCACCTGATCAAAAGCCCGACGTTCGCCTACGAGAGCTCGAGCGACGAGAACGACGTCGCCCTGCTGCTCGGATACGCCGGCGGGGTCATCGGCTTCCTGATCGGCCTGGGCTTCGCCAACTACCCCGTCTCGCGGCTGCTCGGGCGCCCGCCGTCGCTGCGCGAGAAGGAGGAACACGGCATCAGCCGCTACTTCGGCCTCTGCACCGACCACAAGGTGGTGGGCATGCAGTACCTGGTCGGCATCGGCGTGTTCTTCTTCGTCGGCGGGGTCAACGCGATGCTGATCCGCGCCGAGCTGCTGCACGACACGCCCACCATCGTCGGGCCCAACCAGTACCTGACGACAGTCGGCATCCACGGCTCGATGATGATGGGGATGATGACCTCCGGCGTGCTCGGGCCGTTCGCCAACTACTTCGTGCCGATCATGATCGGCGCCCGGCGGATGGCCTTCCCGCGCATCGAGGCGCTCACCTTCTGGCTGCTGATGGCCGCCGGCTTCATCCTCGTCTCCACGATCTTCTTCGGCGGCTTCCCCACCGGCTGGACCGGCTACGAGCCGCTCAACGACCAGGCTGTCGCGGGCATGGACTCCTACATCTGCTTCTTCGCCCTCGTCGGCCTGTCGATGACGCTGCTCGGGCTGAACATGCTCGCCACCATCGTCACCATGCGCGCGCCCGGCATGACCTGGTCGCGCCTGCCGATCTTCGTGTGGGGGGTGCTCGGCACGGCCGTGCTGATGCTGCTGGCCGCGCCGACGCTGATCGCCACGCTGCTGATGGCCGCGCTCGACCGCTCGATCGACACCAGCTTCTTCATCGTCGGCGGCGGCGGCAGCTCCTTCCTGTTCGAGAACCTGTTCTGGTTCTTCGGCCACCCCGAGGTGTACATCCTCGCGCTGCCCGGATTCGGCATCGTGCTCGAGCTGCTGCCCGTGTTCGCCCGCAAGCCGCTGTGGGGCTATCGCCTGGGCATCTCCGGGATGCTCGGGGTGAGCCTGCTGAGCTTCTTCGTGTGGCAGCACCACCTGTTCGTGAGCGGCATAAACGCCGACCTGCGGCCCTTCTACATGCTCTCCACCGAGCTCATCTCCATCCCCACCGGCTTCATCTTCCTGTGCTTCATGGGCACGCTGTGGCGGGGGCGGATGACGCTCACCGTGCCGATGCTGTTCTGTCTGGCGTGGGCGTTCAACTTCCTCATCGGCGGCACCTCCGGGGTGGTGCTGTCCGACGTCGCCACCGACACCCAGCTGCACGGCAGCTTCTTCGTGATGGCCCACTTCCACTACACGATCATGGGCGGGCTGGTGTTCAGCTTCTTCGGCGCGATCTACTACTGGGTGCCGAAGATGACCGGCCTGCGCTTCAACGAGCTGCTCGCCAAATGGCACTTCTGGCTGATGTTCCTGTCGTTCAACTCCACCTTCCTGCCGCTGTTCGCGCTCGGCATCATGGGCATGCCCCGCCGCGTCAGCAGCTACGAACCGAACCTCGTGCCGCTGAACACGTGGGTGTCGATCTCCGCCTTCGTGCTCGGGTTCTCGATGCTCATCTTCCTCTTCAACGTCGTCTACTCGCTGATCTTCGTCCGCCAGCCCGCCGAGGCCAACCCGTGGCGCTCGAAGTCGATCGAGTGGCAGCTGCCCACGCCGATTCCCGCGTACAACTTCGAGCAGATCCCCGTGTTCGACTCCGACCCCTACGACTACGGCACGCCGCTGCCGCTCAGCGGCGGCGGGCAGGCGGCCACGGTGGGGGCTTAGCGCGATGGCGGCCTCGAGCGAGAACCTGCCCCTCAGGCCGGCGGCCGCGCCGCTCGCGGCGGCGCGCGAGATCCCGGCCGAGCCCCCCGACGTCGGCGCCCGCGCGCTGTCGGTCGCCTCGCGCCTGTTGTGCGGCGCCACGAGCTTCTTCTTCGTGGCGTTCGTGTTCGCCTACTTCTACCTGCGCTCGCTCGACCAAGACCACATGTGGCGCCCCGCCCACATCCACCCCAACCAGGCATTGGGCGTCGCGTTCGTCGCCTGCCTGGTGGCCAGCGCGCTCGCCAGCATCCTCGCCGGACGGCAGATGAAGGCCTCGCGCAGCTGGCTGTCCCTCGGCCTCGCCAGCCTGGCGCTCGGGCTCGCGGCGGTGGCGCTGCAGTGCGTCGAGTACACCACCCAGCACTGGGGACCCACCAACGGCGCCTACGCCAGCGTCTTCTCGGGATGGACCGCCTTCTACATGATCGCCGTGCTCGCCACCATGTTCTGGCTGGAGACGCTGGTCGCCACCGAGCTGCGCGCACGCCGCACGCCCGCCCACAGCCAGGGCGACGTGCACGAACCCGACCGGCTGATCGCCCCAGGGCTCGACGCCGCGGTGTTCTACTGGAGCTACCTCGCCGCCATCGGCGTGCTCATGTACGTGATCCTCTACCCCCTGCAGTGAGCAGGTGCGCGTGCGAATCCTGGGACTGCCCATAGCAAGCCATTTCCTCACCGGCGGCATCCTCTCGCTGGCACTGCCGCTCGCCGTGCTGATCGCCGTCATCATCTGGTACGTGATACTGCTACGCGGCGGGTTCGGCGAGAGCTGAGCGCAAACTGCGCCGCGGGCGCTGACACGGGAGCTGCAACGCATGTCGGGCATGGACACGGGGCTGGAAGCCAAGAACCCCACAGTCGTCTCCGCCTTCCACACCGCCCTGCTGCACCAGGGCCTCGCGATCCTCCTGCTCATCCTGCTCGTCGCCGGCGCCTGGCTGATCGTGCGCTCGCTGCAGCTCGCCGGCGGCGGCGTCGCACACGCCCGCGCGGCATCGGCCCGCGCCGGGGAGCCCGCCGCCAGGCGCCTGTTGCGCATCGGCTTCGGGGTGCTGTGGCTGTTCGACGGCATCCTGCAGGCGCAGCCCGCGATGCCGCTCGGGATGGGACCCGACGTGATCCAGCCCGCCGCCGCCGCCTCGCCCCATTGGGTGCAGCACGTGGACAACGCGCTCGCCACCGTGTGGAGCTACCACCCCGTCACCGCCGCCGCCGCCGCCGTGTGGATCCAGGTGGGCATCGGCGTGTGGCTGCTCGCCGCCCCGCGCGGCAACCTCTCGCGCCTGGCGGGGGTCGCCAGCGTCCTGTGGGGGCTCAACGTGTGGGTCTTCGGGGAGGCGTTCGGGGGCATCTTCGCGCCCGGCCTCACCTGGCTGTTCGGCGCGCCGGGGGCGGCGCTGTTCTACTGCTTCGCCGGCGTGCTCGTGGCGCTGCCCGAGCGCGCGTGGGCGACGCCCCGCACCGGGCGGATCGTGCTGCGCGTGCTCGGCGTGTTCTTCCTCGGCATGGCGCTCCTGCAGGCGTGGCCCGGCAGGGGCTTCTGGCAGGGCGAGCCGCGCGCCGGCGCGAGCGCGGGCACGCTCACCACGATGATCCGCGAAATGGCGCAGACGCCCCAACCGCACGCCCTCTCCTCGACGCTGTCGAGCTTCTCCGAATTCGTCGCCGCCCACGGCTGGGAGGTCAACCTGTTCGCCGTCATCGCCCTGACCGCGATCGGCGCCGCGTTCCTCACCGCCCGCCCGCGGCTCGTGCGCGCCGCCGTGGCCGCCGCGCTCGTGCTGTGCCTCGCCGACTGGGTGCTGATCGAGGACTTCGGCTTCTTCGGCGGGGTCGGCACCGACCCCAACAGCATGATCCCCATGGCGCTCGTCTTCGTCGCCGGCTACCTCGCCATCACCCACCCGACCGGCGAGCGCGCGAGCGCCCTCGCCGCGCGCGCGGGCGCACCGGCCTGGTTCGAGCGGCTGCGCGCCGAGCCCGTCTACGCGCTGCGCTCGCTCGCGGCCGTCGCCGCCCTGGCCATCACGCTGGTCGGCGCCGTGCCGCTCGCGCTGGCGGCCACCAAGTCCCACGCCGACCCGATCATCGCCGAAGCCGTCGACGGCAACGCCAACCTCCTCGACCTGCCCGCGCACCCCTTCACCCTCACCGACCAGCACGGCCAGCCCGTGTCGCTCGCCTCGCTGCGCGGCAAGACCGTCGCCCTCACGTTCCTCGACGACGTGTGCACCTCCGACTGCCCGGTCATCGCCCAGGAGTTCCGCGTCGCCGACGACATGCTCGGCGCCGCCAAACACGAGGTGGAGATGGTGGCCGTCAACCTCAGCCCCCGCTACCTCACGCCCAACTTCCTCGCCGTCTTCGACCGCCAGGAGGGCCTGGAAGGCGTCCCCAACTGGCTGTACCTCACCGGCTCCCTGTCCGCGCTCCAGCACGTGTGGGCCGCCTACGGCGCGAGCGCCGAATACTCGCCGGGCGGGGCGATGGTCGCGCACAGCGAGTCCGCCGACGTGATCAGCCCGGAGGGGCGCATCCTCTACATCCTCGACACCGACCCCGGCCCGGCCACCGACGCCTCCAAGTCCTCCTTCGCCGCCCAGCTGGCCCACACGATCGAGCAGACGATCCGCATTTCGTGAACGCCTCCCCGATGTCGAGCCGCGGTCGCCCCCAGGGGCTCGCCGGGTGCGCCCTCGGCGCGCTCATGTCGCGCCGCCGCGCCCCGCAGGGGCTCGCCACGCGCGCCCTCGGCGCGCTGCTGGCCCTCCTGCTCGCCGGCTGCGGCGCCAGCGCCAGCCTGCCCTCAGCGCGAGTGGGCGGGCCGGCGCTCCCCGCCCCGCTCGCCACCTCCCTGCAGAGCGCCACCGGCACGTGGGCGACGCTGCCGATGGGCCACCTGAACGAGCCCCTGAACACCTTCTGGCAGCTGTTCTACCGCCCCGCCGCCGGCGGGCCGTGGTCCAACCACGTGGAGGCCACCGCCGAGGCGACCAACGGCGGGCTGGTGCTCGCCTCCCCGCCGGGCCAAGGACTGATCGCCGCCGTGCGCCCCTCCTACCTGCTCACCTTCTCACCGCTCATCTACACCGCCGACGCCGGCGCCAGCTGGTCCACCGGCCTCGTCGCCGCCGCCCTCGCCGACCGCCAGGACGCGCTCGCCGCCGCCTCGCCAAGCCAGGCGCTCGCGCTCGTCAGCGCGCACGGCCACAGCGAAGTGCTGGCCAGCAACGCTGGCCTCAACAGCTGGCACACGCTCGTCAGCGAAGCCACGCTCGCCCGCACTCCCGCCGGGCGCAGCTGCGCGCTGTCTGCCCTCACCGCCGTCGCCTACATCGCGGGCGCCTCCCCCGCATCCTCGCCGGGCGGGCAGGGGAAGGGCGAACCGCTCGTCGCCGGCAGCTGCGCCAACCCCGGCGTGGTGGGGATGTTCACCACCAGCGCCGGCGGGGGCTGGCAGCTCATCCCGCTCGCCCGAGAGCACGGCGCAGGCCTGCCGGCCGCTCTTGCCCACGACCGCGTCGAGGTGCTCAGCGCACAGGCCGTCGGCGACGGGCTGCGTGCCCTGCTCGCCCTGGAAGGCGGCCGGCAAGCCCAGCTCCTGGTCGTGTGGCTGGCGGGCGGGCGCTGGCGCGCCTCCCAGCCGCTGCCCATCCCAGCTGGCGCCACCCTCGCCTCGTTCGCGCCCGCCTCGCCCAGCGGAATCTACGCGCTGTTCAGCGCCGCGAGCCCTCCGGCCCGGCTCGTGCTCGCGCGCGGCCCAGGCGCGAGCTGGCAGGCGCTGCCGGCGCCGCCGAGCGGCACGGCGACGGTCGCCGCCGGCCCCGCCGGGAGCACCGAAGCGCTGGCCGTCACCGGTGGCAACGTGCTCACCGTCTGGAGCCTCGCGCCCGGCGCCAGCACGTGGGCGCGCCGGCAGACGCTGGAAGTGCACGTCGAGTACGGCTCCTCAGAATGACGGGCGCGCGCCGAGCATCCGCTCCACCGCCGCATCCAACGCGCCCGCTTCACGGTTGATGAGCCGCCGCAGGGCGATGATCAGCGCCGGCACCGCCCACAAATCGCCGCACACCCACAGGATGCCCGCCCCCAGCTGCTGGTCGCCGAACGGCGAGAGATGCACGCCCGGCACGTGGGCGTACACCGAGTACCACGAGTGGTGGCTGAACAGCGTCATCGCGATCGCCAGCAGCCACATCACGGTGTTCGTCGCCAGCAGCGCCACCGCCTGCACGCCGGGGCCGCTGCGCAGCCGCAGCGGCGGCGAGGGCACGATCAAGAGCCAGAACAGCACGCCCGTCAGCAGCATCCCGCCGTTCACCACCCACACGTGCACGAAGCGGTTGCGCTCTGACAGATCGAAGAAGCCCGGCACCAGCGAGCCCACCATCACCACGTTGAACGCCGCCACCACCACCGCCGGGCGCGCCAGCCAGCGCGCCGCGGCCCGCGCCGGGCGCGCCCAGCCGGCGTGCAGCAGCGCCCGCAAGGACGTGCGGCGGGCGCGCAGCGGGATCGCCAGCAGCAGCGGCTGCCACGGGGCGCCCGCCACCAGCAACGTCGGCGCCACGAGCATCAACAGCAGGTGCTGGACGGTGTGGACGTAGAAGTAGTCATAACCCCAGTGTTCGAGGGGCGAGAGCACGGCGAGCAGCACCACCGCCACGCCGGCGTAGAACCACAGCGAGCGCAGCCGGCGGGCGCGCACGCGGTCGCGGCGGGTGCGCGCCAGCAGCCTGCGCAGGCCCAGCTCGTGCCACGCCGCCACCGCCAGCGCGCACGCTGCAAGCGGCTCGTAAGCCCAGTGGTGGAGCAGCTCACTCATCTCCCCGTCCCCCCGAGCTTAGCTCGCCGGCTTGCAGGCGCTCCACCGGACCCACTAGCATCAGCAGGGAAAGCGGCCCCCCGCGCGAACACGCACTAGTAACTCATGGCCTTCCGCGACTCCTGGCACAGCGCGCTCGTGTACTTCGGCCTCGCCGAGGAGTATCACGACGACTACGAAGAAGAGGGCGCAGCCGGCGGCGCGGCGCCGGAGAACGAGATCGAGGACCGCTACCGCGAGCGCCCCAACGTGCGGCGCCTGCGCCGGCGGCGCGACGAGTTCGACGAGATCTTCTCCGACGACGAAGCCGAAGCCCCCGCCGGGCGCGGTTCGCGCCGCGGCGGCGCCACCACCGTGCTCAAACCGGTCGGCACGCGCCCCAACGGCGACGTGCGCGTGCACCTCGTCGTGCCCAAGTCGTTCAACGACGCCCAGCAGATCGCCGACAAGTTCAAGGACTCCATCCCCGTGATCCTCAACCTGCAGAGCTCCGACACCGATCTGTCCAAGCGCCTCATCGACTTCGCCTCCGGTCTCACCTACGCGCTCGACGGCGGCATGCAGCGGATCGCAGACAAGGTCTTCATGCTCACGCCGCGCAACGTCGAGATCTCCGCCGAGGAGCGCGCAAGGCTGATCGAGAAGGGCTTCTTCAATCAGTCCTAGCGGCCGGTAGCCTGAGTCGTCCATGAAGGTCGGTCTCATCGGTTGCGGCAACATGGCGCGGGCGCTGGCGCGCGGGTGGGGAGCGCCGGTGCTGTGCGCCGACCCCATCGCCGAGCGTGCGCGCAGCCTCGCGGCGGAGGTGGGCGGCGAGGCGCTCGCCAGCAACGCCGAGGTCGCCGCGCGCGCCGAGCTGTTGGTGCTCTGCCACAAGCCCGCCCAGCTCGCCGCCGTCGCCGCGGAAATCGGAGCGGGCGGGGCCAGCGAAACGCCCGTCGCGTCGATCCTCGCCGTCACGCCGCTCACCGCGCTGCGCGCGGCCTACCCCGGCCGGCCCGTCTACCGCTTCATCCCCTCGCTGCCCGTCGAGGTGCGCCAGGGCGCCGTCGTGCAGGCAGCCGACCAGCAGGCGGGCGATCCGCAGATGGACGCGGCCGTCGCCGCCCTGTTCGCGCAGCTCGGCACGCTCGTGGTGCTCGACGACGCGCTGCTCGACGTCGCCACCGGGCTCATGTCCTGCGCGCCCGCCTACGTCGCGCTCGTCGCCGAGGCGCAAATCGACGCCGGCGTGCGCCGCGGCATCCCCGCCGCGCAGGGCGCCCAGCTGGTCGTGCAGACGCTCGCCGGCACCGCACAGCTCCTGCGCACGCGCGACTACGACACGCTCGCCGTACGCCGGGAGGTGTCCTCGCCCGGCGGGCTCACCGCGCGCGGGGTGGACGCGCTCGAGCGCGCCGGGCTGCGCCGCGCGTTCAGCGACGCACTCGACGCCGTCCTGCAACCCACCGAACCCCCATCTAAAAAATAAAAATGATCATCGCCAGCACGCGCACGGACATCGCCGGCTACCTGTCCACGCTGATCTACGTGTACACCCTCATCATCATCCTCTACATCGTCGTCAACCTGCTGTTCGCCGCCGGCCTGCGCCCGCCGTACTCGCGCAACACCGACCGCCTGCTCGGCTTCCTGCGCGACGTCGTCGAGCCCTACCTGCGCATCTTCCGGCGCCTCGGCATGCAGTTCGGCGGCCTCGACCTCAGCCCCATCCTCGCCATCCTCACCCTCTACCTCGTCAACCTGATCGTCGTAGAAGGCCTCATCGCCTGAGCGCGTGCGAACGGTCGTCCTCGCCTGGCTGCGCGCCGCGCTCGTCCTGGTGTGCGTCGTCGTGCTCGACCAGCTCACCAAGCACATCGTCGAACGCTCCATCGTCCCCGGCGAAGAACGCAAATTCCTGCCCGGCATCCAGTTCGTGGACACCCGCAACCGCGGCGTCGCCTTCGGGCTGTTCCCCGGCAACCACGTGCTCATCACCATCCTCGTAGCGCTCGCGCTGCTCGTGCTGCTCGTCTACTTCACCGCGCACGCCGCCTGGCCCTGCATCTGGCTGCCCACCGGCATGATCGCCGGCGGCGCGCTCGGCAACGTGCTCGACCGCGTGCGCCACGGCTCCGTCACCGACTTCATCAAGCTGCCGCTCGGCTGGCCGCCGTTCAACCTCGCGGACGCCTCCATCACGCTCGGCATCCTCATCCTCTTCTTCCTCATCGACCGCACGCGCCACGCCCAGCACGCGCGCGCCCACGCCAGCCCATGAGCGAGGCCCCCACCCAGCACCCGTCGTTCACCATCGTCTACCAGGACGAGCAGCTGCTCGTCGTCGACAAGGGCGCCGGCGTCGTCGTCCATCCCGCGCGCGGGCACCGCCAGGACACGCTCGCGCAGCTGCTCGCGCCGCTGCTCTCCGGCGAGGCCGGCGCCGGCGAAGAACGCGCCGGCGTCGTGCACCGCCTCGACCGCGACACCTCCGGGCTGCTCGTGCTCGCCCGCACCGACCAGGCGCTCACGCTGCTGCAAAGCGCGCTCGCCCAGCGGCACATCGAGCGCGAATACCTCGCGCTCGTCGAGGGCCGCCCGCCCGCGCGCACCGGCACCATCGAGGCGCCCATCGGGCGCGACCCGCGCGTGCGCACGCGCATGGCCGTCGGCGGCGCCGCCCCGCGCGAGGCCCGCACGCACTTCACGCTCGAGCGCGCGCTCGCCGGCACCACGCTGCTGCGCCTGCGCCTCGACACCGGGCGCACGCACCAGATCCGCGTGCACCTGCGCGCCATCGGCCACCCCGTGGCCGGCGACCCCGAGTACGGCACGCCCGGCCTGTTGGGGCTCCAGCGCCAGTTCCTGCATGCCACGCGCCTCGCCTTCGCGCACCCGCTCTCCGGCCAGCCCATCGACCTCACTTCGCCGCTGCCCGCCGACCTGCAGGCCGCGCTGGAGCGCGCGGGCACCGGCGGCGGCGCCGGTGGTCGGGTATCCTGAGCTGCAAACCAAGACCTTCGACCCGCGTGGTCGAGGTAGCGGCCCTGCCCGGTGCGTTGCACGCTCCGGGTCCGCTGCCCGCCAGGCGGCATCTAACTGCATACACAACAAGGGAGTAGCCCGTGGCTGAAGTTGGCATCGCGGAGCTGCTGGAGGCCGGCGTGCACTTCGGCCACCAGACGCGCCGCTGGAACCCCAAGATGCGCCGCTTCATCTTCGGCGAGCGCGGCGGCATCTACATCATCGACCTGCTCAAGACGCAAGCGCTGCTCGCGCAAGCGCAGGAGTTCGCCGGCACGCTCGCCCACCGCGGCGGCACCGTGCTGTTCGTCGGCACCAAGAAGCAGGCGCGCGACACCATCAAGGACGTCGCCGAGTCCGCCGGCATGCCCTACGTCAACCACCGCTGGCTCGGCGGCCTGCTCACCAACTTCCAGACCATCAACCAGCGCATCCGCCGGCTGCACGACCTCGAACGCTACGAGGCCGAGGGCCAGCTCGAGCTGCTGCCCACGCGCGAGCGCATGGCCGCACAGGCCGACCTGCTCAAGCTGCGCGCCAACCTCGGCGGCGTCAAGAACATGCAGCGCGTGCCCGACGCCATGTTCGTCATCGACCTCAAAACCGAGGCCATCGCCGTCAAAGAGGCCCAGCGCCTGCGCATCCCCATCATGGGCCTCGTCGACACCAACTGCGACCCCGACGGCATCGACTTCGTCATCCCCGGCAACGACGACGCCATCCGCTCGTGCGCGCTCATCACCCAAGCCATCGGCCAGGTCGTCTCCGAAGGGCACTCCGTGTTCCGCGCCCAAGAGGAACGCGCGCGCCAGGAAGCCGAAGAACGCGCCCGCCTGGAGGCCGAAGCGCGCGCCAAGCGCGAAGCCGAGGAGCAGGCCGCACGCGAGGCGCAGGAGCAGGCCAAGCGCGAGGCCGAGGAAAAAGCCAAACGCGAGGCCGAGGAGCGCGCCGCCGCGCAGGACGCCGAACGCGCCGCGCAGGAGGCGGCCGCCCAGGCGGTCGAGGTCGCCGAGGAGCAGGAGGAAGGCGAGCTGGCGCCCACGCCGCCCGCGCCCGCCGAGGCTCCAGCCGCGGCGGCCCCCGCGCCCACGCCGCCCGCGCCCGCGCCCGCGCCGGCGGAGCAGCCCCCGGACGCCCCCGAGCAGGGCGAGGACGCCGTGCACCACGAGGCCGAGACCCAGGCCGACGCCGAGCTACACCCCACGGAGGCCGGCATGCCCCTGCCCGACGACGGACCAGACGACGGCGAGGACGCCGTGCACCACGAAGCCGAGGCGCAGGCCGCCGTGCAGGAGGGGATCGACGCGGCGGTCCAGGAGGCGGCGGCCGACGCGGCGCCGGAGGCCGAGCCTGAGCCGGCCGCAGAGGTATCGCAGGACGGGGCCGACGGCGCCCCGGCGGAGACCGACCAGACAGCGGAGGCCAGCGCATCATGAGCACCGTCGAGATCGCAGCGAAAGACGTCAAGGCCCTGCGCGACCGCACGGGCGCGGGCATGATGGACTGCAAGAAGGCCCTCACCGAGGCCGCGGGCGACGTCGAGAAGGCGATCGAGATCCTGCGCGTCCGGCAGGGCAAGAAGATCCAGGATCTCGGCGAGCGCGCCGCCACCGAGGGGACCGTGCAGGCCTACGTGCACGCCGGCGCCAAGGTCGGCGTGCTGATCGAGGTCGACTGCAACACCGACTTCGTCGCCAAGAACGACGACTTCACCAGCTTCGCCCGCGAGGTCGCCATGCAGATCGCCGCCACCCCCACCGTCAAATACGTCAGCCGCGAGGACGTCCCCGCCGAGCAGCGCGAAGCGGAGTCGCGCATCTACGAGCAGGAAGCCGCCGACAAGCCCGAGAACGTGCGCGAGAAAATCGTCGCCGGCAAGCTCGACTCGTGGCTACAGACGATCGTGCTGCTCGAGCAGGAGATGCACAACCCCAAGTTCGACGGCAAGACCGTGCAGCAGCTGCGCGACGAGCTCACCGCCACCACCGGCGAGAACGTCGTCATCCGCCGCTTCGCCCGCTTCGCCATAGGCCAGTAGCCCGGCCGGCCGGGAGGACGTGGGGTAGGCTCTGCCGTCGATGGCGCCTGCCTTCAAACGGATCCTCTTGAAGCTGTCGGGCGAGGCGCTGATGGGCTCGCTCGACTACGGCACCGACCCCGAGCGCGTGGCGGCGGTGGCGCGCCAGGTGGCCGACGTGCACGACCAGGGCGTGGAGGTGGCGATCGTGGTCGGCGCGGGCAACATCTACCGCGGCATGCGCGGCGCCGCCGAAGGCATGGACCGCTCGACCGCCGACTACATGGGCATGCTCGCCACCGTGCTCAACGCGCTGCCGCTGCAGGACGCGCTGGAGAAGACCGGCACCGACACGCGCGTGCAGTCCGCGCTCAGCATCTCCGAGGTCGCAGAGCCCTACATCCGCCGGCGCGCCATGCGCCACCTGGAGAAGGGCCGCGTGGTGATCTTCGCCGCCGGCACCGGCAACCCGTTCTTCACCACCGACACCGCCGCCGCGCTGCGCGCCGCGGAGATCCACGCGGAGATCATCCTGATGGCCAAGAACGGCGTGGAGGGCGTCTACAGCGCCGACCCCGCGCTCGACCCCAGCGCCGAGTTCATCCCCCAGATCACGCACATGGAGGCGATCGAGCGCCGGCTGCGGGTGATGGACTCCACGGCGCTCGCGCTGTGCATGGAGAACGGCATGCCGATCAACGTCTTCAACATGGACGACGAGCGCGCGCTCGCGCAGATAATCTCAGGCGTGAGGGTGGGCACGCTGGTAACGACGGCCCCAGGAGATGGCGATGGCAGCTGAAAACCTGATCGACGAACTGCTCGCGGACGCGGGCGAGCGGATGGGCAAGTCGGTGGAGTCCGCCACACACGAGTTCTCCACCGTACGCACCGGCCGCGCCAGCCCGTCGCTGCTCGACCGCGTGGTCGTCGACTACTACGGCGCGCAGACGCCACTCAACCAGCTCGCCACCATCTCCGCGCCCGAAGCGCGCCTGCTGAGCGTGCAGCCCTACGACAAGTCCTCGATCAAGGCGATCGAGAAGGCGATCAACGAGTCCGACGTCGGGCTCACGCCCTCCAACGACGGCAACGTCGTGCGCCTGGTCGTGCCCGAGCTGACCGAAGAGCGCCGCCGCGAGCTGGTGAAGGTCGTGCGCAACCTCGCCGAGGAGGGGCGGGTGTCGGTGCGCAACGTCCGCCGCGACACCATGCAGCACCTGCGCGAGCTGAAGTCCGAGGGCGAAGCGTCCTCCGATGACGAGCACCGCGCGGAGGTGGAGCTGCAGAAGCTGACCGACGCGCGCATCGCCGAGCTCGATGCGGTGCTAAAGGCCAAGGAAGAGGAGATCCTCGCAGTCTGATGGTCGCCGCCGGGGACCCCGGGGAGCCCGGAGCGGCGACAGCGCGCTACGTGGCGATCATCACCGACGGCAACGGGCGCTGGGCACGCGCGCGGGGCCTGCCGGTGAACGAGGGGCACAGCGCCGGTGCCGACACCGTCAAGGCGCGTCTGCGCGACGCCGTCGAGCTGGGCATCCGCGAGCTCACCGTGTACTCGTTCTCCACCGAGAACTGGTCGCGCCCGGCCCAGGAGGTGCAGGGGCTGATGGAGATGTTCTCGCAGCGGATCGCCGGGGAAACGCCCGAGCTGCACGAGCAGGGCGTGCGCATACGCTTCATCGGTCGCCGCGACGGCATCGGCGAGCGCCTGGTCGAGCAGATGCGCTGGGCGGAGGAGCTCACCGACGCCAACAGCCGCATCACCCTGTTCATCGCCTTCAACTATGGCGGGCGCGCGGAGATCCTCGACGCCGCGCGCCGCTACGACGGTGGCGGGGAAGACGCCTTCCGCGCCTGCCTGTACGCGCCCGAGATGCACGACCCCGACCTGATCATCCGCACCAGCGGCGAGCGGCGGCTATCCAACTACCTGCTGTGGCAGTCGGCGTACTCCGAGCTGGTGTTCCGCGAGGAGCTGTGGCCCGACTTCACGCGTGAGGCGCTCGAGCAATCGCTGGCCGAGTACGCAGAGCGCCGGCGGCGGTTCGGTGGCCGGTGAGCGTCAGCTGATGGCCGAGGAGCCGCACACCCCCGCGGGGGCCAGCGCGCCCGCGCGCGAGCGCGCGCAGGCCCGACGCGAAGCCGAGGCGCGCGCAGACGCACGCGCCAGGCGCCGGGGGCGCCGGCGACGACGACGGCGCAGCCGGGAGGCATCCAGCTCGGATACCGGCGCGCGCGTGCTCGCCGCGATCCCCGCGATCGCCGTCGCCCTGTTCCTGGTGATCGAAGGTGGCCTCGTGTTCGCCCTCGGACTGTTCGTGCTCGGCGCCGTCTGCATGCACGAGCTCTACGGGATGTACCAGCGCGCGCACCCCGCCCGGCTGGCCGGCTTCATCGCGCTGGCCGCGCTGCTCGCCGCCGCGCTCTACGGCGACCAGTACCAGGTGCTGCTCGTGGCCGTCGCCGCGCTGCCGCTCGTGTTCGCCCTCACGCTCGCCTCCCCGCGCCCGTCCGTCGGCGGCGTCGCGCTCACGCTGCTCGGGATCTACTGGATCGGCTTCGCGCTCGCCCACGCCGTGCTCTTGCGCGAGTTGCCGCACGGGCTGGGCATCGTCATCGACGTGCTCGTCGGCACCTTCCTCGGCGACACCGGCGCGTACTTCGGCGGGCGCCTGTTCGGCCGCCGGCCGCTCGCGCCGTCGATCTCGCCCAACAAGACAGTCGAGGGCCTCTTGTTCGGCATGTTCTTCGCCGTGCTCGGCGTGTGGATCGCCGGGCGCTACCAGGAATGGCTGCCCGGCACGCACGCGCTGGTGCTCGGCGCCGGGGTAGCGCTGGCCGCGCCCGTGGGCGACCTATTCGAGTCGTTCGTCAAGCGTGAGGCCGGAACCAAGGACGCCGGGCGGCTGTTCGGCGCGCACGGTGGCGCGCTCGACCGGCTCGACGCGGTGTTGTTCACGGCCGTCGTCAGTTATTACATTTGGGCGGCTTACGTGCATTGAGGCCGCCGCCCACGCGTTGAGGCGAGCTCGTGGCTGCGCGGTGACAGCTGTTACCGCCCTGTGAACTTTGTGACGCTTGCCACAGACACGGCGACGACGCGGGCGTAGCGTCCGTGTCGATCCTGCGGGCACGCTGGGTGGCCCGCCACTCTGAGCAAGGGGGTATGTGGTGATGCGTACGTTCAAGGCCCTGCGTGTGATCGGGCTGGCGATGTGCTTGACGTTCGGGATGCTGTCGCTGACCGCGACCGGCGTGGCGTTCGCCAAGAAACCGAAACTGCTGCTGTCCGAAACCGAACAGGAAGAACTGAAGGAAATCCTCAAGCACGTCAAATACGAGGCGTCCGGCATCGACGGCAAGCCCACCGTGCAGGTCACGGGCGCCAACGTGCAGATCCTCAGCGGCGCCGGCAGCGAGGCGAGCCTCAACGGCGAGGGCAACCTGATCGTCGGCTACGACGAAGCGCCGGGTACCCAAACAGGCTCCAACAACCTGATGCTCGGCGGGACGCAAAGCTACACCAGCTTCGGTTCGCTCATCGGGGGTGACGGAAACACGGCGGCCGGCCAGGAGAGCATCGTATTCGGCGGAGACAACAAAGCCGAGGGGACGTTCTCGGGGGTGCTCGCCGGCCAGGTAAACACGGCCAGCGGGTACGCCGCATCGGTAACCGGCGGCAGTGGGAACACGGCAAGCGGCAACGAATCGTCGGTAGCCGGGGGCGAAGACAACACGGCGACGGGCGCAGCCGACCACTCGTCGGTCGCTGGGGGTAGCGACAATAAGACGGAAGCCAAATGGGCCGTGGTGAGCGGCGGCGCTGTCAACAAGGCGACCGGCGTGCAGTCGTCGGTCAGCGGCGGCGGCTTCAACCTCGCCGCCGGCGAACGCTCGTCGGTGAGCGGCGGCGAACTCAACGACGCAGGCGCCGGCGAGTCGGCTGTGAGCGGCGGCGTGCTCAACGGTACCAGCGCGGCCTTCGCGTCGATCGCCGGCGGCAAGGAAAACCGCGCCAACCGCCTCGGCTCGGCGATCGGCGGCGGCTACTTCAACGAAACGACCGGGGAATACGCGGCCGTCGCAGGAGGCGACTTCGGCAAGGCGGAAGGCAGGTACAGTGCCTTGACCGGCGGAGAACACAACAAGGCGACGGGCGAAGCCGCCAGCGTGAGCGGCGGCAGCGACAACCTCGCAAGCGGCGGGGGCTCGACGGTGAGCGGCGGCACCAGCAACAAGGCCACCGAAGGCGGCGCCTCCGTGGCAGGCGGTCTCGACGGGACCGCCGGCGCGCTCTTCGCGTCGGTGCTCGGTGGCTATCTCAACGAAGCGCTGGGCGAAGAGTCGGCGATCCTCGGCAGCGAAAAAATCAAAGTGACCGCGAAACTCGGCATCTACCCGTAGACGCACCACGTGTGCCGGTGGCCCGTGTCGGCACGGGCCACCGCCGCGCCGGCGCCGGCCTTGACCCGGCCCGCGCGGCGACGGGCGCCGCTCGCGCCCTCGTGCGCCGCGGCAGCGCAGCGACTAGATTTGCTCGGGCGTGCCCACCCGCAAGCGCCTGCTGATCCTCGGCTCCACCGGCTCCATCGGCCGCCAGGCCCTGGACGTGTGCACGCGCAGCGAGGAGTTCGAGCTCGTCGGCCTCTCCGCGGAGCGCTCCTGGGAGGAGTTGATCGAGCAGGCTGGCGAGCACCGTGTCAGCCGGGTGGCGCTCGTCGACGCCCACGCTGCGGCGTGCGCCGCGGAGGCGTGGACCGACGGCAAGGTGCTCGCCGGCGCCGACGGGCTGGTGCGCCTGGTGGTCGAGTCGGACGCGGAGCTGGTGCTCAACGCGCTCGTCGGCTCGGCGGGGCTCGGCCCGACGGTCGCCACGCTCGGCGAGGGCATCGACCTGGCGCTCGCCAACAAGGAGTCGCTGGTCGTCGGCGGCGAGCTCGTCACCGCGCTGGCCGAGGCCACCGGCGCGCGGATCGTGCCCGTGGACTCCGAGCACACCGCGCTCCACCAGCTGCTCGCGGGCCAGCCGCCGGGGACGGCGCAGCGTCTGACGATCACCGCCAGCGGCGGGCCGTTTCGCGGCCGTACGCGCGCCGAGCTGGAGGACGTGACCGTCGCGCAGGCGCTCGCGCACCCGACGTGGGCGATGGGCGGCAAGATCACGATCGACTCCGCCACGCTGATGAACAAGGGCCTCGAGCTGATGGAGGCCCACCACCTGTTCTCCATCCCCTACGAGCGCATCGACGTGGTCGTGCACCCGCAGTCGCTCGTGCACGGCCTCGTGCAGCTCGTCGACGGCGCGATGCTCGCCCACCTTGGGCCGCCGGACATGCGCATCGCGATCTCCTACGCCCTGCACGGCGGCGAAAGCGCGCCGCTGCCGATCGCGCCGCTGGACCTCGCGTCCGTCGGGCAGCTCAGCTTCGAGGCGGTGGACCTCGACGCCTTCCCCTGCCTGCGCCTCGCCGGCGAAGCCGCGCGCGAGGGGGGCACCGCGCCGTGCGTGCTCAACGCCGCCAACGAGATCGCCGTGCACGCCTTCCTCGCCGGGGAGCTGCGCTTCCTGGAGATCCCCGAGGTGATCGAACGCGCGCTGGCGGAGCTGGGCAGCGAGCCGGTGAGCTCCTTCGAGTCGCTGTACGAGGCCGACCGCCAGGCGCGCGCGCTCGCGGGGCAGGCGGTCGCCGGGCTTCGCTGAGCGCCGCTTACCGGACGCCAAGGCGAGCCTGCCACACTGAGCCCGTGGCCTGGGTCCTCACCATCCTTGGCATCGTCGCGCTGATCGTCCTGCACGAGTTCGGCCACTTCACGCTCGCCAAGTGGGTGGGCATGCGCGTGGAACGCTTCTCGCTTTTCTTCCCGCCCACCCTCTTCAAGCTCCGCCGCGGCGAAACGGAGTACGCGATCGGGGCGATCCCGTTCGGAGGCTACGTGAAGATCGCCGGCATGAACCCCGAAGAACTCGACGACATGGACCCGGAAGCCACGCGCCGCGCCTACTACGCGCAGAAGCCGTGGAAGCGGGTGGTGGTGATCCTCGCGGGGCCGATGGTGAACATCCTGATCGCGTTCGGCCTGTTCTGGGCGCTGCTGGCGCTCGGCAACGCCAGCGCGGCGGGCACGCTGGAAGACCTCAACCCCTCCATCCAGACGCGCGTGCTCACCACCTCGGTGGGCGAAGTCCTGAAAAAATCGGCTGCCGTGGGTGTGCTGCGTCGGGGCGACAAGATCCTCGCGGTGGACGGCCAGCACGCCACCGTGAGCTCGGCGGTGCGCACGATCAGCGCGCACCGCTGCCCCGGAACGCTCACCAACGGCTGCCGGGCCGCCACGCCGGTGACGCTCACGGTCAAGCGCGACGGGCGCACACTCGAGCTGTCCGTGTACCCCACCTACAACGCGGTGGTGAAACGCATGCTCGTGGGCTTCGACTTCGGTGCGGCGCCGAAAGCGTTCACGGTGCTCGGCGCCGGGGGGACGGCGCTGCACGAGATGTGGAAGGCGACCACCAGCATGGTGACCAACCTGGGCAAGGCATTCACGAGCTCGAAGGTGCGCGGCGAACTACACAGCATCGTGGGCATCACCGAAGTCGCGCACGAATCGGTGGAGGCGGGGGCAGGCTACGCGCTCGTGTTCCTCGGCTTCATCTCGCTCGTCCTCGCCGTCGTCAACCTGTTCCCGTTCCTGCCGCTCGACGGCGGGCACATCCTGTGGTCGGTGGCGGAGAAGGTGCGCGGCCGGCGCGTCTCCCTGCAGGCCATGTACCGCTACAGCTCGGTGGGGATCGTGCTGCTGCTGTTCCTGGTGATCAACGGCTTCGGCAACGACATCAGCCGGATCGCCAAATAGCCGCCTACCCAGGCGGGCGCACGCACACCCAGCTCTTCACGAGCCCGCCGAGCCGCTCCGCGCGCGCCGGGCCGAACAGCGCTTCCAGCTCGCGGCGGCTGAGCAGCGCGACTTCCTCGGGGCGACCCCCCGCGCCGAGCCGCCAGTAGGCCGTGCGCAACCGCGGCGGCAGCCAGTGGGCGAACGCCAGCAGCGAGTGCGGCTCGATCGGGAACGAGCGCGCGGGCGTCTGCACGAACCAGCCGCGCGCCACGCGGCGCAGCTCGGCGGCGAAGGCCGCGCGGCGCTCGGGCGGCACGTGCTCGATCACGCTCGAGCAGTACGCCAGGTCGAATTCGTGATCGGCGAACGGCAGCCCCGCGGCGGCGTCCGCGCACACGAACGGACCGGGGTACTCGGGATGCGCGGCGATGTCCACGCCGGTGATGTCGAGCTCCGGCTCCAGCGCACGCAGACCGAGCGCGCCGCAGCCGACGTCCAGCACGTGTGCGTGCGCCGGCAGTTGCGTGAGCGCGAAGAAGCGCGCGTGGCGGCGGGCGCGCGCGCGGGCGGCCAGCGGGGAGGCTGCGCGGGCGAGTGGGCCGCGCGCGCTCGCATATACGTCCTGGCCGGCGGCGGGCATCGTAGAATCAGCCTATGGCCTCAGAGCGCCAGATCCATGTCGGCCCCGTTGCCGTGGGCGGCGGTGCGCCGGTGGCGGTGCAGACGATGACCAAGACCGAGACCGCCAACCTGCAGGCGACGATGGCGCAGATCCGCACGGTCGCCGACGCCGGCGCCGACATCGTGCGCGTGGCCGTCCCGCGCGAGCAAGACGCCGAGGCGCTGAAGACGATCGTCGCCGAGTCGCCGATCCCCGTGATCGCCGACATCCACTTCAACCACACGCTCGCGCTGAAGGCGATCGAGGCGGGCGCGCACTGCGTGCGGCTGAACCCCGGCAACATCGGCGGCCCCGAGAAGGTCGCCGAGGTGATCGCCCTGGCCAAGCAGCGCGGCACGCCGCTGCGCGTGGGCGTCAACTCGGGCTCGCTGCCCAAGCACCTGCGCCAGCTCGAGTACGACAATCCCGTCGAGGCGCTCGTCACCGCCGCGATCGAGACCGTGCAGCTGATGGAGCGCCTCGACTTCGAGCACTTCAAGGTCTCGATGAAGTCCACCTCCGTGCCCAACACGATCGCCTCCAACCGCCTGCTGTCGCAGAAAATCCCCTACCCGCTGCACCTGGGGGTCACCGAGGCCGGCACCAAGTGGTCGGGCTCGCTGAAGTCCGCCGTCGGGCTCGGCACGCTGCTCGCCGATGGCATCGGCGACACCATCAGGATCTCGCTGTCCACCTTCCACGCCGAGGAGGAGGTCAAGGTCGCCTGGGAGATCCTCAAGGCGCTCAAGCTGCGCGAGCGCGGCCCCGACCTGATCGCCTGCCCCACCTGCGGGCGCCTGCAGTTCGACATGGACTCCGTCGTCGCCGAGGTCGAGCGGCGCCTGGAAGCCTACGAGGACCCGATCGAGGTGTCCGTGCTCGGCTGCGCCGTCAACGGCATCGGCGAGGCGCGCCACGCCGACTTCGGCATCACCGGCGCCAAAGACATGGGCATGATCTACTCCAAGGGCGAGCCGCTCAAGAAGGTCCCCACCGCGCAGCTCGTGGACGAGCTGTTCAAGGAGATCGACCGCTACTACGCCGCCGGCAAGCGGGTGCAGCGCGACGAGCACGAGGCCGCCGCCGCGCGCGCATGGCTGGCCGCCAACGAGGACGCCACCGCCATGACGCCAGAGCGCATCGCCGCGCTGGAAGCCGCCGCGGGTCAGCAGGACGCGGACGCCGACGCCGTGCTCGAGTCGATGCTCGCGTCGTCATCGGAGCTGGAGCCGGCCGGCGTCGCGCTGGACGAGGCCGAGTCGCCCGTCGCCGGGCGGCGTTTCAGCCGCAACTGAGCTCCAGCTCACACGACGCGATCCGCGGGGCGGAGCGCGCCAGCGCGGAGCCTCTCTTGAAGATCGTCTACCCCGCCGCCGCGAAGCGCTCCGCCACCTGCGGCCAGTTCACCACGTTCCACCACGCGTCGATGTAGTTCGGGCGGAGGTTCTGGTACTTCAGGTAGTACGCGTGCTCCCACACGTCCACGCCCAGCAGCGGCGTCTGCCCGTTTGAGATCGGGCAGTCTTGGTTGGCGCTGCCCACGATCGCCAGCCCCGACCCGTCTTTCACCAGCCACGACCAGCCCGAGCCGAACTGTTTGATGCCGGTTTCCTTGATTTTGCCCTGGAAGTCCGAGAAGGAGCCGAACGTCGAAGCGATCGCTGCCGCCAACTCGCCGTCGGGCTCACCGCCACCGTCCGGACTCATGTTCTCCCAGAACATCGTGTGGTTGTAGTGGCCGCCGCCGTTGTTTTTGACGGCCGTCTTCTTGTCGCCGAGGCTGTCGAGGTTCTGCAGGACCTCCTCGATCGGCGCCTCCGCCCACTCGGTTCCCTCCAGCGCGGCATTCACCGCGTTGACGTACGCCTGGTGGTGCTTGTCGTGGTGGAATTCCATCGTCGCCTGGTCGATGTGCGGTTCCAGCGCGTCGTAGGCGTAGGGGAGCGGTGGGACTGTGTAGGCCATGTCGGGCTCCTTCTCGGTGGCGTCGAAGTTCGGTCGGTCAGCGCTGTTCTATCAAAGGGCGCCAGAGCGACTAGGCTTTGCGCATGACCTCGCTCGTGACGGGCCGCCCCGGTCGGCCTGCCGCCTCCACGCGCGAGGCGGCGCTCGCGCTCGCGACCAAGCACTTCCTCGCCGGCGAGCGCATCGACGTGCAGGCGATCGCGCGTGAGCTGGGGCTCGCGCGCGCCACCATGCACCGCTGGTTTCAGACGCGCGAGCTGCTGCTCGGCGAGCTGCTGGGGTCGCTCGCGGAAAGGCGCCTGGCGGCCATCCGCCTCGACGTCGGCGGCAGCGGGCCGTTGGCGCTGCTGGAGACGCTCGACCGCTTCAACCGCGAGATCGCCGAGAATCACGGCATGCGCGCGCTGCTCGCCCAGGAGCCCGAGCGGGCGCTGCGCATCCTGACCTCCGGCGACGGCCTCGTGCAGCCGCGCGTGGTCGCCGCGATGGAGCGGATCTTCGAGGCGGAGGTGCAGGCGGGGACGTTCCTGCCGCCGATCCTCCCCAGCGTGCTCGCCTACGCCACCGTGCGGCTGGGCGAGGCGTTCATCTACAACGACGCCCTCACCGGCATCCGCGGCGACACCGAACGCCTGCGCCAGGTCGAGGCGGCGCTGTTCGGCGTGCCCGCGGTCTAGCGCGGCTGCGCCGCCACGCACGGCGGATCGCCGAGCGGCCGTGCGCGGCGGCATGGACTAGGCTCTGCCACCCGATGGCGCGCCTCAGCCAGTACCTGCTGCCAACCGAGAAGCAGCCGCCAGCCGACGCGGAGGCGCTCTCCCACCAGCTGATGGTGCGCGCCGGGCTCGTGCGCCAGATGGGCGCCGGGATGTGGACGTGGCTGCCGGCCGGCTGGCGCGTGCACCAGCGGGTGGAGCAGATCATCCGCGAGGAGATGAACGCGATCGGCGCGCAGGAGATGCTGATGCCGGTGCTGCAGCCCGCGGAGGTGTGGCGGCGCACCGGGCGCCTGGAGATCGAGGCGCTGTTCAAGCTCACCGACCGCAAGGGCTCGGAGCTGGTGCTGGCGATGACCCACGAGGAGGCGGCCACCTTCCACATGGCGCAGATCGTGCGCTCCTACCGCGACCTGCCGCAGATCATCTACCACTTCCAGGTCAAGGAGCGCGACGAGCCGCGCCCGCGCGCCGGCGTGCTGCGCACGCGCGAGTTCATCATGAAGGACGCCTACAGCTTCGACCGCGACCCGGCGGGGATGGAGGAGCGCTACGAGCTGCACGTGGGCGCCTACGACCGCATCATGGAGCGCACCGGCCTGCGCTTCTACCGCGTGGAGGGCGACGTCGGCATGATGGGCGGCACCGGCGCGCACGAGTACATGGCGCCGTGCGCCGCCGGCGAGGACGAAATCGTGCTCACCGCCTCCGGTTACGCAGCCAACGCGGAGGTCGTGCGCGCGCAGCTCGGCAAACAGCAACTGCACCCCGGCGACGTGGTACACGGCGAACAGATCACGTTGCACTCGGCGATCGAGATTGGCAACATCTTCAAGCTCGGCACGCGCTATTCCGAGCCGCTGGGCGCGCGCTACCTCGACGAGCACGGCGCCGAGCAGCTGATCTGGATGGCCTCCTACGGGCTCGGCCCGGCGCGCATCGTGGCCGCAGCGGTGGAGCAGTTCGCCGACGCGCACGGCATCTCCTGGCCGCGCGCGCTCGCGCCGTTCGCCGTGCACCTGGTGGCGCTCGGCCGTCCGGGCACGCCCGAGCGCGACGCCGCCGACGGCGTGTACGCGACGCTCAGCGACGCCGGCGTGGAGGTCGTCTACGACGAGCGCGACGCCGGACCGGGGGAGAAGTTCGCCGAGGCGGAGCTGCTCGGCTGCCCGCTGCGCCTGACCGTCGGGCGGCGCTCGCTGGAGTCGGGCGAGATCGAGGTGCAGATCCGCCGCGGGCGCGAGGACGGCCCGCCGCTGCCGCTCGGCGGAGAGCCGCAGGCGCTGCTCCGCGCGCTCGACGAGCTGCTCGAGCGCGTGCCCTGACGCGCACGCGAAGCTGTTTGCGCCATCTGACATTATGTGTCTACAATTGACGTGGATCAGCGGCGTCTGCCGCATGGGGCGCGTCGCGCGAGCAATGGAGGGAGTGATGGATCACACGATCAACCGGTCCGCGCGCGTGCTTGGGAGCTGGCGCGCGCTGACGATCGCCGCGCTCACGGTGGCCGCGTGTGCCGTGAGTGGCGCAGCCGCCTCGGCGGCGTCGGCGGAAACGACGTGGCTGTGCCGGCCGGGGCTTGCCAGCAACCCGTGCTTGAGCAGCGAGGAAACGACGGTGGAGCTGGCGAACGGATCGAGCTTCGTCGAAAAGGCGCAGCCGGCGAAGAAGCCGCCGATCGACTGCTTCTACGTGTACCCCACGGTCAGCAGCCAGTTCACGGAGAACGCCAACGAAGAAATCGACCCCGAAGAGGACGCGATCGCCGAAAGCCAGGCGGCGCGCTTCTCGCAGGTGTGCAACGTGTACGCGCCGATGTATCCCCAGCTGACGATCCCCGCGATCGACACCCCCGGCGGGGTCACGGCCGAAGGGGCCGCCAAGGCGTACATCGGGGTGCTCATCGGGTTCGAGGAATACCTCGCCAAGTACAACGACGGACGCGGCTTCGAGCTGATCGGCCACTCGCAGGGAGCGGCGATGCTCGAGCAGCTGATCAAAGAACAGATCGACCCCAACCCCGCGCTGCGCAAGCAGCTGGTGGGCGCGGTGATCCTCGGCGGCAACGTGATCGTCCCCGAAGGCAAGACTGAGGGCGGCACGTTCAAGAACGTCCCCGCCTGCCGGGTGGTGGTGCAGGTCGGGTGCGTGATCGCGTACTCCTCGTTCCTCAAAGAACCGCCCAACCCGTCGGACTTCGGCCGGCCTGAAAGCCCGCTGCTCGCCCTGGGCGGGGGCAGCGAACCGGTCGAACACCCGCAGGTGCTGTGCGTGAACCCGACACTGCCCATCCAGGCGCCGCTGCCGGGTCCCACGCTGTCCTACTACCCGACGTTCAACGCCTACGGTGGCAAATTCCCCGGCCTGCTCGGGGCGGTCGTGCAGGCGCCGAAAGCGTCCACGCCGTGGGTGGCCGCGCCAGATGAGTACTCGGCACGCTGCGAACACCGCAACGGGGCGAGCTGGCTGCAGCTCAACCTGAACAGCGAAAGCGACTCCCGCGAACGCCTGCTCGAAACGCTCGGGCCGGAATGGGGCACGCACCTGGTCGACGTGAACGTCGCGCTCGGCAACCTCGTGCCCGACGTGGCCGCGCAGGGCGCCTTCTACCAGTTGACGCACTAGAGGCAGGGCGTAGGCATACGGGCGAGGGTCCCCATCCGGCCGCGGCGTCGGATGGGGACCCCACTCGCCCGCACCCGGCGCTCCCTCCGACCCCCGCCACGCCGCCGGGCGTATACGCTCGGCGGCCCGTGCGCCCGCTTCGCCTGCTTGGCCTCGACCGCTCCGGCCCGCCGCCGGCGCAGACGCTGCCGGGACAGCCGCTGCGCCCGTGGACGATCCCCAACGCGATCGGCTTCGCGCGCCTGGCGCTGATCCCCGCCTTCCTGGCGGTCGCGCTGGCGAGCGCGGACGGCGTGGGCGCGGCGCAGGCGACGCTGTTCGCGGTGATCGGCTGGGGCGACTACGCGGACGGCATCGCCGCGCGCGTGAGCGGCCAGTACAGCCGCCTGGGCGCGCTGCTGGACCCGATCACCGACCGGCTGCTGGTGATCTGCGGCGTGGTCGTCGATTGGCGCTTTGAGCTGTTGCCGCGCTGGGCGCTCGCGCTGCTGGCGGCGCGCGAGCTGTCGATGCTCGCGATCGGGCGCTACGGGATCGCGCACGGCGTGCCGCTGCGCATCAACTGGCCGGGGCGGCTGGCGGTGGCGCCGGTGATGGGCGCGCTGTTCTTCGCCATGACGGGGCTGCGCGGCTTCGCGGAGGTACTCCTGTACGTGGGGCTGGCGCTGGCGCTGAGCGCGAGCGCGCTGTACCTCCGCACGGGCCTGCGTGAGCTGCACGGAGTCTAAAGCTCAGCCTGACCTTTTGGTCTATACTGGCGCGCGTGGCCGGCCTGTGGCCCGCAGGGGTGCGCTACCGGCGTGTTCGGAAACCGGCTACACGCCGGCTTGAGCTTCGACAGGAGGAGAGAGCCCGATGGACGACACGTTCCCCGACCTTGGCTCGTTGACGGACGCTGAACTGAAAGACGTCATCCGCCAGCTGACCGAGGAGGAGACGGAGATCTCCTACCGCCGGCGCATCCTGCACGGCAAGATCGACATCCTGCGCGCCGAGCTGGTCAACCGCCTGCGCCACAAACACGACGACGGCGACATCGCCATCACCGGCGAGGACGTGCAGCGCCTCACCGACATCCTGGCCAACCGCCAGCCCTAGCCGGCGCATGGCCCAGCACTGCACAGAGTGCGGCTTTCTCAACGACGAGAGCGCTAACTACTGCCAGCGCTGCGGCGCGCTGCTGGCGCACACCCCGCAGGGCACCCCCCACGACGAGGGGCAGGCAGGCGGCGAGCAGGCGCCCGCGGCCGGCGGCGCGGGCGGCGCGGCCGGCAGCACGAGCTCCGCGGGCGAGTCGATCACCGCCACCTACCGCATCGACGAGACCGGCGAGCTGGTGCCGGTGGAGATCGGCGAGGTGACCGCGCACGGGCCGGCGCTGGTGGTGCGCGCGGGCGGCGGGCGCGTGGGGGAGAGCTTCCCGATCGACGGCGAGCGCATGTCGATCGGGCGCCGTCCGGACTGCGAGGTGTTCCTCGACGACATCACCGTCTCGCGCGACCACGCGCTGCTGATCCGCCGCAGCGACCAGTGGTTCCTGGACGATTGCGGCTCGCTGAACGGGACCTACGTCAACCGTTCGCGCATCGATTCTCACCGGCTGGAGGAGGGCGATGAGGTGCAGATCGGCAAGTACAAGCTGACCTTCCACGCCCGCTGATGGCCGCGCACGCCAAGGATGCCGCCGCACCCGCCGACGTGTCCGCGCCGGCAGCATCCCCGAAGGGGGAGGTGGAGCTGCAGCTGGCCGACGACGCGCTGGACGGCGCACCCGCGCGGACGCCCGGCGGCGAGGAGCGTCGCGACCTTGCAAAGCGCCAGAAGTCGCTGACGATCGGCGCCGTGTGCAAGGCGCTCGCGCAGGAGTTCCCCGACATCTCGATCTCCAAGATCCGCTACCTGGAGGACCAGAAGCTGCTGACCCCGCGGCGCACGCCCGGCGGCTATCGCCTGTACACGCAGGGCGACGTCGCGCGCCTGCGCACGATCCTGCGCATGCAGCGCGACGAGTTCCTGCCGCTGCGCGTGATCCGCCAGGAGCTCGCGGCGGGACGCGGCGGGGCGGGAGCCGACACGCCGCCGGTCCCCGGCCGCAGCGCACGCGACCCTGGGCGCGTGTGGCGGGCGAGCGTCAGCGTGCGCGCGGCGACGGGCGCGCTGTACTCGATGGACGACGTGCTCGAGGAGACCAAGGCGGAGGCCAAGCTGGTGCGCGAGCTCGAAGAGTACGGCGTGGTCAAGGGCGAGCTGCGCGGCGGCGTGCGCTACTTCGACGAGACCGAGCGCGAGATCATCGCGGCGGTCGCGGAGCTCGCACGCTACGGGGTCGGCGGGCGCAATCTCAGGGTGTTTCGCTCCTCCGCCGACCGCGAGGCGAACCTGCTGCAGCAGATCCTCGCCCCGGCACTGCGCTCGCGCAACCCCGATCGCCGCAAGGAGGCGGTGGAGGCGCTGGAGAACCTCGCGGCGGTCGCCACCCACCTCAAGCACCTGTTGCTGATCCGCGATCTGCGCAAGATCGTGCGTTGACGCCCGATGAGCGAGCGGAGCCTGCGCGCGCTGATCCGCGACGTACCGGACTTCCCGCAGCCGGGCATCCGCTTCAGGGACATCACGCCGCTGCTCGCCGACGCGGACGCGCTGGCGGAGGCGGTCGGCGCGCTGGCCGAGCGGGCGCGGGCGCTGGAGGTCGAGTGCGTGATCGCGGCTGAGGCGCGCGGCTTCCTGCTCGGCCCGGCGCTCGCGCTGGAACTGGGCGCGGGCTTCGCGCTCGCGCGCAAGCCCGGCAAGCTGCCGGCGCAGACGGTGAGCGTGGAGTACGCGCTGGAGTACGGCACCGACGCGCTGGAGCTGCACACCGACGCACTCGACGATCTCTCCGCCCACCCGCGGGTGCTCGTGCACGACGACCTGCTCGCCACCGGCGGGACGGCGGCGACGCTGTGTGAGCTGGTGGAGCGCCTCGGCGGCGAGGTGGTGGGCTGCGGCTTCCTGATCGAGCTGGCGTTCCTCGGCGGGCGCGAGCGGCTGCGCGGGCGCGAGGTGCACGCGCTGTTGCGGTACGACTCCTAAGCTCACCACCAATGCCCACCGCGCGCGCCAGCCGCACGATCGCGCTTCCCGTGCAGGAGCTGTGGGAGCTCGTGCGCGACCCGCACCATCTGCCCCGCTGGTGGCCGCGGGTGACGCGCGTGGAGGACGTGGCGGACGGTGCGTTCACGGAGGTGATGAAGACGAAGAAGGGCAAGCTGGTGCGCGCCGACTTCAACGTGGTGCGCCGCGACGAGGCGGCGCACGCGCTGCGCTGGGAGCAGCGCGTGGCGGGCACGCCGTTCGCGCGGGTGCTCGCGGGGGCGCAGACGGACGTGCGCCTGGAGCCGGTGCAGACGGGGGCGGGGCGCGCGTTCGCCGGCGGCGGCGCGTCCGCGAGGGCGCCGGGGGCCGGCGCGACGCGCGTGACGCTGGAGCTGCGCCAGCAGCTGACCGGCTTCTTCCCGCGCTTCGGCGTCTACATGGTGCGCCGTGCGGCGACGGCCACGCTCAAGGACGCCCTCGACGGCCTCGAGCGAATCAGTGGCTGAGGTCCCGCACGCGGCCGGCGGCGCCGTGGCGGGCGCGCCGCGCATGCGCTGGTGGGGCTGGGGGGACCCCGAGCACCCGCCGTCGCTGCCGGCGCACGCGCTCACGTTCCTGCGCGAGACGGTCGGGCTGGCGGCGCACCCGCGCCCGCCGGTGGCGCTGGCGCACGTGCGCGTGCAGCCGTCGACGCTCTCGCGCCCGACGCTGGCGGCGCTGCGCAAGGTGGTGGGGGCGGCGGGCGTGCGCGAGGATCACGCCGAGCGCGTGCTGCACGCGGCGGGCAAGGGCTACCCCGACCTGGTGCGCTTGCGCGCGGGACAGCCGGAGGGCGCGCCGGACGCGGTGGTGTACCCGCGCAGCCACGAGCAGGTGCGCGCGCTGCTCGCGGTGTGCGCGCGCGAGTCGCTGGCGGTGGTGCCGTTTGGCGGCGGCACGAGCGTGGTCGGCGGGCTGGCGCCGCTGCGCGGCACGCATGCGGGCGTGCTGGCGCTGGACATGGGCGCGATGGCGCAGGTGCTGGAGCTGGACGGGCAGTCGGCGACGGTGAGCGTGCAGGCGGGCATGCGCGCGCCGGCGCTGGAGGCGCACCTGGCGGCGCGCGGGCTGACGCTGGGGCATTTCCCGCAGTCGTTCGAGTACGTGTCGTTGGGCGGCTGCGCGGCGACGCGCTCGGCGGGGCAGGCCTCGACGGGCTACGGGGCGATCGAGAAGCTGGTGCTGGGGCTGCGCTTGGCGGCGCCGGCGGGCGACATCGAGCTGCCGGCGCTGCCGGCGAGCGCGGCGGGGCCGTCGCTGCGCCAGCTGCTGGTTGGCTCGGAGGGCACGTTGGGGGTGATCAGCGAGCTGTCGCTGCGCGTGCGCCCGGCGCCGCGCGAGCGCGTGTACGAGGGCTTCTTCTTCACCGACTTCGCGGCCGGCTGGCAGGCGCTGCGTGTGCTTGCGCGCGAGCACGCGCTGCCGGACGTGGCGCGCGTGTCGGACGCGGCGGAGACGCGCATGTCGCTGGCGCTGGCGGGCACGGGCGGCGTGAAGGGCCGCGTGGGCCGCGCGTACGTGGGGCTGCGCGGCTACGGCGAGGGCTGCCTGGCGATCCTCGGCTTCGAGGGCTCGGCGGAGGAGCTGTACACGCGCCGGCAGCGCGCGCTCGCGCTGCTGCGCGGCTGCGGCGCGCTGGCGGTCGGGCGCTCCCCCGGCGAGGCGTGGCGGCGGGGGCGCTTCCAGGCGCCGTACCTGCGCGACGAGCTGCTGACGCTGGGGGTGATGGTGGAGACGCTGGAGACGGCGGTGCAGTGGTCGGGGCTCGAGCGCCTGCACCGCACGGTCGCGCAGGCGATCGCGGGGGCGCTGAACGCCTGCGGCACGCCGGGGCTGGTGATGTGCCACGTCTCGCACGTGTACGAGACGGGCGCGTCGCTGTACTTCACGCTGCTCGCCCGCCAGCGCGCGGGCGATGAGCTCGGGCAGTGGCTGGCGGTGAAGCGCGCGGCGGGCGAGGCGATCGTGGCGGGCGGCGGCACGATCACCCACCACCACGGCGTGGGGCGCGACCACGCACGCTGGATGCCCAGCGAGGTGGGGGCGCAGGGGGTGGCGGCGTTGCGTGCGCTGCAGGCGGAGCTCGACCCGGCGGGGATCATGAACCCCGGCAAGCTGCTCGCGCTCAGCCCGCCTTGAACGACCCGTGCATGATCACGAGGCCGGGGTGCGTCGGATGCGCCTTGGTCTCCTCGGTGAGCAGGATTTCGTGGAATTCGCCGGCGTTGGCGGGCAGCGCGGAGCCGCCGGCGAGACTGTGGCTGTGGCCGACGGCGGGGCTGCGGCTGAGCGCGAGGAAGTGGGTGGGCGAGTCGTACAGCCAGATCGCGTAGTAGAAGTGCTTGGTTTCGGGCAGGTTTTGCGCGGCGATGAAGAACGCGCGCTTGGAGCCTTCGGCGAGCACGTACACGACGGCGATGATCTTGTTGCCGGGGTGGCTGGGCTTGAGCGTGATCTGGTCTTCGACCTTCGGTCCTTTGCTTTTGCTCGTGGTGGTGGTGGTGGTGGAGGAGGAGGCGGTGGTGGACGCTTTTTTGGGATGCGAGCTGCCGCCGTTGGTGATGAGCACGACGGCGACGATCACCGCCGCGGCGAGCACGGCGAGCAGCACGGCGCCGGCGGTGCGCGAGCTGCGTGGGGCGCCCGCTCCCCCGGCGGCAGCGCCACCCGTGCCGGCGGCAGCGGCGCCCGTGCCGGCCGCAGCGGCGCCCGTGCTGGTGGCCGCGGTGCCTTTGCCGGGGCCGGGCATGCCGGCGGCCGCGAAGAGCTCGGCGACGCGCTGGGGCTCGCGTGCGGGTGCGCCGGCGGCGCTCGCGGCGGGGATCTCCGGCAGCGCGCCGCCGGCGAGCGGCGCGAGCAGCGCGGCGAGCTCGCTGGCCCACGCGCGCGCGGGCTCGGAGCTCGCGAGCAGCGTGCGGGCGCGCAGGCGCTCGGCCACGCCGGGCTGCTGGCCGAGCAGGTAGTCGCCGACTTCGAGCCGCTCCGCTGCGCCGAGCTCGCGCGCGCGGCGCGGGGCGAGCAGCACGAGCGCGGCGTGGGCACGGTCGTGCACGGCGTGCTCGTCGATGCCGAGCAGCTGGGCGACCTGCGCGTAGCTCTTGCGCTGGCGCAGCAACAGCGAGAGCGCTGCGCTGTGGTCGGGTGGGAGCTCGTCGAGTCGGCTCATGTCGTGTGCCCTGCGCCGGCGCCACGGTGCTGTGAGCGGAGAACCTGCGCCGGCGGAGCGTAGGCTATCGTGGCGCCGGGATGGCGGGCCTGGTTGACGAGCTGAACGCGAACGTGCGCGGCTATGACCGCCACTACGGCCTGCAGTTCGCCGCGTTCTCGGACACCGAGGTGCTGGCGCGCGTGGCGGTGCGCGACGAGCTCAAGCAGCCCTACGGGCTGATCCACGGCGGGGTGTACGCGTCGATCGCCGAGTCGGTGGCGTCGCTGGCGACGGCGGCGGGCGTGGCGGCGGCGGGCGAGCGGGCGATGGGGCTGTCGAACAACACGAGCTTCCTGCGCCCGATCACCGAAGGCAACGTGCACGCGCGCGCGGTGCGCGTGCATCGCGGGCGCACGACGTGGGTGTGGGACGTGACGTTCACCGACGATCAGGGGCGCACGTGCGCGCTGACGCGGATGACGATCGCGGTGCGCGCGCCGGGCGCTCAGTAGACCTCGGCGAGCAGCTCGGCGAGCGCCTCGTCGATGTCGTGGGCGAGCCCGTCGGCGTCGGGGAGCGTGCGGCGGTCGGCGTAGACGCCGAAGCAGGCGAGGTCGCCGACGGTGGTCATGCCGATGGACAGCGCGTGGCGCTCGGAGAGGGGGACGACGGGGTAGGTGGCGTGCAGCGGGCAGCCGAGCATGTACAGCGGCTCGGCGGGGCCGGGGATGTTGGACACGACGAGGTTGAAGGTGCGCGGGCTGGCGATCAGGCGCGACAGCGCGTGCTGCACGGGGGGTGGGGTGTGGGCGGCGGCCTTGAGGGCGAGGTCGGCGGCCTCGGGCTCGCCGTCGCGCTTGCGCTGGGCCATCGTTTCGTGGATGCGGTTGAGGCGTCCCAGCGGGCGGGGCTCGTCGCAGGGCAGGTCGGCGAACACGAAGGAGATGTGGTTGCCGAGGACGTCGTGGGGGCTGCGCACGTTGACGGGCACCATCGCCTTGAGCGCGACGGGCTGCTGGCCGCTGCGCAGCAGGTAGGAGCGCAGGGCGCCGGCGACGGCGGCGAGCATGACGTCGTTGATGGTGGTGTCGTAGGCGCGCTTGACGGCCCGCAGGTCGGCGAGCGGGCGCTCGGTCCACGCCAGGCGGCGCAGCGGCGAGAGCTGGCGGTTGAGGATGCTGGCGGGCGCGCCGTGCAGCGAATGGCCGAGCGTGCGCGTGACGCGCAGCGCGCTGCCGGCGGCCTGGCGCGCGGCGCGCTGGGGCGAGCTGAGCGCGTGCAGCGACCCGCTGAGCAGGCCGACCTGTTCGCCGAGCAGGTCGCGCACGCCCCGTGCGAGCAGCCGCTGCGCGCCGGGCTCGGGGGCGGCGTGCCACTCCTGCGGCGCGCAGGCGCGCGGCTGGGGGGTGGGGTCGAGCAGCAGCGAGCCGAGCTCGACGGCGGCGATGCCGTCGACCATGCAGTGGTGGACCTTGCCGACGAGGCCGAGCTGGCGGTGCTCGGCGTCCTCGCAGATCCAGATCTCCCACAGCGGCCGGTCGCGGCGCAGGGGCACGGACATGACCTCGTCGACGAGCTCGTGCAGCGGACCGGGCGCGGGGTAGACGTGGCGCTCGACGTGGAACGCGGGGTCGTCGATCCACTCGGGGGCGCGCAGGCCGAAGGGGAGCGGCGCGAGCTTCTGGCGGTAGCGGGGCGCGAGCGCGAGTCGTCGCCCGATGTGCTCGCGCAGCTGCGAGAAGCGTGGCAGCACGCCGCCGGCGGGCGCGGAGAAGGTTGCCGCCCAGCCGACGTGCATGTGTGCGGTGGGTGTCTCGACGGCGAGGAACGAGGCGTCGAAGGCGGACAGGCGGGAGGCGCCGATCATGCGGGCACGGCGTTGGGCGCGCTCGGCGGAGGCGGCACCACGCGCAGGGCACGGGCGCGCGCGTTGCGCGGGCGCGTGCGGCGCGCCGGGCGCATGGTGGGCCTGACGTGGCTCAGCTGGGCGTAGGGGAAGCTCGCGTTGCGCCCGGCGAGCGGCGCCCGTGGGAGCGGCCGGCGCCCCCATTCGGCGGCGAGCGCGAACTCGACGAGGCGGTCGAAGTAGGAGCGCAGCGGCGGGGGCTCGATGCCGGCGGGGTGCAGCGCGACGCGCGAGCAGCGGTTGTCGTAGGTGACGGCCACGGCGAAGTACGGGAACAGCGCCTCGCTGCGCTCGAGCGCACGGCGCGTGCGCGGGTCGGGGCTGGCGCGCAGCAGCAGCGGGTGGACGATGCGGCGGTAGGCGCCGGGCGCGATCAGGCGCGGCGCGGGCCGCTGGAAGCGCCGGACGGCGAGTTCGATCAGCTCGCCGACACAGCTGGCGTTGGCGCCGGCGGTGAGGTTGTAGGTGCCGCCCTCGGCCTCGGGGCACTGGCTGAGCGCGAACGCGGCGTCGGCGACGTAGTCGACGGGCACGACGTCGACGGGCGCGTCGCGGCGGGCGGGCAGCGCGACGTAGGCGCCGTGCGCGAAGGCGCGCAGCGGCCAGTAGAGGACGTTGAACGACGTGGTCCAGCCGCTGTCGCGCTCGCCGACGACGATGCTGGGGCGCAGCACGGTGATCGGCAGCTGCGTGCGGGCGTCGGCGACGAGCCGCTCGGCCTCGAACTTGGACTGCTCGTAGGGGTTGCGAAAGCGCTGGCCGACGTCGAGGTCGTCCTCGTTGAAGCGGCCGCGGTGCTCGCCGGCGACGTAGGCGGTGGAGACGTGCGACAGGCGCCGCAGGCCGCCCCGCGCGTGGCAGAGCCGCGCGAGCTCGAGCACGTGCTGGGTGCCGCCGACGTTGATGGTGCGCGACTCCTGCAGCGAGAGCGTGAAGGAGACGGACGCGGCGCTGTGCGCGATCTCGCTGACGCGCTCGGCGAGCTGGTCGCGCTGCTTGGCGCGCAGGCCGAGGTGGGGGCGGGTGATGTCGCCGGGCAGCGCGACCACGCGCCCGCTGTGCGGGTGGCCGGCGCCGAACAGCGCGCGCAGCGTGCGCTCGATGCGGGCGGCGGCCTCGCGCGTGTTGGCGGCGCGCACGAGCGCGTACATCTGACGGTCGGTGTGCTCGAGGTAGCGGGCCAGCAGCTCCATGCCGACGAACCCGGTCGCTCCGGTGAGCAGCACGCCGTCGGCTTGCTCAGGCGGCCTACGTGGCTCGGCTGGCACGGCCTCGGCTCCCGTCCTCGACACGCGGGCCACTATTCCACATATTGCGAGAAAGCGCTGTCACGTCGTCAGGGCAGTTCGCGCAGCGGCGCGGGCACCTGCGCGGGCAGCGGCGTGTGGCCGAAGCCGGTGTTGGGCAGCGCCGGCGCGAGCGGCGCCTGCACGGCGCCGGCTTGGTTGATCGGCACGGCGGTGCGCGCGGCGGCGGCGGCGGTGCGCGCGTTGGTGGCGAAGATGCTGACGACGACGGGGCCGGTGGCGAGGATGATCGTCTTGCCACCCTGGGCGATGCGCGCGCTGACGCCGCGGATGCGCGTGCTGCGGATGGAGCCCGCCCCCCCGGCGCCGCCGGGCAGGAAGCTGTTGTCGGGCGAGGTGACGATCTGCAGCGGCGGCACGCAGTTGCCCTCGCCGCCTTCCAGGCAGTTGCCGTAGCGCACGCTCCAGGCGTCGCTGGGGTCGTGGACGGCTTCGCTGGCGGCCATGCCCTGGAAGCTGGCGCCGAGCCAGTAGACGGGGTAGGCGGCGGAGACCATGTACTCGAGCTCGTTGTGCGGGATCGGGCGGTCTTGCAGCGTGCTCGCGCACGAGCAGAGCGCGCCGGCGCACAGCGCGCTGATGCCGAGCGCGGCGAGCGTCCTGCGGGGGAGCCTAGCCACGGTAGCGGTTGGTGATGGGCATGCGCCGGTCGCGCCCGAAGGCGCGCGGCGTGATCTTGATCCCGGGGGGCGCCTGGCGGCGCTTGTACTCGGCGTGGTCGACGAGCCGGATGGTGCGCTCGACGTCGGCGGCGGGCAGCCCCTGGGCGATCAGCTGCTCGCTGCTTTGGTCGAGCTCGACGTAGCCTTCGAGGATGCGGTCGAGCACGGGGTAGGGCGGCAGGGAGTCCTCGTCGCGCTGGTCTGAGCGCAGCTCGGCGGAGGGGGCGCGTTCGATGATCGATAGAGGGATCGGTTGGCGGGCAACGGCGGCATGCGCTTCGCGCTCCGGCGGCGGCGGGGCGTCGGCGTGTTGGGCGATCGCGTCGGCGGCGAGCGCGCCGGGATCGCTGTTGCGCCACGTGCACAGGCGGTAGACGAGTGTCTTGGGTACGTCCTTGATGACGGCGAAGCCGCCGGCGAGGTCGCCGTAGAGGGTGGTGTAGCCGACGGACATCTCGGACTTGTTGCCGGTGGCGAGCACCAGCCAGCCGAACTTGTTGGAGAGCGCCATGACGAGGTTGCCGCGGATGCGCGCCTGCAGGTTCTCCTCGGTGGTGTCGGGCTGGCGCCCGGCGAACGCGGCGCGCAGGAGCTGTTGGTAGGCGTGCATGACGGGCTCGATGGCGAACTCGTGCGTGCGCACGCCGAGCGCGTGGGCGAGCGTGTGCGCGTCGGCTTGGGTGGCGGCGGAGGAGAAGGGGGAGGGCATGATCGCGGCGCTGACGCGCGCCGGGGTGAGCGCGTCGGCGGCGAGGCAGGCGACGAGCGCGGAGTCGATCCCGCCGGAGAGGCCGAGCACGACGCGCTGAAAGCCGTTCTTGCGCACGTAGTCGCGCAGCCCGAGCGCGAGCGCGGCGTAGACCTCGGCCTCCACGGGGGCGAGCGGCTCGGTGAGGGGGCCGCCGGGCGTGACCTGCTCCTCGCCTGGCGTGGGGGCTGGGGCGGGCAGCGCGTCGAGCAGCTGCGTGCGGCTGCGCGAGCGCCGCGCGGCGGGGCGCTGGCTGGTGGGAGGCAGTGCGGGCAGTACCTGCGCATGCTGCTGCGAGCGCCGCGCGGCGGGGCGCTGGCTGGCGTCGCGCAGGCGGGCGGCGGCGGCGGCGGCCAGGTCGACGTCGCAGACGAGCAGCTCCTCGCGGAACTGGGCGGCGCGCGCGATGGTGGCGCCGGTGTGGTCGAGCACGCAGGAGTGCCCGTCGAAGACGAGCTCGTCCTGCCCGCCGACGAGCGCGCAGAAGGCGACGCAGGCGACGTTCTCGCGGGCGCGCTGCGCGAACAGGCGCTCGCGCTCGATGCCCTTGCCGGCGTGGTAGGGGGAGGCGGAGATGTTGAGGATCAGCGTGGCGCCGGCGAGCGCCTCTTCGCTGGCGGGCGGACCGGGCTCCCAGATGTCCTCGCAGACGGTGAGGCCGAGGCGCTCCACCTGCGGTCTACCGGACCCGCCCTCCCGATGCGATGACGACGCTGAGCCGATGTCGATGACGGCGCCTGTGCTGCCGGCCTGGAAGTAGCGCTGCTCGTCGAAGACGCCGTAGTTGGGCAGGTAGACCTTGCGGTAGATCGCGTGCACGGCCCCGTAGGCGAGCACGGCGGCGGCGTTGTAGACGTCCTCGGCGCGCTCGGGGAAGCCGACGACGGCGATGAGGTCGTGCGTGTCGGCCGCGAGTTGCTGGAGCGCGTGGGCGGCGTCGGCGAGGAAGTGCTCCTTGAGCAGCAGATCCTCGGGCGGGTAGCCGGTGAGCGCGAGCTCGGGGAACAGCACGAGCTCGGCGCGGGCGTCGGCGGCGTCGCGCAGGCCGGCGCGAATGCGCTCGGCGTTGCCGGCTATGTCGCCAACGGTGGCGTTCAGCTGGCAGAGGGCCAGGCGCATTCCCGGCGGATCGTATCCGCGTGGCGGGCGCTAGCGGGCCGGCGTGTTTCTCAAGTCCCGCGGGGGGCACTCCGATGCATAGACATGAGGCAACCACTGTCGATGATCCGCCGTCGGAGCCTGTTGACGTTCGCGCTGACGATGCTGGCGGCGAGCGATGTGGCCTACCGGCTGCTGCTGCGCAGGCCGCTGCGTCGCGCGCTGGGGATCGTGCACGAGCCCCGCTTCTAGGGCTGCTGCGCCGCTGCTAGGGCTGCTTGGCGCCGGCGCCGGCGCCGGCGCCGGCGGCGGGACCGCGTCCTTTGGCGGGCTTGCGCGCGGCGCGGCCGTTGGGGGAGCGGCTGGGGCGCGGGCGTAGGCCGGCGGCGCGGGCGAGCGCGTCGATCGCGACCTGCAGGTCGCGCGCGATGTCGTCGAGGTCGGGGAGCGCGTCGTAGTCGCCGAGCAGGCCGAAGCCGAGGTGCCCGTCGTAGCTCATGACGGCGATCCCCAGCGCCTGGCGCTGGGCGAGCGGCACGACGGGGTAGAGGATCTGCAGGCGACGCCCGAGCAGGTACAGCGGGAACTGCGGGCCGGGGACGTTGGTGACGACGAGGTTGAAGAACGGCTGGCGTGCCTGCAGCCGGGCGGCCTGGCTGAGGATGGTGGGCGGCGCGAAGCCGGCGAGGTTGGTGAGCACCTGCGCGCCGACGGCCTGGCCGCTCTGCTTGAGCTCGGCCATGGCGGCGGCGATCTCGCGCAGGCACTCGGCGGCGTTCTGCACGCCGACGGGCAGCGGCGCCCACATGGCGGCGACGTGGTTGCCGAGCGCGCCGCGCTGCTCCTTGGTGCGCACGGACACGGGCACCATCGCCTTCAGCACGAGCCCGTCGGTGTCGTGCCCCTTGCGGCGCAGGTAGCGCCCGAGCGCGAGCGTGACGGAGGCGAGCACGACGTCGTTGAGCGTGCCGCCGAGCGAGTCCTTGATGGACTTGAAGCGCGCGAGGTCGGCGTCGAGGAACGTGTAGCGCCGGTGCGGCCCGATGTCGACGTTGAACGGGCTGGGCGGCGCGGGCGCGCTGATGCCGGCGATGGTGGTGGCGCCGATGCTGGCGAGGCCGTCCTTGAGCTGCCCGGCGGCGCGCCGGGGCGCGCGCAAGAGGCGCCGCGCGCCGCGCGCCATCTCGGCGGGGACGGTGGAGCGTTCGAGCAGCGCCTCGCCGAGCAGCTTGGCGGGACCGGGCAGCGGCTTGGCGCTCCACGGTTGACTCGAATCCCACCCACCCGTGCCCGTGGGCTCGGCGGCGGTGTCGAACAGCACGGTGGTGATGTCCACGCCGGAGATGCCGTCGACGAGCGCGTGGTGGGTCTTGGCGATCAGCGCGAAGCGCCCGCCGGCCATGCTCTGCACGAGCCAGATCTCCCACAGCGGCTTGGAGCGGTCGAGGCGCTGCGAGAACAGCCGCCCGGCGAGGCGCTTGAGCGCGGCGTCGTCGGCGGGCTTGGGCAGCGCGGTGTGGCGGATGTGGTAGTAGGGGTTGAAGTGCGGGTCGTCCACCCACAGCGGCCGGCCCTGGCCGAGCGGCACGTAGGCGAGGCGCTGGCGGTAGCGCGGCACGAGGTGCAGGCGGCTGAGGACGTGATCGACGAGCTCCTTGAGCGTGGGCGCGCTGCCGTCGAAGACCATCACGGAGGCGACGTGCATGTGGGCGCTGGAGTGATCCTCGAGATGCAGGAACGTGGAGTCCAGTGCTGTCAAGCGGTCGGGGTTGCTCACGCTTGCGATTCTCGCTGCTGCGGGCGCCCGCGTCAACGGCTACGCGCGGATCGCGCGGTGCGGCGCCGGCCCGCGGGTGCTCAGCCGGTTTTGATGGGCGTTTCTGAGTCGCCGGCGAGCAGCATCTCGAAGAGCTGCACGCTCGGCGGATAGAAGCCCCCGCGGGCGCAGTCGGCGAACAGGTGGATGAGCGCGCCCGCGCGCTGCCAGCCGCGGGGCATGAGCGACGACTTGCAGATGTTGCCTTCGATTTCGTCGCCGTGCTGGCGTTCGTTGCCTTCGTCGGGCTTCTCGCCGTGGCGGATGATGTACACGAGCTGTTCGAGCCCCTGCGTGGCGAGCACGCGCTGAACGTCTGCGTCGGCCATGCGCGCAGCATACGCCGACCGGGGCGTGCGCCGGCGGTGCGCCGGCGCGGCGAGGTGACACTTACTGAAATCTGTCGCAAAAAACGCTCCGCCCAGCCTTCGGAGCTGGACGGAGCGCTACTGCATTACTGCTAAGAGGCCGGGAGCAGTGGACAGTTTGCAACCGGCTCACGCGAGAGTAGCGGACGAGCACCGAAATCGTCTTGATCGCAGGCGCACTGCATGTTCACTGTCACGATCCGCCGCCCCGCCACCGGCTTGGCGGTTGGTTCTCGCTTGCTTATTGTGTGTCTGTAACAGGCGTCAGGGCACGTCCCGGCGCGAGGCGCGCGCGGTGGTCAGCTCCGCGACCGCCGCGCGTAGCTCCGACTGCCAGTAGAGCAGCGTGCGCCGGGCGTCAGCGCCGGCATACTCCTCGATCTCGCGCGCCAGCACGCCGAGGTCGCGTGCGACCTGCTCGATGCGGGCGATCGGGTGCTGCGGCGGCACCTCATCAGCGTATGCGCCGCCCACCGCGGCGACTGTGCGCAAGGGCACATTGTGCGCCGTGTGGAAGCCGCGCGGGCACCTATGCTGTGCGCATGGGGATCGCGGTCATTCTGCTCGTCGTTCTGATCGGGCTCGTCGCCGGCGACGTGGCGCTCGTCCGCGCGCTCAAGCGACGGCGTGGTGGCCCGCGTAGTGGCCCGCGCTAGACCGGGCACCGGCGGGACCCCGCCGTGCGGCTCAGGCCAGCGATGGGCATGTGCTTCGCCGCGCGCACAGGCGTGTGCATGGTGCAGATGGCCGGACACGTCTCCTGACCAGCGGTCAACCCCGAGCGCCTACGGCGCCACGGCTCGGTAGCGGAGACCCTGTAGTTACAAGCCCGAATGCCCGATAACCGAGCTATCATGTGCCACATGGACGGTACGACCGACATCGACTTCGAGATGCGCGAGTCGATTCGGCTTGGCTTCTTTCACGAGCACCGGCCCCAGCCCAGTCTCTCGTCGGTCGCGGTTCGACGCGACCGCGATCTAGGCGTCTGGTTCCTGGACGTCGGCGCAACCGGACCGGTAGATCTCCCCGCAAGCTATCACGGGCTCTCCGTGCGAGTCATGCAGGTGCCGGGGACAATAAACGCTGTCGCACACGCAAACCAGGTCAGCTAGCTGACACCGCGAGCCGTCAGCATTGGTCCCGGAGACGGGATCTACTCTGCCGGTCTCAACGCCCACCAGCAGACGCATGACATTGGCTCCTACGGCGTGCCGGTATTACGTGCCGGCGGCGATGAGGAACTGATGCTGACTGCCGCGCATGTGGTCGGCAGCCTGTCTGCGGCACACGCGCTCGGTGAGCGTCACGTGCTGTTGAGGACCGGAGTCGGGGCGACATCCTCAGGGGACCCAGTCATCGGCGAGGTGATAGAGAGTCATCCGCCCGAGCCGTGCACAACCGTGGAGCTTGATGCCTGCCTAGTCCGAGTGCGCGACCATGTTTCGCTGGGGCACGTCGTACGCGAGGCGATCACTTCAGGACGTGCGCGTAACCTCCGAGGACTCGACGACCTCGTGCCCGTCTTCAAGCGCGGAATCAATACACCGAGCCTGACAGCGGGTCTACTTGATCCCACGCCAGTGATCGGACGAACCAAACTCCTGCAGCCGTACGGGCCTCCGATTGTGCGCGAGTATCAAAACGGCTGGCACGTCTACGGCGACGGCGTCCCGTTTGCGAAGCTCGGTGACTCCGGATCGATCGTCGTGGACGAAGATGACTGCGTCGTCGCCATGCTCGTCGCGGTGCGCTCAGAGAAGCCATTCGACCCAAAGCCGGACGACCCTGCATTCGTCGTCCCGATCCTCGATGTCCTAAATGGGCTCAATGTTCGACTCGTCGGTCCCGATCGAGCGTGCGTCCTGTGCTGAGCGCACGATCGGATTGGCTCACTGGCGAGGATCGGAAGGGGAAGCGCCGGAATAACTCACAACAAGTCGCACCGGTAGCCGATTCACTCTTTACGCTAGGAGGCCTTGGCGAAACCCGCAAACCGTCTAGCCACGCGGGATCGGAGGTAGGGGTCACGGCGATGCCTCATGTCTGAGGTGAGCGATGAGTGCGCCGCTACAGGTCGGCGGCGAACAGCACGACGACTCCCTCCGTGAAGTCGATGAGCTGCTTGAGCGCTGGGAAAAGCGGTTCCAGCCGACTTTGTGCGGATGGTTATTTCTGCAGTCGGTGGCCATGTGTGACCGATGTCACACTTATCCCTTCACCGGGGGTAGACTAGCGGCTGACGCGGGGATGGGCCTCCCATGGGGTCCTCGTTTCCGCATGGACAGGCAGCGGCGAATAGTCGCCGTCGATGGGAGGTATGGACTCCACGGCACGGTTGATTGTCGGGACCTCGGGCGCGGCGCTGCTTGCGACTGCGTCGCCGCTCCGCGTCGCTGTGGGCTCGCTCCTGGTGCTTCTGGCCGCAAGGGGCCGGTAGGTGGTGCGCGATGACCGCGCGCCTATTTCAGGAGCGGCTCAAGGCGCGGGAGCAGCTCGTTGACGATGAAGGTTCCGAGCTTCTCGGCAAGCAGGTCAAAGCTCCATGTTTCATTGCCCCGCTCGATTCCTACGCGGGCGATCCCTTTGACCTTCACATCCATTTTGGCGGGGGCGTTGGCGACGATTACTGTGCCGTTTTTGAAGCCGGGCAGCGGGCACTCTCCGATGCCGTCGAACTCGACTTCGACCAGTTCCAGCCCGACTACAGCGGGGATCAGTTCTCGGTGCTTGTCGGCGTTCTGGAAGCTGCTGAGAAGCGCGAGGGCGTGATGGTCGCCACGATGGCTGTGAAGCGCAGCCGCTTGGTACGGCTGCAGGACCATGAGCGGTGCGATGCGATCATCTGGGAGGCAGCAGCACAGGTCCAGCCACCGCCTAGCTGCTTCAGCGTTCAGATACTCCCTGCTTCGCTGATCGCGTGCGAGCGGGTCCCTTGTGAAGATGGGGAAGCTGAGCTTGCGCCGGTACTTGCGTGGACCCAGTCCCACGGCGATGTGGTCGAGGGCGGAGCGGACGTTGAACATGTAGTCGCCCATCAGAATCGGGAGCCGCTCAGGCGGCTGGACAGCGGTGAGGTCGAGGGTGTAATCCCAGCGCGGACCGTTCTTGTAGGGCTTCATCGTCTCGATCACCGGGTATTCGCGTCGTTCACGGAGGGGTTTGGTGAGCGCCTCAATCTCTACGAGGTGCTCGTAGGCCCGGTCGAGCTTGAGACGATGAGATGGGGTCACGACCGACTACGCTTGGAGGGCGATGAGCGACAAGCAGCAGCCGCAGACCGAGCAGACGCGCAAGGGACTGACGGTCCCGATCCCGAAGCGCGGCGAGTTCTTCGCGAATCTCAAGAAGATCGCGAAGCCCAAAGGCTCAACTGCGAGCCCGAGCGGCCCGCAGAAGTAGCGTCCGAAACATCGGAGTCTCGTCCGTCCGGTGGTTGTACCGGAACGTGAACTCGTTGAGGTAGCACTGGAGCCACTTGTGCGAGACCTTCTTGTAGTTGCCCCGGATGCCGGTCTTGAGGTTCCCGAAGAAGCCCTCGACCGTGTTCGTGTGCGCGTTCCCCACGACGTACTCGCCGGTGGAGTGCCGTACCCGTTCGTGACCGAAGAAGTGGACGCCGAGCTGGTTATAGGCGGGCCACTCGTCGGTGAACACGACCGACTCGGGCACGACCCACTCAATCACTTGCGCCGGGAGTGCGGGACCGCGACGGGAGGGCAGGACGGTCGCCTTGATGCGGCCTCCACGTTCGACCGCAGCAACGACCGTCGCTCTACTACGTTCCCGCAGTTTCGACGCCTGCGAGCGCGGCAGATGCTTGCGCGGCTTGCCGTCCACGGAAGTCTCGTCAACCTCGACCTCGCCTTCGAGCGGTCCTGTCTCGTCGGCCATAAGCTCGTTGAGGATCAGGTTGAACATGCGCCACGCGGTCTTGTAGGTGACGCCCAGCTCCCGCTCAAGCTGCTTGGCCGAGAGTCCGCAGCCAGTGCTCGTCATCAAGTGGATCGCGTAGAACCACAGGTGCAGCGAGGTCGAGGACTTGTGAAAGATCGTCCCAGCGAGCGGGTGCAGGTGCTGCCCGCAGGAGTCGCAGTCCCAGGCGGGCCGTTCGCGGACCTTGTGGAACTTGCGCTCGCGGTCGCAGGACGGGCAGTAGGCGTGCTCTCCGTCCTGCGAGTAGCGGTTGCGCCAAAGCCACTCAAGGCATGCCCGGTCGTCGGGGAACTCGCGCATGAACTCCATCAGCGAGAACGCGGCCCCGGGCATCGTGGCGGCGCGCTGCGGGTTGTCGCGGTCAACGGGAGGCATCGTCGTCCTTCTTGTGGTCCTGTGGTCCGAACAGCGGCACCTTGCGGCCCCGCGCCCATAGCGCGGCTCCGATTCCGCAGACTGCCCCTACAAGGAGTCCGGTGAGCATGGGTTTAACCTACCGGAAAATCTACCCCCTGTCAAGGGATAAGTGTGACCGATGTCACACAAGCGCTAAAGATCGTGGGTATCGTGACGACGGTTGTTATGACAACGCCGAGTCGCTTCCGTCGGTGGAGGCGAGCGGGGGACCCACTGCCGGTCTGGTGAAATGGATCGGATGGGGCGAATCGGTCACTGATCTGTGGCCGTAACGCCAGGCTCACACGCGTCCATGCGCGTGCAGGCCGACCGTGAGCCCGACAGCTAACCCCGTAGGCGCGACAAGGAGGTTGTTCAAACCTATGTATACGCCTGCGACGCCGCTGCCTGCGGCGCCACTGGTCCCGGCCGGGATTCTTGCTGGTGAAGCTGCCAGCGCCGGAAGCGCTCCCGCGAATCCCGCACCGGTTCACACCGAGCTGCACGTCCACGACTTCCAGTTGAACGTGCTCGCCGACCACCGCGCCAGCGTCACCGGCGCGCTGCTCGCCGAGCACCGGCCCGCGCCCGCGGGCGAGGCGGTGGCGCTGCAGGCACTCGGCAGGCGTGGATGGCACACGCTCGCCAGCGCCCACACCCGCGTCGGCGGGCGCTTTCGGCTGCGCTACGTGCCGCGCCGCATCGGCAGCCGCGTCGTGCGCCTGCTGTTCGCCGGCAACGCCAGCGAGCGCGCCTCCACGCACCGGCTCGGGCGGCTGAACGCCTACCGCGAAGTCGTGGCGTCCTGGTATGGCGGCGGCGGCAGTCTCGCGTGTGGCGGCTGGCTCACCAGCACGACGTTGGGCGTAGCCAACCGTACGCTGCCCTGCGGCACGCTCGTCACGCTGCGCTACGGCGATCGCACCGTGCGTGTGCCGGTCATAGACCGCGGGCCGTACGTGGAAGGGCGCGAATTCGACCTCACCGAAGCCACCAAGGAAGCGCTCGGGTTCGTTGGCGTGGGGGAGGTGTGGAGCACCAGTTGAGCGCTGCATGTGCACGTGCAGATTGGGCGTCGGCCTGCAGGGGTTGGATTCGGCCATGACGCTTCGTTGAATCTCACCGATGTCCATGGCACTCAACGCCCCGCGCGCCCACGTGTGGCTGGAGAGCCTCGGCGAGTGGACGTGGCCGGGGCAGACCCGTGCGCTCGCCGTTGACGCACTGCCGCCGCCGTGGGTGCCCGCCAGCCCGCGCCGAGAGCTCGCCCTGGCGGGCTCCGCCGCGCATGCCGGCGCGATGCCGCGGCGGCGGGCGCTCGGCGCCAGGACGCGCCGGCTGATCACCGGCACCTTGCTCGGCCTGCTGGGCGCCGTGTGCATCGCGCTCGCCCACAACGGACAGCTCACGCTCGGCGGCCTGCTTGGCACGCGCGCAGCCACCGCCGCCGAAGTGGAAGCGCCCGCGATCAGCTCCGCGCCCGCCATCCCGTCGCTGCCCACGCTCGCGCCCGTCAGCCAAGACGCCGCCGGCAGCTGGATCGACCGCGCCAGCTACCCCTCAGCCGCGCTGCACGGCGAAGGCTCGTTCCTCGTCTACCTGCCGTCCAACTACGACAGCACCACCGCCCACTATCCCGTGCTGTACATGCTCACCGGCGATGACCAGTCCGACAGCGCCTTCCTGCAGATCGGGCTGCAGGGCCAGCTCGACAAGCTGATCGGTGCGCACGTCATCCCGCCGCTGATCGCCGTCATGATCCAAGGCGGCCCCGGCGCCAACCTGTGGCGCAACGAGGGCGAGCAGCGCTACGAAGGCTACATCCTCGAAGTGCAGGAACTCGTCGACCGCATGCTGCCGACCGTGCCCGCGCGCGACGCGCGCGCGATCGTCGGCGACTCGATGGGCGGCTACGGCGCGATGAACGCCGCGCTGGCCAACCCCTACCGCTTCGGCGTCGTCGAGAGCTGGATCGGCTTCTTCAACGGCCTCGCAGGCGACCTGCGCGCCGACACGCCGATCTTCACGCGCCTCGGCCTGCACGCCTTCGTCTACGGCGCCGAACAGGACCACATCGCAAACCCCGCCGAGGACCTGCCGTTCGCCGCCGCGCTGCGCGGCGCCGGCGCCGACGCCCAGGGTGCGGTCTACCCCGGCGAACACAACCTCGAAACCGTCGAAGCCAACCTCCCGAGCATGCTCGCGTTCGCCGGGCGCGCGCTCGCGACGCCAGCGCCGCAGCAGGCGGCTGCCGCGGTCGCCAAACACGCTTGAGCCAGCCCGGCGACGTAGCGTTGACAGGCCGCAGGCGACGCACGCGAAGGGCGTGCTGCCCATGCGCGCAAAGTCCGCAAACGCCGCATCGTCCGCGCACGCCGACTGGCCGCCCAGCCAGTATGATGAGTCGAGGTAGCCCGACAACGATCAGGGGATTCGTCGATGGCGTCAGTTGGGGTCGATCTTCAGGACGTGCTCGTCAGTGAGCGAGCGCACTGGCAGGACGGCCCGCCGCACGAGCTGTTCAAAGCGCTGCGCGGCGGCTGCCCGGTGCACTGGACCGACCGCCTGAGCGAGTTCCCCGAGGAGGCCGGCTACTGGTCGGTGACCACCGCCGAGGACATCCACGCCGTCAGCCGCGACTGGCAGACCTACTCCTCGGAAGTCGGCGGCATCACCGCCGCGTCCGTCGTGTTCCCGCTGGAGCTCACGCAGGCGATGTTCATCGGCATGGACCCGCCCAAGCACGACCGCCTGAAGGCGCTGTTCCAGGCGGGCTTCACGCCGCGGCGGATCGCCGCGCACGAGGACGCCATCCGCGCGATCGTCACGCGCGTGCTCGACCGCCTCGACGGGCGGGAGACGTGCGAGCTCGTGGGCGACGTCGCCCAGCCGGTCGTCTCGCGCGTGATCGGCAGCTTCATGGGCATCCCCGAGCAGGACGACGCGATCTGGGCACGGCTGATGAACTCCACGCTCGGCGCCGGCGACGCCGAGGTGAACCCCGACGGCCTCGACGGCGTGCGCGAGAAGGACATCCCCGAGATCTTCGCGCGCTGCGGCAAGCTGATCGCCGCGCGCCGCGAGCACCCCACCGACGATCTGCTCAGCGTGCTCGTGCATGCCGAGATCGACGGGCAGAAGCTCGAGGAGCACGAGATCGTCATGGGCTTCTTCCTGCTCGTCGCCGCCGGCAACGACTCCACCAAGGCCACCTACAGCTCGTGCATGCGCGCGCTGATCGAAAGCCCCGACCAGCGGCAGCTGCTGCTCGACGACCCCACGCTCGTCCCCGGCGCGGTCGAGGAGGCGCTGCGGATGTTCCCCGCGTTCGCGCACTTCCGCCGCACCGCCACGCGCGACACCGAGCTGCACGGACAGCAGATCCGCGCGGGGGACAAGGTGGTCATGTGGTACGTGTCCTCCAACCGTGACGAGAGCCACTACGAGGACCCCGACCGCTTCGACGTGCTGCGCAAGCCCGACCACCAGGCGTTCGGCGCCGGCGGGCGCCACTTCTGCCTCGGCACCGCGCTCGCGCGCCTGGAGCTGAATGTGATGCTCGAGGAGACGCTCGCGCGCTACCCCAACATGCAGCTCGCCGGTGCACCGACGTACGTCGAATCCCCCTTCATCAACCAGCTCAAGCTGCTCCCCGTCCGGCTCGCGGCCTAGGCGGCCGCGGGCCGGACGGCCCTCTACCGTCCCGGTGAGGCCTCCCAACGGAGGCTCAGATCAATCGGTCGACCAGGAGATCCACGTCGCTTGCCTGCCGCTCCTCGCCCCGCGCCACGGAGCCGAACACGCGTAGGTTGCGCACAGCGAGAGCGTGCGTATGCTCGGGTGCAGCATGTGTGGGCGCTACACCAACACCGCGGGACCCGAAGAACTGAACGACCGCTTCCGCGTGCCCATCGCCAGCGACGCCGGCACGCGGCGCTACAACGTCGCGCCCACCGAAGAGGTGCTCGCGATCGTGGCGCCCAAGGGCGAGCAGCAGGCGCGCCTGCTGCGCTGGGGGCTCGTGCCGCCGTGGGCGCACGACCTCAAAGGCGCCAGCAGGCTGATCAACGCGCGGATGGAGACCGTCGCCACCACGCCCGCCTACCGCAGCCTGATCCCCAAGGGCTCCCGTCGGGCGCTGCAGATCGCCGACGGCTACTTCGAGTGGCTGAAGCCGGAGAAGCGCAGCGAGCCACACCAGCCGTTCTTCTTCCAGGTCGACGGCGGCGTGCCGTTCGCGTTCGCCGCCGTGTGGACGCCCGCCAAGATCGACGAGCAGTGGATCGCCAGCTGCTCGCTGCTCACGTGCGACGCCGCGCCCAACCGCGTCGCCGCCGCGATCCACGACCGCATGCCCGTGATCCTCGCCGACAGGGACGCCCAGCAGGCGTGGCTCGACCCCGCGCTGGGGGCCGAGGACGTGCTCGCGCTGTGCGGCCCGCTGCCCGCCGCGCGCCTGTCCGCACGGCCCGCCAACCCCAAGGTCAACAAGGCCGGCGACCGCGACGCCGAGGGACCCGAGCTGCTGTTCGCGCCCGTGCCCGCGTAGGATGCGAAGCCATGCGAGCGCTCGTGCTCCTGCTCCTCGCAGGCGTGTGCCTGCTCGCGCCCCAGGCAGTCGCCACCGCCGCGGCGCCGAGCGCCAACACGTGCGGGTTCATCCGCGCGAGCGTCCCCTACAGCCCCGGCGGCCACGCCAAGAAGTGGCGCGTGTACGTGACGGGCAAAGCCTCCTGCGCCGCCGCCAGGCGCGTCCTCGACGCGGTCATGCACCTGCACGGCAAGGTCCACGAAGTCACCAGCGACGCCGGCTCCTACACCACCTACGCCGGCTGGCTGTGCCCCTTCGGGCAGATGGGCTTCCAGGCCTGCCAGCTGCCCGCCCGCCCGCCCGACCACGGCCCCGTTCGTGCCACCGCGCTCGCCCGCAGCTGCACCGGCTTCGAGGAAAGCTGCCCGGCCAAGCTGCCCGCCGGCGAGGTCTGAACGCGCTTCACGCCGTCAGCCAGCGGCGCGGGTTCGCCACGAAGATCGTCGCGAACACCGCGTCGTCCATCACGCCCTGCTCGCGCAGCCACGGCACGACCTCGTCGAACACCAGCGTCATCGACCAGTTGCGGATCAAGCCGTTGGCCTCCGCCGCCTCCGCGAACTCCGGCGGGTACCAGTCGAGCGACGCGCAGAAGTCCTGGGAGATCATCAGCCGCTCGGCGTGGCCGCGGCGCAGCAGCTCCGCGGCTGTCGCGTTGCGCTTGTCGATCGGCAGGAACACCTCCAGGCCGTAGCGGTCGAGCCCCACGTACACGCCCGCGTCGAGCAGGCCCTCGATGTAGGCCACGTCCTCGGTGTCGCCGCAGTGCGCGATCTGCACGCGCGCCATGTCCACGCCCTCCTGCCTGAAGATCTCCACCTGGCGCGGGCCCGTCGCCACCGCCGGCATCGAGTGCGCCATGATCGGCGTGCCCGTCTGCACGCTCGCACGCGCCACCGCGCGGTGGATCTTCTCCACGTTCTCCGTCACCCCCGCCGCGTCCGCCGCGCACTTCAAGAACGCCGCCTTGACGTCCGTGCCCTGGATGCCCCGCTCGATGTCCGCCACGAAGTGCTCCGCCATCGCGTCCACGTCGCGGTTGGCGAAGTAGTGGGGGAGATAGTCGTAGCTGTAGATGCCCGTGCACGCCACCAGGCGCACGCCCGTCTGCTCGGCCACGCGCCGCATGAAGCGCACGTCGCGCCCGCCGAGCATCGCCGTCGCGTCCACGATCGTCTGCACCCCGCGCTGCTGCGCCGCGCCGACCGCCTCCAGCGCCGCGTCCAGTTCCGCCTGCTCGTCGTAGCGCTCGGGCCACTGCGCCGCCACCGCCTCGTCGCGGAAGCGCACGTGCTCGTGCGCCAGCGTCACGCCCAGCTCGCCCGCGTCGACTGGCCCTTCGACGGTCTCTACCGTAGCCATCCCATGCCTCCCTCGATGTGTTCGCTCAACGCAGCGCCTTGCCCCAACTCGTCTGCTCACGCAGCTGCGCCTTCAGCACCTTGCCGCCAGGGTTGCGCGGCAGCGGCTCCTCGCGCACAGAAATGTACTGCGGGACCTTGAAGTCGGCGAGGCGCCCGCGCACGTGCGCCAGGATCTCCTGCACGTTCGCCTCGGCGCCCGCCAGCGGCACGATCACCGCGCCCACCTTCTCGCCCATCATCTCATCCGGCACCGCCACCACCGCCGCCTCGCCCACGCCCGGCGCGCCCGCCAGCGCGTTCTCCACCTCAATCGAGTACACGTTCTCGCCGCCGCGGTTGATCATGTCCTTGCTGCGATCCACGATGTACAACAGGCCGTCCTCATCCACGCGCGCGATGTCGCCCGTGTGCAGCCAGCCGTCCACAAACGTCTCCGCCGTCGCCTGCGGCTTGTTCCAGTAGCCCTGCACCACGTTCGCGCCACGCACCAGCAGTTCGCCCGTCGGTGGGTGGGAGCCAGATCCGCGATCGACGTCCGCCAGCGCCAGATCGACCACCGGCATCGCAAAGCCCACCGAGTCAGCGTGCGCCTCCGCCTCCTCGTGGGGGAGGAAGGAGGTCAGCGAAGAGGTCTCCGTCAGCCCGAAGCCATTGCCCACACGCGCGTTCGGGAACGCCTCCTTCAAGCGGTGCACCAACGTCTCGGCGATCGGCGCGCCGCCGTAGGACACCCACTGCACGTTCGTCACGTCCAGCTGCGCAAAGCGCGGGTGGTGCACCAGCGCGTGGAAGATCGCCGGCACGGAGACGAGCTGGTTCACACCGTGCTCGCCGATCGCCTTGAACATGCCCTCGAAGTCCAGTGGACCCGAGAGGATCTCCAGGCGACCCCCCAGCTCCAGCAGCGGGATCAGCTGGCTGTTGCAGCCGGTGACGTGAAACAGCGGCACCGACAGCACGCTCGACAGCGACGGCCCCTGCGCCCGGTCGAGCTGCAGCACGCGAAAGGCGTTCTCGCTGTTCGTCAGGAAGTTCCGCTGCGAGGTCATCGCGCCCTTCGGAAAGCCCGTCGTCCCGCTCGTGTAGAAGATCGCCGCCAGATCCTCAGGCTCCAGCTGCGCGCCGTCGGCGGGTGCACCGTCCGGGAGCGGCGCGCCCGCCACGAACGTGAAGCTCGCGCCCGAGTCCTCCAGCACGTACGCCACCTCCTGCTCGGTGAAGCGCGTGTTCACCGGCACCACCACCGCGCCCGCCAGCTGCGCGCCAAAGAACGCCAGCACCCAGTCGATGCCGTTGCCCAGGCGGATCGCCACGCGATCGCCGCGGCCCACGCGCGCCTCGCGCAGACCGCCCGCCACGCGCGCCGCCCGCCGCCACAGCGCGCCGTAGCTCAGTGACCGTCCGTCCACCTCCACCAGCGCAATCGCCTGCGGATCGCGCTCCACGCTCGCGCGCAGCAGCTCCACCAGCGACGGCGGGCGCCCCACATAGCGCGCGATGCCGGCCGCGTCACGCTCCACGCCTGTGTCATCGAACGGATTGCGCCCCCGCGGTAGCGGTTGAACCATCGAAAACCTCCATGTAGCTCGCTGTCCAGCGCAGACTACTCGCAGCGATGCCTGGTGGCGATCAGCTCAATCGTGCCCGACGCGTTAGTCTCAGCTGCGCACACGTCGCGCGAAATCGGGAGGCCCAATGGCGGAGAAGATGACCCTGTACGTCTGCAACCACGACGACGGTGGTCCCGGCGGGCACCCATGCCGGCGCGCCCAGCGCGCGCTGCGCGCCACCGGCCACGAGTTCGAGAAGGTGCTCTACGCCAAAGGCCACCCGTTCGGGCTGTTCACCAAAGGCAAGCGACCGGAGCTCAAGGAGATCAGCGGCCAGGAGATGCTGCCCGTGCTGCAGCTGCCCGACGGCTCCACCGTCAACGGCGGCGCCGCAATCGTCAGCTGGGCCAAGTCCAACGCGCCCGCATCCGTGCCCGCGGGCGAAGCGCGCGGCTGAACGCGGGCGGGCGAGCGGGAGATCGGGCGGCGGTCTGGCTCAGGCCGCCGCCGACGCAGAGACCCTGTCGGCCAGGATCTCCGCCAGGCGCGCGCGGTGGCGGCTCGCGCCGCCCAGCAGCACCGAGTCGATCTGCGCGCGCTTGTACAGCCAGTGCACGTCCGCCTCCCACGTGAAGCCGATGCCGCCGTGCATCTGGATCGCGCCCTGTGTCACCTCGCGGCCCGCGTCCGACGCCGCCGCCTTCGCCATCGCCGCCGCTTCCGCCAGGCCCTCTGGGTGCGCGTCCGCGCTCCACGCCGCCTGCGCCGTCGCCGAGCGGGCCTTCTCCGTGTCCAGCAGCATCTGCGCGCAGCGGTGCGAGACCGCCTCAAACGCGCCCACCGGCACGCCGAACTGCTTGCGGTCCTTCACGTACTCCACCGTCATCTCCAGCGCACGCTCCGAGACGCCCACCAGCTCCGCGCTCACCGCCACCAGCGCACGGCCCAGGCCGGGGCAGCCGTGCTCCAGCGGCTCGCCTACGGTGGAATCCGCTTCAACGCGCGCCGCCGAGCGCGTCGGGTCGATCGCGTCCAACGGGCTCACCTCCGCCTCGCCCGGCGTCACTATCCGCCCCGCGCCGTCGTCTTCAACCAGCACGATCACGCCCGCCTCCGCGCCGCTCACCACCAGCCCCGCCGAGCCGTCGCTCGCGCCCGCCAGCGCGCCGATCGTCTCCCCCGAAGCCAGGCCTGGCAGCCAGCGCTCGCGCTGCTCCGGCGAGCCCGCCTGCTCGATCACGCACGCCGCCATCGCGCTCGCCAGGAACGGCACCGGCGCCATCGCGCGACCCAGCTCCTCGCACAGGATCGACAGCTCGATCACGCCCAAGCCCTGGCCGCCGTGCTCCTCCGCGATCGCAATCCCCGGCCAGCCCAGCTCGCACAGCTCGCGCCACAGCGCCGTGTCCGTCGTGTGCGCTTCAGCGTGCTCGCGCACGCGCGCGAACGTCGAGCGCTCCGCCAAAAGGTCGCGCGCCGTGCGCTGAATGTCGCGCTGGTCGTCCGTCAGGCCAAAGTCCATCAGCTACGCACGCCTCCCCGCGGAGCCCGCAGGGCGGAGCTCTTAATCGAAGTCATCACGCCGCAACCTTCAGGCGGGGCAAGCCAAGCACGCGCTCGGCCACGATGTTCTTCAGCACCTCCGTCGTGCCGCCCTCGATCGTGTTCCCGCGCGAGCGCATCAGCTCATAGCTCCACAGCGTGCCGCTCGTCAACGCCTCCGGGCCGATCACGTCCGCTGCCAGCTGCGTCGCGCGCTGGTTCGTGTCCGACCACAGCCACTTCACCAGCGAGCCCTCCGGGCCCGGCTGGCCGTAGCGCTCCGAGTCCGTCAAGCCCTTCCACGCCAGCAGGCGGATCGTCTCGCAGCGGATGTGCAGCTCAGCGATCTTGTCCGCATACAGCGGGTTCTCCAGCAGGCCCTTCTCGCCCGCCGCCGCGATCACGTCGTCCAGCAGCTGGCGCAAGCGCACCTGCAGCGCAAAGCCCAAGCCCGCACGCTCGTTCATCAACGTCGTCAGCGCCACCTTCCAGCCGTTGCCCACGCCGCCCACCACGTTCGCGTCCGGGATGCGCGCCTCCTCGATGAACAGCTCGTTGAACTCCGCCTCGCCCGTGATCTGGCGCAGCGGGCGGATCTGCACCTGCTCCTGCTCCATGTCCATCAGGAAGTACGTCAGGCCCTTGTGCTTCGCCACCTCGCCGTCCGTGCGCGCGACCAGCATGCACCACTTCGCGTACTGCGCTCCGCTCGTCCACACCTTCTGACCCGTCACCAGCCACTCGTCCGGGTGGGTGGGATCCTTCACCGCCTTCGTTTTCAGCGACGCCAGGTCCGAGCCCGCCTCCGGCTCCGAGAAGCCCTGGCACCAGATCTCCTCCGCCGACAGGATCGGCGGCAGGTAGCGCTCCTTCTGCTCGTCCGTGCCCCACACCATCAGCGTCGGGCCGCCCAGCAGCAGGCCCAGCGTGTTCGCCGCAAACGGCACCCGCGCGCGGCCCATCTCCTCGAAGTAGATCGCCGACTCCGTCTGGCTCGCGCCGCGCCCGCCGTACTCGCGCGGCCACGCCGGCGCCGCCCACCCCGCCTCATACATCCGCCGCTGCCAGTCGCGGCGCCACTTGAACTGCGCGTCATCGCCCGCGTCCGCCGGCGGTTTCGCGCCCGGCTGGTTGTCCGCCAGCCACGCCCGCAGCTCGTCGCGGAAGGCGCTCTCTTGCTCGTTGAAGGTCAGGTCCATGCGCGTTCCAATCCCCAGGCTACTCGCTCGGCTCCGCACACTACTGCAACACGGGTTGACACGTGTCGCATACGGCGCGTCAGGTGGTCAAGCATCGGTCTCGCGCGGGGTCTGGAGGAGGGGGTAGACATTCGTCTTGCGGGCGCCGCATCGCAGGGGCCATACGCCGCCGGTCTCGCGCGGGGCGTGGAGGAGGGGGTAGACATTCGTCTTGCGGGCGCCGCATCGCAGGGGCTATACGCCGCCGGTCGCGCGCGGGGCGTAGCGGCAGTGCAGCATCAGCGCGTTGCCGTCCGGGTCCGCGAAGAACGCCATGTGGCACACGCCCGTGTCCAGCGTCTCGCCGTTGAACTCCACGCCGCGCGCCTCCAAGCTCGCGCGCGCCTGGGCCACGTCCGCCACGTGCAGCGCCAGCGGGTTGGGGGTCACGTGGTGCTCCATCCCCATCGCCGTCGGGTTGTACACGCTCAGCGTCACGTTGTCCGTCTCAAACTCCGCGTAGTTGCGCTCCGGTTTGTACACCGAGCGGCGCAAGCCCAACGTGTCGGCGTAGAACGCCGCCGCCGCGTCCAGGTCGCGCGTCGGCACGCCGATGAAGTCCACCTCTCCGATGAGCTGCGCAGTCGCCGCCATCACGTTCCTCCCCGCTCGCAGATCGATTTCACCCTCGATGCTACCTGGCGCCGCTCACGCTGCCCCCAGCGCGTGCACCGTCACGTTCGCGTGCTTGGCGAGCTCCGCCGCGATCGCTCCGTCGTTGGTCGCCAACGGCTCTTCCCAGCTCTTCGGCGAGAGCCGCAAACAGCGCATCGGCGGCCGTGAGATTGCGCTTCAGCGCCCACGCCCGCCGGTGTCGATGACGGTCACTCGCCGTGCGCTCGGAGCGAGCGGACGACGCGTCGCTCGATTCGCCAAGCTCCGCCGGCCCGCGCGCCGCATCGCTAACGTACCTTCCAATGGCCGGACTTCTGCTCGAGCGGCGCCCCTCCCCGCTCGTCGGCGAGGCGGACCCGTCGCCGGCCGGTCCGCTCGACTCGCGGGAGGCCCGGCGCGCGGCCCCGCCGCCCGTCCCGCTGCCCAAGCTGGCGCAGGTGCTGCGCATCAGCACACGCCAGACGGAGTTCATGTTCCGCTGGCAACGCGAGCTCGGCGAGGTCTTCAGGGTCCGCGGCTTCATCGCCGGCGGACCCGTCATCACCGCGCACCCCGACCACGTGCGCTCGCTGTTCACCGCCAAGCCCGAGCTCGTGCCGTCGCTCACCGCCGAGTCGCCGCTGCTGCCGATCGTCGGGCCGAGCTCCGTGCTCACGGCCAACGGTGCCCGCCACCTGCGCCAGCGCAAGCTGCTGCTGCCGCCATTCCACGGCGAGGCGATCGCGCGCTACGCGCAGATGATCGCCGACGCCAGCGAACGCGAGATCGAGTCGTGGCCGCTCAATCAGCCCTTCCAGCTCGCGCCGCGCATGCAGGCGATCACCCTCGACGTGATCATGGGCGGCATCTTCGGGATCGAAGGCGCACCCGCGCGCGGCACGCCCGAGTGGCGGCTGCGCACCGCCGTCAAATACATCGCGCGCTTCTCCACCACGCGCATCGCCAAGCTCGGCGAGCTGATGAACGTCGGGCACGACGAGGCCGTCGGCCTCACGCGCCGCGGCGTCGCGCTCCTCGACCGCTGCACCTATCCCGTGATCGAAGCGCGACGGCGCGCCGAAGACCTCGACGGGCGCACCGACATCCTGTCGCTGATCATGCGCGCACGCACCGAGGAGGGCGAGCCGCTCACCGACCGCGAGCTGCGCGACGAGCTGCTCACGCTCGTGCTCGCCGGCTTCGAGACGACCGCCAACTCGCTCGCCTGGACGTGGGAGCGCCTGCTGCGCACGCCCGCCGCGCATGCGCGGCTGCGCGAGGCCGTCCGCTCAGGCGAGCAAGCCGACGAGCACGTCGAGGCGGCGATCGTCGAGGGCATGCGCACGCGCCCGGTGATCCCCACCATCGGGCGGCGGGTGACCGTCCCCTGGCGGCTCGGCGAGTACGCCGTCGACGCCGGCACGCCGATCGTGATCAGCATCCTTCTGCTGCACCACCGCGAGGACCTCTACCCACAGCCGTTCGCGTTCCGCCCCGAGCGCTGGCTCGAGCACAAGCCCGGCACCTACCACTGGATCCCCTTCGGCGGCGGCACCCGCCGCTGCCTCGGTGCCGCGCTCGCCATGGCCGAGCAGCGTGTCGTGCTCGCCACCATCGCCCGGCGCCTTGACCTGCAAGCCGACCGTCCCGAGCCCGAGCGCGCCCAGCACCGCAACGTCACCATGATCCCCGCGCGCGGGGCGCGGGCGATCGTGCGCCGCCGCTCAGGCCGCTAGATTCGAGCACTGTGGCCGCCGTCGCGCAAGCGCTGCGCGTCGCGCACCTGGACGCCGACGCCTTCTACGTCTCCATCGAGCTGCGCCGCCATCCCGAGCTGCGCGGGCTGCCCGTGATCGTCGCCGGCTCCGGGCCACGCGCCGTCGTCACCACCGCCAGCTACGAGGCGCGCAAGTTCGGCGTCGGCTCCGCCATGCCCGCCGCGCGCGCGCGACGGCTGTGCCCGCAGGCCGTCGTCCTGGCGCCCGACTTCCCCACCTACCGCGCGGTCTCCAAGCAGGTCATGGACATCGTGCGCGCGCACATCGAACGCGTCGAGGTGGTCGGGCTCGACGAGGCGTATCTCGACCTCCACGGCCTGTTCTCGCCGCGCGCCGCCATGCGCCGGCTGGTCGCCGAGATCAAAGCCACCACCGAGCTCACCTGCTCGGTGGGCATCGGCCCCAACAAGCTCGTCGCCAAGGTCGCCTCCGACGCCGAGAAGCCCGCCGGCTTCGTCGTGCTCGACCGCCAGCAGGCGTGCGCGCGCTTCGCCGCCTCGCCGCCCGGTCTCGTGCCGGGGATCGGCCCCAAGACCGCCGCGCGCCTCGCCCAGCTGGGCCTCACCACGCTCGGCGCCCTCGCCGCCGCGCCCGAGCAGCTGCTGGTGGAGCGCTTCGGCGCCAACCACGGGCGCGAGCTGCAAAGGCGCGCGCGCTTCGAACACGACGGGCAGATCGGCGCCGCGCACAAGGTCGTCTCCGAGTCGCGCGAGCGCACCTTCGACACCGACATCAGCGACCCCGCCGAGATGCAGGCCGCGCTCGCGCGCATGGCCGAGTCGCTGTGCCAGAGCCTCGCCGCGCACGGGCGGCGCGGGCGCACGATCGCCATCAAGGTGCGCCTCGACGACTGGACCACCGTCACCCGCGCGCACACCATCGCCGAGCCCACCTGCCAGGTCGAGCTCGTACGCGAGCACGCGCTGCGGCTGCTGCGCGAGTACGCGCCCGCGCGGCCCGTGCGGCTGCTCGGGGTGCGGGTCGCGGGCCTCGGCGGCACAGGACGAGCCGGTGGAGTAGGGAGCACGGGGGATGGGGGAGACGGGCTTGCCGGCGAGCAGCGCCGCGCTCAGCTCGACCAGCTCGCGCTGCCGCTGTAGCGGTGCGGTGCGCCACACGCGTGCCCGCGTATACGATCGCTGCGTGACCGTCGTCTCAGTGGGAGACATCCACCTCGACTACGAACGCACCGGCGCCGGCCCGCCGCTGCTGTTGATCATGGGCATGAGCGGCACCGCGCTCAGCTGGGGCGAGCCGTTCCTGGCGGAGCTGCGCCGCGACTTCGACGTGATCGCCTACGACCATCGCGGCGTCGGCGCGAGCACGCGCCTGGACGGCCCGATCACGATCCGCGAAATGGCCGACGACGCCGCCGGGCTGCTCGACGCGCTGAAGATCGACAGCGCGCACGTGCTGGGCATCTCCATGGGCGGCATGATCGCCCAGGAGCTCGCGCTCGCCGCGCCCGAGCGCATCCGCACGCTGGCGCTCGGCTGCACGTACTGCGGCGGCCCCGGCAGCGAGCGCCCCGCCGACGAGGTGTTGGGGCGAGTGGAGCGCGCGCGTGCGTCCGGAGACCGGGAGCTCGCGCTGCGCGCCTTCTGGGAGATCAACGTCTCGCCCACGTTCGCCGCCGACGCGGACGCATACCAACGCTTCGTCGCCAACGCCATGCGCCGCGCGGTCGCCGTCGAGGTGATCGCCCGCCAGGCGCAGGCGATCGCCGGCCACGACACCTCCCAGCGTCTCGCGCAGATCGCGCTGCCCACGCTCGTCATCCACGGCACCGTCGATCAGCTGCTGCCCGTGCACAACGGCCGCATGATCGCCCAGCTGATCCCCGCAGCGCAGCTGGAGATCTTCGACGGCGTCGGGCACCTGTTCTTCTGGGAGCGCCCGCAGCGCTCCGCGGAGCTGATGCGTGAGCACGCCGGCGCGTATGCCTGAGCAGTCTGCCGCTGGCGCGCCGCCAAGCAGCGAGCTGAGCGTGCCGAGGCCGGACGGCGTCACGCTCTCCGGTGAACAGTCCGGCTCCGGCAGCGCGATCGCGCTCGTGCACGGGCTCACCTCCAGCCGCCGCTACGTGGTCCACGGCTCCACCATGCTGCAGCGCTCCGGCCACCGCGTGATCGCCTACGACGCCCGCGGGCACGGGCGCTCCACGCCGCCCACAGATGCATCGGCAACCGGTGCGCCGGCCGGCGAACGCGAGCCCAGCGGCCGGCGCGCGCCGTCTCCTTACGGCTACCGGCGCCTCGCCGGCGACCTCGCCGCCGTGCTGGACGCCGCCGGCGTCGCGCGCGCCGTGCTCGCCGGCGTGTCCATGGGCGCGCACACGATCATCCGCTTCGCCCTCGATCACCCCGAGCGGGTGGCCGCACTCGCGATCATCACCCCCGCCTTCGACCCCGACAGCACGCGCGGCGAGGAGCTGCTGGCCGGCTGGGACGCGCTCGCGCACGGGCTGCGCGAGGGCGGCATCGAGGGCTTCCTCGCCGCCTACGACATCGCGCGCCTGCCCGAGCCGCTGCGCGACACCGTCGCCACCGTCATCCGCCAGCGCATGGCCACGCACGAGCACCTGCCGGCGGTCGCCGACGCGCTCGAAGCGGTGCCGCGCTCGCGCCCGTTCGGCGAGCTGGACGAGCTCGCCGCCATCGCCGTCCCCACCGTCGTCGTCGCCAGCCGCGACGAGGCCGACCCGCTGCATCCGCTCAGCGTGGGCGAACGCTACGCGCAGGCGGTCCCCGACGCGCAGTTGCGAGTGGAGGAGGACGGCTCCTCACCGCTCGCGTGGCAGGGGGGACAGGTCTCGAAGATCATCGGCGAGGTCGCCGCGCGTGCGGGCTAAGGCCGTCGCGGTGCTCCACCTCAGGTGAGGCGTGCCCAGCCGGCGAGCCCTCATACGTGATAACGTACACATGTATGCCAGTACGCGAGTGGGACGGCGCCAGCTACGACCGCGTCTCCGCCACCATGGAGGCGCTTGGGCTGGACGTGCTCGAGCGCTTGGCGCTGTGCGGCGATGAGACCGTGCTCGACGCCGGCTGCGGCTCCGGGCGCATCACACAGGCGCTGATCGAGCGCCTGCCGCGCGGGCACGTGATCGCCGTCGACGAGTCGCCGTCGATGATCGACGCCGCTCGCCGGCGTCTCGGGCAGGACGCCGATCTGCGCGTCGCCGACCTGCTCGCGCTGCAGCTCGACGAGCCGGTGGACGCGATCCTCTCCACCGCCACCTTCCACTGGATCGCCGATCACCAGCAGCTGTTCGCGCGCCTGCACGCGGCGCTGCGCCCCGGCGGGCGCCTGGTCGCACAGTGCGGGGGAGAGGGCAACATCGAGATCCTGCGCGCCACCGCGCGCGAAGTCCTCGCGCACGAACCCTACGCACAGCACTTCAAGGGCTGGCAGCCGCCGTGGAACTACGCCGGGCCGGACGCCACGCGCGAGCGTCTGCTGGCCGCCGGCTTCGCGCAGGCCGAGTGCTGGCTCACGCCCGCGCCGCGCCAGCCGGAGGAGCCGCGCGAGTTCCTGTCCACGATCGTGCTCGGCCCGCACGTCCAGCAGCTGCCCGAGGAGCTGCGCGAGCGCTACATGGACGCGGTCCTGGCCGCCCTCGGGGAGCCCGTGACCGTCGACTACGTGCGCCTGAACATCGACGCCCGCGCCTGAACGCGAGCGTCACGGCACGCGGATGGCGAAGTTGCCGACCGGCACCCTCACGCTGCCCGGTCCTTCCAGGCCGCCCGCGCCCGCCTGCTGCAGCAGGCTCACGCTGCCATGCAGGAGACCCTTGGACACGCCGCGTGTGAAGCCACCGCCGCTGAGCGTGAAGGTGAGCGTCTGGCCGGCGGCCACATCCGCTTGGGTACCAGTACCGCCGTAGGCACCGGCGCGCATGCCCGCTTCGTACCAGATCACGCTGTAGGCGCTGCGTGCGTCCGTCACCGCCACGCGCGCCTTGAAGCTGATCACCACAGCCGGGTGCCCCAGGCGGTCGCGCCCGAGCCGCACGTGGATCGGCGTCGCCACTTCAGCGTGGCTCGCCACCTTGCCGACCGGCACATAGCCCACCGGCTCGGACAGCGCAGGCGTGCACGCGTAAGAGCCGCCGATCCAGCTCTTGGCCGTCAGGTGGCAGGTGGCGCCGTCGCGGTAGTGGATTTCCTTGATCGGGCCGTCCACCGGCACGACGTCCGCGGTGCCCGCGTTGGCGAAGTTCAGGAGCTGGTGCGCAGACGCGCGGGTCACAAACAGGTACGCGCCCTCGGCCCCCACCGTGTCCAGCGTGTGGCGCTGGCCGCCCAGCACGTACGTGATGCTCTTCGCCTGCGGTCCCAACAGGCCGTAGTAGATGTTGCGCAGGTCCGCCTGGGGGCAGATCGGCGGCGGGCGCAGCCCCATTTCCCGTTCCCGGCGCGTGATGTGCAGGCCCTTTTCGTAAGCGCCCGCGCTCGCCGGCACGCAGCCGCCCAGGCGACCGCCGACGCCAACCCACGCGCTCGCCGCCCGCTCGTCCGCGGTCACGTTCGTGAACAGCCGCCCCTTGCCGTCGAGCAGCGCGCAGCCGTTGACGTCGAACGCGGCGCTCACCGGCAGTTCGTGAAAGCGCCCGTCGTCGTCAAACGCGCCGTCCTGTCCCAGCGCGCCGAGTTTGCCGTCCAGCAGCCGTCCCACCTGGATGCAGCCCTGCCCGCGCGTGGTGCTGAGGATGCGCATGCCCCAATCGAGGCCCCCGGCGGGGTCGGGGGCGGCGATCGGCAGCAGGCGCACGGTGCCCGGCACCAGCGCGCCGTAGCCTTCGCGCGGGTTCGCCTTGCCGTAGCTGGAGAACGGCAACTTGGCCGGCGAGCCCAGCTGGATCACGCCCCCCGCGGCCAGCGCGGCAGCCGCCAGCACCAGCACCAGCGGCGCGATCAACAGCAGCGGCCGCGCCGCCCACGTGCGCCGCCGCGCCGGCGCCAGCAGGGGCGCGAAGTCGCCCTCGCCCGCGCTGATCCGCGACCACAGCTCCGCGCGCGCGGCCTCATCGACCGGCAGCTCGCGCGCCGGGTCCGCCGCGGCCAGCCGCCCCATGAGATCGCTTGCACGTTTCACAGCGACGACCTCGCTTGCTCGCACAGCTCCATCGGCTGGTCGTGCTCCGCGCCCAGCGCGCGCGCCAGCCGCCGCCGCGCGCGATGCAGGCGCACCGTCAGCGACCCCGTGCTGCAGCCCATCACGCTCGCCGCCGTACGGTGGTCCAGCCCGTCCCACGCGACCAGCGTCAGCGCTTCGCGATCGCGCTCGCCGAGGCTCGCCAGCGCCAGCGCCAACTGCGAATCGTGGACCCCCGCGCGGCCGTCCACGGGCAGCGGCGCCGGCTCAGAGCTCAGGCGCTCGCGCAGCGCGTCACGCCGCGCGCTGCCGCGACGCTGGGTGGCGGCCACGCGGCGAGCGATGCCAAGCAGCCACGGCAGCGGCTCGCCGCGGAGCTCCCCATGGCGGCGCCAGGCCACCAGGAACGTCTCCGAGACGACGTCCTGCACCGCATCCGCCGCCACGCGCCTGGCCGCATAGCGGCACACCGGCTCATAGCAGGCGTTGAAGACCTCCTCGAAATCCAGCCGTGTGTCGCTCACCACAAGGTGATTGGCCGCCAACGCCTCCGAAGTTACACCCCGCATGTGCGAGACCGGCGATCGCTGCCGACGATCGTCGCCAGCCATCCGATCGGGAGCGGCGATCCGATCGGGCGCGGCGATCGCTACGCCGAACTCGTCGCCGACGACGGCAACGGCTCGTCGCCGACGCTCGCCACGCTCAGCAACGCCGCGTAGCGCCCGCCCAGCGCCACCAGCTCCTCGTGCGTGCCGCGCTCCACCATGCGCCCGTCGGCGAGCACAAGGATCTGGTCCGCGTCGCGGATCGTCGACAGGCGGTGCGCGATCGCAATCGTCGTGCGCCCGCGGGCCAGCTCGTCCAAAGCCTGCTGGACCGCGCGCTCGGTTTCGTTGTCAAGCGAGGACGTCGCCTCGTCGAGCACCAGCACCGGCGGGTTGCGCAGGATCGTGCGCGCGATCGCAATGCGCTGCTTCTCCCCGCCTGAGAAGCGGTAGCCACGCTCGCCCACCGGGGTGTCGTAGCCCTCCGGTAGCGAGGAGATCAGCTCGTGAATCTGCGCTGCGCGCGCCGCATCTTCTATTTCTTCATCGCTCGCCTGCGGACACGCGAAGCGGAGGTTCTCGCGGATCGACGCGTGGAACAGGTAGGTCTCCTGCGAGACCAGCCCCACGGTCGCCGCCAGCGACTGCAGCGTCACGTCGCGGATGTCCACGCCGTCGATCCGCACCGCCCCGCGCTGGGGCTCGTACAGGCGTGCCACCAGGTACGCGAGCGTCGTCTTGCCCGCCCCCGTCTCGCCCACCAGCGCCGTCCGCGTCCCCGCCGGCACCTCCGCGCTGATCTCCTGCAGCGTCCACGGCGACTCCGGCGTGTAGCGAAACCACACGTCCTCGAAGCGCACGTCGCCACGCACGTCCGCAAGCGGCTGCGCGCCGGGGCGCTCTGAGATGTCGATCGGGAAGTCCAGGTACTCGAAGATCCGCCCGAACAGCGCCAGCGACGTCTGCACTTCCAGGCCCACCCCCAGCAGCTGCTGCATCGGGAACAGCAGGCGCGTCTGCAGCGTCGTGAACGCCACCACCGTGCCGATCGACAGCAGGTCGTGGCCGTGGGCGATCGTGTAGCCCGCGAACCAGTACACCGCCGCCGGCATGATCGCGAAGGACATCTGCACCGAGGACATCCGCCAGCGCCCCGCCATCCGCGAGCGCACCTCCAGGTCGGCCAGCTCGCTCGACTCCGAGCTGAAGCGATCGACCAGCTCCTGCGAGCGGCCCATCGTCTTGCCCAGCAGGATCCCCGACACCGACAGCGACTCCTCCACCAGCGTCGACATGTCCGCCAGGCGGCTCTGCGTCACCGACTGGATGCGCCGGCGCTCGTTGCCCACGCGCCGCGTCAGCCACACGAAGAACGGCAGCAGGATCAGCGAGAACACCGTCAGCTGCCAGCTCAGCGCGAACATCGCCACCACGGTCGCCGTCACCGTCGCCACCGTCGAGACCGTCGAGGTGGCAGTGCTCGTCACAACGCTGTCGATGCCGCCGATGTCGTACGCGATCCGCGCCTGCACCTCGCCCGAGCGGGTGCGCGTGAAGAACGCCAGCGACATCCGCTGCAGGTGCGCGAACACCGCCGCGCGCAGATCGTGCATCACCCGCTGGCCCACCTCGTTGGAGATCCACGTCTGCGCCACGCCGATCACGCCGTTGATCACCGCCAGCGCGATCATCCCCGCCACCAGCCACGTCAGCAGCGTCAGCTCGTGGCGGATGATGCCCTTGTTGATCGCTTCGCGCAGCAGGAACGGCGAGGCCACGCTCAGCACCGACCCCAGCACGATCAGCGCCAGCAGCGCGCTCAGGCGCAGGCGGTAGGGGATGAACAGGCGGCCGATGCGCCGCAAAGAGACGGGGTACCCGCCCGCCCCGTCGGGCAGATCCTCCGGGCGCGGCTGCTGTGGCTGGCTGCGGCGGCGGCCGGGCGGGCGGCCATCCATCCCGCCACCGTGTCCCTGGGCGAAGGGCTGCGCGCTCACATGTTGACTCTAGCGGCGCACCCTGCAGCTGCTCAGCCGGCGCCGAAGCGATCCGCCCACGGGTCCAGCTGCGGGAGCGCCACGCTCAACTCCGCGGGCAGCAAGACCTGTTCGCCGTGAGACGAGACGGCCTGCTCGAGCGCCGACTCCGATTCGGCGCTCTCCGCCACGCCGGCCTGCATGCCCACCAGGAAAGCCTTCAGCAGGGCGCTTTCGACCGCCAGCCTGTCGCGCTCCCCCAGCCTGACCGTCAAGCGCCCCCGCAGCTCCTCGTCAATCGGAGCCACGGTGTCGCTCGCCAGCCCGGCGATCGCATCGGCATCTTCGCTCGCAGACATGTGACCGGAGTGCATTGTGCTCGATCGGGGGCGCGCGTGCCCACTGGTAGCCTGCGCAGATGGCCAACCGGGGGATCGCGAGCTCCGTCCTCCGGCGGGCTCTCCCACCGCGCCTGCGCCTGCAGATCTACCGCCTCAGAGCCCTCGGTGCCGCTGGGTACGTCCGCCACAGGCGGCGCCAGCAAACGCTGCCCGACGTCCCGCGACCGCAGGCCGACGCTCCGTATGACATCGGTGGCCTCGCGCCGATCGTCCTCCCCGAGCCCGTCGTCAATGGCTTTGCCGTCCACTTCGTCGACCGCGGCTCCGGGACGGCCGAGCTCGACGCGTTCAAGCGCCTCGCCGCAGGTCGCCGCACGTTCATCGACGTAGGCGCCGCCGGCGGGCTGTTCGCCGCGGCCTTCTGCGCCTTGACGGGCAACACCGCGTACGCATTCGAGCCGTCTCCCAGGAACTTCGCGCGCATGCAGTCGGTGATCGCCGCCAACCCCGAGCTCGCGATCGCTCCGTTCAACATCGCGCTCGGCGCCAAGGCCGGCGCGCTTGCTGTGAACGCCTCCCACGGGCTGCAGTTCCGGGGCGTGCTCGACGCCGCCGGGGACACTGCATCCTCGCCGGAAGCGGAAACCATGACGGTCGAGACGCTCGACGCCTTCGTCGCCGCCCACGGCATCGCGCCGGACTTCGCCAAGGTCGACGTCGAGGGCATGGAGCTCGAGGTGCTCCGCGGCGGCGCCCGCACGTTCTCGAGCTCGATCGACGCGCTGATGCTCGAGCTGCACCCGAAGATGCTGATGGGGGGCGCGAGCGTCGCCGACGCGCAGGCGCTGCTCGAGAGCTTCGGCTTCAAGCTCATGACGCTCGACATGCGCCCGATCGCCGATCTCACGCGCTACGTCGCCGAACGGCGCGGGCGAGCGGCCCGCGCGGCGAATCTCGTTTGCTGCAAGTAGGCCCGCGCAGGGTTTACGCTCACGCGGTGAACTTCGGGCTCCAAGCCAGCGAGGTGCGTGTGTTGGGCTGTCTGCTGGAGAAGCAGCGCACGACGCCAGACGCCTACCCGCTGTCGCTCAACGCGCTGCGCCTCGCCTGCAACCAGTCCACCAACCGCGATCCAGTGGTCGAATACGACGAGACCGTCATCCGCGACGCGCTGCATCGCCTCGAGCGCCGCGGCTACGTGCGGCTGGCGAGCGGCGCCGGCAGCCGGGCAGCCAAGTTCCGTCATCTGCTCGCCGATGCGCTACCCATGAACTCCGCCGAGCAGGCGGTGATGTGCGTGCTCATGCTGCGCGGCGCGCAGACCCCCGGCGAGCTCAAGCAGCGCAGCGAGCGCATGCACCAGTTCGCCGACCTCGCCAGCGTGCACGACACGCTCGACCGCCTGATCGAGCGCGGGCTGGTGGCCAAACTCGAGCGCCGGCCGGGCCACAAGGAGGAGCGCTACGCGCAGCTGCTGCAGGCCGGCGGCGCGCACGCAGCCAACGGCGAGAGCCCCGCGGCGCCAGGCCGCTCGGCGGAGTCGGGGCGGGCGGCGGAGCTCGGGCGGGCGGCGGAGCTCGGGCGGGCGGCGGAGCCGGGGCGGCGGGCGGCGGAGCCAGGACGGGCCGTGTGGGAGGAGCTGCGTGAGCGCGTCGAGCTTCTGGAGCGCGAAGTGGCCGAGTTGCGTGTGGCGATGCGCGATCCTGTCTATGAGCAACAGCCGTGAGCAGCCTGCAGCCGATCCTCGCCGCCTCCTCCGACACCGCCACCGGCGTCGGCATTCCGCTGGCTTTGGCCGCCGGGCTCGTGTCCTTTCTCTCGCCCTGCGTGCTGCCGCTCGTGCCCGGCTACCTCTCGACCGTGATCGGCGTCACGCCGGCCGACCTGCGCGACGGGGTGGGCGTGCGCCGCGTGCTCGTACCCAGCCTGCTGTTCATCGCCAGCTTCTCCGCCATCTTCATCCTGCTCGGGTTGAGCGCCACCGTCATCGGCTCGACGCTCAACGCCGACAAACCGACGCTGCAGCGCATCGGCGGCGTGCTGATCGTGCTCATGGGCGTCGTCTTCCTCGCCACGCCGTTCGTGCGTGTGCTCAATCGCGAGTGGCACCCGGAGTCGCTGCTGCGGCTGGCCGGACGCGGCGGGCCGCTGCTCGCGGGCGCCGCCTTTGCCATCGCCTGGACACCCTGCACGAGCATCACGCTCGGCGCCATCCTCACGCAGGCAGCGGTCTCCAGCTCCGCTGCGCACGGCGCGCTGCTGCTGGCCTTCTACTCGGCCGGCCTGGCGATCCCCTTCCTGGCGATCGCGCTCGCGTTCGAGCGGATGACGAACGCACTGGCTGTCGTCAAGCGCCACTTCCCGATCGTCATCGGCGTCGGCGGCGTGGTGATGATCCTGCTCGGCGTGCTCATCCTCACGGGGGAGTTCACGATCCTCAACGCCAAGGCCAACAGCTTGCTGCAGGGCACGGGGTTGAGCGTGTCGAGCATCTAGGACGGCGACGCGGCAGGGCAGCCAGATCAGCGCCGGAGGCCGCGCCGCGCAGTGCGGCAGCGCGCTCAGGCCGCGCTGCTTGCCGGCGTCTGCGTCGCCTCGCGCCCCCTGCGACGCGCCAGATAGCGTGCTTCCCACGCCTCCTGGTTGCGCTTGGCATCGAGCACGAACGGCGAGTAGCCGATCGCCTTGACGATCAGCTTGTTGATCGTCGACTCGGGCTCGGGCAAAGGCCGCAGGACATCCACGAACAGCACCACGCGCGTCTCGTCGGTGTCGTTCCACACCTCGTGGTTGAACGTGTCGTCGAACACCATGCTCTTGCCCTCCTCCCAGTGGCGGAAGTCCTCGCCGACACGGATGCGGCACGACGCCGCGTCCTCGGGCACCACCAGCCCGAGGTGGTAGCGCAGCACGCCCTTGTAGGGGCCACGGTGGTCGAGGATGTGCTTGCGGGGGGAGAGGATCGAGATCATCGCCGTGGTCATGCCGGGGATCTCGCGCATCAGCGCCGCCGTGCGCGGGCACATCTGCACGCCGAGCTTGGCTTGGAAGCCGTAGCCGTAGAGGAAGAACGTCTTCCAGCGGTCGTCGTCGGTGATCTCGATCTGGTCCTTGGAGATGTCCTGGAAGTTGGGCAGCTCCGCCTGCTCGGCGAGCAGCTGCTCGACCTCCTCGCGGATCGCCGTCCAGTTCTCCTCGATGTGCTCGACCCACGGGAAGCGCTCGAGCGGGAAGAACGTCGCGTCGCCGACCAGCGAGCGCTTGCCGATGAAGCGCTCGATCGGCGCGAGGATGCGTTCGCCGATGGCGATCGTCAGCGCAACCGTACGCTCCCACAGTGACCTCTCCGTCACGCGTCGCATCCTAATACGAAACGCGAAAGCCCCCGGCGGGGCGATCCCGACCGGGGGCTTTCAACGTCAGGGGGGTGGACAGTCTTACGCGGCCTCGCGCAGCGCCGCCAGCTCGGGCGACTCGGCGAGCTTCTTCAGCGCCCGCTGCTCGAGCTGGGAGGCGCGCTCCGCGGAGAACCCGAGGCGCTTGCCGATGGCGGTCAGCGTCTGCGGCTCCTCGCGGCCGGTGCCGAAGCGCAGCGTCAGCACCTTGCGCTCGGTTTCGGGCAGCTGCTCGATCGCGCGGTGCACGATGCGCTCGCGCTCGTTCTCCCAGGCCGTCTCCTCCGGCACCTCTGCGTCGGAGGGCAGCAGGTCACCGAGGGCGGTGTCGCCGTCCTCGCCGATCTGCTGGTCGAGGCTCACCAGCGCTGCGCGCTGGTGGCGCACCTCTTCCACCTGGTCGATCGGCAGCCCGGTCTCCTCGGCGAGCTCCTCGAGCGTGGGCTCACGTCCGAGGCGCACCGACAGCTCGCGCTCCACGCGCCCGACCTTGCGGGAGCGCTGCGCGACGTGCACGGGCAGGCGGATCGTGCGTCCGGAGTTCTCCAGGCCGCGCTGGATCGCCTGACGGATCCACAGCGTGGCGTACGTGGAGAAGCGGAAGCCCTTGCGCCAGTCGAACTTCTCGCTCGCGCGGATCAGTCCCAGCATGCCCTCCTGGACGAGGTCGCCCAGCGGCAGGCCCTGGTTCTGGTAGCGGCGGGCGTTCGACGCGACGAGCCGCAGGTTGGAGTTGACGAGCAGTTCCTTGGCGTGCAGGTCGCCGCGCTCGATGCGCTTGGCCAGTTCAATCTCCTGCGCGGGCGTGAGCAGCGGGTAGCGACGCGAGTGCGCGAGCAGCTGGTCGACCGACTCGGGGATGAACGTGTCCGGGGTGCTCACGTCCAGGCGCTCGATCGGGCTGTCCAGGCGCCCCGCCGCGGGCGTGGCCGGCTCCCCCTCGGTGGGCGAAGCGTCGTCCACGAGCTGCTCGTCGGCGTCCGCGTCGAGGGTGATGGTGGTGTCTGTAGTTGAGTCTGTCATGCGAGTCCTTCTAATCCGATGCTTGGAGTCGGAATTATACGCCCAAGTAGTTGCCTTGTCAACCATTCTTGTTGCAGCGCGTCCTATACTCTTTGGTTTGCGTGCTTTCCGTAGCTCGTTCGACGTTCTGTGCGCAGTTACCTTCCCGCCCTTAGAAGTACCGTCCCCAGTTGAGCGCGGGATAAAACCCGGCGGGGAGCCGAAAAGAGCGGATCGAGGTCTGTGGGATATATCGGTCACGGCCGCGTGTTTGTGAGCCGTGGCAGCTAGGATCGGCGCATGAACGTCGCCGACCTGAGCGGAAAGGTGGTCGCCGTGACGGGCGCCTCCTCCGGCATCGGCGAAGCCACGGCGCTGGCGTGCGCCCGCGCAGGCGCCGCCGTGGCCTTGGCGGCACGGCGCGCGGAGCGCATCGACGCGCTCGCGCAACAGATCGTGCAGGAGGGCGGGCGGGCGCTCGCCGTGCAGACAGACGTCGGCGAGGAGCAGCAGGCCGGCGCGTTCGTGCGCCAAGCGCACGCCGAGCTGGACCGCCTCGACGTGCTCGTCAACAACGCCGGCGTGATGCTGCTCGGCCCGATCGAGAACGCGCCCACCGAGGAGTGGCGGCGGATGATCCACGCCAACGTGTTCGGCGTCCTCTACTGCACCCACGCCGCGCTGCCGATCATGCGCGCGCAGGGCGCCGGGCACATCGTCAACGTCAGCTCCGTCGCCGGGCGCTTCGCCCGCCAGGGCTCCGGCGTCTACAACCTCACGAAGTTCGGCGTCGGCGCCTTCTCCGAGTCGCTGCGCCAGGAGTGCGTCGAGCTGGGCGTCCGCGTCACCCTGATCGAGCCCGGCGCCGTCGCCACCGAGCTGCCCGGCCACAACCGCCCCGAGGTGCTCGAGCAGATGGCAAAAGCCTTCGCCGGCGTCACCCCGCTGACATCCGCGGACATCGCCAACGCGATCCTCTACGCGATCGGCCAACCCGAGAACGTGTCGGTCAACGAGATCCTCGTGCGTCCCAGCAAGCAAGCCCGCTAGCGCGGCGCGCCCGCCGCCAAGCAGACCGTGCGCGGCGGCGAGCAAGACGAACACGGCGGCGAGCGAGACGAACGCGCCACCGAGCAGGGGCCCGCCGCGCCGAGCCCGGACGCTCCGCTGGTAAAGCTCGACGAGCGCCAGCTCGGCGTCCTGCGCCGCGCGGGGGAGGAGTGGGGGAAGGTGTGCGGCAACCCGGAGGTGTGGCGCCGCGCGCTGCCCGTGAACCCAAGCCTCGGCAGCTTCCCGTCCGCCAAGGACGTGCAGCCGAGCCGCTTCGGGCGCTTCGTGCACGTGCAGAGCGGACAGCCCTCGGAGGTGGAGGCGACGAGCGAGGCGGACGCGCTCGCCTCGCGCGCTGGGCGTCTGGACTTCGATCTGCGCCGCGTGTTGCTCGGACCACCGCTGAAGAGCACGGCGATCGCCAGGGAGCGGATGCGCAAGCTCGTGGCGCTGCCGGTGCTCTCCGCCGACGCGCTCTCCTCGGTCGCCTACGGCCCCGAAGCGATGCTCGCGATCCTCGTGCTCGGCGCCGGCGCCGGGCTGCGCTATTCGCTGCCGGTCGCCGCCACGATCGCCTGCCTGATGCTCGCCGTCGGCGTGTCCTACCGCCAGACGATTCGCGCGTACCCCCACGGCGGCGGGTCCTACATCGTCGCCAGCGACAACCTTGGCCGCGTCGCCGGGCTCGTCGCCGCCGCGGGCCTGATGACCGACTACATCCTCACGGTCGCGGTGTCCGTTGCCTCCGGGCTGGAAGCGATCACCTCGGCGCTCCCCTCGCTGAGCGCCGACACCGTGCCGATCGGGGTGGGGGTGATCGTGGTGCTGCTCGCCGGCAACATGCGCGGCGTGCGCCAAGCCGGCGTGCTGTTCGCGACGCCCACATACCTGTTCATCATCTGCATGTTCGCGCTCGTGGCAGTCGGCCTGGTGGACTCCGCCGGCCACGGCTTTCACCCCACGCCCCGGCCCCGGCTGACCGCCACCGAGGCGGTCGGCGCGCTGCTGGTGCTGCGCGCGTTCGCCTCCGGGTCCACGGCGATGACGGGAATCGAGGCGATCTCCAACGCGGTGCCCGTGTTCAAGCGGGTCGAATGGCGCAACGCGCGCACCACGCTGACGTGGATGGTGGCGCTGCTGATCGCGCTGTTCGCGGGCACGATCGCGATGGTGCAGCTCGAGGGGATCGTGCCGCGCGCGCACGAAACGGTGCTCTCGCAGATCGCCCATCGCAGCTTCGGGCAGGGTTTCATGTACCCCGTCACGCAGGCCGCGACCGCCGCGATCCTGCTGCTCGCCGCGAACACCGCCTACAACGACTTCCCGCGCGTGCTGTTCCTGCTCGCACGCGACTTCCAGGCGCCGCGGCTGTTCCTGCGCATGGGCGACCGCCTGGCGTTCAGCAACGGCATCCTCGCGCTCTCGCTCGTGGCGGCGGCCATCTTCGCGGCGTTCGGCGGCGCGACCGGCCCGCTGATCCCGCTGTACGCGGTCGGCGTGTTCCTCGCCTTCACCCTCTCCCAGACGGGGATGGTCGTGCACTGGTGGCGCCGGCGCGACCCGCACTGGCGGCGGAGCATGGCCTTCAACGGCCTCGGCGCGCTGCTCTCGGCGATCGTGTTCGTCACCGCGGCGGTCACCAAGCTCACCGCCGGCGCGTGGGTCTCGCTGCTGGCGGTCGGGCTGGTGATCGCGACCGCCAGCGGCATCCGCCGCCACTACGCCACGGTGGCCAAGGCGCTGGCGCTGCACCCGCACGCGATCGAGCTGCCGAACCGCACGATCACACCGCGCGCCGGGGGCATTGCCGGCACGACGGCCGACGCGGATGCGTCCACGCGCGAGGCCGCCGACGGGGCGCCGCGCCAGCAGGACGAGACGGAGGAGACCCCCGAGCAGGTCCACCACCTGATCCTCGTGCCCGTCGCCTCGCTGGACCTCGGCAGCATGCGCGCGCTCGCCTACGCGGCCTCGCTGGCCCAGCCGGTGCTCGCGCTGCACGTCAGCCCCAGCGAACAGGAGGCCGAGCGCTTCCGCGACTACTGGCGCACGTGGGGCGACCATTTGCCGCTCGAGGTAGTCGTCTCGCCCTACCGCGCGATCGTCGCGCCGCTCGTCAACTACATCGAGTCGCTACACCAGCTGAGCCCAGATCTGACGCTCACGGTGATCGTGCCGGAGATCGTCGTCGCACACTGGTGGCTGCGCCTGCTGCACAACCAGGTCGCCCCCCGCCTGCGCCGCGCCCTGCGCCCGATCCACAAGCTGGTGATCACCACCGTCCCCTTCCACGTGCCGTGACGGCCGTCCGTCGCTCCTAATGCCAGTCAGTGTTGCGCCAGTTATCAGTAGGCGACTCCGGCGCGAGCCACGGCGGCAGCGCGAGCTCCAGGCGCCTGGTGAGCGCGCACACGTAGGGCTCGTACAGCGCGCGCATGTGGCGCAGGCGCTCGGCGACCGTGTTGTCGACGACGTGCGGATGCACGTCCGCTTCGCGCAGCTGGCGCAGCAGCGCGCGCAGGTCTGCGTCGGGCAGGCGATTGACTTCCCCCACCGGCTGGACGCGGTAGCTGTAGGTCAAGTCGACGACCGCGTGGCGGGCGATCGCGAACGTGAAGCGCGCCGGCTCGGCGCTGTCCTTGGGCGCCGCGGCGATCGTGAACGCGCACGCGTCGAGCACCGTGCACATCGCGGCCAGCCAGTTCTGGTTGACGTGCTGGGAGCGGAAGTAGCCGAGCACCGGGTAGGCGAGGTGGGTCTCCATCAGCTCGGCCACCCACTGCTCCCATTCGCCGAGGTAGCTCCCCAGCTTCGCCCAGCCGCCGGTCTGCGTGGTGCGCAGCACCAGGCGCCCGGCGCTCGGCGGCGAGCCGGCGCGCGCGTCGAGCTGTGAGACGGTCGCCTCGCGGCGTGAGAACGCCTGGTAGAGCGAGGGCAGGTAGCCGATCACGATCGCCAGCACAGCCAGGCCGCTGCCGGCGTCGATCACCTGGATGGCGCGGGCGAACGCCGTGTGCGCGGCGAGGCTGGAGGGGCCGTCGGTGGTCATGGTGGCGGCGCTGAAGTACAGGTCGTTGCCGAAGTCCACCGACCCGTGCGGCACCCCGAGGTGCGAGCCGCCGGCCCACTGCAGGCAGGCGTAGCCGAGCATCATCGAGCCGATCCACAGCACGAGGTTGATGAGCAGCCCCAGCGGCCCGTAGATCCCGAGCATCGTGTCGCGCGACTGCGCCGGCAAAAGGCGCGCGACCCGCCGCCACGGGCGCCAGCCGAACGCGAACGCCAAGCGCACGATCCGCGGGTCGCGCTTGACGCGCCGGGGCAGCAGGAACGCGAGGAAGATCTCCGTGAGCATCAGCACGACGAGCGTGCCGCCCGCGATGCCGACGAGCACGCGCATCAGTGTGCCGGCCGCGCGCCCGTGCGCGGCGCGATCTGGAGCTGCAGGATGTCCGAGCCATCGCCGCCCACGTGGTCGACCTGCAGCGTGGTGTGCTCGAGCGCGAAGCGCTCGCGCAGCAGCGCCTCGATCTTTCGTCGCAGCTCGTGGCAGTCGCGGTCGGCGCCCACCAGCACGTGCGCGGACAGCGCCGGGAAGCCGCTCGCGACCTCCCACACGTGCAGGTCGTGGACCTCCACCACGCCGTCCTGGGCGACGAGCGCGCGACCGATCTCCTGCGGGTCGAGGTGCTTTGGCGCCGCCTCCAGGAACACGCGTCCGGAGGCCAGCACGAGCGTGAGGCCCGAGCGCGTCATCAGCGCTGCGATCAGCAGCGAGGCGATCGCGTCCGCGCGCTGGAAGCCGCTCACGAGGATCACGCCGGCAGCGATCGCCGTGCCGATGAACCCGAGCAGGTCGGTGAGGACGTGCTGGAAGCTGCCCTCCACGTTCAGGCTGCGCCGCTCGGCGCCGGACAGCAGCCACACCGCCGCGAGGTTCACGAGCACGCCGGCGAGCGCCGCCGCGAGCATCAGCGTGGCGTGCACGTGCGGCGGCGAGACGAGGCGGTGGATCGCCTCGTAGGCGATGAACGCCGCGAGGATCGCCAGCGTCACGCCGTTGGCGAGCGCCGAGAGGATCTCCACGCGCCGCAACCCGAACGTCATTGCGCCGCTGGGTGGGCGCGCCGCGAGCGTGATGGCGGCGAGCGAGAAGCCGATGGCGGCGGCGTCGGTGAGCATGTGCGCGGCGTCTGAGAGCAGCGCGAGCGAGTGGCCGACCACGCCCGCGGCGATCTCGGCGGCCGTGAACGCGACGATCAGCGCGAGCGCGCCCGCCAGCCGCCGGCGGTTCCCGTCGGGGGACGATGCGCCGCCGGCGCTGACGCCGTGAGAATGTCCCGCGTGCGAGTGGGCCATAGTCTCTAAACCATGTCGCATCCGCCCGTGACGCGCGCGCTCACGCGACGGGCCACGCTGCTGGTCTCGCTGAGCGCCGCCGCGCTGCTGATGGCGCTCAAGCTCGCGGTCGGCCTGGCGAGCGGCAGCCTCGGGCTGGTCTCCAGCGGCATCGAGTCCAGCGGCGACGTGATCGCGGCGGCGCTGACGTTCTTCGCGGTGCGCTTCGGCGCGCGCCCGGCCGACGCCGACCACCCCTACGGGCACCGGCGCGCGGAGAACCTGGGGGCGATCGGCGAGGCGGCGATCCTGCTGGCGGGCGGCGTGCTGGTGAGCGTGGCGGCGGTCTCGCGCCTGTCCGGCTCGGGGAGCGTCCCGGCGGTGCATTGGTATGAGCTGGCCGCGATCGCGCTGGCGCTCGTGCTGGAAGCGAGCCGCGCGGGGGTGCTATTGACGGGCGCGCGCCGCCACCGCAGCACCGCGCTGCGCGCGAGCGCCGTGCACGTGGCGGCGGACACGCTCGGCTCGCTGCTCGTGCTGGGCGGGCTGCTGGCGGCCAATGCGGGCTTTCACGACGGCGACGCGCTCGCCGCGCTGCTGGTGGCGGCGATCATCTTCGTGACGGCCGGGCGGCTGATCGGCGTGCACGCGAACGTGCTGATGGACCGCGCGCCGGCGCACGCGCAGCGCGCGGCCGAGCAGGCGCTCGCGGCGCTCGGCGCGGAGATGCAGCTCGAGCGGCTGCGCCTGCGCGAGTCGGCGGGGCGCTACTTCGCGGACGTGGTCGTCAGCGTGCCGCCCGGCCAGGCGGTGGTCGAGGGCCACCGCACCGCCGACCTGGTCGAGAGCGCGCTCGAGCGGGCGCTGCCGGGCAGCGACGTGGTCGTGCACGTGGAGCCGGCGCGCCGCGGCCTGGACCTGCGCGCGCGGGTGCTCGCGATCGCGCTTGCCGAGCCGCTGGTGAAGGAGGCGCACGACATCGCGATCTTCGAGTGCAATGGGCGCAGCAGCGTCTCGCTGCACCTGAAGTTCCCCGCCGAGCTCGACCTGCGCACGGCGCACGAGACCGCCGAGCGCGTCGAGCAGGCGATCCGCGCGCGGCCGGGCGTGGCCGACGTGCAGACGCATCTCGAGCCGCTCGAGCGCCCGCTGCTCGCCAGCGAGCAGACGCGCGCGGCGGCGGCGCGCATGAGCGAAGCGGTCGCGCAGCTGGTGCGCGCGCGCACCGGCAGCGACCCACGCAGCCTGCGGCTGCTGTACACGAACGCCGGCCAGGTGCTGTTCCTGACGCTGGCGGTGGATGCGGCCGAGACGCTCACCGAGGCCCACCGGCTGGCAGGCGAGCTCGAGGACGAGCTGCGCCAGCGGATCGACGGCATCGCCGACGTGGTCGTGCACACCGAGCCGTAGGGGAAGGTTGCCCGGCCGCCGGCGTCTATCCGAGCAGGCAGCACCCGGAGAAGGCACTACCCCAGTGAAAGGAAACGCTTGATGATCGACTCAGCCACGCAACAGGCCACAGGCCGGCGCCGGCGCACAGGCAGGACATTGAAGGCGGGCGTGGCCGCGGCGCCGCTCGCGCTCGCGGCGTTCTTCGCGGCGATGGCGCTCGCGTCGAGCGCCACCGGCGTGAGCTCCGCGTCCAACGCGAAGCTCGGCGAGCACATTCTCGTCAACTCCGCGGGGCGCACGCTGTACGTGCTCTCGCCCGAGACCACCTCGCACCTGCTGTGCAAGAGCAGCGAATGCCTGAAGTTCTGGCCGCCGCTGAAGGCCAGCTCGACGAGCGACGTCAAGCTGGGCACGGGCGTGCACGGCACGGTGGGCATCCTGCACCGCGCGGGCGGGATCTCGCAGGTGACGCTCAACGGGCACCCGCTGTACACGTTCGCCGAGGATGACGCCAGCGGCGAAGTGAACGGACAGAACCTCAAGAGCTTTGGCGGCGTGTGGCACGTGCTGAGCGACGCGGGCCAGCCGAGCTCCACGGCGCCGCGTTAGCTCTCGGACAGCCGCTGCAACAGGCTGGTGGCGCGCGCGAGCAGCTGGCGCTCGGCGGGGGAGAGGTCCTCGGCGATCGCGCGCGCGAGCCAGCCCTCGCGCTGGCGGCGCTCGGCCTCCAGCGTCTGGCGCCCGTGCTCGGTGAGCGCGACGAGCGCGCGCCGCGCGTCGGCGGGGTCGGCGCGCCGCGCGATCAGCCCGTCGGCCTCCAGGTCGCTGACCGTCTGGGCCATCGACTGCGGGCGCACGCGCTCGGCCGCCGCGAGCTCGCCGATCGAGCGGGTGCCCTCGCGGTCCAGGCGCCCGAGCACGGCGCCCTGCGTGAGCGAGAAGCCGTGCTCGGCGCGCAGGCGCCGCACGAGGTGTCCGAGCACCATGCGCAGCTCGCTGGCGAGCCTGTTGGAGTCGACTGCCCCCGCCACCTCGCGCACAACTATACAGCGCGAACCGCAGGAAAACTGTTCAGTTTTCCTGTATATAATCATTGATAGATGAAAACGCGCACGGGCACCGGCGGGCAGGCAAACGGAGCCGTTGCCGTCCCCACCGCCGGCGCCGCCGACCGTTACAAGTGGGTCGCGCTGTCCAACGTCACCCTCGGCGTGCTGCTGGCGACGCTCGACGCGTCGATCACGCTGATCGCGATGCCGGACATCTTCCGCGGCATCCACCTGGACCCGCTGGCGCCAGCGAACAGCTTCTACCTGCTGTGGATGATCCTTGGCTTCCTGGTCGTCTCCAGCGTGCTGATCGTGAGCTTGGGGCGGCTGGGGGACATGTACGGGCGGGTGCGCATGTACAACCTCGGCTTCGTCATCTACACGCTCGCGTCGCTGCTGTTGACGGTGGACTGGATGGACGGGCGCGCGGGCGCGAGCTACCTGATCGCCTTTCGCATCGTGCAGGGCGTCGGCGCGGCGTTCCTGCTGGCGAACGCGGCGGCGATCATCACCGACGCGTTTCCCGCCAACCAGCGCGGGATGGCGCTGGGCATCAACAACATCGTCGGCGTCAGCGGCATGTTCGTGGGGCTGGTGCTGGGCGGCGTGCTCGCGCCGATCGACTGGCGCCTGGTGTTCCTGATCTCCGTGCCGGTGGGGCTGTTCGGCACCGTGTGGGCGTACATGAAGCTGCAGGAGCGCAGCCAGCCCCGCCGCGCGCCGGTGGACTGGCCGGGCAACATCACGTTCGCGCTGGGGCTGATCCTGATCATGGTGTCGGTCACCTACGGCATCCGCCCGTACGGCGCGAGCGCCACCGGCTGGGGCAGCCCGAAGGTGATCGCGCTGCTGAGCGCGGGCGTGGCGTGCCTGCTCGCGTTCATGGCGATCGAGGGCCGCGTCGCGAACCCGATGTTCCGCCTGCCGCTGTTTCGCATCCGCGCGTTCACCTTCGGCACGCTCTCCACGTTCCTCTCGGCGGTCGCGCGCGGCGGGCTGATGTTCATGCTGATCATCTGGCTGCAGGGGATCTGGCTGCCCGAGCACGGCGTGGACTTCACCGACACGCCGCTGCGCGCCGGCATCTACATGCTGCCGCTGACGCTCGGCATGCTCGTCGCCGGCCCCACCTCCGGCTACCTGTCGGACCGCTTCGGCGCGCGCCCGTTCGCCACCGGCGGGATGATCGGCACGGCGGCGGCGTTCGCGCTGCTGGCGCTGCTGCCGATCGACTTCTCCTTCACCCAGTTCGCGCTCGTGCTCGCGCTGTGCGGCGCCTCGATGGGGCTGTTCGCCTCGCCCAACCGCGCCGGCGTGATGAACAGCCTGCCGCCGGGCGACCGCGGCGCGGGCGGGGGCATGAACCAGACCTTCCAGAACTCCGCGCAGGTGCTGTCGATCGGCATCTTCTTCACGCTGATGATCCTGGGGCTCGCCGCCGAGCTGCCGCACGCGCTGAGCGCGGGGCTGCGCGCGCACGGCGTGTCCGCGGCGGCCGCGGCGAGCGCCGCGCGCACGCCGCCGGTGTCGGTGCTGTTCGCGGCGTTCCTCGGCTACAACCCGGTCGAACACCTCGTCGGGGCGCACGCGCTGGCGGCGCTCTCGCCAGCCAACCACGTGCTGCTGACCGGCCGCTCGTTCTTCCCCAAATTGATCGCCGCGCCGTTCAGCAGCGGCCTGCACGAGGCGTTCGCGTTCGCGATCGTCGCCTGCCTCATCGCCGCCGCCGCCTCGCTGCTGCGCGGCGGGCGCTACGAGCACATTCCCTCCTCCACGGCGTCCCCCCCGGATGCGGCGGACGAGGCACCCACAGCAAGGCGCGGGGCGCCCCCCGTGCACGTCACCACCAGAGAGGAGCAGCATGCGCGTTGAGTGGTTCGGACAGTCGGCGTTTCATTTGCAGGGCGAGCAGGCAGCCGTGGCGATCGACCCGTTCGCCGACATGTCGGGGATGACCGCGCGCGCGGGGATCCAGTTCGACTACCCGCCGATCGAGGGGGTGCAGGCGGGGCTGTTGCTGGTCACGCACGAGCACGCCGACCACAACGGCGTGGAGGCGATCGGCGGCGAGCCCACGATCCTGCGCTCGACCGCCGGCAAGCTGGAGTCGCTGCTCGGCGAGGTGACGGCGATCGCCTCCGAGCACGACGAGGCCGCGGGCACCGAACGGGGGCCGAACACGATCTTCGTGTTCGCGCTCGACGGCGTGCGCGTGGCGCACTTCGGCGACTTCGGCCAGCGCGAGTTGCGCCCCGAGCAGTTGCAGGCGCTCGGTCAGGTGGACCTGCTGTTCCTGCCCGTCGGCGGCGGGCCGACGATCGGCGCCGAGCAGGCGCAGGCGATCGTCGCGGCGCTGGCGCCGCGGTGGGTGGTGCCGATGCACTACCGCACGCCGCGCATCGGCTTCCTGGAGGACGCCGAGGAGTTCCTCGGCGGCTACGAGCACGTCGAGCGGCTGTCCGGCACGGCATTCGACACCGCGCAGCTGCCCGGCGACGCCGCCACGCTGGTGGTCGTGCCGGCGGCGCCGTAAAGTCATCTCACGCCAACGAAGAAAAGGGGTTTTGCGATGAAGCTCGGACGTTTGCTGCTGCGGATTGTCGTCGGTGGGCTCTTCGTGGGGCACGGTACGCAGAAGCTGCTCGGCTGGTTCGAGGGCTACGGCCTGCAGGCCACCGCCGACGGCTTCGAGGCGCTGGGGCTGCGCCCCGGCAAGGCGCACGCGATCGCCGCCGGCGCGGCCGAGACGGGCGGCGGCGCGCTGCTCGCGGCCGGCCTGGCGACGCCGCTCGCGTCCTCCGCGCTGACGGCGACGATGCTGACCGCGATCGAGACCGTGCACGCCAAGAACGGCCCGTGGGCGAGCAAAGGCGGCTACGAGTACAACGCCGTGCTGATCGCCGCGGTGCTGGCGCTCGCCGAGGTGGGCCCCGGCCCGCTGTCGCTGGACGCCGCGCGCGGGCGCGAACGCGCGGGCACGGGGTGGATGCTCGCGTCGCTGGGCGCCGGCGTGCTCGGCTGGCTGGGCGCGCGCGCGACGCGCGGCCCTGCGCCCGCGCCGGACGATCCTGCGCCCGCGCCGGAGACCGAGGCGCAGCCCGCGGGGGCGGCCGAGCAGGAGCTGCCGGCGAGCTAGCGCGGCGCGGCGGCGAGCGCTGTCACTGCACCCACACGATGTCGCCGATCTGCAGCATGCCGAAGACGGTGTGCGCGGCTTCGATCGGCAGCTCCACGCAGCCGTTGGACTGCGGGAAGCCGTACGCTTCGCGCGGGTAGCCGTGGACGGCGTCGCCGCCGTTGAAGTAGTTCACCCAGGGGACGTCCGGGACGTCGTATTTCACGCCGTCGGGGTCTTCGCCGGCCATGCTCGTCGACACGTAGCGGGCGTAGATGGGGAAGATGCCCCGTTCGGTTTCCGCGCCGGCGACGCCGGTGTTCACCGGCGTGCTGAACGCGACGTCGTTGCCGCGATGCACCCACAGCGTCTCCGGCAGCGACTCGGACACCTGCACCCACGTGTACGGCTGCGGGGCGCGTTTGTTGACGCTCTCGTCGTACAGCAGCGATAGCCAGGTCGTGCGGTTGGGTTCGCCGGTGGCCGGCAGGCCCTTGTCCTCCTGGTAGACCTCCAGCGCGCCGCGCGTGGTCGCGTCGAGCTGGCCCAGCTGCACGGGCGGCGCGTTGGACGGGTCGGGGACGAGCGCGCCACGCGGCGGGTGGTAGGCGTTGACCGCCGCTTCGCGCCGGGTCTCGCGGCCCGCGCGGAGGTGGTCGCGGTAGCGCGTGTGCAGCGTCGCGCCCAGGTAGCCCAGGCGCGCCAGCGCCTGCTGCAGGCCGGCGAGCGGCGGGCAGGCGACGCTCAGGCGGATTGTGCGTTTGCGTCCGAGTTCCGCGTGTTCGGCAGCATCCGTGCGCGCCCAGATCGTCATCGTGTAAGTCGAACACGGAAGCAGCGTGGAGGTGGGCGTGAACACCTCCGAGTCGCCGGAGGTCGCCCATGTGCCTGCCACGTTCGGGGTGAGCGTGGGTGCCGGCGAGGAGGGGGAGACGGGCGCGGACAGCGTGACCGTCAGCGGGCTGGTGCCGTTGGCGATCGTGCCGTGGGGGAGCGCCACCAGGCGCGTGGCCGGCAGCGGAGCGGCGTCAGCTTCAGGCGAGCTGCCGGTGGCCGGCGGGGTGGTGCCGGTGGCCGGTGGGGCGGCTCCCAGGGCGAGCAAGCCGGCCGCGAGCGGCGCGAGCGCAATCGACGTGGTTGGCCGCAGTGAACGCCTCATGCACCGGAGGCTAGCCCAAGATCCCTGGCGAGCATGCACGATCGTGGGGGCGGCTGCACACTGTCGCTCGGCTCAATCCAGGTAGGTGACGGTGTCGGCGACGGGCGCGCGCTCGGGCACGCGCTGCTCCTGCACCGGCCAGCCGAGGTACAGCAGGCCGACCGGCGTCTCGTTGACGGGCAACCCCAGCAGCTTGCGCCCGCGCGGGTCGTCGAGCAGCGGCACGGTGCGCCAGTAGCCGGCGAGGCCGCGGGCGTGGGCGCCGAGCAGCACCAGGTAGGCGGCGACCGCGGTGGCCAGCAGATCCTCGCGATCCTGCGCGGCGTCACCCGTCTGGGCCGCAGTGACGGCGACGAGCGTGGGGGAGCGCTTGAGCTTGACCGCCGAGCCGGGCTTGTCCGCCTCGGCGAGCTCCATCAGCTGGGCGCGGGTGCGCTCGCCGAGCACGCGAAAGCGCCAGGGATTGGTCAGGTGGTGGTTGGGCGCCCAGCGCGCGAGCGCGAACAGCTCGTCCAGCGTCTCCCGCTCGACGGGCTGAGGGGAGAAAGCCTTGTGGGTGCGGCGTGTGCGGATAGCCTTCTCCACGTCCATGCGCGCACACGGTAGAAGAGCGACGAACGGCCTGCTCGCGTGAGCGCCGCTGCCCGCGCGCTGGAGCGCCCCGAGCGGGGGCGCGGCCGGGCATGAGCGTGGGGGAAATCGTGGCGATCGTCGCTGCCGGGCTGGCGGCGGGCGCGATCAACACGCTCGTGGGCAGCGGCACGCTGATCACGTTCCCCGCGCTGCTGGGTTTCGGCTACGCACCCGTGACCGCCAACGTGACGAACACAGTCGGGCTGGTGTTTGGCAACGTCTCCGGCGCGCTCGGCTACCGGCACGAGCTGGAGGGCCAGCGCCAGCGGGCGCTACGGCTGGGAGCCATGTCGCTGGCAGGCGGCGTCACCGGCGCGGTGCTGCTGCTGGTGCTGCCGGCCTCCGCGTTCAAGGCGATCGTGCCCGTGTTCATCGCCGCGGCGCTCGTGCTCGTCGTGCTGCAGCCGCGGCTGGTGGCGATGCTCGCGCGGCGCGAGATCAACCTTGAGGACGGTGTGGTGCTGGTCCCGCTGGGCGTGTACGTCGCGGGCGTGTATGGGGGGTATTTCGGCGCGGCGCAGGGCATCCTGCTGCTGGGCATCCTTGGCGCGGCGCTTGCGCAAGATCTGCAGCGCACGAACGCGCTCAAGAACGTGCTCGTAGGGATCGTCAACGGGGTAGCAGCGGTTTACTTCGCCATCGCCGCGCATGTGGACTGGGGGCCGGCGGGGATCATCGCCGTGGCCTCGATCGTGGGAGCTCAGCTGGGGGCACGGTACGGGCGGAGGTTGCCGCCGAACGCGCTCAGAGCCTTGATCGTGGCGGTGGGGATTTTCGCGGTTGTGCACTTGCTCGTTGAATAAGTGGGGCTCTCGTTCAAGTACGCCGCGGTGGCCCATTCCACGTGCCGATGCGGGGAAGCGAAAGCACGCGCCCGCCCCCGTGAACGCGCGGCGCTACGGCGTCAGGCCTCCGAGCTTGAGCTTCTCACGCGTCCGCAAACAGCTCGCGGAAGACCTCTTGGAAGGCCTCGACCACGCGCGGGTGAAACTGCGATCCGGCGCAGCGCCGCAGCTCGGCGATCGCCTCCACGACCGTGATCGCGTCGATGAACGGGCGCTTTCGCATCATCGCCACGAACGAGTCGCACACGGCAATCACGCACGCGCCAAGCGGGATGTGCTCGCCGCGCAGCCCATCGGGGTAGCCGCTGCCGTCGTAGCGCTCGTGGTGTGAGCGCACGAGCGTCGCCACGCCCGCGAGCGCCGGCGCGGCGCCGATGATCCGCGCACCGATCTCGGTGTGCGTGCGCATGATCTCCCACTCCTGCTTCGTGAGCGGGGCGGGCTTGTTCAGGATCTCATCGGGGATCGCGATCTTGCCGATGTCGTGCAGGCGCCCGGCCAGCTCTACGCACAGCAGCTCGTCCTCAGCGAACCCAAGTCGCTGCGCTGTTTCCCTGGCCAGCTGCGCGACGCGCAGATAGTCGTGGATGACGCCGCGACTGTGGACGCTCAGCACCTCTTGGAGCACCAGGATGCTTTCGCGGGTCGGGTCGCTGAGCGTCGTCGCTTGCCGCAGCCCGATCTTCATCTACTCCGTCTTTATACCCGTTCCGTCAGGGCGAATCCCCTCGCCATCGGCGGATATATATGCTCTCGCGGTGCTTGGCAGTCCAGGCGAGTCGCCGCACCAGCTCGCCATCTTCGACTGCGACGGCGTGCTGGTGGACAGCGAGGCGATCTCCTGCGGGGTGCTCGCGATGATGCTGAGCGCCCAAGGTTTGCCGACGACGTTGGCGCAGGCGCGCCGCGACTATCAGGGGCTGCTGCTCAGCGAGGTGCTCACCACAGCGCAAGAGCGCTTGGGCCGGGCGCTCCCGGCAGGCTGGCTGGACGAGTACGAGCGCGAGCGCGAAGCGGTGTTTCGCCGCGAGCTACGCGCGGTGGCAGGCGCGGCGCAAGCCGTCGCCAGTGTGCGCGCGGCGGGGATCGCGGTGTGCGTGGCCTCGCAGGGCAAGCTCGCAAAGACGCAGCTGTCGCTTGAGCTGACCGGCCTGCGCGAGCTGTTCGCGGACCGTGCGCTGTTCTCGGCCGAGTCGGTCGCGCACGGCAAGCCTCACCCCGACCTCTTTCTGTACGCGGCACGCACGATGGGCGTGCCGCCTGGGCGCTGCGCGGTCGTCGAGGACACGCCGTCGGGCGTCACAGCGGCGGTGGCGGCCGACATGCGCGCGATCGGCTATGCGGCTGACAGTGACGCGCGGGCGTTGGCGGACGCCGGTGCGGAGCTGATCGACTCGCTCGCGGAGCTGCCCGGCCGCCTGCTCACAGCTCGCTGATGCGGCTGCGCAGGAACGCGCGCTCGCTGTCGCCGGGCGCCAGCGCCAGCGCGCGCTCATAGGCGCTGCGCGCCTCGCGGGTGCGCCCGAGCCGGCGCAACAGCTCGGCGCGCGTGGAGTGCAGGTAGCGGTAGTCCTCGAGCTGGAGCGCTTCGACCATTGCCAGCGCCGGCTCGGGGCCGCGGGCTTCGGCGAGCGCGACCGCGCGGTTGAGCTGCACCACCGGCGAGCGCGTGAGCTCGACGAGCTCGCCGTACAGCGCCTCGATGCGCGCCCAGTCGGGACGGTCCTCGACCTGCAGCGAGGCGATGCGCGCCTGCAGCACGTACTGCCCGCCGCCGCGCAGCGCGAGCGCGCGCCCCAGCGCCTCACGCGCGCCGGCGATCTGCGCGTGGTTCCACAGCAGGCGGTCCTGGTCGGCCAGCAGCACGAGCTGTCCGTCGGCGAAGCGCGCCTGGCGGCGGGCGTCGTGCAGCAGCATCAGCGCGAGCAGCGCGTGGGCCTCGGGCTCGTCGGGCATCAGCGCACACAGCACCCGTCCGAGACGGATCGCCTCGTCGGCCAGCTGCGCGTGCGTGTCGGCGGCCGAGTAGCCCTGGTTGAAGATCAGGTAGATGACCGCCAGCACCGCTGCCAGGCGCTCCGGGAGCTGGTGCTCGGGGGGCAGGCTGAAGGGGATTCCGGCGAGCTTGATCTTGGACTTGGCGCGCGTGAGGCGGCGCTTCATCGTCTCCGGGGCGAGGAGGAAGGCGCCCGCGATCTCCTCCGTGCGCAGGCCGCCGAGCGCGTGCAGCGTGAGCGCGACCTGGGCCTCGCTGGCAAGCGCCGGGTGGCAGCAGGTGAACAGCAGCTCGAGCCGTTCGTCGGGGATCGGGCTGTCGTCCGCGTCGGGCTCCGCACTGGGCTCGGGCATCTCCAGCTGCTTGGTCTTCTCGGCGAGCACGCGCGCACGGCGCACGCGGTCGATCGCGCGGTTGCGCGCCGTTGCCGTCAGCCAGGCGCCGGGGTTGGCCGGCACGCCGTCGCGTGGCCAGCGCTCGGCGGCGATCGCGAACGCCTCCTGGGCCGCCTCCTCGGCGAGATCGAAGTCGCCGAGGAAGCCGACCAGGGAGGCGAGCACGCGCCCCCACTCGTCGCGAAAGACCCGTTCGAGCAGCGTCAGCGCTCCATCACCGGGCGGACCTCCACCGAGCCGCCCAGCCGCGCGGCAGGAATCCGCGCGGCCACCGCGATCGCCTCGTCGAGGCCGTCCACGTCAAACAGGAAGTAGCCGCCGAACACCTCCTTGGTGTCGGCGAACGGGCCGTCGGTGGTGAGCGTCTGGCCGTCCTGCACGCGCACGGTGGTGGCGGTGTCCGCGCCGTGCAGCTGCGCGCCACCCACGCACTCAGGCTCGGCGCCGATCGCCATGTACTCGGCGGTGATCGCTTGGCGCTCCGCATCGCTGAACGCCTCGTAGCTGCCGGGCTGGCTGTTGATGAGCAGTGCGTACTTCATGTGAGCCTCCTTTGCGGGTGTGGAGATTGTCCTCACACCTACGACGAACGAGCAAGCCCGTAGGGGACACGCGTCGCGCGGCATGCCTACTGTGGCGGGGTGGCGATCCCCGTGCGGTAGGCGTAGTTGACCGCCTGCGTGCGGTCGCGCAGGCTGGCCTTGGCGAACACGTGGTTGATGTGCGACTTGACCGTCGCCGGGCTCACCACCAGGCGCTCGGCGATCTCCGCATTCGTGAGGCCCTCGGCGATCAGCCTCAGCACCTCGGCCTCGCGCGGCGTGAGCTCGTCCGGCAGCTGCGGCGCGCCGTCCGCGCCTGGGTCCTGCTGTGCTGCCGCCCCCTGGTTCGCCAGCGCCGACACCACGTGGTGCTGCACGGCGGGGTCGAGCGCCGCCTCGCCGCCCGCGACCGTGAGGATCGCCCCGCGGATGTCCTCGCCGCTGGCGTCCTTCGTCAGGTAGCCGCGGGCGCCGGCGCGGAGCGCGCCGAGCACGCTCTCGTCGTCGGCGTAGGTGGTGAGCGCGATCACCTGCACATGTGGATGGGTCTCGCGCAGCCGGCGCGTGGCCTCGATGCCGTCGACGCGCGGCATCCGCAGGTCCATCAGCACGACCTGCGGCTGGTGGCGCGCGGCGAGCGCGAGCGCCTCCTCGCCGTCGCAGGCGGTGTCGAGCAGCTCGACGCCGTCCAGCAGGCCGAGCAGCGTGGCGAGGCTCTCACGCACGAGACGCTGGTCGTCGGCGAGCAGCACGCGCACCGGTGCGCGCCGCTCGGCTGCACCCTGGTCGGGTGCGCGCTCCCCGGCTGCGCCCTGTCGGCCGGCGCTCACGCGGGCAGTCTCAGCTCGACGCGGAAGCCGTCGCCGGTCGGCTGCGCGAGCAGCTTGCCGCCGAGCAGCTCCGCACGCTCGCGCATGCCGGTGAGCCCGTAGCCGTTGGCGGCGGAGCCGAATGCCACGGGCGGGGGCGTGCCGGCGGGGGCGTGGTCCTGCACGACGAGCACGGTGCTGTCGGGCAGGTAGGCGAGCTTCACCTCGACGCGCTCGGGGGTGGCGTGGCGGCGCACGTTGGTGAGCGCCTCCTGGGCGGTGCGGTACACGGCCAGGCGTGCGTCGGGCGCGAGCGCGCGCGGCTCCCCGTGGACCTCGACGGCGACCGGCAGCCCGCTCTGCTCGCCGAAGGCGTCGGCGAGCACGCCGATGCGCTCGGGCCCCGGCAGCGCGTCGCCGCGCCCGGCGGCGATCGCGCGGCGCGCCTCCTCGAGCCCGCTGGCGGCGAGGTGGTGGGCCTGGTCGACCGCCTGCGTCAGCTGCTGGTCGGCGCCGCGGTCGCGCGCGAGCATGCGTGTGCTCTCCAGCTGCAGCGCGAGCGCGGACAGCGAGTGCGCGAGCACGTCGTGCATCTCCCGCGCGAGGCGGCCGCGCTCTGCCAGCGCGGCGGTGCTCGCCAGCTCGCCCTGGGAGGCCTTGAGCGCGTCGTGCTGCTTGCGGAACTCGCGCAGCAACCGCATGACCAGGAACCACGGCACCGCGCTCAGCAGCACGGCCACCGGCACGTTGCCGTGGGTGACGATCGTGTACACGCCGCCGATGAGCACGAGCGAAGCCGCGAGCACCAGCACGCTGGCGGCGCGGTCGAGCCGCATGCCGGCCATGATCGCGATGAAGCTCGGCGCGGCCCCCCAGAAGCCGTTCGGCTGCAGCCCGGCGAGCACGGCGGCGGCTGCGCTCGCCACGCCGAGCGCGCAGACGCGCCGCCACACGACGACGTCCGCGTCCTGCGGCTGGGTGGCCACGGCGCCGATGACGAACGCGATCAGCGCCAGCAGGACCACCGCGCCCTGTCCGTGCAGCTCTGGATACGGACGCGTGGTGAAGGTCCTGACGATGAACACCGTGAGGTAGGCGAGGCCGATGCCGCGCAGGACGATGCCCTCCACGGGCAGCGTCAGCTCGGTGGTGGTGAACCTGCGACGGGTGAACCAGCGGTAGATGCCGAGCATGCTGGGACAAAAGATAGGCCGCCTGGGCGCGGTGGTCATCGGCGCGCAGGTTGATCGCAACGCGGCGTTCATGCACCTGTGGGTGGAGCGCGAAGTTCGGCCTGTGCGCCGATGACGGCGAAGACGAGCGCGCGTAGCGTGGCGAGCATGCTCACCAACTCACTCGACGCCGCCGTCGCCCAGTGCGTGGCCGCGTCCCCACCACAGGACCAGCATGATCTGGTCATCGCAGTACACGGCCTGCGCAAGCGCTACGGCGGGCACGAAGCGGTACGCGGGATCGACCTGGAGGTACGCAGGGGCGAGATCTTCGCCTTCCTGGGCCCCAACGGCGCGGGCAAGACGACCACGGTGGAGATCCTGCAGGGCTTTCGCCGGGCCAGCGCCGGCACCGTGGAGGTGCTGGGCGCCGACCCGTGGCACGCCTCCTCGGCGTGGCGCGAGCGGATCGGCACGGTGCTGCAGGAGTCCGAGCCGGAGCCCGGTCTGAGCGTGCGCGAGTGCCTGCAGCTGTACGCCGGCTACTACCACGCGCCGCGCCAAGTGCAGGAGACGCTCGCGCTGGTCGAGCTGGCCGAGCAGGCGGACGAGCGCGCGAGCGCGCTGTCGGGCGGGCAGCGCCGGCGCCTGGACCTGGCGCTGGCGCTGATCGGCGACCCGGAGCTGATCTTCCTCGACGAGCCGACCACCGGTTTTGACCCGTCGGCGCGCCGGGCGGCGTGGGGGTTGATCGCGGAACTGCGCGCGCTCGGCAAGACGGTGTTCCTCACCACGCACTACATGGAGGAGGCCGAACGCCTGGCCGATCGGATCGCGATCATCGCCGCCGGCGAGATCGTCGCGCAGGGCACGCCGCAGACGCTCGGCGACCGCCAGCTGTCGAGCACGCAGATCGCGTTCGCGCTGCCGCGCGGCACCGAGCTCGCGCAGCTGCCGGCGGCGCTCGCAGAGCGCGCGAGCACGCTGGGGGAGGGCCGGGTGGCGCTGGCGAGCACGCGCGTGGCCGCCGACCTCCACGTGCTCTCGGGCTGGGCGCTGCAGCACGACGCAGAGCTGCACGCCTTGGAGGTGCGCCGCCCGACGCTGGAAGACGTGTACCTGCAACTCACCGACAACGACCGCAGCTGACCCAAGGAGGCTCCTGTGTTCATGCTCATCAAACTCATCACACGCGCGTGGCAGCGCAAGAGCGGACCGTCAACCAAGTCCTCCGCTGCAGCTCAGTCCCCGGCTGCGACTCAGTCCTCCGGTGCGGCTGGGCCTTCCGCTGCGGCTCGCGGGCTGCTGGCGCTGCTCGCCCACGAGGTGAGCTACGACATTCGCGCGAGCGTGCGCAACCCGCGCGCGCGCTTCTTCACCTTCATCTTCCCCGTCGTGCTGCTGGTGATCTTCACCGGCGTGTTCGGCCACGGCACGACGATCATCGACGGTCAACGCGTGCAGCTCTCGCGCTTCTACGTGCCGGGAATCCTCACGCTGTCGATCGTGGTCGCCGCGTACAGCAACCTGGTGGTGTCGATCACCACGCTGCGCGAGACGGGGGTGCTCAAGCGCCGCCGCGCGACTCCCGCCCCGCCGGCGCTGCTGATCGCCGGCCAGGCGATCGCCACGCTGGCGACGGTGACGGTGATGGGCGTGATCCTGCTGGTGCTCGGCAAGGTCGCCTACGGCGTGGGGATCGCGCCCGCCGCGCTGGCCGCGCTCGCGTGCACGGCAGCGGTTGGGACGCTGGCGTTTGCGTGCGTCGGCTACGCCGTCTCAGGTGTGATCGGCTCCCCCGAGAGCGCCCAGCCGGTCGTGCAGGCGACGACGCTGCCGCTGTGGTTCCTCTCCGGCGTGTTCATCCCCACGCACAACCTGAGCGGCGCGCTGCACACGATCGGGACGCTGTTCCCGGTCGAGCACCTCGCTGCGAGCCTGCAGCTGGCGGCGATCCACGGCTCGTTCGCGAGCGCGATCTCGCCCACCGACCTGCTCGTGCTGGCCGCGTGGGGAGTCGCTGCCCTGGCGTTCGCGACGTGGCGCTTCAGCTGGCTGCCGAGCGCCGCGACCGCGTGAGGCGAGCGTCGGCTCGCACGCGCGGCGGGCGCGTGGGCGCGGTGGGGTAGGCGCGAGCGCTAGTTGGCGGCCTGCGCGGCGGCGCGCATGGCCTTGGCGAAGGCGCCCGACAGCTCGGCGCTGCTGGGCACCTCGCCGGCGTCGACGAACGCCTGCACGAGCATGCCGTCGGCGGTGGCGAGCATCAGCGAGGCGATGTGCCGGGGGAGTAGCCGGCGCGAGACCTACCGCAGGACGCGATAGCGCAGATGCGTGACGCCGTCTGACTCGACCACGCGCGTGCACTGGAGCTCGAACTGGTGGCCCTCCAGGTTGTCGAGCAGCCGCACGCCACCGCCGAGCAGGACGGGGACGAGGTTGATGCGGATCTCATCGAGCAGACCGGCGCGCAGGTACTGCTGGGCGACGTTGGCGGCGCCGACGGACACGTCGCGCGTGCCGGCGACCGCGCGGGCCTGCTCGAGCGCGCTCTCGATCCCGTCGGTGACGACCGTCCCGTCGGTGCCCGGACCGACCCAGCGCTCGGGCGGGGTGTGGGTGAGCACGAAGAACGGCGCCCCCACCGGATGGTGCCCGCCCCAGCCGTGAGCGATGTCAAACCAGCGCCGACCGGCGATGATCGCGCCGCAGTCAAACGACTCCCTGACGACCGCCTGACTGCGCGCCGGTGGTCTGAAGCGATCGTCGCCGCCAATACGTTCGCTGCCTGCCGTCCACCACGCGAACAGCCGGCCGCCACCGTCGCCCAGTGGGTTGCCGGGAGCGTCATTGGGACCCGCGATGAAGCCGTCGAGCGACATCGAGAGATCGACCACCACGCTGCCCACGCCCACCTCCGATCAATCGAGGTTGTCGAGAATCTCGTTCGCGCGCGACCACTGGTCGGGCGCCACCACGAGGTAGATGTCGCCACGCCCGCGCCCATCCAGCGGGTGATCGGCGACGCACGCGGCGTCAACCCCCAGCGCCAGCAGCTGGTCGCGCCACGCCACCGCGGTGTGCTGATCCTCGAACGTGCTGACGGTCTCCCAACCGTCAAAGCGCGGATCGCCGATCGCGACGGCTGGTTCCTTGGCCCTGGCTCCCGGGCGCAGAGAAAAGCGCATCGCATGAGCGTACCCCGCGCCGGGCGGCTCAGCGACTACCCGGCAGCGGCGAGGGCTTGCAGCTCGTCGAGCGACGCTTGGATCACGCGCGGCAGGTCTTGCCTGCCGGTGTCCTTCACCCAGCGTTCGAAGGCGACCTTGAAGACAGCGATCGCCGCCTCGGCGGTCAAGCTCGCTGCTGGGTCCTCGACGCCGCGCCCGCGCAACGCGTCGGCTAGCGCCGCCGCGAGTGTCGCGAGCTTGATCAGCTCGCGCTCCCTCAGCTCCGCGCTCGCGGCGATGATGTCCTGGCGTTGGCGCGGGAGCTCCCCGCCCTCCTGGATCAACGCGCCGGCGGCCTGCAGACCCGCGGCTGCCGCCTCGATCGGCGTGAGCGTCTCGGGCGCGTTGGCGACCGTGCGCACGAGCAGCTCCTGCAGCGCGTCGGCGCCAGCGAACAGGACCTCGCGCTTGTCGGCGAAGTGCCGAAAGAACGTGCGCTCGGTCAGCCCCGCCCGCTCGGCGATCTCGGCGACCGTGGTCTGCTCGAACCCCCGCTCGCCATACAGCGCGAAGGCCGCCTGCATGAGCCGCCCGCGCGCGTTTGGCTCCCATCGGCCCATGCACGGATTCTATCGACGACAGAGACTGACATCGCGTGCTACGCTGATGGCAGTCCCTGTCATCAAGCATTGCCTGGAGGCTTCTCATGCGCGTATTCATCACCGGCGCATCCGGCTGGATCGGCTCCGCCGTCGTCCCCGAGCTCCTGGGCGCGGGCCATCAGGTCGTCGGATTGGCCCGCTCGGACGCTTCGGCCGCTGCCATCGCCGCCGCCGGGGCAGAGGTCCAGCGCGGCGATCTCGACGATCTCGACAGCCTGCGCCAGGCGGCTGGCGCAGCAGACGGCGTGATCCACCTCGCGTTCAAGCACGACATCGCCTTCTCGGGCGACTTCCAGGGCGCCGCCGACGCCGATCGCCGCGCCGTGGAGGCCATCGGCGAGGCGTTGGCGGGCTCAGGTCGACCGCTCGTCCTCGCCTCCGGCATTCTCGGGGTGGCGCCGGGGCAGCTGGCAACTGAGCAGGATGGGCACGGGCCCGCGTCGGTGGCGGCCGCGTTCGGCGGCGGTCCGCGGACGCGCTGGGAAACCGCCGAGCTGGCGCTCTCGCTCGGCTCCCGCGGCGTGCGCTCATCGATCGTGCGCCTACCGCCCACCAACCACGGCGACGGCGACAACGGCTTCATCGCGACGCTGGTCGGCATCGCCCGCGAGCAGGGTGCCTCCGGCTACGTCGGCGACGGCAGCAACCGTTGGACCGCCGTGCACCGCCTCGACTCCGCCCACCTGTTCCGTCTCGCCCTGGAACACGCACCGGCTGGCTCGACGCTGCACGCGGTGGCCGATGAAGGCGTGCCGATCCGCGACGTCGCGGAGGTGATCGGCCGGCATCTGGAGCTCCCGCTGGTCTCAGTCGCGCCCGAGGATGCAGGCGAGCGCTTCAGCTGGCTGGGTGCCTTCATCGGGCTCGACGCCCCAGCCACGAGCGCGGCGACGCGCGAGCTGCTCGGGTGGCAGCCGACCCAGCCAGGGCTGATCGCCGACCTCGACCAAGGGCACTACTTCCGCCAGACGGGGTGAAGAGCACCACAAGGGCGCCTGTGGAGTGTCACGTTACCGCCGGCTGGCCTGTCATAGAGGTAGTCAAGCCAGACCGCCGGCACATCGCAGAGGAGTCGCGATCTCCAGTGGCGCAGGCGGACGGCACCACCACCACGACCCGGAAGGACGACGATCATGCAGGCAAGAATCAAGAACCCGGCACTGAGCGTTCCCGGCGCGCTCGTCGCGCTGCAGCAACTGGGGGCCTCGGCCACCTCGGCCGGGATCCCCGAGACCACGCTCTACATGGTGCATCTGCGCGCGAGCCAGATCAACGGCTGCAGCGTGTGCGTCGACATCCACTCGCGCGAGCTCGAGCACGTGGGGGAGAGCAGCGAGCGCATCCACCTGGTCGCCGCGTGGCGCGAGGCGCCGTACTTCAGCGACGCCGAGCGCGCAGCGCTGGCGCTGGCGGAGGCCGCCACCCGCCTCGCCGACAACCCCGACCCGGTGGCCGACGAGGTGTGGGAGGAGGCGGCGCGCCACTACAGCGAGCCGCAGCTTGCGGCGCTCGTGGTCGCGATCGCAACGATCAACGCGTTCAACCGTCTGAACGCGGCGACGCGGCAGACCACCGGCGCGTTCGTCGCCCAGATCGTCGAGCAGAGCCAGGCCGCGCGAGCGGCGGCCTGAGGCGGCTCACGCGGTGATCCCGCGGATGTCGAGCTTGGCGACAAGCTCGGGGTCGTTGAACACGTCGATCGCCGCCGCGCGCTCGCCGATGACCGTGAACGCCAGCACCGCGAACGGCCGCTCGCCGTCGAACGCGACGGCGCCGGCGGCGCCGTTGACGAGCGCGGGGCGGACGTATGGAGCAAAGCGGCGGGCGCTCAGCGCGCCGCGCGCGACCCGCGCGGCGCCGTTGAGCACGAGCGGGTCGCCGTCGCGGCGGTGGGCGCGCAGCACGACATCCGGGTCGAGCACCGTCACCAGCGCCTCCAGGTCGCCCTCGCGGGCGGCGGCGAAGTAGGCGTCCACGACCGCCTGCTGGCGGGTCAGGTCGGGGTCCGGCGCCGGCGCTGCGTCGCGCACCCGGCGCCGCGCGCGGCTGGCGAGCTGGCGGGTCGCCTGCGGTGAGCGGTCGATCATCGACGCGATCTCCGCGAACGGCACCGCGAACATGTCGTGCAGCACGAACGCGAGCCGCTCGGCCGGGCCGAGCGTGTCGAGCACGACCTGCAGCGCGATGCCAACCGCGTCGGCCAGCAACGCCTCGTGCTCGGGATCGGTCCCGACCGCCGGGTTGTCGATGATCGGCTCGGGGCGCAGGCCGTCGAGCGGCTGCTCGCCGCGCGTCCGGCGGGAGCGCAGCATGTTCAGGCAGATCCGCGCGACGGCCGTCGTCAGCCAGGCCGGCAGGCTGTCGATCGCATCGGCGTCGCTGCGCTGCAGCCGCAGCCACGCCTCCTGCACGGCGTCGTCGGCCTCCGTCAACGAACCGAGGATCCGGTAGGCGACCGCGCGCAGCTGGGTGCGCTGGCGGTCGAACGCGTCGGCCAGCTCGCGCTCCTGCATCGCTGTCACACCGTCCGGGTCGCGCGGGTCATAGCGGAAGGACCCGTACAGCCAACACAATGTGACAGGAGGCGCCCGATGGCACGCATTCAGGGAGTATCGAACAGCGACGCTGGGCTGAAGCTGAAGCTCGTCTACAAGCTGGGGCCACGGATGATGAAGAAGCTGACCGGCCGCGCGCCGCAGCGCGGCAGCGGGATCGAGCCGATGGAGATCTGGGCCCACCAGCCGAAGATGATGTTCGGGATGGGCAGGTTCAACCAGGCCGTGCGCAAGGGGAAGTCGGTGGACGAGCGACTGAGGAACCTGGTCGAGCTGAAGGGCGCGCAGATGATCGGCTGCGAGTTCTGCGTCGACCTGGGCTCGCAGATCTGCCGCAACTCCGGTCTCTCCGACGAGGAGCTGCTGGCGCTGGCGCGCTACCGCCAGAGCGCGCTGTTCACCGAGCGCGAGAAGCTGGCGCTCGACTACGCCGTCGCCGTCATGCACACGCCGGTCGACGTCACCGACGAGCTGTTCGCGCGGATGAAGGAGCACTTCAGCGACGCGCAGCTCGTGGAGCTCACCGCGCTGCTGACGCTCGTCAACCTCGACCGCTTCAACGCCGCCTTCGGCGTCGGCGCGGCCGGCTTCAGCGAGGGGATGGTGTGCGTGGCGCCCGACAGGCCCGCCGCCGACCCGGCGCTCGCGCGAATCGCCTAGTGTCAGCGGCCGCTGGCGCCAAGCTCGTCGGAGCGCCCGGCTCGCAGGCGGGCCCACTGGGCGACGGGACGCCCGTCGGTCCGCAGGTGGGACATCGCCGGCGCTTGCCGCCAGCCGGCGGGCGAGTCCTCCCAGCTCTCCTGGCGCCCGTAGACGGTCAAGTCGAGCAGCGCGTAGCTGTAGTCCATCGTCTCGGCGCCGCGCCCGCTGGTCCAGTAGGTCTCGAACACCCGCTCGCCGCTGCGCAGGTAGCACACGAGGTGGAATTTGCCGATCTGGCGCCCGGCGAGCAGCACGTCGAGCGAGCCCTGCGCTGAGTACCACGGCATCTCCCAGCCCATGAACTCGCGGTAGCGGGAGCTCTCCCGGCATGGCCCTTGGCAAAACGTCGCGTAGGTGACGCCGCGCGCGTTCAGGAGGGAAAGCTCGCCGACCTGGGTCGTGTAAAAGGTGCAGCCCTCGCACTGCTCGGCAGCGGGTCGTCCGGTATGCCACATGAAGTAGTAGGCGATCAGCCGTTGACGCCCTTCGAACGCGTCCAGCAGGGTCACCGGCCCGTGCGGGCCGATCAGCGCGAGCGTCGGGTCCATCTCGACCATCGGCAGCCGGCGACGCGTCGCAGCGAGCGCGTCGCCCGCGCGGGTGTGCGCCTTCTCGCGGACCCGCAGGGCATCCAGCGCGCCCTGGAACGTGGCGCGGTCGACCACCGCGGGCTGCTCTGCGCTTGTCATGATCGCTCCTTTCATCGCATGTGCGCGGCGAACTGCATCGCCCTTTCGTGAGCCCTCAGCGGCTCCTGTACTCGTCACGTCGGCGTAGCCAGACCTGGAACGCGTCGCCCTCGTCGCGACCCTTCGGCGCCCGGTCGAGGATCGGGTAGTAGCTCATCAGAAACTCGACCCCGCGCGCCCCAGCCGAGTAGGTGTGGTAGACGACGCCCTCATCCACGGCGAAGGCGCTGAAGCCGGGGCTCTCGGTCAGATAGCCGAATACGTCGGTGCCGGTTTCGCGCGCGTTGTGCTCGACGATCGGCGGCAAGGACTCCACTATCGGCGCGATCGCCGCGCGGGCCTGCTGTGCGCTGCTGGAGAACCCGAGGTCGAAGTTGAAGTCGCTGTCGGCCGACGAGGCCCAGGGGAGACTCCAACCCATGCGGCGCTTGTAGCCCTGCAGTTTCTCAAGCGGCGCCTGCGACACGAACAGCAGCGTCACGTCGCGCGCGTGCAGGTGCGGGACGATGCCGTCGACTGCGTCCGCGATTGACGAGTTCGTCGGGCAGCCGTTCGCGTAGCTCGGGCCGAACATGAAGTGGTAGACGAGCAGCTGGCTACGCCCGTCGAACAGCTCCGCCAGCGTGCGTGTGCCCGCGTCGGTGTCGAGCCGGTAGTCCTGCTCGAGGCGCACCCACGGCAGCTCGCGTCGTCGCCGCGCGAGCTCATCGCCCAGCTGCGTGTGCTCCTTCTCGCGCGCCAGCAGCTCGGCACGTGCGGCAAGCCACTGCTCGCGCGTTCCCGTCTTGTGAGCGGTCATCTGTCTCTCCTATCGCATCGTTTACCAACAAGCCGGCGTGGCTCACGCCACCGATCGCATGCAGCACCGGTGGCGTGAGCGACCGATTCACTTATGCCGCGACGGGCTCTCCCACCAACAGCGCTGCGTTCTGGCGCTCAAATGCCTTGGCAAAGCCGTTGCGCCACCCGTCGGCCATCGCCACCGACATGGGGTCGGGGAAGATCTCCTCCTCCCCGTTCTCCACCCCGTCGAGGACGGCGGAGGCGACGGACTCCGGAGGGGCCTTCGGGATCTCGAGGAAGCGCACCATGTCGGTGTCCACGGGGCCGGGCATGACCGCGTGCACGCTCACGCCGCGCCCCGCCAGGACGGCACGCAGCGACTGCGTCAGCGAGAACTCGGCCGCCTTGGAGGCCGAGTAGGCCGGCAGCACGGGCACCGCGGCGAACGCCCCCAGCGACACGACGTTGACGATCGCACCGCGTGACTCGCCGAGCAGCGGTAGGAACGCCTGGGTGACGCCGTATGTGCCGTACAGGTTGACGTCGAGGTGCGCTTCGAACGCGGCGCGGTCGCTGAGGTCATCGGGCAGCGAGATGCCGGCGTTGTTGATGAGCATGTCCAGCGACTCGACCTGCTCGACGGCCGCGCGAATCTGCGCCGGGTCGGTCACGTCCAGCGTCAGCGGCGTGACGCGCCCATCGGGGTGCGCCATCGGCTGGCGCGTTCCGGCATACACCCGGCTTGCGCCCCGCCGCAACAGCTCGTCGACCAGCGCACGGCCGATGCCGCGGTTGGCCCCGGTCACCAGGATTGTCTTCTCAGCGATTGTCATGTTTTGCTCCTTGGATCTCGTGTCCTGACGATCTTGGATCGCCCTTTTGAGAGCACAGATACGGGCGGACGCGCAAATCCATCGCTGCGCACCAAGAAGTTGGTGTGCGCGTTGTGACGCGCGAGCGGCGAGCGATGGATTTCGCGAGCGACGCGTATCTCAGTGGACAACGTTCCAACCGGAGACGAAAGGAGAACCGCGATGGGAAAGCTCGTGATCAGCGAGAACGTCTCGCTCGACGGAGTGGTCCAAGACCCAACCGGCGAGGAGGGCTTCAGGCACGGCGGCTGGTTTGGCCAGTTCGGCGGCAAGGACCTCGAAGCGTGGGGAGACGCCGCGCGCCAGGAGGCGCTGCGCGCCGAGGCCCTGCTGTTCGGCCGGCGCAGCTATGAGTATTTCGCAGCACGGTGGCCGTCCCGGACCGGCGAGTGGGCGGACAGGCTGAGAGACCTGCCCAAGTACGTCGTGTCCTCGACGCCGCTCGCAGGCCCGCACTGGAAGAACTCGACGGTCATCGATGGCGACGCGGCCAGCGAGATCTCCAAGCTGAAGCAGGATCTGGACGGGGAGATCGTCGTCTACGCCAGCCGTCAGCTCGTGCGCACGCTGATGGACCACGACCTGGTCGACGAGCTGCGGCTGACGATCTACCCGGTCGTGCTCGGAGCCGGCGATCGCCTCTTCGACGAGATCCGCGAGAAGACACCCTTGCGCCTGCTCAGCGTGAGCACCATCGGCGACGGCCTCGCGTTCGTCACCCACGAGGTCATCCGCACATGAGCTACGCGCGCGAGCAGCGCCCAGGCAGGCTCGTGCATCTGGAGCTGCACACGCACGACCTGTGGGGGGCGAGCGCGTTCTATGGCGAGCTGCTTGGGTGGCGGACAGAGCGGCTTGAAGGTCGCTGGGGCACCTACCACGGGCTGGCCCTTGGCGGCGCGCTCGATGGCGGGATCGTCGAGTGCGCCGCACGGCGGCCGATCTGGCTTCCGTATGTGGCGGTGCGGGAGATCGAGGCGATGACCGAGCGCGGGCGGGCGCTGGGAGCGGTGGTGTTGCTCGAGCCGCGTGAGGGGCCCGCGGGATGGCGCAGCGTGCTGGCCACGAGCGACGGAGGCGAGATCGCGCTGTGGCAACCGAAGGGTACGCTCGGAGCGCTCAGATGACCGACACGCAACTAATCGAGGCAGCCACCGGCGGAGACCAGGCGGCGTTCGCCGAGCTGGTGGCACCGCACCGGCGGCCGCTGCACGCGCACTGCTATCGGATGCTCGGCTCGCTGCAGGACGCCGAGGATGCGGTGCAGGAGACGCTGCTGCGCGCGTGGCGGAGTCTGTCCTCATTCCAGGGGCGAAGCTCGCTGCGAAGCTGGCTGTATTCGATCGCCACGAACGTTTGCCTGCGCGCGATCGAGCGCAGACCGGCGCGCGTGCTGCCGATTGACTATGGCCCACCCGCAGATCCGCACCAGCCGATCCAAGCGCCGCTGCTCGAGTCCGTGTGGATGGACCCGTATCCCGACGGGCGGCTTGGCCTCGACGACGGGCTCGCCGGGCCGGAGGCGCGCTATGAGCAACGCGAGAGCATCGAGCTCGCGTTCCTCGCCGCGCTGCAGTTGCTGCCGCCGCGCCAGCGGGCGGTGCTGATCCTGCGCGACGTTCTCGGCTTCTCCGGCGCGGAGGTCGCCGCGGCGCTCGAGACGACACCGGCCTCGGTGTACAGCGCCCTGCAGCGCGCGCACGCGACGCTGGACGAGCGAGCGCCGGACCGCAGCCAGCAGGCGACGCTCCGCTCGCTGGGCGATGAGCAGCTGCAGGCGATCGTCGCACGCTATGTCGAGGCGTGGGCCAGCAACGACGTGGACACGCTCGTCGGGATGCTCACCGACACCGCGACGCTCGCGATGCCCCCGATCCCCAGCTGGTATCGCGGGCGCGCGGCGATCGAGCGGGTGCTGCGCAGCGCGGTGTTCGACGGCGCGCGCAGTTGGCGCATGGTGCCCACCGCCGCCAACGGCCAGCTGGCGGTCGGCGCCTACGAGCTCAACAGCTCCGGCGTGTACGCTCCACACGGCGTGACCGTCCTCACGCTCGATGGTGAGCGAATCGAGGAGATCATCCACTTCCGTACGCCGTCGCTCGTCGCGTCGTTCGGGCTGCCCGATCGGGCATGATCTCGCGATGGCCTCGATTCGCAAGGAGATCGCGATCGACGCGAGCGCCGAGTCCGTCTGGGACGCGCTGCGTGATTGGGGCGCACTGCACGTGCGGCTCGTGCCTGGCTTCGCCACCGATGCGCGCCTGGACGGCGAGGACCGGATCGTCACGTTCTCGGGCGGCAACGTGCTGCGCGAGCGCTTGGTCGACCGCGACGACGAGGCGCGCCGGCTCGTATGGTCGATCGTCGACCCGCCGTACACCCATCACAACGCATCGGCTCAGGTGTTCGCGGACGGGACGGACCGCAGCCTGTTCGTGTGGATCGCCGATTTTCTCCCGCACGAGCTCGCCGATCGCGCCGCGCCGTTGATGGAGCACGCGCTGAGCGTCATCAAGCGCACACTCGAGTCGGCGTAGCGCGCCGAACGGGCTGGCCGCCAGGCATTCCGCGCCGGCGGTTCGCGCGCGAGCGATGGATTTCCGCGCCTCCTCGTATCTCCATGGGCAACGAGGCAGTAGCGGCAACCCACCAACCAAGGAGCTCGCAAAATGACGCCCACGACACGACACATCCACCGTTGGCGCGCGTTCGCGCTGCTGGCGACGGCGTACTTCATGACGACCATCGATCTCACGGTCGTCAACGTGTCGCTGCCGACGATCGGCCGCGACCTGCATTTCGGCCAGACCGACCTGCAATGGCTCACGACCGCATACGCGCTCACGTATGGGGGCTTGCTCCTGCTCGGCGGCCGCGTCGCGGATCTGCTCGGCCGCCGCCGGATGGTGATGCTTGGACTCGGCGTATTCGTCACGGCATCGTTGGGGTGCGCGCTCGCGGTGAGCGAGGCGTTTTTGATCGCGATGCGCGCTGCGCAGGGCGTGGGCGCCGCCGTGATGCTGCCCGCAGCGCTGTCGACCGTGATGAACATGTTCGCCGAGGGCGCCGAGCGCAACAAGGCGCTGGGGATCTGGGGTGGCCTCGCCGCGGGCGGCGGCACGGTGGGGCTGATCGCCGGAGGCTTGATCACGCGCTACCTCGGCTGGCAGTACATCTTCTTCCTGAACGTGCCGATCGGCGCCACGGCGCTGGCGCTGGCGCCGATCGTCGTGCCCGAGAGCCGGACCGCCAGCCGTCGGCGCTTCGACCTGGCGGGTGCGGTCGCCGGCACCGGTGGGTTGGTGGCGCTGGTGGACGCGATCGCCCAGGCGCCGCAGTACGGCTGGGGCGCCACGCGCACGGTCGTCCTGCTGGCCGCGGCGGTGGGCGCGCTGGCTAGCTTCCTGGTGATCGAGCAGCGCGTGCAGGACCCGGTGCTCCCGCTTGCGATCTTCAAGGCGCGCATGCTGGCCGGCGCGAACCTAGCCGGACTGCTGCTGGGCGGAAGTTTCTTCGCCTTCGTGTTCACGGGCACCCTGTACATGCAGCAGGTGCTGCACTACAGCGCGCTGCAGACCGGTGTCGCGTGGCTGGCCGCGTCGGTGACCTCGATGGCGCTGGCAGGCGTCTCGCAGGCGCTCGTCACCAGGGTCGGCCCCAAGCTCGTGATGGCCGTCGGGATGACGCTGATCGGCAGCGGCGTGCTGTGGGCGACGCAGGCCCCCGTCCACGGGCACTTCCTGGCCGACCTCGCCGGACCGTTCGTGCTCGCCGGCGCCGGCACCGCGTTCTCCTTCATCCCGATCTCCGTGGCGGCCCTGACGGGCGTGGCCGAACACCAGTCAGGCCTGGCCTCAGGGCTGCTGAACACCTCCACGCAGTTCGGTGCCGCGATCGGCACCGCGATTGCCTCCAGCGTGGCGGCCAGCCACACCGACGCGCTCCTGCGGGCGGGAGACACGGCATCCGCCGCGCTGACCGGCGGCTTCGACGAGACGTTCCTCGTGCTGGGAGCGATCGCGCTGATCGCGCCCCCGGCGATCTTCGCGCTCCTGCGGCGCCGAGCGGAGGTGCCGCTCGGTTTGCGAAGCTCCGGTGCGTGACCGTGATCGAGCAGCGCTGCCGGCAGACACTCGAGGAGAGCTGGACTGTCGGCGAGCGCGAAGGCGTGCCGTTCGCCTACACGCGCCCCAGCCCCGGGCGCTACCGCTGGCAGTGGTACTGGGATTCTTGCTTCGCGGCGATCGCGTGGCGCCATTTTGACCCGGCGCGCTCGCGCGCGGAGCTCGAGACGTTGCTCGCGGCGGCACGGCCGGATGGGTTCATCGGTCACACGATCTTCTGGGAGCACCCGGTCGACGGCGCGCGTGAGCTGTTTTACAACGTGATCCATCCCGACGACCCCATGACCGCGACGATCCAGCCGCCGGCGCTGGCGTTCGCTTGGAGGCTGGCGGTCGGCGATCCGGCGCGCGAGCCGCGGATCGTCGCCCACCACGCCACGGTCAGCGCCGAGCGCAACCTGGAGGGCGACGGGTTGCTGTGGATCCTCCAGCCCGACGAGTCGGGTTTGGACGCATCGCCTCAATTCGACCCGATCTGGCGCCACGAGGCGCAGGGCGTGCCGGGCTTTGTCGAGCTGGTGCGCCGCAACCGCAAGCGCGAGTTTCGCATCGACGCGGTGCGCGCCGATGGCGACCCGGTCGTCTGTGAGGTGCTGACCAACGTGCTCAGCGGGCTCTCCCGGCTGGCGCTCGGGCTGCCCTCGATCACGCCGGCGCTGATCGCCCGCCTGTATGACGAGCCGAGCGGGATGTTCCTGCCGGCGGCGACGCCGGCCGTCAGGGAGCGAATCCCGGTGACCTGGGCGGCGCTCGCTCCACTTGCGCTGCCCGACCTACCCGACGAGATCGGCCACCGCCTGGTCGAGTGCCTGCTCGACGAGCGCCGCTTCTGGACCGGGGCCGCCCCGCCTTCGGTCTCGCTCGATGAGCCGTCGTTCTCGCTGCGCGAACACTTCGACGGCCTGCGGCGTTACTGGCGCGGACCGACGTGGGTGAACAGCGCATGGCTCGTGTGGCGGGGGATGGTGCGTCTCGGCTATGAACAAGAGGCCGCCACGCTCGCCCGTGGGATCACCGAAACGGTTGCGCGCGAGGGGCTGCGCGAGTTCTACGACCCGCGCGACGGGCGCGGCATGGGCGCCGAGGACTTCGCCTGGTCGGCGCTCGCGCTCGAGCTGCTCGACCCACGCAACGCGAGCGCCGGTCTGCCCGCAGGCGAGGGGTGAGCGTGGAGAGCTCGGCGCTGCCCGCCGTGGACCCCGGCGTGCAGGCGCACCACGCCCGGAGTGCACTGCGCAACGCCAGGCGTCACGTGCTGAAGTCCGCCGCGAGGCTCGCCGGGTATCTGGCGGTCGCCTACGTGGTGCTGAAGCTGATTCCCGCGCTGAAGCAGGCGCTGGGCAGCCTCGAGCACGTGTCCTGGGTGTGGGTGCTCGGCGCGATCGCGCTCGAGGTGCTCTCCGAGCTTGGGTTTGTCGTCGCGTGGCGCGCGATCATCGACCCGCAGAAGCTGCTCGCGCGCCACGGTCGCGGCGGGCGAGTGGACGACGACGTCGCCTGGACACAGCTCGCGGGCGGGCTGCTGCTCCCCGGTGGGGCGTGGGGCGGCGTGGGAGTCGGAGCGCTCATCCTGCACCGCTGCGGCATGCCGAACAAGCTGATCGCCGAGCGCGAGTTCAACCTCAGCTTTCTCAACACCGCTGTCGACGCGCTCGTGGTGATCGTCGTCGGCGTCGCACTCGCGATCGGCATCATCCCCGGCGAGCATCATCTCCTGCTGGCGGTGCTGCCGGCTGCCTTCGCAGCGAGCGGGATTGCGCTCGCCTTGCTGATCGCCCACCGCGCCAAGGGCCACGCCACGCGCCTGCACGCCAAGCATCCCAAGATCGCGGGCGCGATCGGCACGCTCGCAGACGCCGTGGACGACACGGAGCGCCTTCTGTTGCACCGTGGCGCCTGGACGAGCGTGCTGGCGGTGCTCGCCTACTTCGGTTTCGACGTCCTGGTCTTGTGGAGCGCGTTCTTCGCGATCCACGCCCACCCCGCCCCAGGCTTCGCGATTGTGGTGATGGCCTACATCATCGGTGCGCTCGGTGGGTCGATCCCGCTGCCGGCCAGCGCCGGCACGGTCGGCGGCATGGGAGGGATGCTGATCCTCTATGGGGTCGGCCACAACGCCGCGATCGCCGCCGTGCTGCTCCACCAAGCCATCGGCCTGCTGGTGCCGCTTGCCGGCGGCGGGATCGCCTACGCGATCCTTCGACGTGCCTTTGGCCCGATGATCCATACGCGGCCGGCGCAGCGGACCTCGCGCGCCTGATGACGAGTCGCTCGCGGAGCCGAAGACGCTCACGCGCACGCACGCCGGCGCGCTGTGATGAGGCAGGCGAGGACGCTCGAGCGGATCGGCCGTCCCAGCCGCCCGTGGAACGCCCGGTTCTCGGCCGTCAGGGCCTCGCGCTGCGCCGGCGAAAGCCGCGCCCAGAACGACATCGTCCCGAGCAGCCCGTTGATTTCGTCCGCCGTGTGCTCGAGCACGATCGGCACCGCGGCGATCTCCGCCGCCTCAAAGAGCCGCGCGGGGCGCTCGCGCGCCACCCCGTGGCTCCCCAGCCACGCCCACACCTCCGACACGTTGGCGCGTCGCTCGCGCACCCCGGAGAGGATCGCCTCGAGCTCCCGCGCGGCCGGCCAGTCTGACGCCACCTCGGGCGCGATCCCCGCCATCACGCGCATCAGCTCCTGCTGGTCATCGGCGCTGTGCTCCTCACGCAAGGCGAGATGCTGGATCAGGGCGAGCGTCCCTCCGGGAACGAGCGCGTCTGCAGCGCGCTGCCAGCCCACGTCCGGGTCGATCCAATGGATGGCGGCGGCCGAGAACGCCGCGGCGAAGTGGGCGTGGGGGAGGGGGGCGTCCTCGAAGCGGGCGCGCAGGAGCTCGACCTCGCCGACGCCGTCGAGGTTGCTGCGGGCGAGCGCAGCAAGCCGCTCGCCGGGCTCGACCGCTGTGACCCGCAGGCCGCGGGCCAGGAGGCTGCGCGTGAGCTGTCCGGTCCCGCAGCCGATCTCCAGCACCCGATCGCCGAGGCCGATGCCGGCGAGCTCGCAGGCGCGCTCGATCAGCTCGTCGGGGTAGGCGGGGCGGTGGCGGTCGTACTCGGCCGCCACCTGGTTGAACACCTTGCCGTAGCTGCGCTCAGCGATCCCGTCGACCATGGTGAAACGGTAGGCGACGGCGAGGCGGGCAAACCCAGGTCAATCGAGCAGGAGCAGAGAAGCGCGCGCCGCACACCGCGGCTAGGCTGGCCGCAATGTGCATCCCGGGGGCCACGGACGAGACGCAAGGCCACGTCAGCCGGGCCGTGGCGACGAGCTTCCCGCGCAAGCATGTGTTCACGTAGTGTCTGGCGTCCGTCGAGCAGGAGACAGACATGACCGGTGATGAGATGAACGCCTCGGAATTGATCGACCAGAGGATCGAGCAGCTCGGCGGTTGGCGCGGGGAGACGCTCGGCCGGGTGCGGGCAGTGATCAGGGAAGCGGACCCCGACGTCGTCGAGGAGTGGAAATGGGTGAAGCCGACGAACCCCGGAACACCGGTGTGGTCCCACGACGGCGGGATCTGCACCGGCGAGGCGTACAAGGAGGTCGTCAAGCTGACCTTCCACAAGGGCGCCGCGTTGGACGATCCGTCAGGCCTCTTCAACTCCAGCCTCGAGGGGAAAGTCAGGCGCGCCATCGACTTCAGGGAGACCGACAGGATCAACGCGGGCGCGCTGAAGAAGCTCGTCCGTGAAGCGGTGGCGCTGAATCAGATGAGCAGGAGACGCTCCGGCTGAACGTCTGGACACGGCCGCTCATCATGCGCTACCTGGTTTTGCCGGCATGGAGGACAAGAGGTCGTGGGATGTGTGACCGCAGGCAGGCCAGGCCGTGGCGAGCATTGACACACCTGCGGCCCCGTGCGCTGACAGCTGCCGCTCAGGCGCCGCCGAGCGCCCGCCAGATCTCGGCTGTGGCGTCCACGTCGTAGGACACCTTGCCCAGGATGAGCCGGAGCATGAGCGTGAGGCGCGTCCCCGGCCACGTGTGCCCTGCCCCGTCGCAGACGAACAGCGTCACGGCGCCTGGATCGTCCGGCGGTGCGTACGAGAGCCGGGCAAGCGACGGCGTGAGCTCGGTGCGCACGGGTTCGGGGGAGTGGCCGTTGGCCAGGGCCCAGGCGGACGCTGCGTCGAGCACGCTCTCGCTCCACCGTGCCGTTGGCCCGCCGCCGTAGGGGTTGATCCTGTCCCGCGTCCCGTGGAAGGCGACGACGCGCACTGGGTGATCGAGCCGGTCCACCGCGGGTGTGCGCAGCCCCGCCACCGCACCCAGGACACGCACCTGGCTGCGGCCCGACGAGGAGAACCGGCTGGCCATGCGCGCCCCGCCGGACATGCCGCTGACACACAGGGCGACCGCGGTGGCGGCGAAGGTGTCACGTAGGTAGTCGACGACGGCGTCGAGGAAGGCGAGGTCGTCGTGTAGGTCCCACTCCCATCCGGCCCGCAATGGGGTGGCGCCTTGGGGGAACGCCACCACGGCGCCCTGCTCGGCCAGGGGAGCCATGCGGCTCAGGCGGACCTGGCGCTCGGGCGTCGAGCCGCTGCCGTGCATGCTCAGCAGGATGGCGGTCGGCGCGCCGGTTGGGGCCGCCACCAGCAGCTGACGTCGGGTCCCGCCGACCTCGATCGTGTGTGGCGCCACCGGCACGGGAAGCCACAGTAGCGCCGGGCGGTCGGTTAGTGCTCGAGCTCTGCGAGGAGATCACCGACGCGGGTGGCGAGCTCGTCTCGTGTGGCTCGGACCTCGGCGAGCGGGCGACCCTTGGGGTCGGGGAGGTCCCAGTCGATGTAGCGCTTACCTGGGATGCACGGACATTGGTCGCCGCAGCCCATCGTGACGACGACGTCTGCCCGTTCGGCAAGCTCGCGGATCAGCAGTTGGGGGCGACGGTGGGAGAGGTCGATGTGGATCTCGCGCATGACCTGGACGACCTCGGGGTGCACGTGCTCGGCCGGCGTGGTGCCCGCCGATAGCGCGGTGTGCTTGCCGGCGGCGGCTTGCTCGAAGAGCGCCTGGCTCATCTGCGAGCGCCCGGCGTTGTGCAGGCAGACGAACAGGACGGTCGCCATCGGCTGCTCTAGCCTCGCGTTGGGCCGCTGACGGCTGCTGGCTGTCCGGTGTGCGGCAGAACGACGGCGGCGGCCTCGTCCGCTGTCACGTCGGGGTAGAGCACTCTGAGTGTGAGGATCGCGCAGACGGTGCCGGTGAGTTGGGCGAGGATGAAGCTCGGCACTGAGGCGGGCGCGATCCCGGCGAACGTGTCTGAGAACATGCGGCCGATGCTGATCGCGGGGTTGGCGAAGCTGGCGGAGCTGGTGAAGAAGTAGGCGGCGCCGATGTACGCGCCGACGGCTGCCGGCGCGGTGCGTGTTCGGCCGGTCCGCGCGAGTGCGAAGATCACGAGCAGCAGGCCACCGGTCGCGATCGCCTCTGAGAGCAGGTGCGCGGGCGATGCGCGGTGGTGGGTTGAGATGCTGATCGCTGCGAGTCTGAACATCGCGTTGGCTGTGATGGCGCCGAGGATGCAGCCGGTGATCTGGGCGGGGATGTAGGCGAGCGTGTCGCGCCAGCTGATGCCGCCGAAGTGGGCATCGGCGAGTGAGACGGCGGGGTTGAAGTGCCCACCGGAGATGGGCCCGAACATGAGGATGATCGCGAACAGCCCAGCCGCGGTGGCGACCGCGTTCTCGAACAGCTGCAGGCCGACGTCGCCGGGGGAGAGTGTCTGCGCCGCGATTCCCGAGCCGATCACGAGCGCCGCGAGGAAGGCGGACCCCAGCAGCTCGGCGAGTAGGCGGCGCGAGAGCCGGGGGCTCATGGCCGCCATCGTATTGCATTGACATATGTCGCTTCAATAGATATATGTAGATTGATGGCTGTCGATCTGGAGCTCACCCCGAAGACCAAGCGCGCGGCGGGGGAGAGGTGTTGTGAGCCGGTTGTCTACCCCGATGTTCAGCGCGAGCAGGCGACACGGATGGCCGAGGTCGCCAGGGCGCTCGGCGACCCGATCCGCTTGCAGCTCGTCGACGTGCTGCGCCGCCATGCGGGGAAGGTGTGCGTGTGCGAGCTTGTACCGCTGTTCGACATCTCCCAGCCCACGCTCTCGCACCACCTCGGCAGGCTTCGCGCCGCGGGGATCGTCGACTCCGAGCGCCGCGGCCTGTGGGCCTACTACTACGTGCTCCCCGACGCCCTGGAAGAGCTGTCCGCATGGCTGAGCTAGAGACCGCTTGCTGCGCGCCCGTGACGCAGGCAGGCTGCTGTGAGCCCGAGCGGAAGGCCGAGTGTTGCGAGAAACAGCACGGCTCAAGTGCACCCCGAGCGAAAGCCGCTACCGAGAAAATCTCCGCGCCCAGTTCAAGCGCGCGGGGCTCGACATCTAGGCAGGAACTGGCTCGCGATCGCGCCCGCGCGGAGCGATCGTGCGTGTTGTCGTCTCTGTCTCGAAGGTGAAGGGAAGCGCGGGCTCGATGGTCGCGACGACCAAAGCGACGCGATGATGGACGTCTGCCATGCTCCCCGCCTCGACCGTGAAGAGCACCTCCACGGTCATCGGGTCGTAATCGCAGCGCACTGCTGCGCCCAGCGCGATCCCCGCAGCGCGCTCGTCTACAGCCTCCTGCACCATGATGGCGTACTCCTCAAGCTGCTCACGCGAGCACTCGTCGGGAAACTCCAAGCGAAGCACTACGGACGTCTCCTGGAACGGCGGAGTCATCGCCTCACTATCGGATCGCTGAGCGGTCGCCATGAGTCCTGTTCTCGATGGTCGCGCATTTCCTACGCGCTCGGTGGTGATGTTTTGCACGGGAGAGACCGGGTTTCCGGCGGTCTCCTTCCCGCTCTCGGGGTAGCCGCGATTATAGCCTACACTCGCTTGTGAGGTTCGATACGAGCCCCCATGCCCAGGCTACAACGTGGCGCCCAGGAATCGGCCAAAGACGCGCCCGGATCGCCGTGCGGGCCCTGCCGCAAGCGTAGCTGATCCATCGCTTGCTCGCGTTCGAGTTACCAGCCGCACGACCGCGCGCTGCGTCGCAATCGCGTCGGCGTGCATGGCTCGGAACGTAGCCACGCACCGCCACCGCACGAGGCCAAAAAAACCAACTGATGCACTACCCTCCCACGCCCGATAATCGATGTTATGTAAACAAGCGAGGATGTTGCGGGCCTCCGGCGAGCCGCCGCTGCTCAGGCATTGGCCGCCCGCACCAGCGAGCCGAAGTCGCCGACCGGACCGAGATGCGCAAGTTGCTCGCGATCGCTCATGTCGCTTGAACCCCTGCCGCGTCGATCACGCCGCGTCCCGGCTGTGACACCTCCGGGCGGCGCGAGGCTGCGCCGAGGTGCCCTGCGCGTCAGCCGGACGTCGCCGTGAGCGCCACCACGCTGTTGGCGGGCAGCGTGAGCTTGACCCGGCCTCGACGCGCGCGCAGCTGGCTGCTCTGCACGCCCGCGAGCGCCGGGCTGATCGTTTCCACGCGCACGCCGGTTGCCTTGCGCACCACCACCTTCTGCGCCCGCGCGTGCTCGTTGTCGAGGATCAGCAGCGTCTGGCCGGCGGGCGTGGTGACACTTGTCGCCACCAGGCCGCGCACGCCCTTGACCGTGCGCAGCGAGGCGCCCACCGGCAGCCACTGGTTGAGCGCCGCCAGCGCATAGTCGAGCGGGCGCTTGAGCACGGTTTCACCCTGCACCACGAACGGGTCGTAGGGGTCGCCGCTGAAGTGAAAGCGCACCTCCTGGAAGCCCGTCTTCAAAGCGCTCAGCACGAAGCGCACCGCCCACACCGCCGACGCGGGGCTGTCGGAGACCCCGGCGACACCCCCGCAGGAGACGGAATTGGCCTCCGAGATGATCGCCGGCACGCCGGCGGCGTCTGCGGCCACGACCACCGCCGCCAGCTTCTGTGGCTCGTCGGCGGCGTATTGCGTCAGCAGCCCCCCCACCGTCGCAGCCTTCGGCGTCACGCACGCGGTCAGCGGGTACGCGTGCACGCCCACCGTCGCCAGGTGCAGCTGCGCGATCACCCGCGGCAGTTCGTGCTGCCAGCGCGAAGGGGCAGCCAGTTCGGGGCCGATCACCGGGGCGCCGCCGAGCAGCGGCTCCATGGCGCTCGCCAGCTGCAGGTACAGGCCCACCTGCAGCGCTTCTTCGTTGGCCGCCGGGTGAGCGAGCGCCGAGTAGTTGGGCAGCATGTACAGGTCGGGCTCGTTGCCGAGTGAGAACGCGAGCCCGTTGGTGGCTGCGCTCTGCGCGCCGGCGACGATCTGCGCCGTCCACGCAGGCTGGCCGGTCTTGAGGTTGAGGCCCACCGTGAGCGGGTCGTGGGTGTCGCTCAGCAGGCAGTGCAGCTGACTCCAGAAGCTCGCCCGCAGCGTGTACAGCGTCGCTGTTTCCCAGGAGCTCGGCGCGCCGCTCAGCGCGCCTTCGGGGACGGTCATGTCCTGGCTGTCGCCGGCCAGCGAGATCGGCGGCGATCCCAGCTGCGTCAGCGCGCTCACGAGCGCCGGCGCAGGGCACGCGCCGGCGCCCAGGTCGGTGGCCATCACCGGATACTCCAGCGACAGCCCGACCGCCGGCATCGCCACGGACACGCCCGGCAGGCTTGCCCCCTGCGTGAGCGTCACTTCCGTCGCGCCCTTGCCGGCCGCTGCGGGAGTTGCGAGCGCTCCCGCGCAGCTCAGCACGCTGCCGGCAACTGCCAGCATGATCGAGAAGGCGAACAGCACCCGCTTGCGTGCCCGGCGGCGCATCGCCTCGAACATAACAGCGCCGGGCGCGGAACGACTCGCCGCGCCCGCAACGACTCGCCGGACGCGGAACGACTCGCCGCGCGCGCAACGACTCGCCGAGCGCCGCAGGGCACGCTGCATCCCGCTGGCCCCTCGCGTGTACGCACCGTCTAGCATCTGGCCGTTCCCTGACCGCGAAGGCTGACCGCGAAGGAGAGGCAAGCGATGGCAGACAAGCTCTACACGGCGCACGCGCACGTGACCGGCGGACGCGCCGAGGGGCACGGACGCAGCAGCGACGGCGCGCTGGATGTGCAGCTGCGCCTGCCGAGCGAGATGGGCGGCACCGGCGGGGGCACCAACCCCGAGCAGCTGTTCGCCGTCGGCTACGCCGCGTGCTTCGAGGGCGCGCTCGGCGTGGTCGCCCGCCGCGCGAAGGTGGACACGGGCGACGCCGCCATCGAGTCGGCGGTCTCACTGTCGCCCAACAGCCAGGGCGGCTTTGAGCTGTCGGTCGGCCTCGACGTCACGCTGCCCTCCATCGGCGACCCCGCCGCGGCGGTCGAGCTCGTGCGCGCGGCACACCAGGTGTGCCCGTACTCGAACGCGACGCGCGGCAACATCGAGGTGACGCTCACCGCCAACGGCGCGCCCGTCGAGTAGCTGCGCTCACGCCGCTAGCGCCCGAGCGTGCGCTCGAGCGCTCGCGCGCGCACGCCCACCGGGCCGATCGACGCGCGAACCTGCTCCAGATCGGCGCGCAGCAGCGTGTCTCCAACCTCCACCGGCAGCATCGAGTCCTGCAGCTCCGCCAGCAGACGGTCGGCTGCGGCGACTGACGTCACGGCGCTTTCCATGAAGCCCTTCACGCCGTGCGCGGGCGCGCCGTGGACGGCCTCCGCGAACGTGCGCACGGGCAGCCCGTGGCGCTCGGAGAAGCCCGCGTGGGCGCGCCGCGCGCGCCCGTACGCAGCCTGCACGGGACGAAACAGCTGCTCCTCGACCGCGTCGGCGGACAGCTCGTCCAGCCGCTCGTACAGCTCGCTGAGCGCCGCCAACGCAGCGGCGAGCTGGGCGACCGCCTCCGCGAGCGCGTCGAGCAGCTGCTGGCGTCCTTCGGCGGTGGTGTAGGGCACGTGCGCAAGGTTAGAGCGCTGCCCGGCACGCCCCTGGGTGACCGGTTCGCCGCGCGCCGCCGTCCGCCTGCCTGCGCACGGTCGGAGACGAAGCCCGGCTACCGGCTTTCGGCGAGCGCCCGCGCCCGCGCCAGCACCGCGTCGATCATCGCCTCGGTCAGCCTGCCGGTGAACGTGTTCTGCTGGCTCGGGTGGTAGCAGCCAAGCAGCCGGTAGCGACCGCGGGCGACCTCCGCCGCGTGCGCAAAGCGTGGCCGCGGCCCGACGCCGTCAGGCTCGCCCAGCGCGCGTGTCAAGCGCAGCGCCGCATCCCACGCGAACGCCCCCAGGCACACCAGCACCCGCACCTCGCTCAGCAGCTGCAGTTCGCTGACGCTCCACGTCATGCACTGCTCGCGCTCGGACGGAGTGGGGCGATTGGCCGGCGGCGCGCAGCGCACAGCGGCGGTGATCCACGCGTCGCTCAGCGCCAGCCCGTCCCCACGGCCCCGTGACAGCGGCTGGTTGGCGAAGCCGGCACGCCACAACGCCGCGTACAGGAAGTCCCCCGAGCGGTCGCCCGTGAACACGCGCCCCGTACGGTTGCCGCCGTGCGCGGCCGGCGCGAGGCCCAGCAGCAGCACACGCGCGTGCGGGTCGCCGAAGCCGGGGACGGGGCGCCCCCAGTACTCCTCCTCGGCGAACGCCGCGCGCCGCTCACGCGCGACCTGCTCGCGCCAGGCCACCAGGCGCGGGCAGCGCCGGCAGCGGCTGATCTGCTCGGCGAGCTCGCCCAATCCTGTGCCCCGCTGGCGGCTCACGCCGCCGCTCCGCTTTGGCGCACGGCAGTCACACGGCAGTAGTACCATCGCAAGATGCCTCTGTGGGTTTGGGTCCTGTTCTTGGCAGCGCTCGTGAAGATCCCGCTGGCCGGCCTGATGCTGTGGGTCCCCTACCACAACGACCAGGTGCTGAACGCTGCCGAAGCGCAGCAGCAGCAGGAGGATTCCTCTGAAGAGGACGGCGGCTCGAAGGCGCTCCCCGGCGGGCCACTCGACCCGCACCCGCGCGCGCCGCGCCCGCGCCGGCCACACCCGCGCAGCCCGCGCCGCGGCGGCCCGCACGGCTCCCCCTCACCGTCGTCCCCCCCACGCGTGCGCACCGCGCGTCGCACCCGGCCTGCGCGGCCACTGCGCATCTCCCACTGAGCCGCCCGAGCTGCGCCGCCGCTACCCACGCACGCCATGTGGCCGCGCGCGCAACGGCCCCAGGAAGCAGCCTCAGCGGTTGCGCTTGCGCTGCTTGCGCGCCGCCTTCGCCTTCGCGCGGCGCTTGCGCATCACAGCCGGCGAGTGACGCGCGCCGCCGCCTTCCACGAGCTCGCCGTCGGCCGCCGGCGCCCAGCGGCGTGCGTCGCGCACGATCACGAACGCCACGCCCGCCAGCAACGCCGCGCCGATCGCGATCACCACCGCCACCACCGAGCCGGAGTTGTGCGTGGTCGTTTCGGTTTCCGCGCCGGCCGCACCTTTCGCCGCGGTGCTCGTCGATGGTTCTTCGGGAGCGCCTTCCGTGAGGTTGCCCAGCGCGCCGGTGCCTTCGAAGCCTGCGGCTGCCGCCGGCGACGCCGGCGCGAGGGTAAGCGCGAGCAGCGCGAGCGCCAACGCAAGCGTCGCTCCAGCACGGGCACCAGACCAGCAGCTGTGCAGCGATCTCCTCACCGGCCGAGCATACCGCCTGCCGCGCCCCACGCCCACAAAGCCGGCGCGCCGCTCGCATGCCGCGAGGCCCGCGGCGCGCCCGTCCGCGCCAACGCCTGCGCGCGCATAGAATTGCCGGCCATGGCACCCAAACAGCGGCAGATGAGAGTCGAACAGCGCGGCTCGATCGAGGCGATCCAGGCGCTTGAGCAGCGCTCGGACGAGGAGCTCGAGGCGGAGACCAAATACAAGTCCGCCGCGCTCGCCATCCTCGGCGCGCGGGCGTCCGAGCGCTTCGACGCGGAGGCCGCGCGCGGCTACTTCCAGCGCGCGATCGCCGCCGCGCGCCCGCAGGAGCGGATGCAGATCAGGCGCATGGCCGACGCGTCGCTGGCGCTCGCCGAACGCCGCGCCGGAGACCTCAAGCAGGCGGTCGAGCGCATGGGCCAGACCCCGCCCAGCGGACGCCAGCTGTTCGCCCTGCGCGCCATGGGCCTGCTCGTCCCCGCCTCCTCGGCGGGCGTGCTCGCGCGCGTGCGCGGGGTGCTGCTGATCATCCTGTTGATCCTCGCGCTGATCGCGCTCGGCCTGGGGATCGTGGAGCTCGTCGCGCTGCCGTTCGGCGGGCTCGGGCTCGCGCCGGGCGTCCTGCTCGGGCTGTTCGTGGCGATCGCGGCGATTGCGCTCGCCGCGATGATCGGGCGGCGGCGGCGCAGCCGGGCGCAAGCGGCGCGGACGTCCTGAGCGCGCCGGGGGCGCAGCACCAGGGTCGCGCTCACCTTCAGCCCGTGCCAGCCCCCGTGTGCCTGATCGTCAACCCCGCCGCCGGCGGCGGTCGTGCGCGGCACGCAGCGGACAGCGCACAACGCGCGCTGCGCGCGCACGGCCTGCAGGTGCGTCGCACGGACACGCGCGATCTCGAGCACGCGCGCACGCTCGCAGCGCAGGCAGCGCGCGCCGGCGAGACGAGCGTGACGGTCGGCGGCGACGGCCTGATCGGCGCGTGCGCCGACGTCCTCCGGCGCACCCCCGACGCGCTGCTCGGCGTGATCCCAGGCGGGCGCGGCAACGACCTCGCGCGCGTGCTCGGGATCCCCACAGACGCCGAGGCGGCGGCGGCGATCGTCGCCGGCGGGCACACGCGCCGCGTCGATCTCGGCCTCGTGCGCAGCGCGACGCCCGTCCACCCTGAGGACGCGGCACCCGGCGCGCCCGCGCAGGACGGACGGGCGTTCGTCGGCATCGCCTCCGCCGGCTTCGACAGCGACGCCAACCGCATCGCCAACGAGGCGCCCGCGTGGCTCGGCGGCCTGGTGTACGTGTACGGGGCGCTGCGCGCGCTCGCCGCCTGGCGCCCCACGCAAATCGAGCTCGAGCTGCTCGGCGCCCCCGCGCCCGGCGGCGGGGGCGCAGCGCCCGCGCCGCGCGAGCGCCACAGCTTCTCCGCCTTCTCGTTCGGCGCGTGCAACTCAAAGGCCTACGGTGGTGGCATGCTCGCAGCCCCCGACGCGCTGCTCGACGACGGCCTGCTGGAGGTGGTGATCGTCGAGAGCGTGAGCAAGCGCGCGTTCCTCACGCGCATCCTGCCGAAGCTGTTCAAGGGCACGCACGTGCACGAGCCAGAGGTGCACGTGTTCCGCGCGCGCGAGCTCACGCTGCATGCCGACCGCGAGTTCACGATGTACGCCGACGGCGACCCGATCGCGCAGCTGCCGGTGCGGGTCAGCGCGCTCGCGGGTGCCATCACCATGCTCGTGCCCGCCCAGCCGGGCGGGGCGTTTTCGACGGCGGCAGGCGGCGGCTGATGGCGGGCACGCTGGAGGCCAAGCTGGCGCTGGCTCGCGGCGTCGGCACGCTCTCGCGCCTGCGCGGCGGCGGCGGCACGAGCGCGCCGGGCAAGGTGCTGATGCGTCTGTCGCCGGGCGCGCTCGCCGCGCTCGGCGCGCGCCTGTCGCGCGGCAGCGTGCTGGTGTCGGCGACCAACGGCAAGACCACCACCACGACGATGCTCGCGGGCATCCTCGAGCGCGCGGGCATCCCGCTGGTGCACAACCACGCGGGCGCGAACATGGCGGGCGGCATCGCCACCACGCTGCTCGACGCCGCGCGCCCCGGCGGCGCGATGGCGGGCGAGCTGGGCGTGTTCGAGGTGGACGAGCTGTGGCTCGGCTCGCTCGCGCGCCAGCTGCAGCCGCGGGCGATCCTGCTCGGCAACCTGTTCCGCGACCAGCTCGACCGCTACGGCGAGCTGGAGACGATCGCCGAGCGCTGGCGCGAGGCGCTGGGCGAGCACCCGCGCGCGACGCTCGTGCTGAACGCCGACGACCCGCTGGTCGCGGATCTCGGGCGCACCCTGGAGGGCACACCCTCTGACGGGACGCACCCTGAAGGGCACACCCTGAGGCAGGCAGGCAGGCAGGCAGGCGAGGGCGGACGGGCGGGCATCGTGTACTTCGGCGTGGACGACGATTCGCTGGCGCTGGCGGGGCTCGCGCACGCGACCGACGCCAAGCACTGCCGCCGTTGCGGCGCGCCGTACGTGTTCGACGCCGTGTACCTGGGCCACCTCGGCCACTACCACTGCGCCAGCTGCGGCCAGCGACGACCGGCGCCGGCGGTGAGCGCGCGTGACGTGCGCCTGCAGGGGGTGCGCGCGGCGCGCTTCACGCTGCGCACGCCCACCGGCGAGGCCGAGGTGTCGCTGGCGCTGCCCGGCCTGTACAACGTCTACAACGCGCTCGCCGCCGCCGCGCTGGCGAGCGCGCTGGAGGTGGAGCTGGCGACGATCGTCGCCGGCCTGCAGCACACGCAGGCGGCGTTCGGCCGCGCCGAGCGCGTGACGCTCGCTCGCGCGCAGCGCGAGCTGCGCATCCTGCTCGTCAAGAACCCCGCCGGCGCCAACGAGGTGCTGCGCACGCTCGCGCTGGAGCCCGGCGAACACGACCTGCTGGGCGTGCTCAACGACCACATCGCCGACGGGCGCGACGTGTCGTGGATCTGGGACGCCGACTTCGAGCTGCTCGCCGGGCGCGTGCGCAGCGTGACGTGCAGCGGCACCCGCGCGTCGGACCTGGCGACGCGGCTGAAGTACGCGGGCATCGACCCCGCGCGCATCCACGTGCGCGAGGCGCTCAGCGAGGCGCTCGACACGGCGGCGGCGGACCGCGCGCAGGACGCGGACGGTGCGCCCGCGCCGCTGTTTGCGCTGCCCACATACACGGCCATGCTCGCCCTGCGCGAGCTGCTGGTCGCACGCGGGGAGGCGGGCAGCGCGTGGTCGTGAGCGACCGACGGCGCCCGCCGCAGGCGGTCGTGTGGCACGAGCTCGAGTGCGGCTCCTACGCCGCCGACCTGCCGCTGTGGCGCGAGCTGGCCGCCGTCGCCGCGGGGCCGGTGCTGGACGTCGGCGCGGGCAGCGGCCGCGTGGCGCTGGACCTGGCGCGCCGCGGACACCGCGTGACCGCGCTCGACCGCGACGCCGAGCTGCTCGCCGCGCTGCGCGAGCACGCCACGGCGAGCGGCGTGGAGGTGGAGCTCGTGCACGCGGACGCCCGTGCGCTGTCGCTCGCGCGCAGCGACTTCGCGCTGTGCGTCGTGCCCATGCAGACCCTCCAGCTGCTGGGCGGCGCGGCCGGGCGCGCCGCGTTCCTGGCCGGCGCCCACGCGCACCTCGCCCCCGGCGGCGTGCTGGCGTGCGCGATCGTCACCCACTTCGAGCCCTTCGACTGCGCGGCCGGCGACGCGGCGCCGACGCCGGAGACGACGTGCGTGCACGGCGCGCGCTTCGTCAGCCACCCGATCCGGGTGCGCGTGGAGCGCCACACGGTGCGCATCGAGCGCGAGCGCCAGATCGTGCCGGCCGGCCGGCCCGCCGCAGCGCACCACCCGCCCGCGGCATCGCAGGCAACACACCCGCCCGCGGCATCGCAGGCGACACGCCCGCCGCTCGCGCACGACGTGGTGGAGCTCGACCGCGTGTCGGTCGCGCAGCTGCAGCGCGAGGGCCGCGCGGCAGGCTTCACCGCGCTGGGCACGCGCGCGATCGCCGCGACCAGCGAGCACACGGGCAGCGTGGCGGTGATCTTCGGTGTCTGAGCGCGCCGGCGAGGGGACGCGTAGCGGCGGCGGCGCGGAGCCGCGCGCGGACGGCGGTCCGCTGCGGGCGGCTGCGGGCGCGGGCCTGCTGCGCGTGTGCGCGCTGTACCCGGAGCTGATGAACATCTACGCCGACCGCGGCAACCTGATCGTGCTCGAGCGCCGCTGCGCGTGGCGTGGGATCGGCTTCCAGCTGTCCGCGAGCGGCCTCGGCGAGGAGCTGGACGGCGACGCGTACGACCTGCTGTACATCGGCGGCGGCCAGGACCGCGACCAGCGCCTGTGCGCGCAGGACCTGATCGACACCAAGCGCGCCGGCCTGCACGCGGCGGCGGCGCGCGGCGCGGTGGTGCTGGGCGTGTGTGGCGGCTATCAGCTGCTCGGGCACGCGTACACGCTGGACGCGCAGGAGATCCCCGGCGTGGGCCTGCTCGACGTGCGCACCGTGCGTGAGCCCGGCCCGCGCCTGATCGGCAACGTGGCGATCGAGGTGCAGCTGAAGGACGCTGCCGGCAAGTCCCCTGCGTGGGTTGACGCGCAGGCCGAGAATGGGTTTAAGGGGGCCGCCCTGGGGGGCGGCCGATACGTACTGGCGGGGTTCGAGAACCACGGTGGACGCACGTACTTGGGCGCGCAGCAGCAACCGCTGGGGCGCGTGCTGCGGGGCCACGGCAACGACGGGCGCAGCGGCGCGGAGGGCGCTCGTAGCGGCAACGTGATCGGCACCTACCTGCACGGCCCGCTGCTGCCGAAGAACGTGTGGTTCGCCGATTGGCTGATCGCCCGCGCGCTGGCGATCGACGTGAGCGAGCTCGCCGCGCTCGACGACGCGCTGGAGCGGCAGACGCACGCCAGCGCCTGCCGCGCCGCCGGCGTGTGAGCTGGGGAAAGGCGCTCGCCGCAAACTCGGCGTTCGCGCCCCTCCCCCCGCGCGTGCTTGCTCATACGATCGCGCGGTGGAGCTGTCCGACTACCAGCGCCTGTCGCGGCGCACAGCCGAGTACCCGCGCGAGGCTTGGCTCGCCTACCCGGCGCTGGGCCTGGCGGGCGAGGCGGGCGAGGTGGCCGAGCATGCCAAGAAGGCGATCCGCGACGACGGCGGCGAGGTGGTGGCCGAGCGCCGCGCGGCGATGGCCAAGGAGCTCGGCGACGTCCTCTGGTACGTAGCGCAGCTGGCCAGCGAGCTGGGGCTCGATCTCGACGAGATCGCCCAGGTCAACCTCGACAAGCTGCTTTCGCGCCAGCGGCGCGGAGTCCTGTCGGGCAGCGGCGACGATCGCTGAGGAGCGCTACCGAAGCAGGATCTCGATGCGGAAGTTGATCTACTCGATGACTGCGTCGCTGGACGGCTTCATCGCCG
>DATJRV010000117.1:0-30623 GCA_035504435.1 Solirubrobacteraceae bacterium
CGCTCGTCGCGGAGGTGCGCCAGCTGGTGATCGCCCGCAACGAGCGGCGCGCCCGCCAGGGCCTTGAGCCGCTCGACGTGGACGCCGAGACGGCGCGTACGCTGCAGGAGATGGACCCGTGAGCAGGCTCGCCCGCACGCCGTTCGCCGAGTGGGGTATAAACGCGCGATGACCAACGCCCGACGCTTTCAGCTAGACGAGCTCACGCTCCGCCCGGGCACCTACTTCAACCCCCAGACGGAGATCCTGATCGTGGTGGACGACTCGCCCGAGGTCGATCACGAGATCTTCGAGCGCGAGGAGTTCGGCAGCGCCGACTGGGTGCTGATCGCCGACGAGGCGCCGCTCGACGAAAACAAGCGCGACGACCTGATCGAGCGCTTCCAGCTCAGCCACCAGCCAGACAGCGAGCTGCTCTCCGAAGACGAGCCCGACCTCGACGAGGACGAAGACGAGGAAGACGACGACGACGACGACTACGACGAGCTCGACGGCGTCGATGACCTGGAGCTCGACCGGGAGTGATCAGCCGGCGGTTCCCGCGCCCTGCGCGAGACCGAGGCGTTCGAGCGCGGGCAGCAGTTGGGAGATCGGCTGGGGGTTGCTCGGGGCGCCGATCGCCTGCGGCTGGTCGAGCCCGGCGAACTGCAGCGTCAGCTGCAGGCTCGCCCGTTGCAGCCCGCCCAGCGCCGCGCGCGCCTGCGGGGCGGTCGAGATGCTCGCAGTGAGAGACAGGCGACGCAGCAGGTGGTCGCGCGTGCCCGTGTAGAGGTCCACGCTCGCCGCGCGCACGGAGCTCGACAGCGCCGATATCCCCGCGGCGGAGAGCACGCCGAGCCCCTGGCCGGAGGCGCCGAGGCCGAGCGCGCCGCTGGCGTCCGAGAGCTTGTGCGCGTCGGCGAGGAAGCGCGCGACGTCGAGCTCGCCGGTCACGTGCGTGGCCTGCGCGCCCCCGATCTCGGCGCTGCCGGCAAGTCGTGGGCGCACGATCCATTCGCCCGGGTCGACCCCCAGCGCCGCGAACGTCGAGTGGCTGGCGGCCGCGGAGGCGGCGCGCGTGGCCTGGGCGTAGCCCTGCTGCAGGGCCTGGACGGTGGCGGCGGGCGCGCTGAAGTACGCGCCCTCGAGCCCCACGAACAGCCGCCCGGCGGTCGATGTCAGGCCCGCCGCCAGCGTATGCCCGGCGCTCGTGAGCGTGAGCGCGAGCGCAAAGCGCGGCAGCCGCGTCGGGCCGAGGCTCTGGAAGGGCCCCTGCAGGCGCAGCGCGAACGCCCGCCCCGGCTGTGGCGCGCCGGCGGCGTCCAGCGGCGTCAGCGCGAAGGACAGGTCGATGCGCCCGCTTTCGATCGGCTTGTGCGCGCTGAAGGTGTCGCGCACGAGCGTGGCCGCGCTCGGCGAGCCGCCGCCCCCGCAGGCGGCGAGCGCCAACGCCAGCAGGCCGGCGAGCGCCAGCCCCGCTGCGCGGCGGCGCGCAACTACCGCGCGGCGGGAGGTGTTCGAGGGGTGTGCTCTCACGTAACGGGCGCCCGGCTGCAAGCGCTCCTGCAGCCGGCGGCGCGGTCGAGCGTAGCATCAGCGCGGTGCGCGCAAGCCGGATCCCGGCCCTGGTCCTCGCCGTGCTCGCCCTCGGCGCGGCCACCTCCATCGCCGCCCCCGCCGCCCGCCGCGGCCCGACCGTCACGGCGGCGCTGCAGAGCCTGCTGCGCGCCGGCGCGATCCCCGAAGCGAGCTACCGCCAGTACTACGCCGACTACCTCGCCGCCAAACGGTCGCTGTCCAAGCTGAGCGGCACGCGCGCGCAGGAACTGGGCGCGGTGCTCGCCAACGTGCAGGCGATCGCGGCCGCCGGCGAGTTCATCCCCTCGCGCCTGCCCGCCCTGTTCCTCACGCTCGAACGCAACCAGCAGTGGTGGAGCAGCGAACCGCTGCTCGCCGACAGCGCGCGCGTGAGCTTCCCGGGCAGCCTGCTCGTGTGGGAGCACTACGCCGGCGAGGGCCTGGAGATCCAGTGGCTGGGGACGTTCGGCAAGGCCAACGGCTACTACCTCTCCGGCCACGAAAACGCCAACCTGCGCCAGGTGCTCGCCGAAGCGATCCCGCTGGCCACGCAGCGCGCGGGAGGCATCGCCTGGGAGTACATGTTCCCCTTCGACGGCGGCCAGCCGCCCTGGACGAGCGGCCTCTCGCAGGGCACCGCCATCCAGGCGCTCGCGCGCGCCTGGTCGCGCTTCCAGGAACCCGCCGACCTGACCGCCGCCCAGCAGTCGCTGGGCATCTACGAGACCCCTCCGCCCGCCGGCGTGCGCGTCGCGACCCCCGAGGGCGCGCTCTACGCCGAGTACACCTACGCGCCCAACGACCGCATCCTCAACGGCTTCATCCAGGCGCTCGTGGGCCTCTACGAATACACCGCCATCACCCACGACCCGCTCGGACTGCAGCTGTTCGAAGCGGGCGACGCGGAGGCGCGCGCGCTGGTCCCCCACTACAACACGGGCGCCTGGTCGCTGTATGACCAGTTCGGCGAATCGGACCTCAACTACCACGAACTGCTGACCGAATTCCTGGCGCACCTATGCGAACGCACGAGGAAAGGCCCGCCCGCCCCGCCCGCGCCGGGCGCCGCCGCGCCCGCCCCCAGCGCCGCCCCGGCTCCCGAACCGCCGCCGGCCTCGGGCACCGGCGGCGCGAGCGCGGCGCGCGTGCCGACCCGCGCGCGCGCCGCCCAGAACGCGATCGCGGCCGACCAGGTCTACTGCACGACCGCCGAACAGTTCGCCGCCGACCTGCACACGCCGCCGGCGATCGCGCTGTTGACGCAGACGCTGCGCGGCGGCACGCGCGCGGGCGTGCAGGTGTCGCTGTCGAAGGTCTCCACCGTCGGGCTGACCGTGCGCCAGGGTGGGCGCGTCGTCTGGAGCAACAGCGCGACGGTCGAAGCAGGCAAGCCGAAGCTGCTGTGGCTCACGCCCGCCAAGGGCGGCGCCTTCGCGGTCACGCTGACCGCGACCGACCTCGCCGGCAACTCCTCGACGGCGAGCGGCACGATCGTGGTGGCGCCCCGCTGAGGGCCCCTGCGGCGCACCTAGACTAGGCGGCGGTGAACCGCATGCGCAGCACGACGAGGATCCCCGCGAGCGAGCGGCGATGCCCATGACGAGCCGCCTCGCCCGCGCGTGGCGCGCGATGCGCCCCGAGCAGCGACTGGTGGCGCTCGCGGCGCTCGGCCTGCTCGGGACGATGTTCCTGCCCTGGTATCAGCTGCAGAGCCTCGATCGCAAGACGGGCGCGATCTACTCGCACAGCATCAACGCCTTCGGCGACGTGTCGTTCGTCGAGGCCGCCATCTTCGTGGTCGCCGTGGGCGTCGGCGCGATCGTGTTCGCGCGCGCCGACGGGCGCGAGTTCCACCTTCCCGGCGGCGATGGCCTGATCGTGATGCTCGCCGGCTGCTGGGCCGGCCTGCTGATCTTCTACCGCGTCTTCAGCCGGCCCGCCGGAGACGGCTATCCGGTGGGCATCCAGTGGGGCTTCTTCCTCGCCTTCGTCGCCGCCGGCGGCCTCGCCCTGGCCGGCTGGCGGATGCGCGCGGCCGAACGACCCGAGCCGCCGCTCACCCGTCGCGCCCGTCGCGCGCGCCGTCCGCCTGCGCCCGACGCGGACGTCACCGACATCACCGTGCGAGCGGCCGCGCCGGCCCGCCCGCGGCAATCGACGCCCGTGCCAGCCGAGCGCGCGGCGGCAGGACGGCGCCCCCGCTACCCGCCCGCGCCCGCGTCCTCCGAGCCAGAGCAGCTCTCCTTCGAGGATCCCTCCACCCACGCCGAGTAGCCCGCCGGCGCGGCGCGCAGCGCCGGCCCGCGCCGGGCGGGCCTATCATTGCGATGCACGATGGCAAGCCCAGCATCTCCGGCGCCCGCCTCCGTCGCCGAACTGGCCGCCGGCCTGCGCGCCGTGGGCTACCTGCCCGGCGAGTCCACAGCGCTGGTCTGCTTCCTCGCCACGCGCCTGGGCAAGCCGGTGCTCGTCGAGGGCCCGGCGGGCGTCGGCAAGACCGAGCTGGCCAAGGCGCTGGCCAAGCACCTCGGCCGCGAGCTGGTGCGCCTGCAGTGCTACGAGGGCCTCGACGAGGCCAAGGCGCTGTACGAGTGGAACTACCGCAAGCAGCTGCTGCGCATCCAGGCCGAGGCCTCGGACACCGGCTGGGAGGCCGTGCAGGAGGACATCTTCGGCGAGGAGTTCCTGCTCGCGCGCCCGCTGATGAGCGCGATCGCCTCCGAGCAGCCGGTCGTGCTGCTGATCGACGAGATCGACAAGACCGACCAGGAGTTCGAGGCGATGCTGCTGGAGGTCCTCTCCGACTTCCAGATCTCGATCCCCGAGCTCGGGCGCGTCAGCTCGCGTACGCATCCGCTCGTGCTGCTCACCTCCAACAACTCGCGCGAGCTGACCGAGGCGCTCAAGCGCCGCTGCCTGTACCTGTGGCTCGACTACCCGGCGCTCGAGCACGAGCTGGAAATCGTGCGCCTGCACACGCCCGAATTGTCCGAGACGGTCGCCCGGCGTCTGGTGGAGGTGATCGGCATGGTGCGCGAGCTCGACCTGAAGAAGCCGCCGTCGATCGCCGAGTCGATCGACTGGGCGCGCGCGCTGCTGCTGCTGGGGGTGAAGGACATCGACGCGGACACGTTCCTCGAGACGATGTCGGTGATCGTCAAGCACCGCGCGGACATGGACGTGGTCGCCGAGCGCGTCGGGGTGAAGCTGCGCGCCCCCGCCGATGTCGCCTGAGGGGCTGCCGGCGCGCATCCTGGAGCTCGGTGAGGAGCTGAGGCGCGAAGGCGTGTCCGTCGGCACCTCGGAGATGCTCGACGCCTTCGAGGTGCTGCGCGAGATCAGCTGGACCTCGCAGGCGGACTTCCGCGAGGCGCTCGCGGCGACGCTCGCCAAGAGCCAGGAGGACCGGCGCGTGTTCGAGCTGGTGTTCGAGCGCTTCTTCTTCCGCGCGGTCGAGCTGGCCGCCTCGCGCGAGGGTATCCACGAGGACGAGCTCGCGAGCCTGGGCGAGCTCTCCGAGGAGGAGCTGGAGGCGCTGCGCATGCAGATCGCCGCCGCCATCCGCGACGGCGCGGAGGGCGCGATGCGCGACCTCGCGCGCATGGCGATCGCCGCGTTCGCGCGCCGCCAGGAGGGCTCGGGGGTGATCGGCGTGGACGTGCAGCGCATCCGCCGCGCGCTCGGCCTGCGCGCCGAGCCCCAGCCCCAGCTGCCCGCCGAGGATCCGCGCAGCGAGGGCCTGCCGCGGGAGTCGCTGCGGCGCTTCGAGGCGCTGCTGCGGCGCGAGCTCGAGCGCTCGCAGATCGAGCGCACCGGCAACCTGCCGCCGTCGCGTCCGCTGGGCGAGCTCGACCGCGCGCTGCCGTCCGGCCCGCTCGCGGACCTCGCGGCGGTGCACCGTGTGGTTGCGCAGCTGCGCCGGCGGCTGGCCACGCAGGGCATGCAGGCGCGCGGGCACCGCCGTCACGCGCAGGTGGACGTGCGGCGCACGATGCGCGCTTCGCTGCAGACCGGCGGCGTGCCGGTGGTGCTGAAGTTCCGCCCGCGCCGACCCAAACGCCCGGAGATCTTCGTGCTGTGCGACGTCTCCACCAGCGTCACCTCCGCGTCGGTGTTCTTCCTGTCGGTGCTGCACGCGCTGCACGACACGTTCCGCAAGATGCGCTCGTTCGTGTTCATCGAGCGCATCTCCGAGGTGACGGACATCTTTGAACACGAGCGTGACTTCAAGGCCGTCAGCGAGCGCATCTCCAGCGACGCCGGCGTGGCGGACATCTCCGGCTACACCGACTACGGGCGTGTGTGGTCTGAGTTCCTCACGCAGGTGGAGGACGAACTGCATCCGCGTGCCACGGTGATCGTGCTGGGCGACGCGCGCACCAACGGGCGCGACCCACGTGCGGACGAGTTCGCGCAGATCGCCGCCAAGGCCGGGCGCACGTTCTGGCTGAACCCCGAGCCGCGCCTGTACTGGAACTACGGCGACTCGGTGATCGCCGCCTACGCGCAATACTGCACCGCCTTCGAGTGCTGGACGACCGCACAGCTGGAGGATTTCGTGCGCGCGCTCACGCGGCCGGTGCTCACGGCAGGCTGAAAGGCGCGCACACGGCGCACGAGCGCGCGCTAGCATCAACCCCGCAACGGAGCAGACAACCAGGGGTGCTGGCGGGAAGGCCGGCTGAGATGGCGTCGACGGGGTACCCACCCACCCAGCCCGGCGCCGACCCTTTGAACCTGTGGGGTAATGCCCGCGAAGGGAGCGAAGTGCCGACCGAACTGCAATCTCGCCCACAGCCCGCCGATCGGCGGCGGGCGTCAGGGGACGCGCCGGCTGTGGCGGTCGAGCGTGTGAGCCGCACCTATCACGGCGAGGGCGGCACAACCGTGCGGGCGCTGGCCGACGTCTCGCTGCACGCGACCGGCGGCGAGCTGTTGGCCGTGGTCGGCCCGAGCGGCTGTGGCAAGAGCACGCTGCTGGAGCTGATCTGCGGGCTCCAGCAGCCGGACAGCGGGCGGGTGGCGTGCGCGCCCGCGGTGCTGATGCCCCAGCGCGACCTGCTGCTGCCGTGGCTGAGCGCGCTGGACAACGCGGCGCTCGCGCTGCGCATCGCGCGGGTGCCCCGCGCTCGTGCCCGCGCGCAGGCGTCGGCGCTGTTCGACGAGCTCGGGCTCGACGGCTTCCAGCAGGCCCGGCCGCACGAGCTGTCCGGCGGGATGCGCCAACGGGTGGCGTTCGCGCGCACGCTGCTCTCGGGCAAGTCGCTGCTGTGCCTGGACGAGCCGTTCGGCGCCCTCGACGCGATCACCCGCGGCGAGATGCAGGAGTGGCTCGCGCGCACGCTCGCGGCGCAACCGCGGACCACCCGGCCGACCGCGTCAACCGCGTTGTCGCGGACCGTCGTGCTCGTCACCCACGACGTCGAGGAGGCGATCCTGCTGGCGGACCGCGTGGCCGTGCTCTCGCGCCGGCCGGGACGGGTCGTGGCGGAGCTGGCGGTCGAGATCGCCCACCCTCGCTCGCGCACCGATCCCGAGGTGCTTGCCCTGCGCGAGCGGGCGCTCAGCGCCCTGGGCGCGGGTGAGCCGCTGTGAACGCTGCGCGCGACGCCTTCGCCGGACGCGACGCCTTCGCTGGACGCGACGCCTTCGCTGGACGCGTGCGCGCCTTCCTGCCGGCGATGCTGTTGGCGGGCGCGCTGGCGGGCGCGTGGGAGCTGTACGCGGACTTCTCCGGCGTGCAGCAAGACCTGCTGCCGGCGCCGCACGCGGTGGCGAGCGCGCTGTGGAGCAACGGCGGGTCGGTGTGGCGCAACTTCACGGTCACCGCCGAGCAGGTCCTACTGGGACTGGCGCTGGCGCTCGCCTGCGGCTCGGCGCTGGCGATCGCCATCCACCTGTTCCCGCTCCTACGCCGTGCCGTGTACCCGCTGGCGGTCGGCTCGCAGGCCGTGCCGATCCCTGTGATCGGCGTGCTGCTGGTGTTCTGGTGGGGTTTCGGGATCTTCCCCAAGCTCGTGGTGATCGCGCTGATCTGCTTCTTCCCGATCGTCGTCAGCACCGTCGACGGTCTCGCGGCCGTGGACCCCGAGCAGCCCAAGCTGCTGCGTACGCTCGACGCGTCGCGCTGGCAGGCGTTCCGCTTCGCCGAGCTGCCCGCCGCGTTGCCGGCGGCGCTCAGCGGCGCGCGCATCGCCTTGGCGGTGGGCGTGATCGGCGCCTTCATCGCCGAGACCAGCACCCCGAGCAGCGCCGCCTACTCGGGGCTGGGGCGCGAAATCATCGACAACATCAGCAGCGGCTTTCAAACCCCGCGCGCGTACGCCGCGACGGTCGTGCTGTTCGCGTTCGCCGTCGCCTGCTTCTACGCGCTGGCGCTGGCCGAACGCGTGCTCGTCCCGTGGCACGCCCGCAGACGAGGAGCGACAGCTTGAGAGCCACACGCACCACGCCACGCCGCCGCGTGCTGGCGGGCGTCTGCCTGAGCCTCGTGCTGGCGCTTAGCGCCTGCGGCAGCGCGCAGAACGTGGTCTCGCCGCCGTCGGCCAAGCGCTTCACGGTGATGCTCGACTGGTTCCCCAACGCCGACCACGCGCCGCTGTACGCGGCGATCGCGCACGGCTATTTCCGCGCCGTCGGACTGGACGTCGAACCGGTCGTGCCCGCGGAAACCGCCGAACCGCTCAAGCTGCTGGCGGCGGGCAAGGTCGACATGGCGATCTCCTATGAGCCCGAGGTGCTGCTGGCCCGCGACGAGGGCCTGAAGGTGGTCTCGATCGGGGCGCTCGTGCAGCGCCCGCTGACCTCGATCATCGCGCTCGGCGAACAGCGCATCTCGAGCGTCGCGCAGCTCGCCGGCAAGACCGTGGGCACCGCGGGCATCCCGTACCAGACGGCGATGCTGCACACGACGCTGCAGCATGCGGGGGTCAGCCCAGCGCGGGTCAAGGAAGTGAACGTGGGTTTCAACCTCGTGCCCGCGATGCTCTCCGGCAAGGTCGCCGCCACGCTCGGCGGCTACTGGAACTACGAGGCGGTGCAGCTGCGCCTGATGCACAAGCATCCGCTGGTCATCCCCGTCAACGAAGCCGGCGTGCCCACCTACGACGAGCTCGTGCTGGTCGTGCGCGAGAACGAGGCGCGCGCCGACGGGCAAGACCTGCGCGCGTTCATGCAGGCGCTGACGCGCGGCGAGCACGCGGTGCGTGCAGCTCCCGCCGCCGCCGCCAAGCTGATCGTCAAGGCCAACCCGTCGGCCGAAGAACGCCTGCAGCTCGAATCGATCGAGCAGACGCTGCCGGCCGCGCAGCCCGCCGACGCGAGCGACCCGTACGGCTGGCAGGAACCGACGGCGTGGGCGACGTTCGCCAACTGGATGTACTCGCATGGGCTGCTCGTGCACAACCCCAACGGCGGGCTGCCGCCGTTCACCAACGAGTTCCTGCCCGGCCAGGGCATCTAGGCGATGCGCGCGATGGTCTTCGAGGGCGTCGGAGCGCCGCTGCGCCTCACCGAGCGCCCGGCCCCGGCACCCGAACCGGGTGAGCTGCTGATCCGCGTGCAGGCGTGTGGCGTGTGTCGCACCGATCTGCACCTGCTCGACGGGGAGGTAGAGATCCGCTCGCCACCGCGCGTTCTCGGCCACCAGATCGTGGGCACCGTGGTCTCCGGCTCGGGCCCGCCCGATCGGCGCGTGGGCGTGCCGTGGCTTGGCTGGACGTGCGGCGAGTGCGTGTACTGCACCAGCGAACGCGAGAACCTGTGCCCGAACGCGCGCTTCACAGGTTGCGACATCGACGGCGGCATGGCCGAGTATGCGGTCGCCGACGAGCGCTACTGCTTTCCCGTCCCCGCCAGCTACCCGAGCGAGCAGGCGGCGCCGCTGCTGTGCGCCGGACTGATCGGCTACCGCGCGCTGCGCATGTGCGGCGAGGCCCAGCGCGTAGGCCTGTATGGCTTCGGCGCCGCGGCGCACATCCTCGCGCAAGTCTGCCGCTGGCAGGGCCGGCGCGTGTTCGCGTTCACGCGCGGCGCGGACGAGGTGACGCAGGCGTTTGCCCTGGAGCTCGGCGCGGCGTGGGCGGGCGGGTCTGAAGACACGCCGCCGGAACCGTTGGATGCGGCGATCATCTTCGCGCCGGTCGGCGCGCTCGTGCCGCTCGCGCTGCGCGCGGTCGCGCCCGGCGGCACGGTCGTGTGCGGCGGCATCCACATGAGCGAGATCCCTGCGTTCCCATACTCGATCCTGTGGCAGGAGCGCAGCGTGCGTTCGGTGGCCAACCTCACGCGCCGCGACGCGCACGAGTTCTTGGAGCTCGCGCCACGCGCAGGGGTGCACACGCATGTCAGCACCTACCCGCTCGCTCAGGCCAACGAGGCGCTCGCCGATCTGCGCGCCGGGCGCTTCACCGGCGCGGCCGTGCTCGTCCCCGAGAGCGCGCGCTAACTGACGGCCGCACGTCGCGGCTCGGCTGTCATGCCGTTCGACGCCTGGATGTCGGAACGATTCGTCATCCGGTCGCCCGGTGGTGTATCGTCCATATAGCCAACTCGGCGTTACGGGGAAAGCATGGCGAGCGTTAGCACGGAGAAGATGAGGTGGATGCGGGGTCCCAGCACGCCGCTGCGCGGTGCGCTGCTGGGATTGCTGCTCGAACGACCAGGCCACGGCGGCGATCTGGCCAACCGCCTGGCTGCCCGCCTGGGCGAGACCTGGCGGGTCGACACCAACGACGTCTACCGGCTGCTCGAGCAGCTCGAGAAGACAGGCCTGGCGCTCTCACGCGACGAGCCCAAGCGCAACAACCTCCGTCGCACGCACCTCGTCTACTACCCAACCGATGAGACTTCCGAGGCGCTGACGCTGTGGATGGAGACACTGCTGCCCAGGGAGCCGGTGCGGCTCGGCCTGCAGGCGAAGCTGTCGGTGGCGCGCGAACAGGACGCGCACCGGCTGCTCGAGGCGCTGAAGGCGTATGAGCGCGAGTGCCTGATGCTGGCCCAGCTGGTCACCCCCACCGACGGCCGCGGGCGCTCGTGGACGGCCCTGTGCCTGGACTGCACGCGTGACGCCGTCTACGCGCAGCTGGGGATCGAGGTCGAATGGGCACAGCGCACGCGCAGGCGCATCAACGAGTTCCTCGAACCGCAGCGCTAGCGTCATCGTGGCCATGACGCCGCTACTCTCCTTCGCGAACGTCAGCAAGCACTACCACGACGGCGGGCGCCAGATTCGTGTGCTCGACCGCATCTCGCTGGACATCGACGCCGGCGTCTCGGTCGGCGTGCTTGGCACGCGACGCTCGGGCAAGTCCACGCTGCTGCGCTTGGCTGCCGGGATCACGCTGCCTGACTCCGGCGCGATCCACTTCCGTGGTCGCGACATCACGCGCATGACCGGCCGCGAGCGCGGTCGCCTGCTGCGCGGCGAAGTCGCGTTCGTCTCGACGGCCGACTGGCGTGCCGCCTCGGGCGAGAGCGTGGTCGACCACGTGGCCACCTCGCTGGGGAGCGAGGGCTTGACGATGCGCGAGGCCCGCCGGCGGGCGAGCCGCGCGCTCGAACACGTCGAGATCGGCGCCGGCGACGCGGAGGAGCCGATGAGCTCGCTCTCGCCCGCCGAGCGAGCACGGGTGCTGCTCGCGCGTGCGCTCGCGCACGAGCCACTCCTGCTGATTGCCGACGAGCCCGCGCTCACACCCAGCCCGAGCGAGCGCGACGCGTTCTATGCGCTGTTGCGCGAGTCCACGAGCGAGCGCAAGATCACGCTGTTGATGTCCTCCCAGGAAATGGGGGCGCTGCAGGGCACGCGCATACTGATGTCGATCGCCAGCGGCGAAGTCGTCTCCACCGAGGCACGCGGAACCGTCGTACCGCTGCCACGCCGTTTCGGTGCGGAGCGTCCAGGGCAGTGAGCACACTCGAGCTGCGCGAGGTCGTCAAGCACTACACCTCCGAGATCGAGACCGTCAAGGCCGTCGACGGCGTGTCGCTGACGATCGGCCCCGGCGAGTTTGTGGCGCTGTACGGTCCGAGTGGTTCGGGCAAGACGACGCTGTTGCTGCTCGCCGCCGCGCTCGCGCGACCGGACAGCGGCAGCGTGCACTTCGACGGCCGTGCGCTGACCGAGATGTCTGAGCGGGAAAGCGCGCTGTATCGCCGCCGAGACCTCGGCTTCGTGTTCCAGTCCTTTCATCTCATGCCCCACACCTCCGCGCTGGACAACGCCACGATCAAGCTCACCGGCGACGGCTGCACGCTGCGGGAGGGCCGCCGCCGTGCCCGGCCCTGGATCGAGCGGGTTGGCCTGGGCGCACGGGCGGACCACACCCCCGAGCAGCTGTCGATGGGTGAGCGCCAGCGCATCGCGATCGCCCGGGCCCTTGCCAACGAGCCACGGCTGCTGCTTGCGGACGAGCCGACCGGCAACCTCGACTCCAAGCGCAGCCGCGAGATCCTCGCATTGATGCGCGACATCTGCCACGAACGCGCGATCCCCGGACTGCTGGTCACACACGATCACGATGCAGTGCCGCTCGTCGATCGCGTGTACGCGTTGCGCGACGGACACATGGCCGACGGGATGGATCCGGAGCTGGTAGCGACCTCGTCGTGAGGCGCCTCTTGAACCCCCCGATCGCGGGGGTCCGCATCAGCATGCTGGCCCACCTGTATGGGGTGCGGCTGCGCTCGCACGCTGTCCAGGAGCTGCTTGCGGGCAGCGGCATCGCTGTCGGTGTGGCGCTGGTGTTGGGAGTGCTCGTGGCCAACGCCAGCCTCACCGGCACGGCTGAACAGCTCGTGCACGAGCTCGCTGGCTCGGCGCGCCTGGAGCTGTCGGCACGCTCGCAGCAGGGCTTCGACGAAGCGCTGACCGAGCGCGTCCGCAGACTGCCGGGCGTCGCGGTGGCGGCGCCGGTGCTGCGTGAGGACATCGCGGTGATTGGACCACGTTCCCGTCAACCCGTGGAGCTCCTGGGCGTGACGCCAGCGATCCTGCACCTCGGCAGCTTCGGCACCGGCTCCTTGGGGCTGACGAGCATCAGCTTTGGCGACGGCCTCATCCTGCCGGCGAGCGTGGCCGAAGCCTTGGGCGCTGAACCGAACGAACACGTGACGGTGCTCGCCTTTGGCCGGGCCAGTGCGCCCGCGCTGAACGCTGAGCTCAAGAGCTCGCCTTTTGGGGCGCTCGCCTCGAGCCCGGTAGCGGTCGCCTCGCTTGCAACCGCCCAGCGCCTGACGGGCCTGCAGGGGCGCGTCACGCAGATCCTGATCACGCCAGAACACGGACACGAGACACTCGTCGCGCGCGAGCTGCGAGCACTTGCCCAGGGTCGGCTGGATGTGGTGGGGGCCGAAAACGAGCTCCGTCTGCTCGCTCAAGCGGTCAAGCCGAACGACCAGTCGACCACCCTGTTCGCCGCAATCAGCGTGATGGTGGGCTTTCTGCTGGCGCTCAACGCGATGCTGCTCACGGTGCCCGAGCGGCGACGTTTCATCGCCGACCTGCGACTGCAGGGCTACGACTGGCGTCAGACGGCGGTGCTGCTGGCCTTTCAGGCAGTCGTGCTCGGACTGGTGGCCTCAGGCGCGGGTATAGGACTGGGGATCCTGCTCTCGCATGTGTTCCTGCATCGAGCTCCCACCTACTTGACGACCGCCTTCCCCATCGCCAACCACGAGCAGCTGCCGCTGGGGACGATCGCGCTGGCACTCGGATGCGGCGTGCTGGCCGTCGCCTTCGCCTCGCTCTCCCCCGCCCTGGACCTACATCCGGGTCGCGCCACAGACGCAGTCTTCCGCGACCAGTCCGATGGCGGCGAGGTGCTCGCGCCCGCGACCGTGCTCAAGCTGGCCGGCGCGTGCGTGCTCTCGCTGGTGGTGATCACCGTGCTGGTCCTTGCGGTCCCGAGCCTGACCATCGTCGGCGGAACGGCGCTTGCGCTCGCGACCCTCTTGGTGCTCCCCAGCGCGTTTGCAGGGGTGGCGCAGATGCTGCAGTGGGCCGGCGAGCGCGTGCCGAGCAGCTCGCTGATCGTCGTCGTCTCCGAGCTGCGCGTGGTTACGATCCGCACGGTCGCGCTGGCCGGCATCGCCGCGCTGGCCGTCTACGGAAGCGTGGCCATCGGCGGTGCGCGCGCCGACCTGCTGCGCGGGCTGGACGCCAGCTTCCACGAATATCTGGAGACCGCGCAGCTGTGGGTCACGACCGGGGGCAACGACCTCACGACCAACTCCTTCCAAGCCGGAGACTCGGTCGCGTCCATCGCGCGTGCCCCAGGCGTCGCCTCCGTGCGCGTGTACCAGGGCGGCTTCCTGGACGTGGGATCGCGGCGCATGTGGGTGATCGCCAGACCGCCTGGCGATCAGCCGACGATCCCTGCAAGCCAGCTGCTGCAAGGCAACCTCGCGCGCGCCACACGCCTACTGCGCGGGGGGGGCTGGGCGACGATCTCAGACGGACTGGCCGAGGAACGCCATCTCACGGTCGGGGCCGTCCTCACTCTGCCAACGCCCTCCGGCTCGGCCCATCTACGTGTGGCCGCGATCACGACCAACCTTGGCTGGCCGCCGGGTGCGGTGATACTCAGCACCGCTGACTATCGGCGCTACTGGGAAACCTCAGCGCCCAGCGCGCTCGAGGTGACCCTGCGACCAGGGGTCAGTCAGGAGCGGGGCCGCAGCGCCATCGCACGTGCGTTGGCCGGCCGGCCGGGGCTGGCTGTGCATACGCTGCACGAACGCTCGCTCCAGTACGACGCCAACGCCCTCCAGGGCCTGAGCGCGCTCAGTGAAATCTCGACTCTGCTGCTGATCGCGGCCGCCGTTGCGGTCGCGGCAGCCCTCAGCGCAAGCATCTGGCAGCGACGCCCGCGCTTGGCGTCGCTGAAGATTCAAGGCTATGACAGCAGCCAGCTATGGCGGGCACTGCTGCTGGAGAGCGCGATCGTGCTGGGTGTCGGCTGCGCAATTGGCGCAACCACCGGAATATATGGGCACGCGCTTGCCAGCCGCTGGCTTAGACTGCAGACCGACTTTCCTGCACCATTCCAAATAGGCGTAGACCGGGTGTTGTTCACACTTGTGCTGTTGGCGGCCATCACACTGGCCGTGATCGCGGTGCCCGGACTTGCAGCCGCACGGACGCCGGCTCGTGCAAGCGTTCGAGAGGGTCAGATCTGATGACATTTACAAATCGCGAGGGACGCAGCCCTCCCTCCCGTTGTGCCACCTTGGCTGGCCGACGGCGCTGCCTGCCGAGAGAATGACCCCGCAAGCTCGCAATTTCAAAGCTGCGTTCAGCGCTTCGCGCAGGCGAAAGCGAGAGCCGCGCCAAAAAACTCGCATCCACCGCAGAGTGCAGCGCTGCGAAATTTCACCCAAATACCCACACGTAAATATATTTCACCCGGAAACTGGGATACCGCCCTCAGAAGTGACTATGTATTCACCCTCAAAGCAAACGAAACTGTTCTGGTGGTTGCCCGCACGCGAAGTCGGCTGCTGCTGGCGCGTGCATTCGCCAGCGCGGCATCGAGCTACTGGCTCGGCACGTTCCCGCTCGTCAGCAGAGAGCTCCGCCACTGGCACGCACGTGCTCGACAAATCCCTGACCCGATGCTGCGCAGGCTGGCGCTCATCACCCAGCGCGACGAGCGCGGAAATTACGAGGGTGCCGCTGCGTTTGCAGCGCTCGTGCCATACGCCTATCGCGCCCGCGTGGTGCGCGCTGTCGTCGCTTACCAGACGGCCTACGACTATGTCGACACCTTGTCGGAGCAGCCAAACGATGACCCCGTGAGCAATGGCCGCCAATTGCACCTGGCGCTGCTGAGCGCGCTCGATCCCACGAACCCGCAGCCGGACTACTACAAGCATCACCGCAAGCGCCAGGACAACGGTTACATCTGGAACCTGGTGCAGACCTGCCGCAGCGCGCTGCGTGCGCTGCCCTCCTATCAGGCCGTCGCGCAGTCCGCACTACGTGCGGCGCGCAGCATCGTGGCCTATCAGAGCCTCAACCACGAGGAAGCGGACGATCGTCCGCGCGCGCTTGCGCTGTGGGGCGCGGCCGTCGCGCCGCCTGGCACCGACATGCGCTGGTGGGAGGCCGCGGCGGGCGGCGCCTCCTCGATGACCGTCTTCGCCCTGATCGCCGCCGCCGCCAAGCCAGGGCTCAGCCCCGCGGAGACGATGGCCACCGAGCGAGCGTACTTCCCCTGGATCAGCGCGCTGCACGTCCTGCTGGACAGCTTGATCGACCGTGCACGGGACGTCGAATGCGGCCACCACAGCCTGATCGATCACTACGCGTCTACGAGCGAAGCCGCACATCGCCTCGGGTGGATCGCCACGCGTGCCGTACGCGGAGCCGAATCGTTGCCCGACGGGGCGCGCCATGCGCTGATCGTCGCCGCGATGGCCAGCTTCTATCTCTCCGCCCCAGCCGTCTCCGAACCGAGCACCTGCCCGGCCGCGGAATGCGTGCTGGAGACGATGGGAGCGCTCGCGGCACCCACGATGGCTGTCCTGAGGGCACGCCGGGCGCTCGGCGAGGTCTCCGAGGCATCGGGCGCGAGCGCGCGGCGGGCGGCCAGCCGCCTGCTTGCACCCGCGGCCGCCAACCGCGCGACTTGAAAGTCAAGTATTGGACTTTCCCCTTGCCCGCATGGGGTCTTCGGCGCGATGATCCTTGAGCGTGAACTGGGCTAGTGCGTAAGCCACGCAAGGCTCGCTAGGTCCATATCCCGCTTTCGTCTCGCCAGTGACCGAGCCGGGTGCCAATGGCGCCCGGCTCGCGTCTGCTTGAACCGATCACATCTCGATGACCACCAGCGGTATCACGATTGAGCTGACGCGCACGCAGATCGATCAGGTCGTGCGCAGCACCGCCGAGGGCAGCGGCGTGGCCAGCGTCCTGCATGGCCTGGCTGAGCGCGGGCTGCCGTCCAACTACGAGAAGCTGGCCGCCAGCCCGCGCCTGTCGCGCTCACTGCTGCTCGGCCTGCTGGTGCTCGCGTGCTTTCCCACCGACGGCGGCGCGTTGGCGGTGACCGACGTGGCCGAGCAGCTCGAGCTCAGCCCGAGCACCACCCACCGCTACATGACCACGCTGCTGGCAGCCGGGCTGCTTGAGCAGGACCCGCGCTCGCGCCGCTACCGCGTGCCGGTCGCCGGCTGATCTAGAGCCCGCTAGAGCCCGCCGGCGAGCATGTGCACGGCGGCCAATCCCGCCCACCCCGCGTAGGGGGCGAAGAACTCGCGCACCTGCTGTTCCTGCGCCCGCGCGTGTGGGTCGCCGCCGGAGAGCGCGCGACCGACGAGCTGCAAGAGCCCCAGATCCCCAGCCGGCAGCTGATCGTGGCGCCCCTGCCCGTGCAGCGCGAGCATCTCCACCGTCCACGATCCGATGCCGGGGATCGCGCGCAGCTTGCGCCACGCGTGCTCGTGCTGCTCGTCGTGCAGATCGACCCGCCCGCGCGCGACCTCGCGCGCTGCGTGCACGAGCGTCAGCGCGCGGGAGCCGGCCAGATCGAAGGACTGCAGCAGCGCCGGCGCGGTGCCGGCGAGCACCGCCGTGGCGGGTAGATCGCGCAGGCGCCACGCGCCCGCATCCCAGCCGCTCGCGCGCCGTCCGAGCGTGGCCACGATCCGGCGCTGGATCGCCGCCGCGCGCTCGTACTCGATCAGCTGCTCGCAGATAGCCCACGCGAGCGCCTCAAACGGCTCGGGCCGGCGAGAAGCGCGTAGCCACGGCCGTCGCCGCAGCGAGCGCCCGATCAGCGGATCGCGCGCGAAGCGGCGCAGGAACGGCCGCAGATCCTCATCGACGCCGAGCGCGAAGCGCATGCGGGCGATGCCGTGCGCGCACGCCTGCCGGCTGCCCGCGCGCGCGCCGAACAGCACCCGGTCGGGCGCGCTCTGCGCGACCCTGACCACCACCGGCTCGCCTGCGTGGTGCAGCAGGCGCTCCAGCACGCCGCCGTGGCGGCGCATCAGCCCGTCCGCGCCGCAGCGGCGCGGCAGGCGGAACGGCCCTGCCGGCGTGACCTCCTCGCGCAGCTCGACGCGCTCGCCCACGACGTGCGCCTCAGCGCCCGCCGGGACCACCTAGCAGGTGGACGTCCACGAGCAGCGAGCGGCTGCTGACGATCTGCACGAGCTCGGCCGTCTTCCCGCCTGCGCGGCCACCAGAGTGGGCACCGGCGCGCGACCGCTTGACCGCGCGCCGGGCTGAGCTGCGCTTGCTGAGCGCGCCCGTGCGCCGCTGGCGGCGGTGCACCAGCCCGACCACCGCCGCGCCGGCCACGAACGATCCGGCCGCCACCGCGGCCGCTCCCACCGCCGGGATCGCCACGCGGCGCTCGCTGGAGAGCGCCGCGGCGGCCTGCCGAGCGGGCATCACGCGCACGCCCTCCGCGAGCACGGGCAGCGCGTCGGCAGTCAGCTGCTCACCGTCCGCGCCCGCCTGCCCGCTTGCCGGCGACGCGGGACTTGGCTGCGAGGGCTCGCTCACCTGCGCCAGTCTAGAGGGCGCTCCGGACCGCGCGCTCCGGACCGCGTCTAGAACACGCGCTCATACATCCGGTAGCGCTTGACGATGCGCCCGCCCATCGCTTCCATGCCGCGGTTCATCGACTTGTTGGTCTCCAAGATCCAGCCCATCTCGCCCCCCTTTTGCGGGCGCACGGCGGCGGTGTTGAAATGTTCGACGTACAGCTTGGCGGCCACACCGGTGTGCTGGTACTCGGGCTTGACGCCGAGAAAGCCAACGCGCACGCGGTCCATGATGCGACGCTTGTTGACGAAGTGCCACCAGCCGAACGGCAGCAGGTGGCCTTTCATGCGTTCGAGCACCTGGTTGATGTCGGGGAAGGTCATCGCCATCCCCACCACCTCGCCGGTGTCTTCTTTCTCGGCGATGAAGCACCAGTGCTTGTCGAACACCAGGTGGATCTCCTGGGCGTAGGCGTCGAGGTCCTTCTTGGAGTACGGCACGAAGTCCCAGTTCTTCGACCACGCGGCGTTGTAGATCTCAGCGAACGCGTCCATGTCTTTGCGCAGCTGGGAGCGACGCATGTGGCGCACGCGGATGCCGTGCTCGGACTGCACCTTCTCGGCGAGCTCGAAGATCACCGGCAGCACCCGCTCGCGATCGGCGATCTCCAGGTTCCACATCAGTAGGTCCATCGCCTTGGCCATCCCCACCTGCTCCAGGCGCTCGGGGTAGTAGGGCGGATTCCACGGCTGCACGATCATCGGGCGCAGGTCGAAGCCCTCGATCAGCACGCCGCTCTCGTCGTTCATCGCAAAGCACGCCGGCCCCACCATGCGCTCCTTGTCGCGCTCGCGCAGCCACGACGCGGCGGCGTCCAGCAGCGCCTCGAGCGTCACGGCGTCGTCCTCGAACTCGAGGAAGCCGAACCAGCCCCAGTTCTTCTGCTGGTGCTCGTTGAACGCGTGGTTGACCTGCGCGGTGATCCGCCCGACCACGCGACCGTCGCGACGCGCGAGGAAATACTCGGCTTCGCCGTGCGTGAAGAACGCGTTCATGCGGCGGTTGAGGAACAGCCGGCGCTCGAGCTTCAGCGGCGGGACCCACCGCGGCTGGTTAGCATGCAGGCGGAAGGGCAGATCGATGAACGCCCGCAGATCCCTGCCCCCGGAGACCCTGTCGACTTCGACCGCCATCGCCGCGCACCCTATATGCCCACCTCGATAGACGTCTTCGCCAAGGTCCGCGGACACGAGCGCGAGGAGCTCTTGCGCGCCGCGCGCGAAGCCGACCTGATGCCGTACTTCCGCACCGTGCAGTCGCCGGCGATGCCGGTGGTGGAGATGGAGGGCGCGCCGCGGATCATGCTCGCGTCCAACAACTACCTTGGGCTGACCGCCGACGAGCGCGTGACGCAAGGGGCCGAGGACGCGCTGCACCGTTACGGCACGGGCCTCACGGGTTCGCGGCTGCTCAATGGCACCACGCCGCTGCACCTCGAGCTCGAGCGCGAGCTCGCGGAATGGATGGGCACCGATGACGCGATCGTGTTCACCACCGGCCACCAGGCCAACGTGGGCACGCTGGGCACGCTGCTCGGCCCTGCGGACACCGTGATCGTCGACTCCGCCGACCACGCGTCGATCCTCGACGGCGCGCTCATCTCCAGGGCGAAGCTGCGCCCGTTCCGCCACAACCGCTTGGACAAGCTCGAGCACGCGCTGACGCGCGCCGAGGGCGACGGCGGCGGTGTGCTGGTGGTCGTCGACGGTGTCTTCTCGATGGAGGGGGACGTCGCGCCGCTGGTGGACATCACCGAGCTGTGCGCCCGTCACGGCGCGCGGCTGATGGTCGACGAGGCGCACGGAGCGGGGGTTTTGGGCGCGCGCGGCGCCGGCGCATGCGAGCTGTTGGGCGTCGAGGACCGCGTGGACCTGCGCATGGGCACTTTCTCCAAGTCGCTGGCCGCGTGCGGCGGCTTCATCGCGGGTCCCGCGGAGGTGATCGACTACCTGCGCATCTCCTCGCGCGCCTTCCTGTTCACGGCCTCGGCCGTACCCGCCGCCTTGGGGGCAGCGCTGGCTGCGCTACGGATCGTGCGCTCGGACGAGGGGCCGGCGATGTTGGCAAGCGTGCTCGAGCGCGCGCGCTACTTCGCGGATGGCCTCGCCGCGCTCGGCTTCTGCCTACGCAGCGGCGCGCCCGTGCGCACCGGACCAGAGCCGGACGCGCCGCTGGAGTCGATCCGCACGCCGATCGTGCCGATCGTCGTCGGCGACGACTGGAAGGCAGCGCAGCTGTGGCGCGCGCTGTACGACGCCGGCGTGTTCACCAACTGCGCCATCTACCCGGCGGTCCCGCCCGGCGGCGCGCTGCTGCGCACGAGCGTGATGGCCACCCACGACCACGACACGCTCGACCGCGCGCTGGAAGCGTTCGCGCGCGTCAAGCGCGAGTTCGAGTCCCAGCACGGTCCGCTCCCCGCAGCGCACGACGCGTGAGCGAACGGTGCACGCACGAGGCCGGTCTTGTCCGCTTCTTCACAAGTCGCGCTGTGATCGAAAAAGGTCGCTGCTAGCGCACGATCCAGCCGGCGAGATATTGACCCCGAGAGGCCTCCTCGCATAGCTTCCACATGCGCTCTGCAAGGTCGTTTTGGGGTTCGCCCCACATAGCCGTCGGGAGAGGGCGGGGTTGGCGGAACATCCGCCGCCACCGCAGACGACTTGGCATGACCCGGTAGGGACGTACAAGATAAACCACACACAGCTAGCACGTTCTCGTCGCGTGTGCCATCGCGTCGAGAGCGGGGGAGATTGCCCTTATGAACGCGACAGCGACGGTTGCCCCTGGCGGCCCACAGTACATGCGCGCACTGGAGCGCGCCAACAAGGTTCGTCTGGCTCGCGCGGAGCTCAAGCGCCGCGTGGCCATCGGCGAGCTGCACGTTGCCGAGGTAATCCTCGAATGCCCGTGGGAGGCGCACAGCATGGCTGTTGCCGATCTCCTGATGAGCCAACGCCGCTGGGGACAGACGCGCTGCCGCAAGTTCCTCGCCCAGGTGCCGATGTCAGAAAAGAAGACCGTCGGCTCGATGACCGAGCGTCAACGCCGCACGCTGGCGGCGATGCTCACGTCGGTGAAGCGCGGCCAGCCGTGGACCGAGACGCCGTGGCTCGCCGAAGGTCTGGCCTCGCCGGCTTGAGCCGCGGCCGTGTGCCGGAGATGGCTGGCGGACGTGAAGCGGGGCCGCGCACAGCGCGGCCCCTTGTTTGACTCGACACGCCGGGGCCGCGCACAGCGCGGCCCCTTGGCTAAGGGACAGCCGGAGGACAGCGTCAGCTGCCACCAGCCCGCGAGCATGCCGATCAGGCCCAGGCGCGGGCGTACCTCCCACACGCCGCACCCGCCCTGCCCCAGGTCTCTGACGGGCAGGCGCGCAAACTTGTGGCGGCCCGGTTCCAGTTGCATCCGCTGCAGCTGCTCGCGCGCGCGGCGCTCGTGCTCGGCACGTGCGCGGACTCGCGTGTGCAGTTGCTGCACGTCCGCGGCCAGCTGGTCGCGCACACGCTCGAGCGCTCCGAGGTCGAGCAGCGTGGGCGCACCGGCCCCCACCCCGCCGAGCGGCGCCGGCGCGGCGATGAAGGGAAAGCGCTCGGCGACGATTGCCGCCCGCTCGCGCTCCAGACGGGCGATCTGCGCGCGCAGCGAGCTCCGCGCCGCGCGCTCGTCGGCGGCGTTCGCCGCGAATCGCGCGTCGCGCACCGAGGCGTGCATGCCCCCCGAAGTGCCCCCGGCCAGCGGGGCGGAGAGGTCTCGATCGATGACTTGCTGCTCGTAGCTGCTCACACCCGCCTCCTCTCGGCAGCCACGGATTTTACCAGCGGCCGTGTCGCGGATGACGCACTTCGCGCGCGCCCGCTAGGTCTGTTCGAGCACCGCCCGGCAGCTCCACAGCGCCTCTTCTGCGTACAGCGTCGGCACGCCGTCGACCTGCACGGCGAACAGCGCCAGCCGGCACGTGCGTGCGTGCGCCTGGTGCGCGACGGCGGCCGTACCGAACAGGACCGCGAGCGCAGCCGAGGTGTCGGCGACGACCAGGCATCCGGCGGGCAGCGTAGGTGCGTCGGGCGCGCGGCCGAGCGGCTCGCCTTCGGCGCTGGCACGAATGCCGAGCGCTCCGTCCACCGCGTCCGCGTCGAGCGCCCACACCGGCACGCCGGTGTCCAGCAGCGCGATCAACAACGCGTCCGCGAGCAGGCTGTCGGGGACGAAGCCGCCGTACAGCATCCGCTCGAGGATCGCGGCCTCGATCGGTGTACGCACGGTGTCGGGGTCGAGGCCGATCTGGCGAAAGAACACGCGATAGGCGCCGGGGATCGGCTCACGACGAATGCCCACCGCCCTAGCGCCGCGAAAGCGGTTGGAGAGCTCGCGCAGACGCGTCCTGACCTCCACCGGCGAGCCGCCGGTGAGCGACTGGGCACGCGTGTGCTGCGCTTCGCCGACGAGCAGGCGCAGGCCGGGCAGCTCAGCCTCGATCTCGGGGGAGCGCCAGCCGGCAGCCGTCTCGCCGTGTCGTCCCCCCGTCGCCTGCGGACCGCCAGGGGGCACGCCGCTCACGCCGGGCGCTCCTTCACTTCACGCGCGCGCGTCGCGGCGAGCAGCGCGCGAACGCGCGCGCGCAGGCTGGTGGCCGACGCGTTGCCGAGCAGCGCCTTGCTCTGCACGACGCCGCCGCGGTAGGCGAAGTTCACCTGCGGGCAGGTGAACACTTTGTACAGGACGGCCACCGCACCTTCGGGGTCGAGCCCGATCGGCAACGTCAGATGCTGCGTGCGCATCAGTGCGCGCACCTGCTTGCGGCTGCCGCGAATCGCCACGGCGGCGAAGCGCACGCTGGGAAACTGCGCGGCCAGCGCCTGCATGCTGTCGAGGATGCGCGTACACGATCCGGAGTCGACGAACAGCGCCAGCACCAGCGGCCCCTGTTCATAGAGCTGGCACACGTTCAGGATCTGCGCGCCGCGCTCCGCGCACGCCGGCACCTTCCCAGCTTCCCCGTCGTTGGCGTGCGTGGCGATGTCCGCATCGCCGGAGAGGCTGCCGCGCGCCAGCGGCGTGGCGAACGCGGGCAGCTTGTGCCCCGGCGCGATGCCGCTGGGGTCCAGCGGGCTGACGAACACAGTGCGCACGATGAAACCAACGAGCACGATCAGCCCGACCAGACCGAGATAGCCGCCGTAGCGCGACGGGCTCACGAGCGGACCCACGCCTGGCGCACCCGGCGCCCGACATGGGCCGCGCGCCCGCGCCGCTCGTGCGCGGCGGCATCCCCCTGCCCCGTAGCGGGGCGATGCGGGACCGACGCGGCGAGCACCAGCGTGGCGGGAAGCGCCACCAGCACGCCCACGAGCGACACGCTGAGGTCGATCAGCGTCACCAGCCCGAAGTCGCGCAGCATCGCGATGTCCGAGAGCGACAGCACGCCAAAGCCGACGATCGCCGTCACCCCCGACGCCGCCACGGCGGCGCCCGTGCGCCGGTAGCTGCGGCGCAGCGCCTGCACGGTGTCATGGCCGGCCATCCGTTCCTGGCGGTGGCGCTCGGACAGCAGCACGCTGAACTCGGTGGAGATCGCGATCACCAGCGCCCCGAGCGTAACCGACATCGGGTTCAGCGGCACGCGTACGGCAAACAGGATCAGCGCCGACCAGCCGCTGGCGAGCACGATCGGCACGAGCGGCACGAGCGCGCGCCGGCGATCGCCGCGGAACACCACCAGCAGCACGAGCGCAACCGCGAGCAGGCCGGCGAGCAGCGTCTCCAGCCGGCGCCACGGGCTGGCCACCTGCGACCCCGACTGCGCCGCCAGCACCGACAGGCCGACGAGACTCGCGTGAATGCCGGGCGGTGGGTGCAGGCGCGCGCGCATCTGTTCGATCAGCTGCTGCTGACGGCTCAGGCTCATCAGGCGAATGCCGAACGCGAGCGTCGCCACGTGGCGGTCGGAGGTGATCACATCCTGGGAGAAGTACGCGGGGATCACCCCCAGCAGGCCGTCGATCTCGGCCTGCGAGAGCTTCGCCGCCCCGGACCCCTGCTGCTCCAGCAGATCCGGCAGCGAGAACGCCGGGCACAGGCGCGCGTGCTGGCAGCCGCGCGCGGCGCTGTAGCCGAAGCGCGCGAGGATCGCCTTCTGGTAGGCGACCATCCATTCGATGCTCGACAGCTTCGTCAGGTTGCGGCCTTCGACCAGCAGCTCGATTTCCCCGCCCACGCCGGTGATCCGCTCGACCGTGTTCAGGTTCTGCAGCGAGCCGAGGTTCTGCGGGACGAGCTTGGTGATGTCCGTCTGCACGCTGGTCTGCGTATCCAAGCCCCAGCCGAGCACCGCCAGCGCCAGACCGGCGGCCAGCACACGCGTTGGGTTGCGCACCGCGCCCTCGAGCGCGACGCGCGTGAACGCGCGCGTCAGCGGGTTGTCCGCCAACACTTCGCGTGCGCCGCGCCACGCCACCGCCAGTACCCCATGCAGGGCACCGGCGGGCGCAGCCGCGAGCACACGCCGGCGCGGCGACGCGTGACGCGCCCGTGCTGCGGCGCGCGCGCTCAGCGAGATCGCCGCCGCGCCGGCGGTGAGCGCACACACGAGCGCAATCGCCACCCCCACGATCAACAGCACGCCAAAGCCGCGCACCATCGGCACGGGCGAGAGCAGCAGCACGAGCATCGCCGCCGCGCTCGCCGCCGCGGCGGTGGCGAGCGTCGGCGCGCCGGCCGCCGCCGCGCGCTCTATGGGCACCGCGACGTCGTGCGCGCCCAGCGCGTCACGCCCGCCCGGCCCGGCCGCCGCCTCCGCGGACGCGTCGCCATCCACCTCCGATGACGACGCGGCGGTGGATGCCTCCTGCACGCGCGCCTGGAACTGGATCGAGTAGTCGACGGCGAGCCCAACGAGCACTGGCAGCACTGCGATCGAGGCCATCGTCAGCGACGCGCCAACCGCGGACAGGGCGCCGAAGGTGATCGCGGCGGCGAGCAGCGCGAGCGCGAGCGGCAGCAGACGGGGGCGCCCGGAGAACACCAGGCCGAGCGTGGCGGCCATCAGCACCAGCACGGCGATCAACAGCAGCTCGATCGAATGGCTGATCGCGCTCGTCAGGTCGGCGACGATCACCGGCTCGCCGGTCACCAGGTAGCTCTCGCCGTGCGTGAGTTGCCATTGGGGCATCCGCACCGCTTGGCGGATCAGCGCGATCGTGCGGTTGCGCTGCGCTTCGGAGAGCCCGGCCTTCATGCGCACCGACACGAGCGCCGCGTTGCGGCTGGGGAACAGGTAGGCGAAGCGCGACTTGGGGGTGCCGGCGGGCTTGGTCGAGTCGAACACCACGTTGGAGACGAAGTTGGCGTCTTCGATGCTCGGCGCCTGCGTGAGCCCGTATTTGAGCGCGAGCGTGACGAGGCTCGACTGGAAGCCCGCGAGCGAGACCTTGCGCGCCTGGGCGGCGAGCGCGTGCGCCTGCGCCGCGGACATCCCGCGCGCGAGCGCCGCGCGCAGCACGAGCGCTTCCGCCTGCTTGGCCTGCGCGTTCGCGGTGGAGCTCGCGCCCGCCAGCTGTTTGTCGATCTGTTCGGCGGCCTCGTTGAGGAACGTGCCCGGCCCGAACACCACCTTCACGGTCTTCGCGCGCGCCAGCTGCCCGCACGGACCGTTTAGCCCGCCCTCGTCGGCGAGCGCCTTCACCGGGACGTTGCCCGACAGGCAGCCCTCGAGCCCGAGCAGCCGCTCGAGGTCCGAGCTCAGCACGAGCTGCTGGAGGTTGCCTTTCACGAGCACCACCACCGGCTCTTCGCCGAACTCGCGGTAGTAGCGCTGCGTGGCCTGGTAGTCGGCGCTCGAGCTCGACACCAGCGTGTTTGTCGCGGCGGTGGGGCGCAGGCGCACCGCCAGCGCAGCGCCGCCCACGCCGAGCACGAGCGCCAGCGCGAGCACCAAGCGCGGCCGGCGGCCCGCGCCGCCTGCAAGCGCCGACAGGAGTCTTGAAGCGTTCACGACCGCAGGCTAGTGGCGCTCAGAGATCCAATGCGCCGGCCCTGAGCCCAGGGATCACTCCATCCCTAGCGGCCCGGCCGCTTCGCCGGAGAGGAACTGGCGCACGAAGGGGTTTTCCGAGGCGAACAGCTCGTCGGCGGGGCCCGATTCGACGATCCGCCCCTTCCACAGCACGCAGATGTGCTCGGCCACGCGCCGCGCGCTCATGATGTCGTGGGTGATCACCACGTAGCAGCCGCCGTTCTCCGCGTGCACCTCCTTGATCAGCTCGCACAGCAGCGCGGTGCGCACGGGGTCGAGACCCGAGTCGGGCTCATCGAAGAGGACGATTTCCGGGTCGAGCACGAGCGCGCGCGCGAAGCCCGCGCGCTTGCGCATGCCGCCGGAGAGCTCGTTGGGCATCTTCGCGCCCTCGCCGCCCAGGCCGACCTCGCGCATGCGGCGGTTGACGATTTCCGCGATCTCGTCCTCGCCCTTCTCCGTGTGCTGGCGCAGCGGGAAGGCGATGTTGTCGTACAGGTTCAGCGAACCGAACAGCGCGCCGTCCTGGAACAGCACGCCGAACTTGCGGCGCAGCGCGAACAGTTCGTCGTCCGACAGGCTGGGGATCGAGCGGCCGTGCACGATCACGTCGCCCTCGTCGGGGTACATCAGGCCGACGATGTGCTTGATGCACACCGACTTGCCCGTGCCGGACGGGCCGATGATCATCGAGATCTTGCCCTCCGGCAAGCCCATGTTCAGCCCCCGTAGCACGTGGTTGCGCCCGAAGGACTTGTGCACCTCCACGAACTCGATCGCGTCCGGCGCCTTGGACGGGCGGATCGTGCCCGTGTGGTAGCGGAACTCGTCCTCCTCCAGCTGGGGGTCGCGTGGCTGCTCGACCGCCATCGTCAACCCCCGATCGGGGCGCGCGGGTTCGTTCCCCAGAAGATCTGCGTGCCGAGTGCGTCGATTACGTTCACGAGGATCAGGTTCAGCACCATCGACTTGGCGGTGGCCTTGCCCACCCCTACGGGGCCGCCACTCGCGTTATAGCCGTAATAGCAGGCCACGAGCACGATCGCCGTGGCGATCGCCATCCCCTTGATCACGCTATACAGGAAGTCGGTGGGATTCTGGAATTGCCAGAAGACCAGCAGATAGCCGCCCGAGGAGGTGAAGCCCAACTGATCGACGATCGCCAGATAGGAGGCCAGGAAGGCGACGCCGATGGCGGAGATGTACATGAACGGCAGCACCAGCCACCCGGCGAGCAGGCGCGTGCCGCACAGGAAGACCATCGAGTCCACGCCCATCACCTCCAGCGCGTCGATCTCCTCGGAGATGCGCATCGCACCGAGCTCCGCCACGATCCCGGTGCCGACCTTCGCGGACATCATGTAGCCGAACACGAGCGGCACTGCCTCGCGCAGGTTGCACCACGCGGCGAACACGCCGGCGTAGTTCGGCGTGCCGGTCGACTGGTTGAAGTACGCGGCCTGGATGCCGCACCCGCCCAGGCCGATCAGGAACACCAGACCCCAGATCACCGTCGTGGAGCCGACGATCAAGATCCCGGACTGGCGCAGCGCCTCGCCGAAGAAGCGAAAGACGCGCAGGCTCAACACGTCGCGGACGACGCTGCCGGTGAAGCGGCCGATGATGCCGGCCGTTTCAAGCCATTCGCGCGGCATCGCGAGCAGTTCGTTCATTATTTGAGCACCAGGATCTGCGGGTGCGTGGCGAGCAGCGTCTGCGTGAACACGTAGTTGAAGGCGCCGATGCCGAGGAAGGCGATCACGACCGCCTCGTTGACCGCCCGCCCGACGCCCTCGGCGCCGCCGGAGGCGGTCATGCCCTTGTAGCAGCAGACGATCGCGATGATCGCCCCGAACACGGTCGTCTTCAGCACCGAGCCCCACAGGTCGGTCGTGTTGGCGTTCGAGAGCAGCGTCGCCCAGAAGGGGCCCAGCGGCTGCCCGTTGAACAGCTCGGCGAGGATGCCGCCGTAGATCCCGAACAGCAGCGCGTAGATGTCGAACAGCCCGGTGACGACCATCAGCGAGAGGAAGCGGGGCACGACGAGGTTCTTGACGGGGTCCACGCCGAGCACCTGCAGCGCGTCGAGCTCCTCGCGCACCTTGCGCGCGCCGAGATCGGCGGTGATCGCGGTGCCGGCGACGCCCGCGACCACGATCGCCGTGATGAACGGCCCGATTTCGCGGACCACCTCGATCACGAAGAAGCCGCCCAGGCGGTCGAGCGCCCCGAACAGCCGCAGGAAGTCGGCAGCCTGCAGCCCCGGCGCTCCGTAGTCGATCGCCACGGTCGACAGCAGCAGCGGAAACCACACCAGGCGCAGCGTGAACAGGAACTGCGAGACGAGCTCGCCCCCGTACGGGTAGGGGGGACGCAATGCGGACCAGATGGTGCGCCCGGTGAGGATCATCATGTCCCCGAATTCCTCGAGCACATGCCTCGCGGGATGGCCCACCCGTTCGGCGACACTACGAACCATTGCTTGCCCTTCCCCTCCTGCAAATAGCGATCAGCGGCGGTCCCGAACTCTACGCGATGCGCCAGGCGTACGCCACCGGTAGCCGGCGCGCACGCCCCGCCCAGGCCCTGACGAGGCGCCAGAGGCGCTGGTATCGTGGCCCGTCGTGAGGGAGGGGCGTACAGGTTTGTGGGTGCTTTCGCTTCGGGCACGGGCCGGCTCTCGCCCGGCGCCGCGCCTGCGCGCGCTCGCGGCAGTGGGCGCGTGCGCGCTGCTGCTGGGCGCCTGCGGTGGCGGCACGCGCCAGGACGCGCACGAACCGTCGGGCACCTACTCGGTGCAGGTGCTGGGCGCCAGCTTCCCCGCAGCCCAATCGATCGCGCGACCGTCGAGCATGGCCTTGCGCGTGCGCAACACAGGCACCAGGACCGTGCCCGACCTGGCCGTCACGATCAACTCCTTCGACTACACCTCCCACTATCCCGAACTGGCGGACAACCAGCGTCCGGTGTGGGTGATCGAACAGGGCGCCGGCGGGATCGCCACCCCCCCTGTGGAAAGCGACGAAGTCAGCCCGGTGGGTGGCGGGCAAACGGCGTACGTGAACACGTGGGCGTTCGGCGCGCTCGCACCGGGCGCCACGCGCACGCTCACGTGGGACGTCGTGCCGGTGAAGTCCGGCTCCTGGACGGTCAGCTACACGGTCGCCGCCGGGCTGGCGGGCAAGGCCAGGGCGCGGACGCAGAGCGGTGGGCTCGTGCAGGGGCACTTCGCCGTGAACATCGCCCCCAAGCCCAAGCTCACCCACGTCAACCCCGACACCGGCCACGTCGAAGTCGGCCAGTTCCCGATCTCGCCCTGATCGAGCTCGGCGCCGGCCCGGCGGCGGGCGCCCCCACAGGCCGGCGCTCGCGCATCGTCCGCGAGCGGCGCGGCGCGACGCGCTTTGGCCACCCGTCGAAAGATCGCGCCCGCGATTTCGCCATCCGGTGATCGCCTTGGGCTCGCGTGTCATTACGATTGCTTGCGCTTCGTGCGCACGAAGCGGGGGATTTCCTGCTGTCTCCCCACCCACCCGTCATCGAGGAGCGATCGGCCGAGTCCATGTCCGCAATATCTGAAAGCGCAATCACCGACCTCGTCACCGGCGGGCAGCCGCTGACGATCGAGAGGCACTCCGGCAGCGACAGCCCAGGGGCCGCGGATGTGCTCGCGATGGCCGAGCAGCTGGGCGTGCAGATGATCGACCTCAAGTTCACCGACGTCCCCGGCACCTGGCAGCACATGACGCTGTCGGTGAGCGCCCTGGACGCGGACGCGTTCAGCGACGGCCTCGGCTTTGACGGCTCCTCGATCCGCGGCTTCCAGCAGATCTCCGAGTCGGACATGCTGCTGATGCCTGACGCGAGCACCGCCAAGATCGACCCCTTCTACTCGGTGCGCACGCTGTCGCTGATCTGCAACGTGATCGACCCGATCACCCGCGAGGCGTACTCGCGCGACCCGCGCTACGTCGCGCAGAAGGCCGAGCGCCACCTGGCGGAGACCGGGATCGCCGACACCGCCTTCTTTGGCCCCGAGGCCGAGTTCTACGTGTTCGACCACGTGTCCTTCGATCAGGGCACGCACACCGCCTTCTACGAGGTGGACACCGCCGAGGCCTACTGGAACCGCGGCGCGGGCTTCGGCGACGCGGAGGTCAACTGCAACGTCGGCCATCACCCGCGCTCGCAGGAGGGCTACTTCCCGGTGCCGCCGCTGGACACGATGGGCGACCTGCGCGGGCTGATGGTGTTGACGCTGGAGGCGCTCGGCGTGCCGTGCGAGTTCCACCACCACGAGGTCGGCGGCCCCGGCCAGGGCGAGATCGACCTGCGCTTCCAGCCGCTGCTGCGGATGGCCGACACGCTGATGCTGCACAAGTACATCGTCAAGAACGTCGCCCGCGCGGCCGGCAAGAGCGCGACCTTCCTGCCCAAGCCGATCTACGAGGAGAACGGCTCGGGCATGCACGTGCACCAGTCGCTGTGGAAGGA
>DATJRV010000118.1:0-1227 GCA_035504435.1 Solirubrobacteraceae bacterium
GGCGCGCTGCAGCGCGCTGTTCACCGCCGCTGCCGACGTGCCGAGCTGGCGGGCTATCTCGGTGGTCGGAAAGCCTGCCACTTCGCGCAGCAGCAGCACCGCTCGCTGCAGCGGCGGCAGGTACTGCAGAGCGACGACGAACGCCAGTTCCACGCTCTCGCGCTGCTCATAACGCGCTTCGGGCGACGAGGATCCGTCATCGGCCAGCCAGTGGTCTGGATAGGGCTCCAGCCAGAGGGGCTCGGCCTGCGACGGGCCGACGCCGGCATCCGGAGCGGCTGACGGGCCGAAGCCGACTGGAAGCTCCCGCCGTGACCGTCGCCGGGCGACGTCCATGGCCGCGTTGGTGGCTATTGCGTACAGCCAGGAGCGGACCGAGCTCCGCCCCTCGAATCCGGAAAGGCCCCGCCAGGCGCGCAGCAACGCCTCCTGGAGGGCATCTTCAGCATCTTCTAGCGAGCCGAGCACCCGGTAGCAGTGGGCGCGCAGCTCAGCGCGGTGGGCGCCGGCGAGCTCGCCGAACGCGTCCTGGTCGCCATCACGGGCCAGCGCCAGCAGTGTCATCTCGTCGGGGCGCGCGCGGGGGGTAACGCTCACCTGAAAACGGTAGCGTGGCCCCGCGGCCGCGGTCGACTGGTAGGTGTTCTCCGTGGCGACCTACGGCTTGCCGCCCCAAACTTGATTGATTCTAGAAAATGGGCCAAACTTCAGAGCGTGCCCACGCCGTCGGAGTTCGAGCGCTTGTTGCGCGGGGCTGACCTGCGCGTGACACGTCCTCGCGTTGCGGTCCTGTCGGCGGTGTACGACCACGCGCACGCCGACACTGACTCGATCATCGGCATGGTGCGCGAGGATCTTGGTGAAGTGTCCCATCAGGCCGTCTACGACGTCCTGCGCGCGCTCACGGCCGCTGGCCTGATCCGGCGTATCCAGCCGATGGGCTCGGTGGCGCGGTATGAGTCGCGCGTAGCGGACAACCATCACCACGTCGTGTGCAGGTCGTGCGGCGCCATCGCCGATGCCGACTGCGCTGTCGGCGACACGCCGTGCCTGACCGCATCCGACGACAGCGGCTTTGCGATCGAGGAAGCCGAGGTCATCTACTGGGGCACCTGCCCCGACTGCGCGACTGCAGCGAGTTCCTGAACACGCCCTGAAGATTCTGGAAGGATTCCCGTGACTGACCAGCCGAACGCCGTCGTTGGCGAGATGAACGAGGAAAGCGGA